>NZ_JAATVU010000001.1 GCF_013184745.1 Mangrovicoccus sp. HB161399
CTGCGCCGGCCCCGGATGCCCACCATGGCACCTTCGATTCTCCCGGAACAAAGGGCTCCCCCCAACAGGCTCCTCTCCTGACTCAGGGGGCATTAAGAAATCGTAACGGTCCTCCTTGCTGCTGGCCCGGCGGCTGTCGAGACCGCCGGGATGGTCGAGAGCCCGGCGCGCCTTACGGGAAGGTCGCGAGATAGGCGATCACGTCGGCCCGCTCCTGCTCCTTGCGGAGCCCGGCGAAGGCCATCTTGTTGCCCGGGACGAATGCCTTGGGATCGGCCAGGTAGGCGTCCAGCTCCTCGGGCGTCCAGACATGCCCGTCCGCGCCCTTGGCGATCATGGCATCGGAATACTTGAAGTCCGGCGCCGAAGCGGTGACCCGGCCGACAATGCCGTTCAGTTCCGGTCCGACCTTGTTCTTGGCATCCGGACCGACGGCATGGCAGGCCATGCACTTGCGGAACACCTTCTCGCCCTTTGCCGGGTCGCCGCCTTCCTGCGCGACGGCCGGCAGGGCCAGGCTCAGGGCTGCGAGGGAAAGGGCGATGATCTTGGCTGTCATGGTCAAGTAGTCCTTCTCTGGCTCAAACCGCTCCGAGACGCTCCGCGTGCCACTTCACGTGGTCCTCGGCAAACGTCGAGATGAAGTAGTAGCTATGGTCATAGCCCGGCTGCAAGCGGAGGATGCCGGGCTGGCGGCGGCGGCCCATCGCGGCAGCCAGCGCCTCGGGGCGGAGCAGGTCGAGGAACTGGTCCGAGGCCCCCTGGTCGACCAGAAGCTCGCCCTTCCAGCCGCGCTCCTCCAGGAGGATCGAGCTGTCATGCATCGCCCATCCCGCCTCGTCCTCGCCCAGATAGGCCGAGAGCTGCTTGCGGCCCCAGTCGGACTGGGTCGGGTTGGCAATCGGCGCGAAGGCCGAAAGCGAGCCGTAGTTGTCGGGGTTCCTCAGCGCCACCGTCAGCGCGCCGTGCCCCCCCATCGAATGCCCGGTGATGCCGTGGCGGCCATCGACCGGAAAATTCTCCGATACCAGGGAATATAGCTCGTCGGTGACGTAATCCCACATCCGGAAATGCGGCGCCCAGGGCTCGCGCGTGGCGTTCACGTAGAAGCCCGCGCCCTGGCCCAGGTCATAGGCGTCGTCATTTGCCACGCCCTCGCCGCGCGGCGAGGTGTCGGGAAAGACGACGGCCATGCCGTGTTTCGCCGCATGTTCCTGGAAGCCGCCCTTGGTCATGGCGTTCTCGTGGGTGCAGGTCAGGCCCGAGAGATACCAAAGGCAGGGCACCTTGCCGTGCGCAGCCTGCGGCGGCAGGTAGACGGCGAAGGTCATGTCGCAGGAGGTCGAGCTGGCGGCGTGCCTGTACACGCCCTGCACGCCGCCGAAGCTCTTGTTTTCCGAGAGGATCTCGAAGCTCATCAGTACTGCACCACCGCGCGGATGGATTCGCCGGCATGCATCAGGTCGAAGCCCTTGTTGATGTCTTCCAGCGGCAGCACATGGGTGATCATCGGGTCGATCTCGATCTTGCCGTCCATGTACCAGTCGACGATCTTCGGAACGTCCGTCCGGCCGCGCGCGCCGCCGAAGGCCGTGCCGCGCCAGGACCGGCCGGTGACCAGCTGGAACGGGCGGGTGGAAATTTCCGCGCCCGCGGGCGCCACGCCGATGATGATGCTCTCGCCCCAGCCCTTGTGGCAGGCTTCCAGAGCGGTGCGCATCACCTGAACGTTACCGGTGGCGTCGAAGGTGTAGTCCGCGCCGCCCTTGGTCAGGTTGACGAGGTAGGGAACGAGATCGCCCTCGACTTCCTTCGGATTGACGAAGTCGGTCATGCCGAAGCGCGTGGCCATCTCGACCTTGGCCGGGTTCAGGTCGACGCCGACGATCTGGTCGGCGCCGGCAAGGCGCAGGCCCTGGATCACGTTCAGACCGATGCCGCCCAGGCCGAAGACGATGGCGCGGCAGCCGATTTCCGCCTTGGCGGTGTAGAGCACGGCGCCGATGCCGGTGGTGACGCCGCAGCCGATGTAGCAGATCTTGTCGAAGGGCGCGTCCTCGCGGACCTTTGCCAGGCTGATCTCGGGCAGCACGGTGTAGTTCGAGAAGGTCGAGCAGCCCATGTAGTGCAGGATCGGCGTGCCGTCGAGCATCGAGAAGCGCGAGGTGCCGTCGGGCATCAGGCCCTGGCCCTGGGTGGCGCGGACCTTCTGGCAGAGGTTGGTTTTCGGGTTGAGGCAGTACTCGCACTCGCGGCATTCGGCGGTGTAGAGCGGGATCACGTGATCGCCCGGCTTCAGGGACTTGACGCCCGGGCCGACCTCGACCACCACGCCTGCGCCCTCATGGCCCAGAATCGCCGGGAACAGGCCCTCGGGATCGGCGCCGGACAGGGTGAATTCGTCGGTATGGCAGATGCCGGTGGCCTTGATTTCGACCAGAACCTCGCCCTCTTTCGGGCCTTCGAGGTTAACTTCCATCACTTCGAGCGGTTTGCCGGCCTCGATGGCCACGGCTGCTTTGGTGCGCAAGTCTCTGTCCTCCATGACCGCTTGCCGCGGCCTTCACTGATTGACCGAGACGGTAGAGCCGCGCCCCGGCCGGAACAATTCATACCTTCGGATGTGCCATGGCATACAAGCTGCGGATGGACACGACCTGAGGGCTTGGTATCCTGTGGCCGCGGGAGGTAAAAGAATGATTGCGAAATATTTTCCGAGCTTTGCGACACTTGCGGCGGTGGCGGTGACGGGCTGCGCGGCGCTTGCGCAGCCGGCCTCCGACCCGGACTGGCCCTGCGTTCAGCGCAAGGTCAGCCAGCTTTCCCCGGGATTGATGTGGGCCCATCCGATCCCCGAAATGAAGCTCGATGCCGAGACTGCGGCGGCCGCGGACGACGTGGTCGCGCGGCTGGTCCTGCGGCGCATGCCGCTGGAAGAGGTGCAGCCCGCCCTGGACGGCTTCGCCGATGCGCATGGCGGCGGCGAGGCGATGATGAGCCACCTCTTCGGCGAGAGCTTCGACAAGCTCTCCCATCTGCGCACGCGGATCATGAAGGGAATCGAGGAATACGCGCAGAAGCAGATCGCGCTGTCGAAGCGGATCGACGGCGCGCGCAGCGAGATGGACACGCTGATGGCCGCGGACGATCCCGACTATGACCGGGTCGACGAGCTGGAGGTGCAGATCGACTGGGACGAGCGCATCTTCACCGACCGGCAGCGCTCGCTGACCTATGTCTGCGAGACCCCGGTGCTGCTGGAGAAGCGGCTCTACGGCATCGCCCAGATGCTCGAGGCCGAGATCCGGAGCTAGGCGCCCGCCTCCGGCCCGCGGGCCGGCCGCCGGGCGGAGACCCCCGGGCCGGAGGCGGCGCTCACTCCCATTCCAGCTCGGCATAGGCGACGGTGGCGTTGCGCGGGTTGTTGAGCTCGAAAAGCTCCCAGTTCCCTGCCTCCGAGGCCGCCACCGCCGCGGTCGCCGAGGACAGGCGCAGCCCGATGTCGAGCGCAGCGCGCGTGTCCCCGGCCAGCACGTCGAGATAGCGGCGCAGCGGCTCCGCACCGTCCGGCCAGCCGAGCCGCGCGGCGCCGTGACCCGGCACAACCCCCGAAAAGGACATCTTCGACAGGGCCGCCAGCACCGACTGCCAGCCCCGGAGCGAGCCGTCGATCACCGGTGCGTGGCGGTCGAAGACCAGGTCGCCCGCAAAGAGCAGCCCCGAAAGGCTGTCGGCCGCCGTCAGGTCGGTCGGCGTGTGCGCTTCCGGCCAGGTGGCCAGCCACAGGCGGCGGCCGCCCAGGTCGATCTCCACCGAATCCGATATCTCCGCGTCCACCGCCGGAATCTGCGAGCCGAGGAAGCCCGGGCCGATCTCCTGCCGGAACCGCGTCAGGTAGCTTTCCGCCCGGTCGGCCATTGCGCGGGCCAGCCTGTGGCTGCCGGCGACGTCCGCCCCCGCCTCGGCCAGGACGGAGGCGCCGAAGACATGGTCGGGATGCATGTGGGTCAGGATCACGTGGCTGACCGGCAGGCCGGTGCGCGCCCGGATCGCCCGCCACAGGTCCTCGCCCATCGCCCGGCTGCTGCCGCTGTCGATGGCCGCGACGCTGTCGGTGCCGATGACGAAGGCCAGGTTCGAGGTGTCGCCGCCATTCTCCGAGTCGGGCTCGGCGATGGCGCCCGTGTGCACGAAGACCCCGGGCGCGACCTCCTCGACGGACAGCCCGGGGCCGGAGGCGGCGCAGAACGGCGCGCCCTTCGCCTCCAGCCCGGGCAGGGCCGGCGCGGCAGCGGCGGAGAGCCCCGCCTCGCAGGCCTCCATCGTCGCGGCCTCGTGCCCCGGCACCAGCATGTCGCGGCAGTCGCCGCCTTCCAGCGCGCAGAGCGTCACCAGCACTTCGAACATCCGTCCCTCCTCCGCCCGCACGGAAAGTTGCGGGCCATTCTCCCGGAATTCCTTCCCCGATTGTCCCGTTCCGTGGCAGGCTTGCAACCTGAGAGAGCAAGGGAGGAGACCACATGCTCTGGAGGACCGCCATCCTCGCCGCCGTCATGGCCGCCCCGGCCGTGCTGGCGCTGGCCGACGAGCTGCCCAATCCGCTGGTCAACGGCCCCACCTGGGACGCGCTGCGCTATGACATCGCCGGGGACGATCCGATTGCCGACGGCGCCGGGCTGTTCGAGGTCGACGCGCCCTACCGCGCCCATGACGCGGCCACCGTGCCAGTCCGGATCACCCAGCTCGACCCGTCGCGGACGATCACCAAAGCGACCGTGATCATTGACGAAAACCCGGCTCCGGTGGCCGGGGAATTCACCTTCGGCACCGCCATGGCGCCGCTCGACTTCGAGTTGCGCGTGCGGGTGAACCAGTATTCCGACCTGCGGGTGATCGCCGAGACGCCGCAGGGGCTGGCGATGACCGGGCGCTTCGTCAAGGCCTCGGGCGGCTGCGCGGCCCCGGCCTCGCGCGACCCGGAACTGGCGCTGGCCTCGATGGGGCAGATGAAGCTCAAGACGTTCGGCGGCGATCCCGGCGGGCGCCGCGAGGCGCAGGTGATGATTCGCCATCCGAACTACTCCGGGCTGCAGCGCGACCAGGTCACCCATCTCTTCATCCCCGCGCATTTCATCTCGGAGCTGGAGGTGCGGCAGGGCGGCGACCTGCTGTTCCGCATGGAGGGCGGCATCTCGATCAGCGAGAACCCGGCCTTCCGCTTCTCCTATGCCGATGACGGCTCGCCCACGCTGACGGTCACCGCGACCGATACCGAGGGCAACACCTTCCGCCAGGAGCTGCCCAAGGACAGCGCCAGCTAGGGCGACCCTAGCACGGCCGGAGCCCGCCGGCCCCGCCGCGCGCGCCGGACCGCCCGGCGCGCTGCCCGGCAGGATCAGAAGCAGAGGATCTCCGCCTCGGCCTGGGCGCGGCGGAGATCGGCCACCAGCGCGTCGGCCGAGGGCGAGGAACGGAAGATCGCCATCCGCTCGCCGCCGACCTGGCGCATCGACAGCACGGTCTCGGCCTCGACGTATTTGTCGTAGGGCAGCACCGCCGCGATCTGGTCGACCGAGCAGGAACACCGCTCCAGCACATCGCGCCCCTGCCCGTTCACCGCCATGCAGGCGAAGACGTAATCGGCGCGCGCCGAGGTCGGGTAGTCGTTGAAGCGCTCGTCGAGCCCCTGCGCTCCGGCCGCGCTCCCGGCCAGCAGGAGCGCCGCGAGGACCGGCCTCATTGCCCGCCCTCCTCGCCTTCGAAGGTGATTTCCGAGCTGTAGAGCACCCCGCCCTGGCCGTCCGGCACCGTGGCGGAGAGGCGGCTGTACCAGCCGGGGACGGCCTCGCTCATCACCGCGCGGATCTCGAGCGCCGCGAAGCCGGCCATGCGGGCGGAGTTCGGGTCGCCCTCGAAGGGACGGAACACCACCTCGCGGGCTGGCTGGCCATCGACCTCGACATCCTCGACGCCCGCGGGACGCGACAGCGCGTCCTTCATCCGGTTGCGGATGTAGAACTGGCTGCCGCCGGTGATCTGCGCCATGTCGCGGGTCACGGTTTCCATGTGGTACATCGCCAGCGGGCTGCCGACGCTCGCCGGGAAGGCGCCGACGACATGCGTGCTGTCCCGGTCGGGGCCGAATCCCAGCTGCACCTCGTCGGCATCGTCCCCGGCGAAGGCCAGCCGCAGCACGCCGCTGTTGCGCGACGCGAAGCCTTCGTCGGCGGGCAGGACGACGGTGCGGGCATAGGTCAGCACCTTGCCGTGCGGCACCGCATCGAGCGTGCCGCCTCGGAACATCAGCGCATAGGGCGCCGCGGTCTCGGCGGCCGGTGCCGCGAAAGGCGCGGCGAGCGCCAGCGCGGCGGCCAGCGCCGCAGCCATCAGGCCTGTCTTCATGGTTTCCTCCCTCAAGTCTGCTGCGGTGCCGCTCAGGAGGCGGTCATCGCGGAAAAGGCATTGCGCTCGCGCATCGCGGCGGCGACGCGGCGGCGCAGCTTCTGCAGGTCCACGGGCTTGGTCAGCACCTCGGCGCCCATCGAGCGCGCGGTCCAGAGAAGTTCGGTGGAACGGTCCGCCGTCACCATGATCGCCGGGATCGAAACGCCCGTGGCACGGCGCACCGCGGCGATCGCGTCGACGCCGGTGGCGCCGTCATCCAGATGGTAATCCGCCAGGATCAGGTCCGGCGGGATGCCGATATCGGCCGTGACCGCCAGCGCCTCCTCGGCCGAGCAGGTGCCGAAAACCGAGGCGCCCCAGCTTTCCAGCACCTGCACCGTGGCGAAAAGAAGGTCCGGATCGTTCTCGATCACCAGCACCAGCAGGTCCAGGTCCTCGCCCGACAGATCCGGCGCCGCGGCGGGCGCGGGCTGGCTGACGCGCGGGGCATCGACCCGCGGCAGCGCGATGGAGAAGACCGATCCCACGCCCGGCGTGGAGCGCACCGACAGGCGGTGCCCCAGCAGGCGGCAGGTGCGGTCGACGATCGACAGGCCCAGCCCCATCCCCGGCCCGGCCTTGGCCCCGGCGGCGCGGGTGAATTCCTTGAAGATCTTCTGCTGGTCCTCGGGGCTGATCCCCATGCCGGTGTCCCAGACCTCCAGCACCGTCTCGTCGCCGCGCTGGCGGCAGCCGAGCAGCACCCGGCCCTCGGAAGTGTACTGGATCGCGTTGACCACCAGGTTCTGGATCGAGCGCAGCAGGTAGCGCTGGTCGCTCATCACCCAGGCGGAGCTGGGCACCACAGAGAGCTTGACCCGCTTCTGCGCGGCCAGCGGCGCCTGGTCCTCGACCACGGAGCTCATCAGCGGCCCGAGGCAGACCGGCGACGGGCTGAGATCGGCGCCGGTGGAATCGAGCCGCGAAATGTCGAGGATCGCCTGCAGCAGCGACTCCATCGAGGCGAAGGAGCCCTGCAGCCGCTCCACCATGCCGATCAGCTCGCTGTCGCGGGCCTTCTCGGCCAGCGACGACAGAAGCAGCTTGGCGGCATTGGCCGGCTGCAGGAGGTCATGGCTGGCGGCAGCGAGAAATCGGGTCTTGGAGGTCACCGCCTCCTCGGCCAGCTCCTTGGCGCGCTTCAGCTCTTCCTTCACCTTGGCCTGGTGCTCGTGCTGCTCCAGCAGCGCCTGGTGCGCGGCTGTCAGCTCGGCGGTGCGCTCCTCGACGCGGCGCTCCAGCAGCTCGGTCGCCTGCACTTCCAGCGTGATGTCGGCAATGTCGGCCAGGAAGCCGCGGTCGGGCAGCAGGTGGACATGCAGCCCCAGCACGCGGCCCGAGGGATGGCGCAGTCGCTTGCGCAGACCGCCCTCGTCGCGCAGCACCTGCCGCCAGTTGGAAAAATCCAGCAGGTCCTCGACATGGATGTCATAGCTGGTGCGGATGAAGTCCAGGATGTCGGCGAAGGAGGTGCCGGACTGCACCAGCCGCACCGGCAGGCCCAGCAGATCGCGGAACCGGTCGTTGTGGATCAGCAGCGCCCCCTCGCGGGAGAAGGTGCCCAGGCCGGACGACATGTGATCGAAGGCCGCCTGCATGTAATGGGCGTGCATGTCGATCAGGTGGTCCTTCTCGCGCCGCGCCCGCCGCACGATGTCGGAAATGTCGGTCTGCAGGATGATCTGGTTGTCGCTGGAGGTCCGCTGCAGCGCGAACTGGAACCAGCGGTCGCCGATCAGCCCGACGACGAAGGTGTTGACGGTCTGGCCCTTGGGCATGTCGCGGGCGCGCGCCAGCGCCTCGCGGGTCCGGCCGTCCTGGTTCAGCACGTGGCCCGAGGCACGCAGCGCGTCGAAATACTCCGGCACGGTCAGCCCGGCGCGGATGCGGTGCGAGACATCCGGCAGCAGCGTCTCGAAGAGGTCGTTGCAGATGTCGAGCCGCCCGTCGGTGAACAGCGCGAAGCCGCCCTCCATCACCGAGAGCGCCTCGGTCAGGGTCTTGCGGCTCTTCTCGCGGTCGAAGCGCAGCTGCTCCAGCTCGGTGGAGGCGCGCTCCAGGTCGCGGGTCTTGGCCCAGACCTGTTCCTGCAGCGTGACGGCCGACTGGAAGGCGGCATAGGCCGACTGCCCGACCGTATGCTGGCGCTGGTTGCGGCGCAGGAGCGCGTCGATGATGCGCGCCTGCTTCTCCACCTGCACTTCCGGCGGGTCGGCGGGATTGATCAGAGAAGGGTGGTCCATGACGGTCCGAAAAAGGCGACGCCGACGAATGTCTGGTTCACATGCACGCCGCAATGCTGTTCGCCATAGGTGTTGAAGCCGATGACACGATGTTCCTGCAGCAGCCGCGAGGCCGCGCCGGTGAGGGATTTCTGGCCGAGCTCCAGCTTGCGCAGGTAGCAGTCGAAGCCGAGGATGAAATCGGGCCGCCTGCCCTTGGCGTCGGTGACGTCGAGCCCGGCGCGCAGCTTGGCGATCAGGTCCTGGCCCTCGCCCAGGGTCAGCAGGATGCCGTCCTCGATCGCCGACAGGAAGGACAGCGACCCGTCGGGCAGCGCCTGCTGGATGCCGCGCACGTGGTACATGGCGTTGTTCCTGACCAGCACCGGGTTCTCGGCGAAGACCTTGGGGGTCAGCTCGCCGACCGACAGTCCCAGCTGGCGGGCATATTCCTCGGCCGCGGGGGCGCCGTTCAGCTCCTGGACGATGCGCTCCTCGGGAATGGCGCGGGTGACGACCATGTGCTGGTCCGAGGGCAGGAAATGGTCGAAGCCGAGCCCCGCGAAGTCCATGTCGGTCTCGATCAGCAGCACCACCGCGGCATCGGTCAGGAAGCGCCCGCCATGCAGCACGAAGGTCTCCGCGAATTCGTGGTCGTCCGCCGCCGATCCGCCGAAGCAGGGCAGATCCTCCAGCGTCGTGACCATGGTGGCGACCAGCATGTCCTCCTGCTTCGACAGCCCGTCGGCGAAGGTCAGCGCCAGCCGGTTCCAGTTCGCCGTGCGCGGGAAGCGCGAGGCCAGGCGGCGCAGGTCGCGCGAGATCCGGCTGATTGCCAGCGGCTTCAGCGGCGAGATCAGCAGCGAGGCGCAGCGGAAATGCGCCTTGGTGAAGGCGATCGCCAGCAGCGCGCCGGTCTCGTAGCCCTCCGGCGTGATCTGTCCCGCCGAGGAACAGCCGAAGACCGGCAGCCCGGCAAAGGCGCGGTTCAGCCCCGCGGCCAGATCCTCGCGGTCGAGCGCGGCCGGGGCGAAGACCAGCAGGAAGCAGATGTCGGTGCCGGCGAGCTGCTGCGCCAGGTCGACCACGGCGCGCCCGGCATCGGGTTCGCGCGACACGGCGACCGCAATCGGGTTCGCCGCGGCCCCGGAGGGCCGCGCCACGGGATCGGCGATCAGGTTACCCATTGCTATCCACGGGCCCTGAGCGTCTCCCCTGCCTCGTCCTCCAGGCTGACGCTTTCCATCATGACGGCGGCCTGGGTGCGGTTCTGCACGCCGAGACGGCGCAGGAGCGCGGTGACATGCGCCTTGACGGTGGCCTCGGCCAGCGACAGCTCGTAGGCGATCTGCTTGTTGGCCTTGCCCGCGCAGATCAGCTTCATGATGCGCATCTGCTGCGGCGAGAGTTCGGCGATCTTGCGGCTGATGTTTTCCAGGTCGGACGGCGGGGCGGCCCGGCGGCGGAAGGCGTTCTGGTACTCCACCGGCAGGTAGCGGTTGCCGCGCTGCACCTCGCCGAGGGCGGCCTCGATCTCGGGCAGCGGCAGGTCCTTCGGCACGAAGCCCGCTGCGCCGAGATCCATCAGCGACTGGACGACATCGGCGGAGGTCTGGGCCGAGATGATCAGGACGGGCGTGTCGGGCAGCCGCTCCCTCAGCCTGATCAGGCCGGACAGCCCGGAGGCGTCCGGCAGGCGCAGATCCAGCATCACCAGGTCGGGACCGGCACCGCTTCCGACGGATTTCAGCCCGTCCTTCAGCGTCGTGGCGGTCTCCACCCGGCAGTCATGGAAGACCTGCGTCAGCGCCGTGGTGAGCGCGTAGGCATAGAGCGGATGGTCGTCGATAACGAGGACAGATCGAATCGACCTGCCCTCCGAAATCAATCGGTCATGCTTCATCGGTAGTTCCTCCCTGAGTCGAAACAAACAACAAAGAGTGGCATGACGCAACAACCTGTCGCCTTACCAAACGTCAGGACGGCAGGGCCCCGCTCTTCTTCGCCAGATGCGTGGCGATCGCGTCCATCAGCGGCGGCGACAGGCAGTCATAGGGCTCCAGGCCCAGCTCCTTCAGCCGCGCGCGGATGCCGTCCATCTTCGACGGATCGACGCCCGACTCGATGATCGACGAGACGAAGGCGGCGAATTCGGCCGGGGACCAGCCGGATTGCGGGCTCAGCTCGGTATGGACGAAATCGAGCCCGTAGAAGGGATGCTCCTGGTTCTCGATCCGGCCGTACATGTGCACGCCGCAGCCGGTGCAGGCATAGCGCTGGATGGCGGCGGAGGGATCGACGATCGACAGCTTCTCGGCATGGGCGGTGACGCTCAGCTGGTCGCGCGGCACGACCGCGACCTGGCTGAAGATCGCGCCGGTGGGCTTCCAGCACTTGGTGCAGCCGCAGACATGGTTGTGCGCGGTCTGGCCGGTCAGCGTGACCTCGACCTTGTCGGAGCCGCATTTGCAGCTCAGCGTGCCCCCGGCGAATCCGGGCTGCGCGGGCTTCACCCCGTTGTCGACGGCCGGGTGGATCTTCACCCCGCTGGTCGGCACGGCCGGTTTCGCCGGCGCTGCTGCGGGCGCAGGGTCGTCGCCCCCGAAGAGCTTAGACAAGAATCCCATTTTTTCCTCCCAATGCGGCTGTTGAGTATCGTTATGGCCAGCCATCGGGGGGAGTCTGCGGCCGGGTCCGGCCTCGATCAATTCAGTATTTAGTATCGGTGAGCCGCGCCCGCGCCGTCGGCGCGGCGGCACTCACTCCGGCGCGCAGGCGCCGAGCCAGGCCCTGAGATCGGCATCGAGCCGCGCGCGCAGCTCCGGCGTCAGGTCCGAAAGGATCCGGTGCTGGTTGGCGACATGCTCGGTCACCGCCCGGTCGATCAGCGCCCGCCCCGCCGGGGTCAGCGCGACGAGCGCCCCGCGCCCGTCGGCGGGATTGGGGCGCCGCTCGACCAGTCCGGCCCGTTCCAGCTTGTCGAGCCGGTTGGTCATCGTTCCGGAGGTCACCATCGTCCAGTCCACCAGCGCCGAGGGCGTCAGCGCGAAGGGCGGCCCCGCCCGGCGCAGCGTCGCCAGCACGTCGAACCCGGCCGCGGTCAGCCCGTGTGCCTTGAAGACCCGCGCGGTCTCCTCGGCCAGATGGTCGTGCAGGCGCTTCATGCGCCCGAGCAGCCCCATCGGCCCGACATCGAGATCCGGGCGCTCGCGGCGCCATTGCTCCAGTATCCGGTCCACCTGATCCATGGCCGCGGGCTAGCCGGATTTTATCTTGACGTCAAGGTTTCCGGAATTTATCTCGACGTCGAGACAAAGCCGGAGACCCGCCCATGCCGCGCAGCCTCGACATGCTTCTTGCCGCTTCCGCCCCGGCGGTCTGGGGCAGCACCTACATCGTCACCTCCGAGCTCCTGCCGCCGGGCTATCCGCTGACCGATGCGGTGCTGCGCGCCCTGCCCGCGGGGCTGCTGCTTCTCGCCCTGACCCGCAGGCTGCCGCCGCGGGACTGGCTCTGGCGGCTGCTGGCGCTGGGGGCGCTGAACTTCGCCATCTTCTGGGCCGCGCTGTTCGTCGCCGCCTACCGCCTGCCCGGCGGGGTGGCCGCGACGCTGGGCGCGGTGCAGCCGCTCTTCGTGCTGGGCTTCGCGCACATGGCGCTGGGAACGCCGCTCTCGGCGCGCAGCATCGGCGCGGCCGCCGCGGGCATCCTCGGCGTCGCGCTGCTGGTGCTCGGCCCCGATGCCGCGCTCGACCTGCCCGGCATCGCCGCGGCGCTGGCCGGGGCGGTGTCCATGGCGCTCGGCACGGTGCTGACCCGCAAGTGGCAGCCGCCGGTTCCGGCGCTGACCTTCACTGCGTGGCAGCTGACAGCCGGGGGGCTGCTGCTGCTGCCCGCTGCGCTGCTGCTGGAGCCCGCCCTGCCGCCGCTGACCCCCGCCAACCTGGCAGGCTTCCTCTGGCTCGGCCTGTTCGGCGCGGCGCTGAGCTACATCTTCTGGTTCCGCGGCATCGGGCGGCTGGGTCCGGCCAATGTCACCGGCTTCGGCTTCCTCAGCCCGCTGACCGCCGTCCTGCTGGGCTGGGCCGTGCTCGGACAGGCGCTGAGCCCGCTGCAGCTGGCGGGCGCCGCCATCGTCCTGGCCTGCGTCTGGGCGGGAAGCCGCCCGACGCAGCCGCCCGGACGCCCGCTGGCCGCGCGGGCCTGACCCGGCCTGCGGCAGAACGGCGCTTTTTCCTTGCGCAAATCCCGTCCGCCGGCTATGCGCGCGCTTCATCCGGGCCGACACCCTTGGAGGCGGCCCACTCATTCTAGGAGAAATAACATGGCTGGTGAGATTCCTGATCTCGAAGTCCAGGTTCGCGCGGGGACGGGCAAGGGGGCCGCTCGCGAGGCACGCCGCAACGGCATGGTTCCTGGCGTTGTCTATGGCGGCGAAGCAGAGCCGCAGGCGATCCAGATCCCCTTCAACGTCCTCCTGAAGCGCCTGAAGCAGGGCCGCTTCCTCTCGACGCTCTTCAACATGAAGATCGAGGGCCAGGAAGACTTCCGCGTGATCTGCCGTTCCGTGCAGCGCGACGTGGTCAAGGACCTGCCGACGCATGTCGACTTCATGCGCCTGCGCCGCGCGTCGAAGATCAACCTGTTCATCCACGTGGAATACATCAACCACGAGGAATGCCCCGGCCTGAAGCGCGGCGGCGTCCTGACCGAGGTCCGTCCCGAAGTCGAGCTGGTCGTGACCGCCGGCGACATCCCCGAGAAGATCGTGATCGACCTTGCAGGCCGCAAGATCGGCGACACGATCCACATCTCGGACGCGCAGCTGCCGGAAGGCGTCAAGCCGAAGATCGAGCGCGACTTCGTGATCGCGAACATCCAGGCGCCTGCCGGGATCGGCGGCAGCTCTGCCGACGAAGAGGAAGAGGCAGCCGCAGAGGAGTGATCCTCGGCGCCCTCTCCGGGCAAGTTCCGGAAGGCCCCCGCATCGCGGGGGCCTTTCTGCTTTCGGGGCTCAGCCCCGGCCGCGCACCAGCACCCCCGCCCCGCCCAGGGCCGCCAGAAGCAGCGGCAGCGAGGCAGGCAGCGGCACCTGCGACTCCGCGGCGCCGCCGGGACTGGCCGCCACCGGTTCCAGGTCGATCCGCGCGAAGACGCCCGCCCCGATATCCGTTGCCGCCATGTTGAGGAACACGTTGTCCGCGTCGAAGCTCAGCACCGGCGTGCCGGACTGCACCGCGGCGCCAAGCGCCGCGAAGGTGATCGGGGCAATCCCGCCGAACACGTCCGAGATCCGGAACCCGTTGAACGGCAGGTCGAGGAAATGCCCGCCGGTCGGCGCGCTGAGCTCGATCCAGCTGCTGCCCAGCTCCACGACGAAATCCGAGCCCAGCGGCGCGATTCCCGGCGCCGTCACATAGGTCTGCGCCAGCAGCGGACGGTCGGAGGCGATGTAGGAAATCTCGACGGGCGCGCCGGCCAGCGTGACGGCGGCTGCCGGCAGGCAAGACAGGGCGGAAAGCAGCAAGGCGGGGAAAAGGAACTTCATGCGGCACTCCATGAACCACAAAACTGGTCGCGAGGGTGTCACGGCCTTCCGGAGAATCGCAACGACATGCTGCCGCAAGGGCAGCGCGGGACCGCCCTGCCCGCCGGCAGCTGCAGATTTCCCGGCACGCGGAAAAAAGTCCGCCTCTTTTTGAACCGTTCCCGGCAGCGGCGCGACTTCATGCAAGACGCACCCACAGGAGGTTCCCATGGCGTTCCACGACAACTTCTACATCAAGGAAAACATCATCGGCTTCACCGGGTCGCTCAACGAGCTCCCGACCGTCTATTTCCTGACGGACCGCCATTTCGGGCATATCACCCAGCAACATGACGAGCCCGACAATGTCGGCCGCGAAGTGATCGACACGACCAACGGCTATGTCTACGGCAACGAGGAGATTGCCGGCGTCGGCGAGGTGCTGTGCGAGTACAAGCACGGCCGCCTGATCCACCGCAGCCGCAACAAGCTGATCCTGCTGGCGCACATGAACATCGATGCCGCCAACATCTGCGCCCAGTCGATCTGGCGCCATCCCAGGATCAAGCGGATCTGGCACCGCGGCAGGCGCTTTGCCTGAGGCTGGCGGGCGGCTGCGTGCCGCCCGGCCCCGTTTCGCCGTCCTGGTCCGTCCGGCGCCGGCTCAGCTTTCGTTGGGTCCGCGCAGCATGCGGATGGTCTTGCGGATCGCCTTCCAGTCCTCGGCCTCGGCACTGTCGCCGCGGGCCTCGGCCTCGCGGAACTGGTGCTGGGCCTCGGCCTCGGCGCGGTCGCCATGCGCGCGGTAGAGCGCATGCGCATGCTGGGAAATCGTCGTCATGTCCATCTGGCACCTCCCTTGCCTCTGGTTGCCGGGCCGTCACGGAGCCCGGGTCTCGGACCCTACATCACCCGGGCGGCAAAGTCAGCCGCTATCGGCCGGAGCGGCAGCCCGCGCTTGCGGCGGGCTGCCGCCGGGACCCGCCGCCACGCCTCTGCGCAGATGGCGGCAGGCCGGGCATGCCCTCGGCAGGCAGGCCGCGCAAGGCGGACATCGCGGAGCCTGGCGGGGGCGCCGGGGACTTCCCCGGCCCTTCCGCCCGGCTGCGCGGGCATCCCCTCCGGTCCTGCGTCGGGCCCTGCCGCCAGCTACCCGCGGGACGTGCGGCGGCGGCCCGCGGCGGCCAGCAGCCCGACCCCGCCGAACAGCAGGGCGGAACTGGCCGGAAGCGGCACGGTCGCGAAGGTATAGGTCACCGAGATGCCCAGCTGCGCATCGGTCAGCTGGGTGATCGAGACATCGCCTCCCCAGGCACCGCCGCCGAGCGAGGTCGACGTCAGGTAGTCGATGTCGAAGCTGCCGCTGCCGATGAACCCGGCCAGGGCGACCGGATCGGTGATCGACTGCGAGTAGCTGTTCGATCCGGAGACGGGCACGGTCGTCGAGCCGCCCACGCCCAGCAGGATGAGCCCCGTGGACGCGACGGTATCGAAGCTGTCGGATCCCAGCAGCGACGAGGCGAAGGAGAACGCCACCGTGCTCGTCGCATACCCCCCGATCGGGTTCGGAGAGAGATTGACTATCCCGAGCGAGCCGTCGACCGTGCCGGTCAGCTCGTAGGAAACCGAGATCAGCGTGCCGAGCGAGGAATCGAAGAGCGGAATGCTCAGCGGGTCCTGCAGGAGCGCGCCGGAATCCAGTTCGACATCCCGGAGCGCAGTGGTGTCATTGTAGGTTACGGTCAGGGCCAGCGCGGGGGTGGTTGCTGCCGCAAGCAAGACCGAGAAAAGGAACGTGTTCGTTCTCAACTTTCTTCCTTTCGATTTTGATAAATGCCGTCCGCGCCAAAACCACCAAATCGAAAATCGAAACAAACTGCGGACACCCCCGCGCTTAGAAGCCCCTCCCCCGCAAGGTCAAAAGAAAACCGGCAGTTCGCATGAAAAAATTAACATGTGTCAACCTATGGGAGTCAGGTAGCCCGATACCATCCCGTTAAAGTTGTTCCACGTCGCCCAGTGCACGCGCAGCGTGGAAATCCGCCTCGAATTCGCCGAAACGTCCCGCGGCAATGGAATCGCGGATGCCCTGCATCAATTCCTGGTAGTAATGCAGGTTGTGCCAGGTCAGCAGCATCGAGGAAATGATCTCGCCCGCTCGGAAGACATGGTGCAGGTAGGCGCGGCTGTACTGCGAGCAGGCGGGGCAGCTGCAATGCTCGTCCAGCGGCCGCGGATCGTCGGCATGGCGGGCATTCTTGATGTTCACGACGCCGCGGCGGGTGAAGGCCTGGCCGGTGCGCCCCGAGCGCGAGGGCAGCACGCAGTCGAACATGTCGATGCCGCGCTTGACCGCGCCGAGGATGTCATCCGGCTTTCCCACCCCCATCAGGTAGCGCGGCTTGTCCTCGGGCAGCATGCCGGGCGCATAGTCGAGCACCTGGAACATGATCTCCTGCCCCTCGCCCACGGCGAGCCCGCCGACCGCATAGCCGTCGAAGCCGATGGCGCGCAGCTTCTCCGCGCTCTCGCCGCGCAGATCCTCGATGTCGCCGCCCTGCTGGATGCCGAAGAGCGCATGGCCCGGCCGGTCGCCGAAAGCCTCGCGCGAGCGGGCCGCCCACCGCATCGACAGCCGCATCGACTCCTCGATCCGCTCGCGCGGAGCGGGCAGCGCCGGGCATTCGTCGAAGCACATCACGATGTCCGAGCCCAGCAGCTTCTGGATCTCCATCGAGCGTTCGGGCGACAGCATGTGGCGCGAGCCGTCGACATGGGAGCGGAAGGTCACGCCCTCCTCAGTCAGCTTGCGCAGGTCGGCAAGGCTCATCACCTGGAAGCCGCCCGAGTCGGTGAGGATCGGCCGGTCCCAGTTCATGAACTTGTGCAGCCCGCCCAGCCGGTCGATGCGCTCCGCCGTCGGACGCAGCATCAGGTGGTAGGTGTTGCCCAGCAGGATGTCCGCCCCGGTGGCGCGCACGCTTTCGGGCATCATCGCCTTCACCGTCGCCGCCGTGCCCACCGGCATGAAGGCAGGCGTCCGGATATCGCCGCGCGGCGTGCTGATCAGCCCGGTGCGGGCCTTGCCGTCGGTGGCGTGGAGGGCGAAGCTGAATCTCTGGGTCACGGGCGGTCGGTCCTTTGCTCGGCTCCCCCTTCTGCACATTTCCGCCGCAGTGCCAAGTCCGCGGCGCGGGGATTTCCCGCGGCAAGCGCATTGACCGCGCGCCCCGGCAGAGGCTAGGGCGGCGCCAGACCAAGGCAGGCGGGGGCATCGCATGACCGACATCAGCAACGACCAGACGGATTTCCGGCTCGGCTGGGAAGAATGGCTTTCGCTGCCGGCGCTCGGGCTGCCGGCGCTGAAGGCGAAGGTCGATACCGGCGCGCGGACCTCGGCGCTGCATGCCTTCGACATCGAACCCTTCGGGCCGATCAACAAGCCCAAGGTCCGGTTCGGCGTGCATCCGATCCCGGGGCGCGACGAGCTGTCGATTCCCTGCTCGGCCACCATCGTCGACCGCCGCGAGGTCACCTCGTCCAACGGCGACATGGAACTGCGCTATGTCATCCGCACCGAGGTCCACATGGGCAACCGATCCTGGCCGATCGAAGTGACGCTGACCAACCGCGGCTCGATGGCCTACCGGATGCTGCTCGGCCGCCAGGCGCTGATGGACGACATGCTGGTCGCCGCCTCGGAACGCTGCTGCCAGCCGGAGCTGAGCTACGACGTCTACCACACGGCAGATGTCCGCACCCAGGCGCCGCGGCGCTCCCTGCGCGTCGCCGTGCTCAGCCGCGAGCCGAAGAACTACACCACCAGCCGGATCGTCGCCGAGGGCGAAAACCGCGGCCATGTCGTCGAGGTGATCGACACCTCGCTGTGCTACATGGCGATCAACGCGGATGCGCCCGAGGTGCATTACGACGGCCAGCGCCTGCCGCGCTACGACGCGGTGATCCCGCGCATCGGCGCCTCGATCACCCCCTACGGCACTGCGGTCATCCGCCAGTTCGAGACCGTGGGCACCTATTGCGTGAACCCTGCCGACGGCATCACCGCCAGCCGCGACAAGCTGCATGCCCACCAGGTCCTGGCGCGGCACCGGATCAACATGCCGGTCACCGCCTTCGCCTCCTCGCCCAAGGACACGCTGCACCTGATCGAGCTGGTCGGCAGCGCGCCCCTGATCGTCAAGCTGCTGGAGTCGACCCAGGGCAAGGGCGTCGTGCTGGCCGAGACCAAGAAGGCCGCCGAGTCGGTGATCTCCGCCTTCCGCGGGCTCAAGGCCAACTTCCTGGTGCAGCAATTCGTCAAGGAGGCCGCGGGCGAGGACGTGCGCTGCCTGGTGATCAACGGCAAGGTCGTCGCCTCGATGAAGCGCTCCGCGGCCAGCGAGGGCGAATTCCGCTCGAACCTGCATCAGGGCGGCACCGCGAAGCCGGTGCGGATCACCAAGGAAGAGCGCGACATCGCCATCCGCGCCGCCAAGGCGTTCCGGCTGAACATGGCGGGCGTCGACATCCTGCGGTCGAATACCGGGCCGAAAGTGCTGGAGGTCAATTCCTCGCCGGGCTTCGAGGGGATCGAGAAGGCGACCGGCAAGAACATCGTCGAGACGCTCTACCAGGACATCGAGAAGCGCGTCCGCCCCGCCCCGGTGCGCCGCAGCGCGACCGTCCCGCGCGACAGCCGCAGCTAGTCCCGCCAGCCGGGACGCGGCCTAGGGCGCGTCCAGCGGCCCGTCCTGCGGCACGTAGCGGCCGCGGGCGGTTCGGAAGAAGGCCAGGCAGTCGGTCAGCTTCCAGCCCTCCGCGCCATGGACGGCATAGGGATCGAGCTCCAGAACTGCCGGCACCGGGCCGCGCGCGCCGTCCCGCAGGGCCAGGATCCCGTCCAGAAGCGCCGCCTTCTCCGCCACGTATTCCTGCGCGCCCGGATAGAGCGGATCGGTCCAGGGCATCCGCAGCACGATCCGCGTGCAGCCCGGCGCCGCCACCCCCGGCAGCGCATCCGGCGCCAGGTAGATCTCGAACATGCCGCCGTCCGACAGCCGGTAGGCCAGCTCGCCGTCGCGCCCCTCGGGCACCGGGCGCAGCATGTCCGCCGTCAGATCGACCGCAAGATGGTGGTAGTCCTTCCCGGCCGTCCGGTTCGTCCGGACCTGGGCCTCCGCCGCCCCCGCGAGCGCGACGACCAGCAGGAGCGCCGCCGACCGCAGGAGCCTCAGGGACATGAGGACCGGAACGTCACCGCGCCGCCGCCATGCAGGGCATAGTCGTCGAGGTATTTCTTCGGCGTGCCCTTGCCCAGCGGCGTGTTGTAGTACCTTTTCCAGTAGGTCGCCTGGCCGGTCGTGTTGCCCGCCTTGGGCAGCGCGGCGGGCGCGCGCCAGTAATGCACCCGCGCCATCGCGGCGGCATAGTTGTCGTTCGTTTCCAGCTCGGCGACCTTGTCCGCCCCCGGCGCGCTCAGCAGCGCCTCGACCTCCGCCGCCAGCGGCTTCTTGAAGGCGAGGAAATTCTTCCACAGGTCGTTATGGGTGGCCGGCTCCATCTGGAACAGCCCGCGCGCCGGACCGCTGCCCAGCTGGCGGCGGAACTTGAGCCCGCCGCTCTCGTGCAGGGCGGTGCCCAGCAGGAGCTGCGCCGCCGCCGCGGAAAAGGGAATCTCGGTCAGCCGGCACAGCACCGGCTCGATCACCTGCGTGACGAAGGACTGGGCGGTATGTTTCGGCACGTTTTTCCCGAGCAGCGCGAGCGGCATGGGTCCTCTCCCGGAAATGACTGTTAAAATTGCCTCCATTCTGCCACCGGCCTGCCCCAGCGGCAAGCATTGCGATGACAATCCCGCAACCCCGGCCTTCCGCAGGCGCTGGGTTCTGGACCTCGCGCGCCGCGGCGCTTATATTCCCGACTGAAACACGAGGAATATGCATGTCCGTGACCGACACCTCCGATCCGCAGCTCGAAGGCGCGCCGCTGATCAAGCCGTCTTCCACCGACCACCCGCTGCACGAAGCGGTGGTCGAAGCCTGCCGCAGCGTCTACGACCCCGAGATCCCGGTGAACATCTACGATCTCGGCCTCGTCTACACGGTCGAGATCAACGACGAGAACGAGGTCAACATCATCATGACCCTGACCGCGCCGGGCTGCCCGGTGGCGGGGGACATGCCCGGCTGGGTCGCCGATGCGGTGGAGCCCCTGCCCGGCGTGAAGAGCGTCAATGTCGACCTGACCTGGAACCCGCCCTGGGGGATGGAGATGATGTCCGACGAGGCGCGGCTGGAACTGGGCTTCATGTGACATCGCCATGACCGGCGGCGCGGTGATTTCCGGCGATCTGGTCGGCTCCGTCCGGGCCGGTCCGGAGGCGGTTGAGGCGGCCTTCGCGGCGCTCGGCGCGGCCTTCGCCGAAATCGGCCGCTGGAACGGCAGCGATCCCCGGCTGACCCGCTTCCGCGGCGACGGCTGGCAGGCGGCCATCCTGCCCGGCAGCGGCGCCTTGCGCGCGGGGCTGTTGCTGCGGGCCCGGTTCCGCGCGGCGGAACAGCTGCCCGAGACCCGCATCGCCATCGGCTTCGGCGGCATCGACCGCCCCGGCAGCCGGGATCTGTCGGATGCCGACGGCGCCGCCTTCCGAAATGCCGGGCACCTGCTCGACTCCCTGCCCCGCCGCCGCCGCCTGGCCGTCGCCGCCCAGGCCGCCCCCGACGGACTGGCCGCCGCCGCCGCGCTCTGCGACGCGCTGGCCGCGCGCTGGAGCCGGGCCCAGGCCGAGGCCGTCGCGCTGGCCCTGCCGCCGGACGCGCCCACGCAGGCGGAAATCGGCGCAGCCCTGGGACTTACGCAGCAGGCGGTCCAGGACCGGCTGGACCTGGCCGGCTTCTGGGCGCTAGAACAGGCCATGGCCTGGGCGGAAGCGCGCGCAGGCTGACGCCCGGCCCTGTTCTCCGAATTACAAGTCACAGGGCTTGTTTTTAGAAATACAAGTTTAGAGGCTTGTTTTGCGCGCTGCGAGACATCATGCTTGAAACATCCGCGGCGCTGCTCCTGGCGCACGTGCTGGCGGATTACGCCTTCCAGACCGATTGGATCGTCGAGAACAAGCACCGCTTCAAGGTGCTGGCGCTGCACGGTGCCATTGTCTTCGCGGCCAGCTGGCTGGCGCTGGGACTGGCTCCGGCGACGCTGCCGCTGGTGGCCGCAGTGACGCTGCTGCACATGGCGACCGATGCGGTGAAGACCCGGCTCGGAACCGGCCAGCTGTGGAGCTATCTCGCCGACCAGGCCCTGCATGTCGCCGCGGTCTTCGCCCTGCCCGCCGTTTTCGCCGCGGGCTGGGCAGACGGGCTCTGGGCGGGGCTGCTGCCGCCTGCCGCGCCGGCGGTGATGGCGCTGGCCGCGGGCCTGCTCTTCGCCACCCGGGCGGGCGGGATCGCGGTGCAGCTGCTGATCGCGCCGCTGCTGGCGCGCGACTGGGCGCTGCGGGCGCAGGTCAACGGCGGCGGCATCAAGGGCGCGGGCGCGGTCATCGGCCAGATGGAGCGCGGCCTGGCCTATGCCTCGGTGCTGACCGGCAACGTCGCTGGCATCGCCGTGCTGGTCGCGGCCAAGTCGATCCTGCGCTTCTCGGACGCGCAGAAGAGCCGCAAGGTCGCCGAATACGTGATCATCGGCACCATGGCCTCGGTCGGCTGGGCGGTGCTGACCGGGATCGCGCTGCGAATCCTGGTGCTGGGGCTGCTTCCCGGCGGAATTCCCGGGCTGCTGCTCCCTTGAGTTGGCGGCGCGTCTCCCTTATCTTGAGTAAGTTAGTCAGGAGAGCACCATGTTCGGAATCCCCGGCAAGCAGGCCGTGACCCTCACCCCGGCCGCTGCCAAGCAGATCAACAGCCTGATGGCCAAGGACGACCGTCAGGGCCTGCGCATCGGCGTCAAGAAGGGCGGCTGCGCGGGCATGGAATACACCATGGAATACGTGTCCCAGGTGGACCCGATGGACGAAGTGGTGGAGCAGGACGGCGCCCGCGTGATGATCGCGCCGATGGCCCAGATGTTCCTCTTCGGCACCGAAATCGACTACGAGGTCTCGCTGCTCGAGGCCGGGTTCAAGTTCCGCAACCCCAACGTGGTCGATGCCTGCGGCTGCGGCGAGTCGATCAAGTTCGCCGATCCGCAGCAGAGCTGAGCCCGTTCACATCGCGACAAGGCCCCGCGCCCTCGCCATCGCGAGGGCGTCATGGTGCGTGCCGACCTGCAGCTTGGCGCAGATCGTCCGCAGCATCCCCCTGAGCACCTGCGGCGCCACCCCGGCATCGGCGGCAATCGCCAGCAGGCCCTGCCCGGACGCCATCGCGTCCAGGATGCGCCGCTCGGCCTCCGACAGCGTTCCGAAGCCCACGCCGAAGGCCGATGAATTGTCGTCCCGGCTTTCCCTGGGCGCGGCCAGCTGCAGCGACAGCATCGCTCCGATCGACGCGAAGGCCTGGGCGGTGCCCCTGCCGAACAGCGCCTGCGGCTCCTCCCGGCAGGTGATCGCCAGCACCCGGCGCAGCCCGCCCGAGGCGAAGCTCGCCGTCAGGCAGTAGCGCAGCCCGGCACGCTCGCGCAGGGCGGCCAGCTGCACCCGGCGCTTCGCGTCCCAGCCGAATCCCGGCGTCGCGCGCAGATCGAAAACCGGCGGCAGCCTGCCCGCCCCCGCCAGCGTCACGGTCGCATCGACCCCCACGAGCCGCGCCTCGCGGTATTCTTCCAGCCAGTCGTCCGGCAGGGTGTTGCGGGTCCAGGCCAGCTGCCCAGAGCGCTGCAGGAAGCCGCAGGAATTGACGGACGTGGCCCCCAGCGCGGTGCAGATTTCCACCGTCTCGCGCCACCGCGCCTCGTCGTCGGCCGCCGCCGCCATGCGGTCCGCCGTGTCGATCAGCAGGTTTGCCAGCCTTTCGCGCTTCATCTCAGGCGCCTCCCCCCGAAGCTGCAGCCCATGAGCGGAATCCCGCCCATGGCGAACTATGCTGCAGAACAGCGAAGCGCGGAAGGGGGCATCTGCGGAATCGCCGCTGCCCCCGGCGTCATGTTACCCCGGTTGCCGCCCCCGAGACTTGTGCTAAGCCTCCTGACGGGCCGGGCGCCGGTCCGACTGAACTGCGAAAAGGGAAACGGCGATGGCACGCAAGCTCGCGGCGGGAAACTGGAAAATGAACGGGCTGAGCGCCGACCTCGCGGAGGTGCGGACGCTGCTGGAAGCCGGAGCGCCGGGATGCGGCGTGCTGCTCTGCCCGGCGGCAACGCTGGTGGCCGCGATGGCCGAGACCTGCAAGGGCAGCTTCATCGATGTCGGCGGGCAGGACTGCCACGCGGCGGCTTCGGGCGCCCATACCGGCGACATCAGCGCGGCGATGCTGGCCGATGCCGGCGCAAGCCACGTGATCCTCGGCCATTCCGAGCGCCGCGCCGATCACGGCGAGTCCGATGCGGTGGTGAAGGCCAAGGCAGAGGCCGCGCTCGAGGCGGGGCTGCTGCCGGTGATCTGCGTCGGCGAGACCGAGGCCGAGCGCGATGCGGGCGAGACGCTGGCCGTGGTGGCCACGCAGCTGGCCGGTTCGCTGCCGGAGACGGCAGGGCTGGTGATCGCCTACGAACCGGTCTGGGCGATCGGCACCGGCCGCACCCCGACGCTGGAGCAGATTGCCGAGGTGCATGATGCGATGCGCGCCACGCTGGCCGAACGCTTCGGCGATGCCGCGGACGGGATCCCGCTGCTCTATGGCGGCTCGGTGAAGCCCGGCAATGCCGCGGAGATCTTCGCGGTCTCGAACGTGGACGGCGCGCTGGTCGGCGGCGCCTCGCTGAAGGCCAAGGATTTCGGCGCGATCATCGCCGCACTCGACGCGGCCTGAGCCGGACGGCCGGCGCGGGGCGGATACTCCGCCTCCGCGCCGCGCGTCAGGTGACGATGACCACGTTCGGCGCCCAGTTCGCGGTTGCCTCGACGACCCGGGTGACCGGATTGCGCGGCGCGTAGGGCTGGAGGATCCCGCCGGTGACCGTCACGTACTGGACCCCGTACCAGGGGTCGAGCACCAGCAGGCGGCCATGCGACAGCGGCCCGGCCACCACGACCCAATGCGCGCCGCCGCCGACCCAGCGCACCTCGGTGATCGCGGGCTTGCGCCGCGAGGTCTGCACCAGGATCGGCGAGGACGAGGCATTGCCCGCGGCGATGGCCTGGACCGTGCCGCCCGCCAGGTCGCCCGAGCTGTAGGTCGCGTAGCTCACCGCCGGACGCAGCGCGTCCAGCCCCGCCCGGACGTTCCATGTGCCCGCCGCCGCGAAATTGCGGACGCCCTCGACCAGCAGCCCGCCCTGCCCGATATTGCCGTCGGCATTGCCCTCGAAAGCGGCAATCTGCATCCGCACGTACTGCTCGCCGAGATCGGCGTCGTTGACCAGCTTCTGGACGATCTTGACCGAGGCGGGCCCGCAGGAATTCGGCCTGTGCTGCCGCTCCATCGCATGCCAGCCACCGTCGATGTCCCGTTCGTACTTCATGCCGTCCTCCGTTCTTCCGGTGCGCGCAAAATGGCACGGCCGCCGCGCCGCGTATGTGTCGGAGGACACGGCGCGGATCATTCCGGAACGGCAATGCGGAACGGCAGGCCCGGCCCTCAGGCCTTGTCGGACCAGAGACGGATCAGGTCGTACTGCATGGCGCGCGACCGCGTCGTCCAGCCATGCGAGCCCGCCGGGCGTTCCTCGTCGCCGGGGGCGATCTTCGCGCGGCGCTCTTCCTCGGCGGTGTGGATCGCGAAGATCAGCGGCGGCTTGGACGGGCGGCGGATATAGCCGACGAGGCAGCTGACGAAATTCAGCGTGCCGGTCTTGGCGCGCAGCTGGAACGGCTCCGCCTTGCCCTGCTTGTTGTAGAGGTCGACATGCTTCAGCAGCGGCCAGAGCGGCCCGTCGAGCCCGATATGGTGCAGCATCAGCGACATGTCGCGGGCGGTGACGCGCGAGTCGGGACCCAGCCCGGAATGGTCTACCAGATGGCTTTCGGTCATGCCGATGCCCTGCGCCCAGGCGGTCATCTCGGCGGCAGAGGCGGTCAGGTCGGCCGGGGTCGCGCCGGTCCGCGCCTTGGTCGCGGTCAGGCCCAGCACCTCGGCCGTGAGGTTGGTGGAGTATTTCAGCATCTCCCGCGCCACGTCGGTGAGCGGCGCGCTCTGGTGCAGCCCGACCGGCACCGCGGGCGGCAGTTCGTCGATGTATTCGGGTTCCGGCAGGACCACCGCGGGCGACCGCATCGCGGCCAGCGTCCGCATCACCTCGGCGGTGTAGCGCTGGGTGTCGCGCACCGGCAGCCAGCGCGCGCCTGCGCCGCCGAGGGCGGGACGCGCCACGGTCCAGGCTTCCTGCCCGGGCGGGGCGGCTTCCACCTCGAAGATCGGGCCGCTGCGGTTCGAGGTGCTCATCGTCACCATCCGCACCGGCGGCACCACATGGTCGGCCCGGGCATCCATGTCGATGTCGTAGCCGCTGCCCTGCTGCTTCCACTGGAAATGCACGCGGTTGAAATTCAGGTTCAGCCCCGAAACCGCGGGGTTGTAGCCCAGGTGGTCGGGCTGGCCGGGATCGATCTCGGCCACATAGGGCAGCGCGTCGTCCCAGACCTTGAAGCCGCCCGAGATCTCTCGCAGGCCGAGCGCCGCGAGCTGGTCGAGCAGCGCGTCTATATCGTCCGAGCTCAGCGTCGGATCGCCGCCGCCGGCAAGGATCAGGTCGCCTTCGAGCCGCCCCTGCCGCAGCGGGCCGGTCGCCAGCAGCCGCGTGCGGAACCGGTAGGCGGGCCCGAGATGGTCGAGCGCATAGGCGGTGGTGATGGTCTTGCAGGTGCTCGCGGGCATCATCGGGTCGTCGGCCCCGCGCCCGGCCAGGACTTCGCCGGTAACGGCGTCGCGCAGCTGGAAGGTCACCTCGCCGCCCAGCCGGAAGCTGTCGATCAGCGCATTGGACGCCGGGCCGACATCATGGCGGACCACCGCGGCCGGGGCGGCGGGACGTGCCGCGCCTGCCATCTGCGGGCGCGGACGGGGCACCGGGGAGCCGGTCACCTGCGCCTGCAGCGGCGCCGCGGCCAGCGCGCCAAGCCCTGCGAGGACACCGCGCCTTGTGAGGCTCTTCATCGACGTCTCCTGATCACGTGGATCTGCGCGGCGAACACTCGCCGGAAAAGGTTGAGATTTCAAGACCTGGGTTGGTTAACGCACCCATTGCCCGCTGGCGCGCAGCGCCGTCGAGGAGATGCTGCGCAGCGGGATCGGCAGGTGGCACCAGCAGGGCGGCTCGGCACGGCCGAGCAGGCCAGAGGCCGCCACCGACAGCCGGTGGCTGCGGAACACCCGCGACGCCCGCGCCGTGCGCGCCGAGGCCGGCTGTCCGGGACGGGCCAGCACGCCGACCGGAACGCTGGAGACGATCGCCCGCCAGCGGTCCCAGCGGTGGAAGCCAGCCAGGTTGTCCTCGCCCATCAGCCAGACGAAGCGCGTGCCCGGATAGGCGCCGATCAGCCCTTCCAGCGTCTCGGCAGTATAGCGCGTGCCGAGGCGGCTCTCGATGTCGGTGACGACAATGCGGGGATGGCCGCCGACAAGCGCCTGCGCGGCCGCCAGGCGGCGCGGCAGCTCGGCCGGACCCTCGCTTTTCAGCGGGTTGCCGGGCGAGACCAGCCACCAGACACGGTCGAGCCGGAAGCGCTTCATGGCCTCCAGCGTGATGTGCAAATGGCCCTCGTGCGGCGGATCGAAGGATCCGCCGAGCAATCCGATTACCTGTCCCGGCCGCGCCTGGGGCCTGCCGGGTCCGATCACATGGCGCATCTTCGTCTCCCGAAAGCCCTCCTTCCCGGCAACGCCCGACAATGTCAACGGCTTGGCACGCGGCACGCTTCCGTGGCAGGCGCGGCGAAAAGGCGGGTTGCGCTCAATTCTCCGTTGCGTTCCCCCCGGATGTAGTGTGTTGTAGTTCAGGAGGTACAAGATGGCAGGATTCACGATCACGGTGGCCCAGCAGAAGGGCGGCTCCGGCAAGACCACGCTGGCCGTCAACCTGGCCGTCGAATTCTGGAAGCGGGGCCATACCGTTGCGGTTCTGGACACGGATCCCCAGGGGTCCCTGGGCCGCTGGTACATGGCCCGCCGCGAAGCGATGAACGGCGAAGCCGGGCTGGAATTCGCCACGGCCAGCGCCTGGGGCGTCTCCTACGAGCTGGAGAAGCTGCTCAAGCACAACGAGATCGTGGTCGTGGACACGCCGCCCAAGGTCGACAGCGACCTGCGCCCGGCGATGCGCGCCTCCGACCTCGTGGTGGTGCCGGTCGCAGTCAGCCAGGTCGATGTCTGGGCCACCGAGAGCGTGCTGGAAATGGCGCAGCGCGAGCGCCGCAAGACTCTGCTGGTGCTCAACCGCGCCGCGCCGCGCGCCAAGCTGACCGCGGACATCACCGGCAAGATCCAGGAGCTCGACAGTCCCGCCGCCGAAACCATGCTGAACAACCGCGTGATCTATGCCGAGGTTCTGGGCGAAGGCCAGGGGGTGGTCGAGAAGGCCGCCAAGGGTCCTGCCGCGGTCGAGATCCGCACGCTCTGCAACGAGATCGCCGACGTCCTGAACAGCTGAGGCGGGTTTCCGCCCGCCCCCGCCCCGTGCCCCCGGCACGGGGAACGCAAGGCGGCCCGGCGCATTGTCCTCCCGATAGCCAGAACGGAGGAAAATACAATGTCGCTGACATCGATGCTGAAATCCGCTGCCAAATCCTACGCCCGCAGCAAGGGCCATTCGCATGGCCCGGCCCGTCCCGGCAGCTACCGCGCTGGCGCGCGCCGCTCGCCGAAATCCGCCGCCGCCGAACAGGCCGTGCGCGAGGTCGGGAAATTCCTGCGCAAGTCGCGCTGACCCGCTCTGCCAATGCATGAAAAAAGCCGCGCGGCCCTGGGCTGCGCGGCTTCGTCTGTCCGGGCCCGGAGGCGCCGTATCAGAGGACGGTCAGATCCGTCGCGCTCTCGCGGCCGTCGCGGCCGGTGCGCAGTTCGTATTCGACCTTCTGGTTGTCATTCAGCCCGGTCAGGCCGGAGCGCTCGACTGCGCTGATGTGGACGAAGACGTCCTTGCCGCCCTCTTCAGGCGCAATGAAGCCGTAGCCCTTGGTTTGGTTGAACCATTTCACGGTGCCCTTCGGCATGATCCCGTGTCTCCTGTCGTAGATGCTGCCCGCGGTATTGCGGCAGCCCGGCCGTGGTCAGTGCGGATCGATGTCTGACAGCCGGAACGGAGCAGCGGGTCGAGTGCAAAAGACGTATGCGTGCCTGAAAATGCCGTGTTTGGCGAGTCGGCGCAAGAGTCTCCTCGCGGAGGGCCGGACCGGGCGCCGATCAGGCCCCCCGAAAGAGAAACGGAGCGCCGCTGGGCGCTCCGGTTTCTTTTCAGATCATGGCCCAGTCAGTGAACTGGACGGGCTTCGGACGGCTGTCCGGCTTGGGCTTTCCGCCCTTGGAAGTTGCTTGCGGCATCACTCTGCTCTCCTCCGCACCGGTGCGGATCGGGGATGCCCTTTGCACCGGTTTCTCCGGTGTCGCAAGAGCGGATCCGTCTGGGACCCGGCGCTGTAGGCAAGTCTGCGCCCATAAGGCTTAATGCGCGCTTCACGACTCCGTAGATTGATTTAACTTTTCGAAACTGAAACCTGTCGTGACTGTCCGCGGGACACGATTCGCCCGATTTCGGCCGGTTCCGGCCCGTTTTCCGCGGAGGGATCGGGCAGGAGAGGAACGCCGCCGCGACTCACCCAGCGGGAGAGTGGCGGCGCGCCAGTCAGATTTCCTGCGTCAGGTGATCGAAGAATTCCTCCACCTGGTCGATCGTCAGGTGGCTTGCCGCCCAGTTGTAGGCCTCGGTCTCGTCCAGCTCGCGGATGCAGCCCTTTTCGCCCGGGGCCGGGGCGAATTCGCTGTCCGGCCCGCCCGCGCCCGCCAGAAGGTAGCCGTCGCCGCTGCGGTAGAGCCCGGCCGCCCACCAGCCCGGATCCTCGTGCGGCAGGTCCGCCCGGGCCTTGCCGATCAGCTGCGGCGCGAAAGTCGGATCTGCGGTCATGGCCTGGTTCCTCATGCTGGACGGGACGCCAGCGTCGCACGGTTCCGCACGGCCGCAAAGCGCGGCGCGGACCTGGCACGCTGCTTGCGCCCGCCCGGCCGGCAGCTCAGGCCCCGGGCGCGGAGTCCTCTTCTTCCGGCGCAGGCTCCGCCTCGGCGGCCGCGACCCACGCGATGACTAGTTCGTAGAACACCGCCAGGATCACCGGCCCGATGAACAGCCCGATCAGCCCGTAGGCAAACATGCCGCCCAGCACGCCGACCAGGATCACCAGCATCGGCGTCTCCAGCCCGCGCGCCATCAGGATCGGCCGCAGCACGTTGTCGACCACCATCACCGGGACCATCATCACGGTGAAGAGGATGGCCAGCCCGGTTCCCATGCCGAACCAGGCCCAGATGATGACCGGGATCAGCACCGGCCCCGGACCGATCTGGATGATGCCCAGGAACAGCGCGACCAGCGTCAGCGGCCCGGCCAGCGGCACGCCGAAGGCCACCATGATCATTCCCGCCAGCAGCGACTGGATCACCGCCACGCCGATCACCCCGCGCGAGACGTTGCGCACCGTCGCCCCGGCCAGATCGACGAAGCCCGCGCCGCGCGGCGCGAAGATGCGGTTGGCAAAGCGGCGGGCATGCGCGGCCAGCGCCGGGCCCGGGCGGAACAGCAGCCCCATGATGACCACCGACACCGACAGCATCGCCAGCGCGATGCCGACCCCGGCGACCTTGGCCAGCACCATCTTGCCGGTGGACAGCAGCACCGGCCCGACCTGCGCCAGCAGCTGCGCCAGGTTGCTGCCGAACGAGGTCCAGGCCTGGGCCAGCTTCGCCCCCACCAGCGGGATCCGCGCCAGCCGCTCCGGCGAGGGCAGCCCGAAGCTGCCGTTCTGCACCGCCGCCATCGCCCAGGTCGCCGCGTCGATCACCTGGCTGGCCAGCACCGCGATCGGACCCAGCGTGATTGCCAGGCCCAGCAGCGTGATCAGCACCGCCGACAGCGTCGCCCGTCCGCCGAGCTTCGCCGACAGCCAGGCATGGACCGGATAGACCGCCACCGCGAGAATCACCGCCCAGAGCATCAGCCCGAAGAGCGGCGCCACGAGATGCAGCGCAATCAGGACGAAGCCGCCGAGAAACAGCAGCCGTATCGCGGTGTCGATCACCAAAGCGTCGCGGGACTGGGGCATGGAAGGTCCTCCTTTGCGCAGACCCTGCCATCGCCGGGGCAACGGAGCGCGGACGGCGTGGCAGTCGCGGGGAATTTGAATGGAATTGCCGCAATCCGGCAACGCTTGGGCCATGCCCCGTTAACCGGATTTCGGGCCGCCGCGTGTTTTCTGGGCGCCGAGAGTCCGAGTGTTCCGGGTACTGGTGATGCTGACATATCTGAGCGGTGCAGGCACCGGCCTGTCGCCCCGTGCCGATCGGGGGCAGGAGCTGATCGTGCGCATGGACGCCGGCGCCGACGCGGAGGCCGTGGCCGCGTTCCGCGAGGCTGTGGGCGCCGAGGTGGTGGAAACCACCATGTCCTGGGGCTTCGAGCTCTGGCGCTGCGATGCCCCGGTCAGCCAGGAGACGCTGGCCGCCCTCTCCGGCGAGGACTGGTACGGGGCCGCCTCCGCCAGCGTCGGCTACCTGCAGGAAAACCTGGAACTCGATGCCCGGGCCTTCTCCTCCGATCCGCGGATCGGCGATCTCTGGGCGCTCGACAACAGCCGCGACACCGATATCGACCTGCCGGAAGCCTGGGAAACCAGCCGCGGCGCGGGGGTGCTGGTCGCGGTGATCGATACCGGGGTGGATTACGGCCATCCCGACCTGGCCGAGAACATGTGGATCAATCCCGGCGAGATCGCCGGGAACGGCATCGACGACGACGGCAACGGCTTCGTCGACGACATCCATGGCTACGACTTCGCCAACAGCGACGCCCGGCCGATGGACGGCAATTCCCACGGCACCCATGTGGCCGGCACGATCGCCGCCGTGGCCGGGAACGGCATCGGCATCGCCGGAGTCGCGCCCGAGGCGCGGATCATGGCCGTCCAGATCATGTCCGACGGCGGCACCGGCAGCATCTTCGACGCCATCCAGGGCATCGAATACGCCGCTCTGATGGGCGCGCAGATCGCCAATTGCAGCTGGGGCGGCAGCGCCTATCCCAGCGCGCTGGCCGATGCCGTCCGGATGGCCGGAGAGGCAGGCATGGCCATCGTCGCGGCGGCCGGGAACGACGGCAGGAACACCGATGTCTCGCCGCACTACCCGTCCAGCATCGACGCGCCGAACGTGATCTCGGTCGCCGCCACCGACCGCGACGACGCCATCGCGGGCTTCTCCAACTACGGCATCACCACGGTGGATGTGGCGGCGCCGGGCGTCGGCATCGTCTCGACGGTGCCGGGCGCGGGCTATGCCGGCAAGAGCGGCACCTCGATGGCCGCGCCGCATGTCACCGGCATTGCCGCGCTGATCCTGGCCAGCGAACCCTGGCTGACCCCGGCCGAGCTGCGCCAGCGGCTGATCGACAGCTCCGATCCGGTGGCCGGGCTGGCCTCGCGCACGGTCAGCGGCGGCCGCGTGAACGCCGCGGCGGCAACCGAGGGCGGCGGGCTGGCCACGCTTTCCGGCCGGGTCGCGGATGCGACGGGACAGGGCATGGCAGGCTGGACGGTCTTCCTCGATGCCGATGGCGACGGGGAGCGGGATGCCGGCGAGGCCGCGACGCTGACCGCTGCGGATGGCAGCTACGCCTTTTCCGGACTGGCCGCGGGCAGCTACCAGGTCGCGGTCGTTCTCGCCTCGGGCTGGCAGGAGGCCGGGACCCGGGCCGAATGGCGGGTCTCGGAGGAAACCATCGCCTGGCGCGAACTCGCGGGGCGCGGCGAACTGCTCGATCTCGGCGACGAGGGCAGCCAGCGCATCGCCCTGCCCTTCGAGGTAGAGTTCTTCGGACGGAGCTTCGGCACGCTGACCGTCACCGCGAATGGGCTGGCGAGCTTCGGCACCCCCGGCGGGACCTTCGACATCCGCGGGATGGAGGGCGCGCCGGCCTGGTCGATCGCGCCGCTATGGGCGGACCTGACCACGGATTACGGCGGCCAGGTCATGGTCCTCGCCGAGGACGACCGGGTCACGCTGCAATATGCCGGGGTGCGCAGCTTTTCCGGCGCGATGCGGGCGAGCTTCGAGATGGCCATCCACCGCGACGGCGACATCACTTTCGCCTATGGCGAGATGACCGGGCTGCCCGCGAGCTATGCCATCGGCCTGCGCGGCGGCAGCGCGGCCGAGAGCCTGGCGGTCGGCGCGCTGCCGGGCAGCGGCGGGCTGCGCTTCTCCTTCCGCCCGCCCCCCGTTGCCACGGTCGTGGCCGAGGTCGGCCGGGGCAAGGCAGAGGCGCCAGAAATCACCGTCGAGGAAAGCGCGGAGCATGTCGCCGAAATCGGGTCGATCGGCGGGACCGGCGCACCGGCGCTCTCGGTCAGCTTCGGGCAGGCCTTCTCCGACCCGGTGGTCTTCCTGCTGGCCGAGGGAGGGACGACGGCCGCGGCGCCGCCGCAGATCGCCTCGGTCAGCCGCGGCGGGTTCTCGCTGTCGCTGCCTGCGGGGACCGCGGAGGACGGGGCGCTGCAGGGCTGGGGCTATCTCGCGGTGGAGGCCGGGCGCTGGCGCCTTGCCGACGACACGGTGATCGAGGCGGGCCATGCCCGGAACGCGGCGCCGTCCGGGAACGGCCCCGAGGAAATCGCCTTCGCCCGCAGCTTCGGCGCGGCGCCCGCGGTCTTCGCGCAGGCGCAGGGCGGCGCGGCAGCCGGGACGCTGCTGCTCGGCGGGGCGGATCGGGAAGGTTTCGCGCTGGGGCTCGAGGACGGTCCGGCGGCCCCTGGCGGCCGCGCGGGCTGGCTCGCGGTCGCGCCGGGCAGCGGCACGACCGCGGGGTGGGAACTCGCCCGGCTGGCAAGCGCCGACAGCATCGCCTTCCACGATTTCGAGACAGGCTACGACGCCGCGCCGATGGTGCTGGGCCAGGTCACCGGCACCGGCGACGCCCCGGCCCGCGCGGTGATCAGCGCACTCGATGCCGATGGCGTGACGGTGACCGTCACCGGAGGGGACGACGGCGGAGAGGTCGACCTGCTCGCCCTGCCCGGTCCCGGCACGGTCACCGGCCAGCGCGCCACCATCCAGGGCATCTCCGGCACGCTCTGGCTCGACGCGGATTCCGACGGGCTGCGCGATCCCGGCGAGGCGGCGCTGCCGGGCCGCACGGTCTGGCTCGATCTCGACGGCGACGGGCGGCGCGGCGCGGAGGAGCCTGCGGATGTCACCGGCGCGCTTGGCCGCTACAGCTTCGACGGTCTCGACCCCGGCAGCTACACCGTCCGGCAGGAGCTGCCGCTGGGCTGGACCGGCAGCGGCGTCACCGGCCGCGACGGCTATGCCGCAGCAGCCGCCGCGCCCGGCTGGGCGGCTGCACCGGGAGCCGCAACCGAGCTTGCCGGGCTCGGCGACGACGGCAGCCTGGCGGTCGGCCTGCCCTTCCTCTTCCCGTTCTTCGGCAGCGGCTACAGCGAGGTCACGGTCAGCGCCAACGGCTATCTGACTTTCGGCGGCGCGGGGAATGCCGCCCGGCCCCTGCCGCTGGACGGGGAGGGCCTGCCCGGCCCGATGATTGCGGCGCTCTGGAGCGATCTCGACGCATCTCCGGGACGGATCAGCACCTGGAGCGATGCCGGCGGCACCCGCATGGTGATCGAATACCGCGATGTCGCGCTCTATGGCGGCGAAGGGCGGCTGAGCTTCCAGATCCAGCTGGAGGCGGACGGCCGCATCGCCTTGCAGTACCGCAGCCTCGACGGGATCGGCCCGGAGGCACGGGCCGGACTCTCTGACGGCGCGGGCCATGCCGCGCTGCCGGTGTCGCCCCCGGCCGAAGACGGCGCGCTGGTTTTCGTGCCGGTGGTCACGGCCGCCGCGGATCCGCAGGTGGCGCTGGGGCCCGGATCGGAGATCGCCGGGCTCGATTTCGGATCGCTGCCGGGCAGCGGCGTCATCCTTGGCGGTGGCGCCGGCTATGCCAGCGCGCATTTCGGCGCGATGGCCGGCGCGGCCGCCCAGGTCGAGCCCGACCTCTGGCTCTGAGCGGGCTCAGCCGCCCAGCGGGCCGGTCCGGTAGAAGGTCACCTTGAGGCCGCCCAGCGACACCGGCGGCTCAGGCGGCAGGAAGCTCAGCCCCGTCGCCTTGGCGAGGCCCGCGTCGCTGGTGACCATGCCCAGCCGCCAGCCACGGAACCGCTCCGACAGCACCCGGCCGAGCGTGCCGTAGAGCGCGAAGAGCAGCTTGCGATCGCCGATCCGCGCGCCATAGGGCGGGTTCACCATGACGAGGCCCGGCGCCATGCCCTCGGGCGGCTGCAGGTCGCTGATCGCCTGGCGGCGGAAGTCCGTCCAGTCCGCCACCCCGGCCCGGGCGGCATTTTCCGTGCCCATCCGGATCGCACCGTCATCGCGGTCGAAGCCGAAGAAGCGGGGGCCCGGCGCGGCCTTGCCCGGCGTTCCCTGCCGCATCCCGGCCCAGGCGGCGGCGTCGAAGCTGGCCAGGTCCTCGAAGGCAAAGCGGCGCGAGCGCCCCGGTGCCAGCCCGGCGGCAATCTCCGCCGCCTCGATCGGGAAAGTGCCCGAGCCGCACATCGGATCGACCACCGCCTGGCTGCCATCGAATCCCATCCGGCCGAGGAAGGCCGCGGCCAGGGTCTCGCGCAGCGGCGCCTTGCCGACCGCCTCCTTGTGCCCGCGCCGGTGCAACGGCTCGCCGCTGGTGTCGAGGCTGATGGTGCAGAGGTCGTCCTCGATCCGCGCCTTGACCACGATCGCCGCCTCGGCGGCCACCGCGACGCCCGCGGTCTCGGAAATCGCGCGCGAGATCCGTTCGCCCGCCGCGCCCTGGTGGTAGATGCGCGACCGCTTGCAGGTCACCTCGACCCGCACCGGCAGATCCGCGCGCAAGATGCGGTCCCAGGCGACCTTGCGCGCCCGCTTATCGAGTTGCGCCAGATGCGGCGCGCGGAAGGAGGCGACGCGCACCAGGACGCGCGAAGCGCAACGCAGCTGCAGGTTCGCGCGCCAGATTTCCGGCCAGCCGCCTTCGGCCGTGACGCCGCCCGGAACGGCAGCCGCACCGCCGAGGCCGAGGGCCTCCGCCTCGCGCGCCAGATCGCCCTCAAGACCCGGCGCGGCCACCAGGAACAGCTCGTATGTGTCTCTTTCGCTCATGGCACAGCCGTTACCCCGAAACCTGCCGCCTTGCGAGGGCAAGATTTTGCGGTCCGCCCCCTTGCCCTCGCAGCGGCGACGCGCGAATAGAGCCCATGGTATCGAGACACCTTGACCCACCGGCATCCCTTAACGGAAGTTCCCCATGCGCCTGCTGATCCAGCGCGTCGCCGAAGCCCGCGTCGAGGTCGGCGGCGAGGTCAAGGGACGCACCGGCCCCGGCCTACTGGTGCTGGCCTGTGCCATGGCGGGCGACACCGAGGAGGTCGTGGCGCCGCTCGCCGCGAAAGTGTCGAAGCTGCGGATTTTCGAGGACGCCGCGGGGAAAATGAATCGCTCCGTTCTTGACGTCTCCGGTGGTATCCTAGTTGTCAGCCAGTTCACCCTGGCCGCAGACACCAGACGGGGCAACCGTCCCGGATTCTCCGCCGCGGCACCGCCGGAGACCGGCCGTCGGCTCTACGAGCAATTCGCCCGCGAACTGTCTGCGCTCGGCATCCCCGTGGAAACCGGAGTCTTCGGGGCCGACATGCAGGTGCATCTTGTGAATGACGGTCCGGTGACGATCTGGATGGATACGGAGGACCGCGGCTAGCGGCCGTCCGCAAGGATGGCCGGACAGGGTCCGCCCCTCAGGATATGGAAGACAGAAAGCCCATGGATCTCAATGCTCTGAGAGAGTTCAGCGCCGTGATCGAGCAGGGCTCCTTTGCGGCCGCCGCCCGGAAGCTGAACACGCCGAAATCCACCGTCTCGAAACGGATCCAGGACCTGGAACGGGATCTTGGCGTGCGGCTGATCGAACGGACCACGCGGCGGCTGCGGCTGACGGCCGAGGGCGCGCTGGTTCTGGCGCGGGCCGAGCGCATCCTGGCCGATGCCGAGGACATCTCGCGCTCGCTGGGCGATACCGACGGCATGGTGCGCGGCCATCTGCGGATCGCGGCGCCGCTGCTCTTCGGCCAGACCTTCCTGGGGCCGCTGGCCGCGGAATGCCGCCGCCGCCATCCCGAGATGACGCTGGAGATCGTGCTGACGGACGGCCAGCCGGATCTGGACGAGGAAGGCTTCGACGCGGCGATCCGGCTCGGCGGCGGCACCGGGGCCGAAGTCTCCCGGCCGCTCTTCCAGAGCACGCGCATCCTGGTCGGTGCGCCCGGCGTGCTGCAGCAGCCCCCGGCTTCGCCGCGGCAGCTGGCGGATTACCCGATCGCGCTCTACGGGATCGGGCTGATCCAGACCTGGCACCTGACCGACGGCCAGGAAGACCTGATCGTGCGCGTGGCAGGGGGGATGAGCTTCTCCTCCTACCCCTGCCTCTACAGCGCGGTCATCTCAGGCGCGGGACTGGCGCTTCTTCCGGAATATCTCGTGGCGGACGACATTGCCTCCGGCCGGCTGGTCCGCCATCTCCCGCAATGGAGCAGCCTTCCGGTGGAGGTGAGCCTGGTCTATCCCGGAGCGCGGTCGCTGACCTACCGGCTGCGCGCCTTCATCGATCTGCTGCAGGAGCTGTTCCCGGCGTCGGCTGCAGCCTGAGCCGGGACAGAACACCGTTTCGAGCCAGCGCGGCAGCTCGCGGCGCGACAGCGCCACGGTGGCAAGGCCGGCCGCGGTATAGGCGACCATCGCCTCGCGCGCCTCGTTGCGGTCGAGACCGGCATCCAGCAGCAGCGGCAGGTCCCGCGGGGAATCCGGGATCTGGTCCATCGGCAGGCCGGACAGCGCCGCCAGCGCGCCGCGCCCGTGGCGGTGCCCTGGCAGGCGGGTCAGCAGCACGCAATGCGGCAGGAAGGCCCGGTCCGTCACCGATAGTCCGTGCCGCTCGAACCGCTCCAGCAGATGCGCGGCGACCGCGCCGCCGACCGGCGCGCGCAGATGGGCGCAGACGCCGAGCCGCAGGCATTCCCGCGCCAGCATCGGCAGCGCCCGGCGGTCCATCCGCGAGATGTCGAGGTCATAGGCCGTCGTGGCCGGATCGGAAATCCGAACCGCGACGTCGCGCGCGGCGAACTGCTGCTGCAGGCGGGCAAGCGCGGAGGGGCTCACATGGCGCATGATCCAGCCGGGCTGGTGTTCCATCGCGGCGGCGATCTCCGACTCGTCGCAGCCGAGGAAATCCGACAGCATCGGCACCAGCCGAGCGGCAGCACCGGGATGGCGCGGGCAGATCGCGACGTCGAGCAGCCGCGCGGCGGCGCGCGCCTCCTCGGCCGCAGCCATGCCGAGCTCAAGGCCGTGGCGGAACCGGTCGGAGCCGCGGGCGTGGGTGCTGACATCGCCGGAAGCAGGCGCCATCCAGACGAACCGCTTGCCGCTGCGGGCCTCGAGCCCCGGCCAGACCTTCACCGAAGGACCCGGTGCGCCGGTCGAGTTCTCGGATGCGCCGCTGCGGCCGGAACCGCGCCAGTAATCTTGTGCCATATATTACCCGCGGACCGGCGGTCCGCGTCCTCCCCTGGGCTCCGGCCATCTGGGTCCCTTGCCGCCCGGTCTGATGCCAGGCTGGCTCCGGCCCCGCCGGAATGTCATGTATCCAATACTGCATGGATTGCAGACTCAGGCAAATCAATTCCCCCTAAAAATACCTACTTTCGTCGCCGCATCTGCGAACCGCCGGCGCTGCGCCGCAGCCCGCGCGGGAATTGATTAGGATCAAAGTCTGAATTTCCCGGACAGTGCAGAGTGCACGCGGATTTTACCGCCATTCACAGGGAGCAAGGCAGACATGAGACTGACGCTACGCACGAATCTGGCCATGCGGACGCTTATGTTCTGCGCCGTCAACGACGATCGCACGGTCCGCAAGGCCGAAGTGGCCCGCGCCTGCAACGCTTCGGAAAACCATCTGGCGCATGTCATCGTGGTCCTGTCGCAGCTGGGCGTGATCCAGACCACCCGCGGCCGCAACGGCGGGCTCCGCCTCGCCCGCCCGGCAGAGGAAATCGACATCGGCGAAGTGATTCGCGCCCTGGAAAGCACCGTGCCCTTCGCCGAGTGCTTCGAGGGCGCCGAGAACCACTGCCCGATCGTCGACCACTGCCGCCTGCGCGGCGTGCTCGCCAATGCGGTGGAGGCCTTCTACGGCGCGCTGGACGGCATCATGCTGTCGGAACTGACCCAGGCCAATCCGGGGCTGATCCACGTGCTGGGCATCCATGCCGAGCAGGCCCTGCCCCGGGTCTGCTGACCCTCACGCCCCGGCTGGCTCCGAGGGCAGCTCGACCACGTCGACGCTGTGCCCGGTGCCGCCGACCCCCGACATGCGCGTGACGCCCTTGACCGGCGACACGTCGGAATAGTCGCGCCCGTAGGCGACGACGATATGGTCCTCGCTGGCCATCATCGCATTGGTGGGATCGTACTCGATCCAGCCGATCTCGCGCCCGCACCAGGCGCGAACCCAGGCATGCATCGCATCCGCGCCCTCCAGCCGCTGCTGGCCCTCCGGCGGGATGGTGCGCAGGAATCCCGAGACATAGCCCGCGGGCACGCCCACCGCGCGCAGCCCGGCGATCATGATGTGGGAATAGTCCTGGCAGACCCCCTTGCGCCGCCGGAACGCCTCGGCCGGGGGCGTGTCGGCATCGGTGGCGCCGGGCAGGAAGTCCATTTCGTCGTGGATCGCCAGCCCCATGCGGGTGACAGCCTCCATGGCCGTCATGTCCGCCGGGACGAGATCGCGCGCGAATGCGGTGATCTCGGAGATCGAGCCGACCCGCGGCGAGGGCGCCACGAAATGGTGCGGCGAGCTGCCGTCGAGATCGCGGATCGCCGCCAGCTCGACCGGAAGCCGTGCCAGCGTCGGGCTGATGTCCAGCCCCGGCCGCTGGCTGCGCCGTTCCACCCAGGCCTTCAGCCGGAACTCGATGCCGGTCGAGGGACGGCCGCCGAATCCCACGGAAACGACGCGGTTGCCGAAGAAATCGGTGCCCTCGGTGCGCTCCGTCGGGCGCGGCGAGATGTCGAGATGGCGGATCGAGACCCGCTGGCGCCGCGGCAGCTCCAGCGGCTGCATGCGGATCACGTGATGGCCGAGGCTGGTGGACTGGCCATAGGTATAGAAGATCTTCAGGCGGATGTCGTAGCGCGTCGGCATCGCGGTCCTCCCCTTACCTGAAATAGTGCTGGGTCAGGAGGTTCGACACCTCCATCAGCTCGCCGCGGGTCTTCCACAGCGCCTGGGTGTCCAGCGTGTGCGGGCGCTGCAGCTCGATATCGGTCTGCACCCGAATCACCGCGCGGTAGAAATCGGCCAGCCGCCCGTGCACGTCGGCGCCGGGCAGCCTTTCGCACAGCGTGCGCATGCGGTTGAGCTGGTAGAGCAGCGCGCGCGGGTTGCGCCCGTCGAGCGCCAGCAGGTCGATCACCGTCTGCCGGTTGGTCGCGATCGTATAGCGCCGCCGGTGGGTGATGCCGCTGTCGCCCAGCTCCACCGCCAGGTCGAGCCCGCCCTCGGGCGCGGAATGGTCGGCGAAGCGCGCCAGCATCGCGCAGATGTCCATGGCGCGTTCCAGCGCGCGGCCGATCGACAGGAAGCGCCAGCCGGTGAAGCGGTACATGTTGTCCTGCACCAGCCCCGAGAAGCCGGTGATCTGGCGCAGCAGGCCGGAAATCTCGCGCGCGATGTCGTCGCCCGAGCGGGGCTCCTCGTCGCTGCGGTGGTTCTCGGCCAGCAGCATCGCCGCGGCCTGCAGGTCCTTCAGCGCCAGCCAGCCGTCTACGGAGAAGCGGTCGCGCACCTGCGCCGCACTCTGCACCGCGGCATCGAGCATGTCGGTCAGCGCCAGCGGCACCGGCTGGGACACGTCGACCCCGCCGATGGTCAGCGCCTTGCCGATCTCATGCTGCAGCGGCATGTCGGCCGCGGCGTTCTCCGCCAGCCGGACATGGTAGGCACGCAGCATCCGCATCGTGCCCTCGGCGCGCTCGACATAGCGGCCGAGCCAGTAGAGGTTGTCGGCGGCGCGGCTGGGCAGCAGGCTCAGATCCGGCCGGGTGCCGAGCGCCGAGCGCGCCTCGGCGATCGCCGTCTGCGAGCCGGGCGGATCCGACAGCAGCCAGACATCGGCAACCGAACCGCCCTTCTGCAGCGAGATCGCAGTGGACTCCTGGTTGCGGCCGATGCGGGCATAGCCGCCGGGCATCAGCGCCCAGCCCTTGCTGGTCCGCGCCGCGAAGATGCGCAGCGACATCGGCCGCGGCACCAGCTTCTCGCCGTCCCAGGCCGGGGTGGTCGACAGCCTCACGGCCTCCTGGCCGACGAGGTTGCCGGCCTCGTTCTCGATCCAGTCGGAGATCGATTCCTTGGCGGAGCCGCGGAACTTGCCGCCCAGCACGGTCTTGCCGTCGGTGTCGAACGGCAGCCGCGTCGCCAGCGCCGGCGCGATCATCATCCGGTCGGTATTCGACTGCACGTGCGACCGCTCCGCCCCCTGCCCGCACCACCAGGTGGCGATGTTCGGCATCTTCAGCGGCTCGCCGGTCAGCGCCTGGCAGATGCGCGGGATGAAGGCCAGCATCGCGCGCGTCTCCAGCACGCCCGAGCCGAGCGCGTTGACCATGGTCAGCGAGCCCTGCCGGATGGCGCCTGCCAAACCGGGCGTGCCGAGGCGCGAGGCCTCGTTCAGTTCCAGCGGATCGGCCCAAGCGCTGTCGATGCGCCGCCAGATCACGCTGATCGGCTGCAGCCCGTTGACGGTGCGGACCATGACGCGGCCGTCGCGGACCACCAGATCCTCGCCCTCGAGAAGCATGAAGCCGAGGTAGCGGGCGATATAGGCATGCTCGAAATAGCCCTGGTTCAGCATGCCCGGCGTCAGCACGCCGACCCCGCCCTCGGTCTCGTCCGAGAGGCTTTCCAGCGCAGCGCGGAAATCCGCGAAGAAGCCGCCGATCTTGGCCACGGTCTTGTCGGCGAAGTATTCCGGGAACATCCGGCTCATCGCGACGCGGTTCTCCACCGAGAATCCCGCCCCGGTCGGGGCCTGCGTGCGGTCGCCCAGCACCCACCAGCGCCCGTCCGGACCGCGGCCGATCTCGAAGGCGATGAAATGCAGGAAATGGCCCGAGCGCGGCTCCACCCCGACCATCGGGCGCAGCCATTCGGGCATCGAGGCCACCAGCGCGGCCGGCAGGTGCCCGTCCGCGACCAGATGGTTCGGTCCGTAGAGATCGGCGAGGATCGACTCCAGCAGGTCGGCGCGCTGCACCAGCGCCTCGGAAATGGAGGTCCAGTCCTCCTCGGAGAGCAGGACCGGGATATGGCTCAGCGGCCAGGCGCGCTCGCGCGAGAACCCGTGGTCGTATTCGCGGTAGTACACCCCGGCATCGTGCAGGTACTGCTCCGCCCGGTGGAAGCGGCGCTCGATGTCCATGCTGGAAAGCCGCCCGAACTGGCCGATGAAATCGCGCCAGGCCGGACGCATCTGTCCGGCCGGGTCAAGCAGTTCGTCAGCAGTGTTCGCGGTCGGCCGGTAGTCGCGGATGAACGCCGCGAGCCCGCCGCGACGCTCGGATTTTTCATGCGTGCTCAATCATCACATCCCGGCAAGGCGCCGAAGGTCGAGCGTCATCGGGAATTCCGGATGCGGCGTCTCGATCGGCGGCACGTAAAGGCCCGGCGTATGCCCATGCGGCTGGAAGCGTGCCAGCCTGCGCGCCTCCGCCTCGTTCGAGTTGACCGGGAATGTGTCGTAGTTCCGTCCGCCCGGATGCGCAACATGGTAGACGCAGCCCGCGATCGCGCGGTTCGACCAGGTGTCGAACACGTCGATGGTCAGCGGCACGTGCAGCGGCACGACCGGATGCATGGCCAGCGGCGCCTGCCAGGCCTTGTAGCGGATCCCGCCCACGGACACGCCGTTCTCCGCCGTCTTCTGCATCGGCACGATGCGGCCGTTGCAGGCCACGGTATAGCGCGACGGGTCCGAGGTTGTCAGCTTGACCTGGGCACGCTCGGTGGAGCTGTCGGTGTAGCGCACCGTGCCGCCGATCGCCCCGGTCTCGCCCATCACGTGCCATGGTTCGAGCGCCTGGCGCAGTTCCAGGTGGATGCCGGGCCCCTCGACCTCCCCGCAGAACGGGAAGCGGAACTCGGCCTGCGCCTTGTACCAGTCGGCCTGCATCGGATAGCCATGCTCGTTCAGATCCGCCAGAACTTCGTTGAAGTCCTCCCAGAGGTAATGCGGAAGCATGAACCGGTCGTGAAGCGTCGTGCCCCAGCGCGTCAGCTTGCCGGAAAGCGGGCTTTCCCAGAACCGCGCGATCAGCGCCCGGATCAGGAGCTGCTGCGCCAGCGACATGCGCGCATTGGGGGGCATCTCGAAGCCGCGGAACTCGACCAGGCCGAGCCGGCCGGTCGGGCCGTCGGGCGAGTAGAGCTTGTCGATGCAGATCTCGGCCCGGTGGGTGTTGCCGGTGACGTCGACCAGAAGGTTCCTGAGCAGCCGGTCGGTCAGCCACGGCAGGGGCGGCATGCCCTCCCAAGGCGCCGGGATCTGCTGAAGCGCGATTTCCAGCTCGTAGAGGTGATCCGCGCGGCCCTCGTCGACGCGCGGCGCCTGAGAGGTCGGGCCGATGAACAGGCCCGAGAACATGTAGCTCAGCGACGGATGCCGCTGCCAGTGCAGGATCAGCGAGCGCAGCAGGTCCGGACGGCGCAGGAAGGGGCTGTCCATGATGGTCGCGCCGCCGATGACGACATGGTTGCCGCCGCCGGTGCCGGTATGCTTGCCGTCGATCATGAACTTGTCGGCGCCGAGGCGGCTCTGGCGGGCCTCCTCGTAGATCGTCTCGGTGATCTCGCGCGCCTCGTCCCAGTTCGACGCGGGCTGGATGTTGACCTCCAGCACGCCCGGATCGGGAGTGACCTTGATGACGTTCAGGCGCGGGTCGGAGGGCGGCGGATAGCCCTCGATATGCACCGGCATGCCCAGCCGCTTGGCCGCGGCCTCGGAGGCGGCGACCAGCTCCAGATAGTCCTCCAGCCAGACGACCGGCGGCAGGAAGACCGTCAGGCGGCCGTCGCGCGGCTCCACCGAGATGGCGGTGCGGACATGGCCGTCGATCTCGTAGAGGCTCTGCGGGACCGGGCCGTCCTTCTCTGCGGTCTCGTAGGTGACGGTGGCGACCTTCTGGTCGAGCCATTCCTTACCCAGCCGCTCGGCCATCTCCTTGGAGATGTCGGGCAGCGGCGGCCGTTCCAGCGTGGTGTCCGCCTCGTTGATGTAGGGATACTCGGCCGGGGACAGGTAGGGCAGCGCGCCCAGCGGCAGGCGGTAGCCCACCGGGCTGTCGCCGGGGACCAGGAACAGCTTGCCGCGGCGGGTCTTCCATTTCTCCGACATCCACTTGCGGCTGGTGGTGTGCTTCACCTGCCAGGGCTGCACGGGAAGGACGTAGCCCACCGGCTTGGTCAGGCCGCGCTCGAACACCGTCAGCATCCGCTGGCGTTCCTCGGCATCCTCGAGATGCGAGTTCTCGGGGTCGACATTGTCCGGCAGGCGGCCTTCACGGATCAGCCATTCGGCCGGGTCCTCGTAGGCGGGCATGATGTTGCCGGTCTCGACCGCCAGCGCCTCGGCGATCGCCGTGGTTAGCTGCGCCGCATCCTCGTAGGTCGGCTCGTCCTCCTTCTCGATCTCGGCGACCGGCAGCTCGCGCGCGATCAGGTCGGGATCGTTCCAGATCGGCTTGCCGTCGCGGCGCCAGTAGCAGGAGAAGGTCCAGCGCGGCAGGGTCTCGCCCGGATACCACTTGCCCTGCCCGTAATGCAGGAAGCCGCCGGGCGCGAATTTCTCGCGCAGCCGCCGGATCAGGACATCGGCCAGCGCCCGCTTCTGCGGGCCGACGGCGGCGGAGTTCCATTCGTCGGATTCGAAATCGTCGATCGACACGAAGGTCGGCTCGCCGCCCATGGTCAGGCGGACGTCGTTCTCGGCCAGCTTCTTGTCGACATGCGCGCCGAGCGCGTTCAGCGCGTCCCAGCTGTCATCGGAAAACGGCTTGGTGATGCGCGGGTGCTCGGCGACCCGGGTCACCTGCATGTCGAAGTCGAACTCGGTCTCCAGGTCGTCCGGCGCCGAGAACCCGCCCGAGATCGGCGCGGCGTTCTTGTAGTGCGGCGTGGCGGCCAGAGGGATGTGGCTCTCGCCGGTCAGGAGGCCGGAGGTCGGATCGAATCCGATCCATCCCGCACCCGGCAGGAAGACCTCGCACCAGGCATGCAGGTCGGTGAAGTCGACCTCGGTGCCGGAGGGGCCGTCCAGCGCCTTCAGGTCGGGCTTCAGCTGGATCAGGTAGCCCGAGACGAAGCGCGCCGCGAGGCCGAGGTTGCGCAGGGCCTGCACCATCAGCCAGGAGCTGTCGCGGCACGATCCCTTGCCGTTCTCGAAGGTCTCTTCCGGGGTGTAGACGCCCGGCTCCAGCCGGACGACATATTCGACGGCCTCGTTGATGCGGCGGTTCAGGTCGACGACGAAATCGACCGAGCGCATCTTCTCCGTCGGCACGCCCTCGAGGAATTTCTTCAGGTGAGGCCCGGCCGGCTCGGGCTTCATGTAGATCGACAGATCCTCGAGCAGCTCCTCGGGATATTCGAACGGATAGAACTCGGCGCGCTCCTCGACGAAGAAGTCGAAGGGGTTGTAGACCGACATGTCGGCGACAAGGTCGACCTCGATCTTCAGCTCGCGCACCGGTTCGGGAAACACGAACCGTGCCAGCCAGTTGCCGTAGGGGTCCTGCTGGTGGTTGACGAAATGGGTGGACGGACTGACCTTGAGCGAATGGGTCAGAACGCGCGTCCTCGAATGCGGGGCCGGCCGCAGGCGGATGACCTGGGGGCCCAGAACCACCGGCTGGTCGTACTTGTAATGGGTCAGGTGATAGATGCTGGCCTTGATCGACATGAGTAACTGCGCCCCTCGTACCCTTCTTTGTCCGGCACGCTTTCACAGAATAATCGATGACGCCAGTGCCCCCGCCGCCGCGGCCGAGGCGGCGCAGGCAGGCTGCCTAAAATTTAGACCTGTTTTCCTCGGAAAATCGGACCGCCGGGGCCTGAGTGCCGCAGGGCGGGCGGCAGGCGGCCGACCGTGTCGCGGCGGCCACAGCGCGCCGCCCGGGCGCGCAGGGCGGGCGGCATTGGGAGGGCGGCGTGCCGCCCGTCCCGCCGGGATCAGGCCGCGGCGCCGGCAGCCGCGCGGATCGCCGCGATATTGGCGCCGTAGGGCGCCGGATCGGCGACCGAGCCGCCCTTGAAGACCGCGGAGCCCGCGACCAGGACGTCGGCGCCTGCCCCCGCCACCAGGGGCGCGGTTTCCGGAGTCACGCCGCCGTCGATCTCGATATGCACCGGACGGTCGCCGATCATCGTGCGCAGCGCGCGGACCTTGGCGGTCATGTCGATGAACTTCTGGCCGCCGAAGCCCGGGTTCACGGTCATCACGCAGACGAGGTCCGTCAGGTCCAGCAGATGGGCGACAGCCTCCGCAGGGGTGCCGGGATTCAGCGCGACGCCCGCCTTCATCCCCGCAGCGCGGATCGCCTGCAGCGTGCGGTGGATATGCGGCCCGGCCTCGACATGGGCGGTCAGGATGTCGGCGCCCGCCTCGGCGAAGGCGTCGATATAGGGATCGACCGGCTGGATCATCAGGTGGACGTCCATCACCGTCTCCACATGCGGGCGGAAGGCCTTCACCGCGGGCGGGCCGAAGGTCAGGTTCGGCACGAAGTGGCCGTCCATCACGTCGACATGGACCCAATCGGCGCCCTGCGCCTCGATGGCGCGGATCTCCGCACCGAAATTGGCGAAATCCGCCGACAGGATCGACGGCGCGATCTTGATGGCGCGCGAGAAGTCCGAATAGGCCATGGGCTCCCTCCGTTTGCAGGCGCTCCCCGTTATCCGGTTCCGCTGCACAAGGCCACTGCAAAAGCGCACAGTCACATTGCCTTGACAATCCCGACCGTTTTGCTCGACTAGTGGCCGAAATCCACCAAGGCTGCGCCGCAGAGGCGCGCCCAGGCAGATCCCCTCCCCGATCCCACGGAGTTTGCCGAGATGATCCCGACCCGCCCTGCCGCGGGCGGCGCTGTCCTGCCGCGCCCGCCCTTCCTGACCACGACCGCCTTCGGACTGCTCTGCAGCGCGCTGCCCGCCGCGGCGCAGGAAGACGGGCTGACCATGCTCGGCGACATCACCGTCACCGCCGGCGGCTTCGCCCAGAGCGTCGAGGACGCCCCCGCCTCGGTCACCGTGATCCCCGGCGAGGAACTGGAGCGCCAGAACGTCACCGACCTGACCGACATCCTGACCGGCGTGCAGGGCGTGGCGACCACCGGCACGGCGGACGAATCCGATATCTTCATCCGCGGCCTGCCCGGCAGCTACACGCTGATCCTGGTCGACGGCCGCCGCCAGGGCACCCGCGAGAGCCGCCCCAACGGCTCCTCGGGCTTCGAGCAGAGCTGGATCCCCCCGGTCGCCGCGATCGAGCGGGTGGAGATCGTGCGCGGGCCGATGTCCTCGCTCTACGGCTCCGACGCCATGGGCGGGGTGATCAACATCATCACCAAGAAGGTCAGCCCGGTCTGGAGCGGCTCGGTGACCGTCGAGGGCACCATGCCCGAGCACAGCCGCGACGCCGCCTCCGCGCAGCAGAGCTTCTACCTTGCGGGCCCGCTTGTGCAGGACAAGCTGGGGCTGCAGCTCTGGGGCCGCAACTACTGGCAGGGCGAAAGCGGCGTTCTCGACGGCAATGCCGAATCCGAGGACGAGGACATGACCGCGCGGCTGACTTGGACGCCGTCGCAGGACCATGAATTCCAGGCCGAGATCGGCCGCACCCGGGTGCAGAACACCACCACCGACGGCAAGTCCGTGGCCGAGGGCGACGGCGACGCCAAGAACCGCCACACGCGGGAGCACTGGATGCTGGGCTACCGCGGCAGCTGGGGCAGCACGGAGGCCGACCTGTCCTTCCAGCGGGAGACCGGAGAGCGCAACACCTGGAGCGCCGATGCGGGCGAAAGCCTGGTCAAGTCGGACCGCCATCCCGAGATCGCCAACTCGGTCCTCGACGCCAAGTTCACCCAGCCCTTTTCCGGCCTGGGCGAGCACACGCTGGTCTTCGGCGGGCAGTATTTCGATGCCGTGCTCAAGGACCAGAATTCCGGCACGCAGGACGACTCGCAGCAGGAATTCTCGGCCTGGCAATGGGCGCTCTTCGCCGAGGACGAATGGAAGATCGTCCCCGACTTCGCCCTGACGCTGGGCGCGCGCTATACCGAGCACGAGAATTTCGGCGGCTACTGGACCCCGCGCATCTACGGCGTCTGGACCGCCACCGACCGGCTGACGGTGAAGGGCGGCGTCTCCACCGGCTACAAGGCGCCGGAGATCCGCCAGACCACCGAGGGCTACTACTACGCCACCCAGGGCGGCCGCGGCGTGATCGTCGGCGATCCCGACCTGAAGCCGGAAACCTCCACCAGCTACGAGCTGGGCGCGATCTGGACCGACAGCGTCTGGCAGCTCAGCGCCACCGCCTACCACACCGACTTCAAAGACAAGATCGAAAGCTACAACACCGGCGACACGATCGAGGTGGACGGCGTCACCCGCAATCTCTGGCAGTACCGCAACGTGCAGGACGCGACCATCGAGGGCGTGGAACTGGCGGCGACCTGGGACATGAGCGCCGTGCTGTCCTGGCGGGCCACCTACACCTATACGGAAAGCGAGCAGGAGACCGGCGAGTACGAAGGGCTGCCGCTGGCGCGGACGCCCGAGCACCAGGCCTCGATCCGGGCCGACTGGCAGACGCCGGTCGACGGGCTAGATGCCTGGGGGCGCGCGACCTATCACGGCGAGGAAATCAATGCGGGCGCGCGGATCGGCGACAACGGCACGGCCTACCGGACCGACAGCGACGGCAACGTGATTGCGTACAAGTACGACGCCTACACCACGATCGACATCGGCGCCTCCTACGCGTTCAACGACAACCTGACGCTGAACGCAGCAATCTACAACCTCGCGGACATCGAGATCGAAAGCGGCGACAGCAACACCGTCGGCGAAGGCCGCCGCCTCTGGCTGGGCCTGACGGCAAGCTTCTGAACCGCCGCCGGGCCGCCGCCCCTGCCGCGGCCCGGCAGATCACAGGTCGAGCATGCCCCGCGCCATCGCCAGCGCCAGCGCCTGCTCGCGCGTCGCCGCCCCCATCTTCTTCCGCGCCCGCGACATGTGCATCCGCACCGTCACCTCGGCGAGCCCCAGCCGGGCGGCGATCTGGTTGTTGTCGAGCCCGGCTGCGAGATAGCTCAGCACGTCCTTCTCCCGCCCGCTCAGCGGCCGGTAGGCCATGCCGAGGAAGCCTGCGCAGTCCTGCGGCGCGTTGAGCCGCCCGGCCATCATCGCCGAGACCGCGGGAAGGATCGCCAGCGTTTCCGGCGGCAGCACCGCTTCGGCCGGGTCTTCGGTGCAGAACAGGACTGTCTTGGTGATCGGCCCCTCGACCCATTTGCGGCCCAGCAGGTGGCGGTAGCGGTAGTCCTCCAGCAGATCGGCCATTTCCGCCGCCTGGCGGCGCGGCGCGGCAGCGCGGACGTCGGCGCAGCAGAACTGCCCGGACAGGCTGTCGGACGCGATCCAGCCGATCACCGGGTCAACCTCGTACATCCGCCCGGAGGTGTAGGATTCGACCCAGTCGGCCTGCATGCCGTAGCGGATCCAGACCGGTTCCCCGGAGCGGGTGAAGACCCCGGCCGCATTGACCGCCGCGAGGCCGAGACGCTCCGCCGCGCGCTGCGTCGCCAGCCAGCCGGCCTCGCCGGTGGCCGCTTCCGCGCCGAACATGTCGGCGATGTCGATGATCGCATTCACTGCGGACACGGCCGGGAATCCTTACCTATCGGAAACGATAGCTTACCAGCCGCCTCATCACACGTTAAGAATGTATTTAGTTTAGGCGTTTGGGGAGCCCTAGGCTCCGCAACATCTTGATAAAATTGTGCTTTGCAGAACCTTCCAGCCAGGGAGGTACAGCTCCCTGGCTAATTTTCCGGCGTGCCGATTACCAGGAATTGCACGGCACTGCGGTGCCGTGCCAGCGAGGCAGCACCTTCCCAGACAGCTGCGCCTTAGGCAGGCCGGGCATTATTGCCCGGTCTGCTGAAGCCTTTCGCGCTCGATCTCGCGCCATTTGCGGACATTCGCGTTGTGCTCTGCCAGCGTGCTGGAGAACACGTGCCCGCCGGTGCCGTCGGCGACGAAGTAGAGGTAGTCGGTCTGCGCCGGATGCAGCGCCGCCTCGATGGCCAGGCGGCCGGGATTGGCGATCGGCCCCGGCGGCAGCCCGTCCACCGCATAGGTGTTGTAGGGCGTGAAGCGGCGCAGTTCGCTGGCGCGCAGGCCGCGGCCGAGCACGCTCTTGCCCTCGGTGATGCCGTAGATCACCGTCGGGTCGGTCTGCAGCCGCATGCCCTGTTCCAGCCGGTTGACGAAGACCGAGGCGACCGTCGGCCGCTCGCCGTCCACGCCGGTCTCCTTCTCGACGATGGAGGCCATGGTCAGCGCCTCTTCCACCGTCTCGTAGGGCAGCCCTTCGGAGCGCGACGCCCAGGCTTCGTCGAGGATCCCTGTCTGGCGCTCTTCCATCTCGGCCAGGATGTCGCCGCGCAGGTCGCCCGGCGCTATGTCGTAGCTGCCCGGCGCCAGAGTGCCCTCGCCGGGCACGAAGTCGACGCTGCCGTCGAGGATGTCGAGCTTCTCCAGCGCGTTCCAGACCTGCCAGGAGGTCACGCCCTCGGCCACGGTGACGCGGAAGCCGCCGAATCCCTGGTCGAGGAAGCGCTGGTAAGCTTCCGGTTTCGGCGCGTCGGGCTGGAATTCGGCCACGACCTCGTAGCGGCCGGTTTCCGGCGCGATCTCGCGCAGCTGCAGCTCGGTCAGGGTGACGCCGATGCGGTAGTTGACCTCGGCGCCGCAGGTGCTCTGCCCGGTGGCGGTCAGCAGGTCCGAGATCTGCTCCATCGAGGCGCCGGCCGGCACGAGGAAATTCCCCGCCTTCAGCTTGGCGCTGCGCTCGGTATAGTCCGAGCCGAGGCGGAAGATGCGGCCATTGGCGACCGCCCCCATGTCCTCGAGCTGCTGGGACACGCTGGTCATGGTGCCGCCGCGCGGCACGCTGATGCAGACCGCGTCAGCCAGCGGGCCTGGCGTGACCCAGCTGCGCTGCGCCCAGTAGATGGCGCCGGACAGCGCCATCAGGGCGATGATCAGCAGCGTCAGGAAGTTGGACGCAACGGATTTCCACATCAGGCCGCGACCTGGCCGATCACGAGCGACGCGTTGGTGCCGCCGAAGCCGAAGCTGTTGGACAGCGCGATCTTGATCTCGCGCTCTTCCTTGGCATTGGGCGCCAGGCTGAGCTTCGGCGTCACGGCCGGGTTGTCGAGGTTGATGGTGGGCGGCGCGACCTGGTCGCGGATCGCGAGGATCGAGAAGATCGCCTCGACCGCGCCCGCGGCGCCCAGAAGGTGGCCGATGGAGGACTTGGTCGAGGACATCGTGGCCTTGGAGGCCGCATCGCCCAGGATCGCCTCGACCGCGCCCAGCTCGATCGTGTCGGCCATGGTCGAGGTGCCGTGGGCATTGATGTAGTCGATCGCCGAGGGCAGGATGCCCGCCCGCTTGATCGCCGCGGTCATGGCGCGCTTGGCGCCGTCGCCGTCCTCGGAGGGCGCGGTGATGTGGTAGGCATCGCCCGACAGGCCGTAGCCGAGGATTTCCGCATAGATCTTGGCGCCCCGCGCGACCGCGTGCTCGTATTCCTCCAGCACGACGACCCCCGCGCCTTCGCCCATGACGAAGCCGTCGCGGTCGGCGTCATAGGGACGGCTGGCCCGCTCGGGCTCGTTGCCGCGCTTGGTCGACAGCGCCTTGCAGGCGTTGAAGCCCGCGATGCCCAGTTCGCAGATCGCGGATTCGGCGCCGCCGGCGATCATCACGTCGGCATCGCCGAGCTGGATCAGCCGCGACGCGTCGCCGATCGCATGCGCACCGGTCGAGCAGGCGGTGACGACCGCGTGGTTCGGGCCCTTGAAGCCGTAGCGGATGGACACCTGGCCCGAGATCAGGTTGATCAGCGAGCCGGGGATGAAGAACGGCGACACGCGGCGCGGGCCGCGCTCCTTCAGCAGGATCGCGGTGTCGGCGATGGTCGACAGGCCGCCGATGCCCGAGCCGATCAGGACGCCGGTGCGTTCCCTGCCCTCGTCATCCTCCGGCATCCAGCCGGAATCCTTCACCGCCTGCTCGGCCGCGGCCACCCCGAAGAGGATGAATTCGTCGACCTTGCGGGCCTCCTTGGCCTGCATCCAGTGGTCGGGATTGAAGGTGCCGTCCGTGCCGTCGCCATAGGGCACCTCGCAGGCATAGGTGGTCGCAAGGTGGCCCGCATCGAACTTGCCGATCGTGCCTGCCCCCGACTGTCCGGCCAGAAGGCGGGTCCAGGTCTCCTCGACCCCGCAGGCCAGCGGCGACACCATTCCCAATCCCGTCACGACTACCCGACGCATGGTCTGCTCCCGTTCTCATTAGCGCTCCGGCGCCTGATACCCTGTGGCGCGCGATGCGGCAAGCGCAAGACCCTGCGGAACCCGCCCCGGTGCGGCTTCCCCGCCCCAAACGGGCGGGAAACCGCGGACCGGACGGCTCAGGCCGCCGCGGCGCGGGCGCGCAGAAGCCCGTCGACCTCGGCGAGAAAGCCGCCCCCCGCGCGCGAGACATCGCCCAGGATCGCCTGCACGTAGTCGACGGGCAACTCGTGTTCGGCCGGGAAGTTCCGCAGCGCGCAGGACGACCGGTTGAAGGCGAGGATCTCGCCCAGATGGCGGTTGAGGAAGCTCTTCGCCATCGTGCCTACATGCTTCACCACCTCGGCCCGCGCCCCGTCGGCGCCGATCTCCTCCTCGGGGAAGGGCACGGCCGAGAGCACGCCGATCGCCTCGCCGAAGAAGGCCTCGACGCTGTCCAGCGCCGCGAAGCGGGTGACCATCGTGCCCTGCTGGCGCGACAGCCGCTGGTTCAGGTGGTGGCGGTAGACGTCGAAGGCGGCGGTCTCGCGCGCCTCAAGCCAGCCCGCAAAGCCCATCAGCCCCTCCTCCTCCGCCGCGGGACGGACCGGCGGCGCCAGCGCGATCTGGCGCAGCACCCGCTCGGCCGACTCCAGAGCGCCCTCCATGTGGCCCGGATCGCGCCCCGCGGTCTCGGTTCCGGCGAAATAGAGCCGCCCCTGCCAATGCGCGCGGCGCAGGAAGGCCGGGGCGGCGCTGCGGCGGGCCGCCGGATCGGCGAGGTCGCGCGCGGAACAGGTGAAGGGCTCGGCTGCCCAGTCCCGGAAGAAGGGCATCCCGCCTTCGAGCGCCTTGCCGAAGATCTGGGTCATCTGGCTGGAGATCAGCATCGGCAGCCCGGCGCCGAACTGCGCCCGCGTGCCGGGGTCGAGCGCAAGGAAGCCGCCGAGCGCGCCCGGGACGCCCTCCGGCGCGCTCAGGTCGAAAGTCTCGTGCAGCACCGCGCGGTCATGGGTGACGGTGGCGTTGCCCGACTGCCCCTCGGCGCGCCAGGGCGCGCCGGGCCAGGTCACGGCCGCCTTGGCCACCGGTGCCATCCAGGTCGGCATCTCCGCCAGCCGCTCCAGCGGCATCTCCGGCTCGAAGCGCACCGTCTCGGCGATCAGCCGCGGCGGCAGGGCCAGCACCACGCGCTGCGCCTCCGCCTCGCTGCCATCCGCGAAGCCCAGCCGCACATGGCCGCCGCAATCCGTCACCGAGGCCAGCACATGGCCCGGCCGGATGCGTTCCGCCCCGACCCGTGCCGCCAGCCCCGCTACCGCCGCGCCCAGCCCCTCGGCCACGCGCAGCGCGCCGCCATGGACCGGATCCGCGCCGTCGGGCTCCGGTCCGCCCTCGGCATCGCGCAGGATCAGGTTCGATCCGCCGTCATGCTGCGGCACCGCAGACAGGCCGAGCTTCGCCACCAGCGCCGCCATCAGCGGCTGGTCCGGCCAGTACCAGGCCGGCCCCATGTCGAGCGCCAGCCCGGTTCCGGGATCGGCAACGGTCAGCACCCGGCCGCCGAGCCTTTCCCGCGCCTCGAAAAGCAGGACCTCCTGCCCTTCGTCAGCCAGTTCCGCGGCCAGGGCCAGCCCTGCCAGCCCGCCGCCCACGATTGCCGTTCCGATCATGACGCACCTCCTGTTCCACGCGCAGAATTGGCCAAGCACGGGCCATGCCGGGTCCGCCTCCACGGGGATCCGGGCCGGGGCGCAGCCGGACAGTGTCGCAAACCGGACAGCCGCCGCCGGATTCTCCATGCAATGGCGCGCCTCCCGGACCACCCGGATGCCACTGCCAGGATTGCCGCGGCCGGTTGGAGGAGCCATAGGCGAAGACGCTCCCATCAGGCGGATCCTGCCGGGGCCCGGCGGGCGCATGCGGGGGGCGGAGACCCGGTCTGCGGAGGGCAGGCTGCGTAAGCGGACCTGAGAGGGGGAGGCCGGTCTGGACGGCTCCGCCTGCGCCGACCGCGCGCCGAACATGGTCCCGGTGGCGGCGCGGGGTGCACGGCGCCCGTCCGCCCGATCCGCAACGTGCTGCGTCGGCATGGCGGACCGGCCCGGCCAAGCCATTCCCGGCCCGCCGCCGGTTTTCAGTCGCGGGTCCCGCCGCCATCGCTGCCCGCCTGCGGACTGTGCCCGCCGCATTGGCCCGCGGAAAGCGGCCGCAGCCTGTCCCGCTCAAGTCCCGCCGGCGGAGAGCGCCGTTTTCCCGGGCGTGACGGCGGAATGCGGGAAAACACGCTGCACGGTGCATGACCTGCCAGCCGCCGTTGGCGGCCATGGGGCCGGGACATGCGCGATGACGCGGTCAGGGAGATTCGCGCATGGCCGCCGGCGGGCCGGGACGCGGCGCCGAACCTTGCCTGCAGCCAGGACGGGCCGGAAGCGGGTCTGCTGCCGCCCCTGCAGCGATCGTGCCGCCCCTGCCCCATCCTCATCCAACTCAGCTGGCGGAAGCGGCGAACCTCGGCCTGCTGGGAACGAGCCCCCCTTGAAACGCAAAATGGCACCCCGAGGGTGCCATTCGCGACGTCAGCGTCCGATCGATCGGATCAGGCCTGGGCCTTCTCGATGAAGGAGACGGCATCGCCGAAGGTCTGGATCTTCTCGGCGGCATCGTCCGGAATCTCGATCCCGAACTCTTCTTCGAACCGCATCACCAGTTCCACCGTGTCGAGGGAGTCGGCACCGAGATCGTCGATGAACGACGCCTGCTCGTTGACCTTCTCTTCTTCAACACCCAGCTGCTCTACGACGATCGCTTTGACGCGCTCGATGATGTCGCTCATCTTCGGTTCCTCATTTTTCTCTCAGGGCGGGTGCCCGAATACCGTATTCTGCGGGCCCTCTGACCCTTTTGCGGGACCGGGCGCCAGAGAAGCGCCGCAGCCCCGGACCCCTCCGGAAAGCCGCCCATCTGGACGCCATCCCCGGAAAAATCTTGCGCGCCTATAGCACAGGAGCCGGGCAAGGCAAACGCTTTCGCCCCCGCCCGGAGCTGCCCCTGCGACAGGTCATCAGAGCATGGCCATGCCGCCGTTCACATGCAGCGTCGCGCCGGTCACATAGGCCGCTTCGGGGCTGGCGAGATAGAGCACGGCGGCCGCGATCTCTTCCGGCGTGCCCATGCGGCCCGCCGGGATCTGGCCCATGATGGCGGCCTTCTGGTCGTCGTTCAGCTTGTCGGTCATCGCGGTCTGGATGAAGCCCGGCGCCACGGCGTTGACGGTGATGCCGCGGCTCGCCACCTCGTAGGCCAGCGACTTGCCCATGCCGATCATGCCGGCCTTGGCGGCGGCATAGTTGCCCTGGCCCGGATTGCCGGTCGCGCCGACGATGGAGGAGATGTTGACGATCCGGCCCCAGCGCGCCTTCATCATGCCGCGCAGCACGCCCTTGCAGAGCCGCATGGTGGAGGTCAGGTTGACCTCGATCACGCTCGCCCACTCGTCGTCCGACATCCGCATGAAGAGGTTGTCGCGGGTGATCCCGGCATTGTTGACGAGAATGTCGACCGATCCCATCGCCTCTGCCGCCTGCTTCGGCAGCGCGGTGACGGCCTCGGCATCCGACAGGTTGCAGGGCAGCACATGCGCGCGCTCGCCCAGTTGCGCCGCCAGCGCCTCCAGCGGTTCGACCCGCGTGCCCGAGAGGCCGACCGTGGCCCCCGCGCCGTGGAGTGCCCTGGCGATTTCCGCGCCGATGCCGCCCGATGCGCCGGTGATCAGCGCCGTCTTTCCGCTCAGATCGAACATGTCGTGTCCTCTGCCCCGTCTTGTCACGTTGCCGACTGCCCTACCCCAGCCGCGGAAGCCGGCGCAATCCCCGGGCCGGCCGGGGCGGACAAAAAGCTGCGGCACGCCGGAATTCCTGACCGGCTGGGCCGCCGCGGATCGAATCGTCCGTCGCCGGAGGGCGCAGCCTCCCCGCATCGCAGATGCCTTTCCCGCGGAAAGATGCATTTCTCCGAAAATTCTTGCTGAATGAACAATTGCGGGTTGAATTGAATCGACGATCCAACCATCCTCGATGTGAATATGTATCTGGAGATTGTTCTGCGTCTTCCGGTTATGTCCGCATGGTTGCGGAACGTCTCCGAAATCACTTGCGATAGGTGACATGAAGAAACAGAGCAACCTCATTTCATGCGGCGTCCTCCTCGCCGCATTCTCCTTCACCGCCCCGGCGACTGCCACGGTGCTAAATGGCGACGACTATTACGCGGCGGGCTCCGTCACCGGGATAGACGCTGCGATCTCGGCACAGCTTCCCGGGACAGGATTCACCGCGGCCTTCGACGAGAACGCGTTCCGGACCAGCGGAAGCGGCGTGACCCGGTTCCCGGATGCCACGGCGGGCGAACGCGAAATCAGCATGGAAATCACCGCGCAGATGACGCTGCAATCGGGCGGATCGACCTGGGGCCCGGCCACCGTCAGCATCGGCCATCTCAGCACCAACTGGATCTCCAGCCGCGAATTCCAGCTGATCTTCAACCTCTACGGGCCCGACGAACTGGCGCTGAACAACGGCCTGCCGGATCTGGGACGGAACCTGGAGATCGACATGACGCAGGGCCTGCCGTTCATCGGCATCAAGATGGGGCTCTTCGACATCCCGATGGAGCATGTGGACGAGGTGATCACCAGCGTCATCCAGGTGGGCGGACCGACCCTGCCGGACAGCGAGATCCTCTACGCCCAGCAGGCCGCCGCGGTCTATTACAACGACCTGACAACTGCGGATCTGACGAACACCACCCTGACCTACCGGATCGCCACGAACTATGCCGCCGTGCCGGTTCCGGCCAGCGCGTGGATGCTGCTTTCCGGGGCGGGGCTGATGGGCGCGCTGCGCCTGCGCGGGCAACTCAGGAACTGCTGAGCCCCATCCGGACAGGCATGGAGCACGGCAATCGCGGGCCCTTCCGGGCCCGCTGCCTTTTCCGGCTCAGGCCAGCGCCAGAACCGACTTGACGTCTTCGGGCGTGCCGACGGCCTTGCAGGCGATGGAGCGCTCGATCCGGCGGATCATCCCCGACAGCGCCTTGCCAGCGCCGATTTCCCAGATCTCGTCGACCCCCTGCGCCGCCATCCAGGCGACGCTCTCGCGCCAGCGCACCGAGCCGGTCACCTGCCGCACCAGCTCGGCCCGGATCGTCTCGGGATCGCTGACCGCCTCGGCCAGGGTGTTCTGGACCACCGGCACGGCCGGCGCGCGAATCTCCACCTCGGACAGCTTGGCAGCCATCGCCTCGGCCGCGGGCTGCATCAGCGCGCAGTGGAAGGGCGCGGAGACCGGCAGCATCACGGCGCGCTTGGCGCCCTTGCCCTTGGCGATTTCCACGGCGCGCTCGACCGCCGCCTTGTGGCCCGAGACCACGACCTGGCCGGGATCGTTGTCATTCGCCGCCTGGCAAACTTCGCCCTGCGCCGCCTCCTCGGCAACGGCGGCCGCCGCGGCGAAGTCGAGCCCCAGCAGCGCCGCCATGGCACCGGCGCCCACCGGCACCGCCGCCTGCATCGCCGCGCCGCGGGCGCGCAGCATCCGCGCGGTATCGGCGACGCTCAGAGCGCCCGACGCGGCCAGCGCGGAATACTCGCCCAAGCTGTGGCCGGCCACATAGGCGCCCGTGCCGATTTCCCAGCCTTCGGCCTCGAGCGCGCGCACCGCGGCCAGCGAGCAGGCCATCAACGCGGGCTGGGCATTCTGCGTCAGCGTCAGTTCGGCGATGTCGCCGTCCCAGACGAGCGCGGAGAGCTTTTCGCCCAGGGCCTCGTCCACCTCGTCGAACACGGCCTTCGCGCCGGGATAGGCCTCGGCCAGCGCCTTGCCCATGCCGATGGTCTGGGCACCCTGCCCGGGAAACACATATGCGCGCGTCATGGCGAGCTCCTCCAGCTGTTCCGTTCTTCCGTTCCGTGGTCTGCGCAGCGGATTAGCCAATGCCGCGGCGCGTTGCAATCTCGCGGCGCAACCGGAAACGAGGGCGGCGCCCTGCGACGCGGCGCCCCAAGCCGCCCGCTAGCCGTGCGGCCCCATCGACGCGCCGCCCGCAAGGATGTTACCGGTAGCGCAATGACCGGGGCCGCCGCCCCGCCCTGCCTTGCGAGACCCGATGACCCTGCACCCCTGCCCGGCACGCGACACCCAGCCGGGGGCGACGGACTGACATGCTGGACGTCTTCCTGCTGGCCGTGCCGCTCTACCTGCTGATCGCCGCGGGCTTTGCCGTCGTGCGGTCGGGATACCTGCCGCCCGAGAACCTGGGCGGCGTCGGACAGTTCGCGCTGAAGGTGTGCCTGCCGGTGCTGATCTTCGCCGCGGTGTCGAAGCCGGGCGAGCTGCTGCTGCTGAACTGGAGCTTCGTGGCGGGCTATTCCGCCGCCTCCTTCCTGGTGATCGCCGCGATGACCCAGGTGATGCGCCGCCTCTACGGCCACCCGCCGGGGCGCGCGATCATCCTCGGGCTGGGCTGCGGCAGCTCCAACAGCGCCTTCTTCGGCCTGCCGGTGGCGGCGATCGCGCTGGGGCCGGACGCGGCGGCGACGATCTTCGCCTGGATCCTGCTGGCGGAGAACATGGTGGTCATCCCGCTCTGCGTGTCGCTGGCCGAAAGCGCCGACCAGCGCGCGGGCAGCTTCCTCGCGTCGCTTCGCGGCGTGCTGGCCGGCATGGCGCGCTCGCCGCTGATGATCGGGCTGGTGGCAGGACTGGCCGTGTCGGTGACCGGGCTGGAGCCGCCCGCCCCGATCGCGCGCACCATGGGGATGATCGTCTCGGCCGCGCCGGTGATGTCGCTGATGCTGGTCGGCGGCTTCATCGCGCATGAAAGCGTGCGCGGCGCGGGCGTGCCGGTGGCGGCGATCACCTTCGCCAAGCTGCTGCTGCATCCGCTGGCCGTCTATCTGGTGCTCTCCGCGCTGCCGGGACTGGACCACGAGACGGTGATCGGCGGGATGCTGTTCGCCGGGGTGCCGATGTTCACCATCTTCACCCTCTTCGCCGCGCGCCATGGCGGCGAGACCCTGGCCTCGGCGGCCCAGGTGATGGCGACCGCCGCCTCTCTGGTCACGATCAACTTCCTGCTCTTTCTCGCGATCACCTCTCTCTGACCGGAAATGCAGGGGAGATGTGCGCGCAGCGCGGATTGGGCCACGGCCCGTTCCGCGGTAGCTGTGGGGCACCTGTTCTTTCCGGGAGTGCCCCATGTCCGATTCTCAGCTCCGCAACACGGGCGAGCGCTATGGCAGCGTCGCCAAGTCCCTCCACTGGCTCACCGCCCTGCTGATCCTGTCCCTCTGGCCCCTGGGGCTGATCGCCCATGAATGGCCCTACGGCACGTCGGCGGAGCTGGCGGTCAAGGCGACGCTGTTCTCGGTGCACAAGACGCTCGGCGTGGCGGTGTTCTTCGTGGCGCTGGTCCGCATCCTCTGGGCGCTGGTCCAGCCGAAGCCCGGACTGCTGCATCCCGAGCGCAAGCTGGAGAGCTTCGCCGCCGAGACCGTGCACTGGGCGCTCTACGGCGCGCTGGTGCTGGCACCGCTCTCGGGCTGGATCGGCCATGCCGCCACCGAGGGCTTCGCGCCGATCTGGTGGCCTTTCGGACAGTCGCTGCCCTTCGTGCCCAAAAGCCCGGCCGTGGCGGGGCTGTTCTCCAGCCTGCATTCGGTCTTCGTCTGGGTGCTGGCCGGCGCCGTCGCGCTGCATGTCGCCGGGGCGCTCAAGCACCACCTGATCGACCGTGACGGCACGCTGCGCCGGATGCTCCCGGGACGGCCCGCAATCGACGTGCCGCCGGCCCGCCATTCCGGCGCCCCGGCCGTGGCCGCGCTGGCCGTCTGGGTTGCCGCCATCGCCGTCGGCACGCTGCAGGGCCTGCCCCGCGGCGGCGCAGGCACCGCAACGCGGCCCGCGCTGGAACAGCAGGCCAGCGACTGGACGGTTCAGCAGGGAACACTGTCGATCAGCGTACGACAGTTCGGGTCAGATGTGACCGGCAGCTTCGCCGATTGGACCGCATCGATCGCCTTCGATCCCGATGCCGGTCCCGGCCCGGCAGGCCATGCGACCGTTCAGATCGCAATACCAAGCCTGACGCTCGGCACCGTCACCGACCAGGCGATGGGTCCGGAATTCTTCGATGCGCAGGGCTTTCCCGCGGCCACCTTCGACGCCGGCCTGACCAAGCAGGAAGACGGCAGCTATCTCGCCGAGGGAACGCTCGACCTGAAGGGCGCCACGGTACCGGTCAGCCTGCCCTTCTCGCTGGACATGCAGGACGGCAAGGCGCACGCCAAGGGCGAGACAGTGATCGACCGCCGCGATTTCGCGATCGGCACGGCGAGCTACAACGACGAAGGCTCGCTTGGATTTGCGGTGAAGGTCTCCATCGATCTGACGGCCGCCCGGGCCGGGTCCTGACCGCTCTGCGGAAAGGCCCCGGCTGTGTCCTGGCCGGGGTCAGATGCGTTCGAGTTCCTCGAGCAGTTCCATCAGCACCGACAGGCGCTTGCGTCCCAGCCGGGCCTCGATGCGCGCGGAGAGAACCGCCAGGTCCTCGGCATGTTCATGAACGATGGCCTGGCCCTTGTCCGTGACCGCCAGAGTCTGGCGGCGGCGGTCGCGCAAGTCGCGGCTGCGGCTCACAAGGCCCTTTTCCAGGAGCGTCTGGATGATCCGGGTCTGGCTCGGCAGCAGAAGCCCGCATTGTTCCGAAAGCCGGGTCGCATCCATGGGCCCCTGTTCTTCCAGAACGGTGAGGATCCGCCATTGCTGTTCCGTCAGCTGCGACCGCGAAGCAAAGGCACGGATCGGAGAGATCACGCGTTCGCGGGCCCGATGGATTCGCATGTGCAGGGAATCGGATGTGCCGCCGAACAGCGGCGTGATTACGTTCATACTGGCTTCCCTTGGTAAACTACCCGTCTTGGTTATCCGGATAACAACACGGTAACGCGATGTTAATTTATTGTCTATGAATTCGAAACGAATGAACAGGGCTATCGCGGATTTCCGGGCGGAAACCGCGTACTGATTATTTTTTCGGCATGGGACTACCGCTGAAGGACAATCACGATTGTAACCTTCTACTTGCGGTTGCATCTTAACTTGAAAGAAACTGGGGCTGAGACCGGATTTGCCGAATCTCTGCCCTGTCAGGATTGGTGCGGTCGAGAAGACTCGAACTTCCACGGGAGTTACCCCACAGCGACCTCAACGCTGCGCGTCTACCAATTCCGCCACGACCGCACTGTCCTGACTGGCAGTGGCGGGTATCTACCCAAGCCGCCGGAGGGCCGCAAGAGGGGAAATGCAAGTTTTCCGACAAAAGTGGACAGCCCCCTGCGCAAGGGGTAATCGCCCCTTGAAAGACAGGAGTCCGCCCAATGTCCCTTACCTGGAAAACCTCTGAATCTCTCGTCCCTTACCCTGAGGCGCTGGCCGAAATGGAGCGGATCGCCGACGGAATCGCGCGCGGCGAAACGGACGAAACCCTGTGGCTCCTGGAGCATCCGCCGCTCTATACCGCGGGCAGCAGCGCCAATGTCCGCGACCTCGTCGATCCGGACCGCTTTCCGGTCTACGAGACGCGCCGCGGCGGGCAGTACACCTATCACGGACCGGGCCAGCGGGTGGCATATGTGATGCTTGACCTGTCCAAGCGCGGCCGCGACGTGCGGCATTTCGTGCACCAGGTCGAGGAGTGGGTGATCGCGACCCTGGCCGAGTTCAATGTCAAGGGCGAGCGCCGCGAGGGACGGGTCGGCGTCTGGGTGGTGCGGCACGACAAGCCGCTGGGCGCCGACGGACGGCCGCGCGAGGACAAGATCGCCGCGATCGGCCTGCGCATCCGCAAATGGGTCAGCTTCCACGGCCTGTCGATCAACGTGGAGCCGGACCTGTCGCATTTCTCGGGCATCGTGCCCTGCGGGATCTCCGAGCACGGCGTGACGTCGCTGGTCGATCTCGGCCTGCCGGTGACGATGGAGAATGTCGACGTCGCGCTGAAGAAGACCTTCGGCGAGGTCTTCGGCGAAGTTCCGGCAACCGCCTAGCGCACCGGCATCCAGAGCTCCATCCGGCCGAAGGGCAGGTTGCGGTAGCGGCCGCTGAGATCGATCAGCTTCGGCCGCTCGAAGCCCTCCACTGCGGCAACATCGGCGGCCAGCCGGTCCGCGCAGGGGGCCTCGTCCGGGTAGTAGAAGCGGATGTCGCCGCCGCTGCTGGCGCCCTCGGCGACCCGGGCGTCGGCCAGGCTCCAGCCCTTCGCCCTGAGCTCGTCCATGACGGCTGCATCGGCGGCCATCAGATCCCTGGACGCAACATGCGGATAGACCACGGGGCGCGCGCCCCCGGGCGGGCATGCCTCGGCAGGCCGCTCCGCGACCACCGCCTCATCCGCCGGCGCGGCCGGTTCCGCCGCGCTGTCCTCCGGCACCGGCTCGGCGGGCACAGCGGCGCCCGGCGGCGGCTGGACCTCCGGGGCCGCTCCGCCCTCTGCCATGCGCAGCCTCTGGCGCAGCTGCGCGCCGCAGGTGGTCTTCTTGTAGAGGCCCAGCGTTTCCACGCATTCCTCCGGCACGGCATGGTGCAGGAACCGCTCCCGCAGGGGGAGCGCAGCGAACATCGGTTCGAGATCCGCGTCGCACTGCACCGTGGTCGAGACCCGCGCCGACCAGTTCTCGCCGACCGCCACCTCCTGCGCGAGGGTCTCGGCCTCGGCGTGGATCGCCGCTTCGGTCAGCCCGGATTCGCGGGCGATGCGGTCGATCTCCCGCGCAAGCGCATCTGCCGCCGCCGCCAGGTCGCCGGTTCCGGCTTCGGCATCCCTGCCGGAGAGCCCCTGGCAGGAGGGCTGCGTCAGCGGCGACTGGTCCAGCGCGCTGACGCAGGCCTGCACCGCCGAGAGCGCCGCGCAATAGGCGGGCTCGGGATAGGCGTTCTCGAGATAGGTCAGCATGTAGGCGGGCTGGTTCAGGAACAGCCGCATCTGCCGCTCTGCGGTCTGGATCGCCTTCTCGTTGACGTCGAAGCGCCGCCGGATCTCGGCCTCGCGGCTGAACATGAAGCTGGACATGCCCGCGATCAGCGTCAGCATCAGCTGCCAGTTCTTGACGATATCAGCCAGCTTCACGGGCCTGCCCTCCTCCGGCGGAGTCAGGTCCAACCTAGCGTCAACCCTGCGTTGCGTCGACCCCAGCCTTGCGGGACCTGACGCCCGCGGTGCCGAGCCAGAGCGACAGCACGATCAGCGCCGCCCCCGCCGCCTGGCCCGCCGTCACTGCCTCGCCCAGCAGCGCCCAGGCCAGCGCGGCCGAGAAGACCGGGATGAGGTTGATGTAGAGCCCCGCAGCATCCGGTCCCTTGCGCCGCACGCCGTAGCCCCAGAGCAGGAAGGCCGCGAGCGCCGCGAAGAGCCCCACATAGAGGACCGCCGCCCAGGCGCGCGGCGGCAGCGCCGCGATCTCGGAATGGCCGCGCCAGAGCGCGAGCAGCGCCAGCACCGGCAGCGCGAAGAGGATAGAGGCCATCAGCGACACGTCGCCCGGCACGGTCTTGGGCACGGAGCGCAGAAGCTGGGTATAGGCCGTCCAGGCCGCCACCGCCGCCAGCAGCCACAGGTCCCCCGCGCCCAGATGCAGCCGCAGCACCGCCATCGGGTCGCCCTCGCCCAGGATCACCGCCACGCCGAGGAAGGACACCGCAACGGCCACCGCCTGCCGCGCGCTCAGCCGCGCCTTGCCGAGCAGCGCGGAGCTGGCGAGGATCAGCATCGGCATCACCGCCAGCAGGAGCGCGGCATTCGCCACCGGCGACATGGTCAGCGCCATGTAGGTCGCCTCCTGGAAGCCGACCACGCCGGTCAGCCCCAGCCCCAGGAACCACGGCCACAGCCGCGCGATCGCGGCCCGGTGCCGCCAGAGGCCGCGCGCCGTGAAGGGCAGGAAGGCGGCTGCCGCCACCAGCCAGCGCAGCAGGTTCAGCGTCTCGGGATCGAGCAGTCCCCGAATCGCACGCCCCGTCACGAAGTTGCCCGCCCACATCAGGCAGGCGCAGGCCAGTGCCGCCGCTGCCCATCCGCCGCGCGGCGCCGCCTGCGCCCCTGTCTCTGCCGCTGCCATGTCGAGATCTCCTTCCGCCCCTCCGGATACGCTCAAAGCTCCTTGAGTTCCAGCGGCTTGACCGCCCCCTGCCCGGCTTGACCCCCCTCCCGGTTCCGTGCCAGACCGGACTGCGGCAAAACGGCCGCAAACTTTTTTGCGACCTGCAGACAATCGAATATTTGTCCGGCTGCCGCTCCGGCCTTAGAACTGAACGAAAGAAAAAAACCAAACAAAACGGGTTCCGGCCGAACCGGGGCTTACTGTCTTGAATGTTTAGGGAGGCACGCATGGCAGACGCCGCCAGCGCATCGCACGAACATGACCGGAAAGGGTGGTTCACCCGATGGTTCATGTCGACAAACCACAAGGATATCGGGATCCTCTACCTCTTCACCTCCGGGGTGGTGGGACTGGTCTCGGTCATCCTGACCGTCTACATGCGCCTGGAGCTGATGCAGCCCGGCGTGCAGTACATGTGCATGGAGGGCTTCATGGCCGATCCCTGCACCCCCGACGGCCACATCTGGAACGTGATGATCACCTATCACGGCGTCCTGATGATGTTCTTCGTGGTGATCCCCGCGCTCTTCGGCGGCTTCGGCAACTATTTCATGCCGCTGATGATCGGCGCGCCGGACATGGCCTTTCCGCGGCTGAACAACCTCAGCTTCTGGTTCTATGTCGCGGGCACCTGCCTGGGCATCGCCTCGATGTTCGCGCCCGACGGGCTCGAAGGCACCGGATCGGGCGTGGGCTGGGTGCTCTACCCGCCGCTTTCGACCTCCTATCCGGGGATGTCGATGGATCTGGCGATCTTCGCGGTCCACGTCTCGGGCGCCTCGTCGATCCTCGGCGCGATCAACATGATCACCACCTTCCTCAACATGCGCGCGCCGGGCATGACGCTGCACAAGGTGCCGCTCTTCGCCTGGTCGATCTTCGTCACCGCCTGGCTGATCCTGCTGTCGCTGCCGGTGCTGGCCGGCGCGATCACCATGCTGCTGACCGACCGCAACTTCGGGACCACCTTCTTCAATCCCTCGGGCGGCGGCGACCCGATCCTCTACCAGCACATCCTGTGGTTCTTCGGCCATCCGGAAGTCTACATCATCATCCTGCCGGGGTTCGGCCTAATCTCCCACGTGATCGCGACCTTCTCGAAGAAGCCGATCTTCGGCTACCTGCCGATGGTCTACGCCATGGTCGCCATCGGCGTTCTGGGCTTCGTCGTCTGGGCGCACCACATGTACACCGTCGGCCTCAGCCTGACGCAGCAGAGCTACTTCATGCTGGCCACGATGGTGATCGCCGTGCCCACCGGGGTGAAGGTGTTCAGCTGGCTCGCGACGATGTGGGGCGGATCGGTGGAGTTCAAGACGCCGATGCTCTGGGCGATGGGCTTCCTGTTCCTCTTCACCATCGGCGGCGTGACCGGCGTGGTGCTGAGCCAGGCCGGCATCGACCGGGCCTACCATGACACCTATTACGTCGTGGCGCATTTCCACTACGTGATGAGCTTGGGCGCGGTGTTCTGCATCTTCGCGGGCGTCTACTACTGGATCGGCAAGATGTCCGGGCGGCAATACCCGGAGCGGCTGGGCAAGATCCATTTCTGGATGATGTTCATCGGCGCCAACATGACCTTCTTCCCGCAGCACTTCCTCGGCCGGCAGGGCATGCCGAGGCGCTACATCGACTATCCGGAGGCCTTCGCCACCTGGAACATGGTCTCCTCGATCGGCGCCTTCATCAGCTTCGCGTCCTTCGTCCTGTTCATCTACATCGTCTACGTGACCCTGACCAAGGGCGAGCGGGTGACGGCGAAGAACTACTGGAACGAATACGCCGACACGCTGGAATGGACCCTGCCGACCCCGCCGCCGGAGCACACCTTCGAGCAGCTGCCGAAGCAGTCCGACTGGGACAAGGGCCACGCCCACTGATCCGGCGACCGGACCGGAAACGCAATCCACGGGGGCTTCCGCGAAAGCGGGAGCCCTTTTCCGTCGAAGCTCCTGCCGCGGCGCTCCAGCCCGGCGCGGGCGCAGCGCTCCCGGAATTGCCAGACGAATGCGCCCCGGCTAGTCTCGGACCATGGCTGGCGGGACGGGCCTCCAGCCCAAAGGTCTGCTATTTCGCCGATGCCCTATCTCTGGCTGAATGAAACAGGATCTCCGCCGGAGATCTCGAAGGCGTCCTTCCTCGCGGATGGCGAGCCGCCCCTGGCCCGGCTGAAGCTCTCCGCGCACAGCTCGCTTTCCGCCAAGGGGTTCGTGATCGTCATCGCGACGATGTTCGCCTTCGCGCTGGTGCCGCTGCTGTCGGTTCTGGGTTCGCCGGTCTTCTGGCCGCTCCTGCCCTTCGTCATGGGCGCGCTGGGGCTGCTGTGGTGGGCGCTGAAACATTCCTGGGCGGACAAGGACGTGCAGGAGGAGCTGTCGATCTGGACCGACCGGGTCAAGCTGCGCCACTGCCCGGCGCGCGGCCCGGTGAAAACCTGGGAGGCCAACACCTACTGGGCGGCGGCGCATCTGCACCCGCGGCGGGGGCAGCACCGCAACTACATCACGCTGACCGGCGGCGAAGACGGGCGCGAGGTCGAGCTGGGCAGTTTCCTGACCGAGACGGAGCGCGCGCTGCTGCATCCCCAGCTGCGCCGCCTGCTGGAAAGCGCGGCCGCCTCCGACCTGCCGCTCTGACCCGCGCCAACCCTGCGCCGGATAACGGAAAACCTGCCGCCAGCGTGCGTTTTGTCACGGAGATGTCCAGGGCATCCGGAATAGGGTCCCGGCAGACATCGAGTGATATTCTCGGTCATTGTCTTCTGGAGTTCCCATGACCATTCGAGCGACCATCGCCGCTGCCGCCGTTTTCGCCAGCGCCGCCATTTCCGGTGCTCCGCCGCGACCTTTTCCGTCACATTCACGGATTTCCGGCTGGGCTCGCCCGGCAACCCCGGCAGCGACGTCCAGGCCTCCTCATCCATGGATGCCTTCGAGGCCACCACCGAGGCAAGCTTTCCGAGGGTCCTCGACTATCTGGACACGCCCTTTCCTGACATTACCCTGACGCTGGACGGCTTGGACTTCGAGCCCGGCGGACGGTCCTACAGCCTTTCCGGAGGGCCACTCGCAAAGGCCGGTTTCCTGTTCTTCGGAGAGCGGAACGAAGGCGGCGACAACTGGCAGGAAGCCTCGGTGAACCTTTCCTTCTCGGCCGCGCAGATCGCCGCCATCAACGGCAGCCCGGCCGGGACGATGCTGGATCTGCAGGTCGAGGTCGGCCTCTATACCGAATTCTGGAACCGGTCCACCTGGACGCGCTACGCCCCCGACCAGTCGGTGACGGGCTACGCGACAGCCCGCATCACTGTGCTGAGCTCGGACGTGGCCGCTGTGCCGCTGCCGGCCGCGCTGCCGCTGCTGGGCGCGGGGCTGGCCGGACTTGGCCTGATGCGCCGCCGCAGCGCCGCCTGAGTCTCAAAGACGCCCGCGGTTGGACCGCGGGCGTCTCTGAATCGGGTTTCCGGGACGGATCAGCCGAGCTTGGCACGCACCAGCGGGCCGACCTCGCCGAAGTCCATCTGGCCGGCATATTTCGCCTTCAGCGCCGCCATCACCTTGCCCATGTCACGAAGCGAATCGGCGCCGGTCTCGGCAATCGCCTTGTCGACCGCGGCCGCCTGTGCCTCGGCAGAGAGCTTGGCGGGCATGAATTCCTCGATGATCTCGATCTCGCCGCGCTCCTGCTCGGCAAGCTCCAGCCGCCCGCCCTCTTCGTAGACGCGCGCGCTTTCCTGGCGCTGCTTCACCATCTTGCCGAGGATCGCCAGCACCTTGTCGTCCGACAGGGGCTGCGGTTCGGCATCGCCCGGCGTGGCCGAGCGGACGGCGATCTCCGTATCCTTGATCGCGGCATTGATCAGCCGCAGGGTAGAAAGCCGTACGGCGTCCTTGTCCTTCATCGCCTGCTTGAGGCTTTCGCCTACGCGGGCCTTGAGGTCCTTGCCCATCGTCCATCCCCTGATGTCTGTGGTCCGCGGGCCTATACTGCATTGCAGCTTCGGCACGCAACCCTGCTTGCAGAGGCTTGCCGTTAGGCTTATCTGACCGAGGATTTGCCGATAGGAGTCGCCCATGCCCACGCCCACAGCCTGTCTCGCCCTCGCCGATGGTACCCTGTTCTACGGACACGGGATCGGCGCGACCGGAACCTGCGTGGCGGAGCTGTGCTTCAACACCGCCATGACCGGCTACCAGGAAATCATGACGGACCCCTCTTATGCGGGCCAGGTCGTCACCTTCACCTTCCCGCATGTCGGCAATGTGGGCTGCACGCCGGAAGACGACGAATCCGCCGACCCGGTCGCGGCGGGCCTCGTGGTGAAATGGGACCCGACCCTGCCGTCCAACTGGCGCTCCGCCCAGACCCTGTCCGAATGGCTGGCCGCGAAGGGCCGCATCGGCATCGCCGGGGTCGACACCCGCCGCCTGACCCGCGCGATCCGCGCCCAGGGCGCGCCGCATGTCGCGCTGGCCCATGATCCGAACGGCAATTTCGACATCGAGGACCTTGTCCGCCAGGCGCGCAGCTTCCAGGGCCTGGTCGGGCTGGATCTGGCCAAGGACGTCACCTGCGCCCAGTCCTACCGCTGGGACGAGACCCGCTGGGCCTGGCCGGACGGCTTCGGCAAGCGCGAGGGCGCCGCCCCCAAGGTCGTGGCGATCGACTACGGCGCGAAACGCAACATCCTGCGCTGCCTTGCCGATGCAGGCTGCGACGTGACGGTTCTGCCGGCCACCGCGACCGCCGAGGACGTGCTGGCGCAGAACCCGGACGGCGTCTTCCTGTCGAACGGGCCGGGCGATCCCGCCGCCACCGGCACCTACGCCGTGCCGATGATCAAGGGCGTGCTGGAGAAGAACCTGCCGATCTTCGGCATCTGCCTCGGCCACCAGATGCTGGCCCTCGCCCTCGGCGCCAAGACCGTGAAGATGAACCACGGCCATCACGGCGCCAACCATCCGGTGAAGGATCTGGAAACCGGCAAGGTCGAGATCACCTCGATGAACCACGGTTTCACCGTCGACAGCCAGTCGCTGCCCGCGGGCGTGCTGGAGACCCATGTCTCGCTGTTCGACGGCTCCAACTGCGGCATCCGCATGGCCGACCGCCCGGTCTTCTCGGTGCAGTACCACCCCGAGGCCTCCCCGGGCCCGCAGGACAGCTTCTACCTGTTCGAGCGCTTCCGCGCCGCGATGGAACCCGCGGCCTGACGCCGCCCTGCCTCCCGCTCCGGCGGGAGGCGCCCAGGTCCGGAATTCCAGCAGTTCCAGACTGTTAGTCCGTGAAAACCAATTCATCTTAAAGGCGATTTAACTTATTTCGGGCAAATCCCGGTCCATTCCTTGCGACAGGACTGGACAGGATGGCCTTGGTGCCGATCAGATCAGCCGGGCCGGCCGGCAGCGCGGAACCGCGCGGGGACCAGCCGCCCGGGCGGCCGCGGATCGGCGAGCTGCTGCGGGCCAGCGGCCTCGCTGACCAGGCCCTGATAGACGAAGCCCTCGCACTTCACCGCTCTGCAGACCTCCGCCTCGGCGAGGCGCTCATGGCCACCGGCGCGCTGGAGCGCAGCCAGGTCGCCCGCCTGCTCGAAACCCAATGGGGCGCCCGCCATGTCGACCTGCGCGCCGCGCCTGCCGACCGGCGGCTGGTCGACCGGATCGGCGCCGTCGACTGCCTGCGCATGGCCGCCCTGCCCTGGCGCCGCATCGGCAGCGCCACGGTCATCGCCACCGAGGATCCGGCCCGCTTCCCCGAGATCCGCGAACGGATGGAGGCGTTGTTCGGTCCCGTGATGATGGCGCTGGCGGCCCCGGGCGAGGTCGGCGCCGCGATTGCGCACTCCCATGCAGGCGAGCTCGCCGCACGGGCCGAGACACGGGTGGCGCGAAGCCTGTCCTGCCGGGTCTGGCGCAGCGGCCCGTTCCGCACCGGCAGCGCAGCGGCGGCCGCCGCCTGCCTGCTGCTCGGCGCGCTCTCGCTGCCCTGGCTCCTCGCCGCCCTGCTCGCGCTCGCCTGCATCAGCCTGGCGGCGCAGACCGTGCTGAAATGCGCCGCGCTCTTCGCCCGGCCGCTCCCGCCGCAGGGCGCCGAGATCCTCGAGCTGCACGGCGACGTCACGCCCGGACGGCTACCAGTCATCTCGCTGCTCGTCCCGCTCTACCGGGAGGACCGCATCGCCGCGCAGCTGGTGCGGCGGCTGGAGCGGCTGGACTATCCGGCGGCGCTGCTCGATGTCTGCCTTGTGGTCGAGGCCGATGACGCCGTGACCCACGCCACCTTGGCCGGGACCGAGCTGCCCTTCTGGATGCGGGTGCTGACCGTCCCGGACGGCCAGCTGAAAACCAAGCCTCGGGCGATGAACTACGCGCTGGATTTCTGCCGCGGTAGCATCGTCGGCATCTACGACGCCGAGGACGCGCCGGACCCAGCCCAGCTGCGCCAGGTGGCCGAACGTTTCGCCGCTGCCGGTCCCCGCGTCGCCTGCCTGCAGGGCTGCCTCGATTTCTACAATACCGGGCTCAACTGGATGTCGCGCTGCTTCACCATGGAATACGCCGCCTGGTTCCGGGTGATGCTGCCCGGCGTGGCGCGGCTGGGCCTGGCGGTGCCGCTCGGCGGGACGACGGTGTTCTTCCGCCGCGGCGTGCTCGAATCCCTCGGCGGCTGGGACGCGCACAACGTCACCGAGGATGCCGATCTGGGAATCCGACTGGCGCGGGCGGGCTATGTCACCGAGATCCTCGAGATGACCACCTGGGAAGAGGCCAATTGCGTGCCCTGGCCCTGGATCAAGCAGCGTTCGCGCTGGCTGAAGGGCTATGCGATGACCTATGCGGTCCACATGCGGCGGCCGCTGCTCCTGTGGCGGGAACTGGGCGCCCGGCGCTTCTGGGGCTTCCAGGCCATGTTCCTCGGCACGCTGGTGCAATTCTCGCTGGCGCCGCTGCTGTGGTCGCTCTGGGTGATCCCCTTCGGGCTGGCGCACCCGGTGCGCGAGGTCGTGCCGGAGCCGATGATGGCTGCGATGGCGCTGTTCTTCGGGCTGAGCGAGCTGGTGATGGCCGGGATGGCGGGGCTCGCGCTGCACCGGACCGGACGGCTGAGGCTGCTGCCCTGGATGCTCACGCTGCCGGCCTATTTCTTCCTGGCCAGCGCCGCGGCCTACAAGGCGTTCAGCGAAATGCTCTACAAGCCGTTCTACTGGGACAAGACCCAGCACGGCAAGTTCGGCGGCGCGATCTCCGGGGGCGCCGCGCTCCGGCTGATCCGCGGCAGCTCCCGCCGCGCCGCGGCCTGATCCCGCCCAGCAGGCAAACCCGCTCCCGCTGCGCGGAACGGCCAGCCAATGCCCACGGCAAGGGCCTGCAGGTGCTCGGCGCCCACGGCCGCGCCTGGATGCCCGCCCGCATGGATCGGACATGGTTGCAGGCAACCTTGCCGTGCTCGCAGCCGGTGGCGGCGGGGTCGGCGGCACGCCGGAACGCGCCTCTGCGCACGGATTTTCTGCTCTGACACAGCCGCAACGGCCGCCAGCTGGCTTGTCGGTCGGGGCTGCAGGCGCCCCGAACGGACCCTGAACTATCGGTCTCATGCCGCCTCCGGAGCGTGGACGCCCAGCCGAAATTCGTGGGCCGCGCACGGGAAGGCTTTCGGCAGGAGCTCCGGATCGGACCGCCTCCGGGAGCAGCTGTTGCAGAAGAACCGAGGGGACAGATAGGCCGGGACAGGCGGCAAGCGGCGAGGCCTCCCGTCTCCGCACGGCCGAAAATCGGCTGCATCCACCGTAACCTCGGGCGCCCTGAAGAGATCGGGGACCGCGGCAGGTCTCCCGCCAAGCGGGGAATCAATGCAGGCAACAGCCACGGGTCGAAGACGGCAACGGCGTCGCCACACCCGCAGCAACCGCGCGCAGAACACAGCGGACAGCCGGGCGTCACGTGCAAATGGCACAGGCCGACGACGCGCGCTGCGGGACGCCCGGACCGGCCCCAATACGCTGGTCCGGGCCGGGCCGAGGCAGGCAGGGGGCCGGGATCGGCCCCCGCCCGCGCCGGATCAGGCGAGCACGCCCAGCGAAGCCGGATCGAAGCCGCCGATCTCTTCCGCCGCGCCGCGCTTGACCTTCCCGGCCCAGTCCGCGTCGCTCAGCAGCACCCGGCCGACCGCAATCAGGTCGAATTCGTCGCGCTCCATCCGCTGGACCAGCTTGCCAAGCGGGCTCGCGCCGGCCGCCTGGCCGCTGAAGGCGCCGAAGAAATCGCCGTCGAGACCGACCGAGCCCACGCTGATCGTCGGCTTGCCGAGCAGCTTCTTCGTCCAGCCGGCGAAGTTCAGCCCGTCCTCGCCGTCGAGTTCCGGGAATTCCGGCTCCCAGAAGCGGCGCTGCGAGCAGTGGAACACGTCCACCCCGGCATCGGAGAGCGGGCCGAGCCAGGCCTCAAGCGCAGCCGGATCGGCGGCCAGCTTGACCGCGTAATCCTGCTGCTTCCACTGGCTGACGCGCAGGATCACCGGGAAGTCCGGGCCAACCGCGGCACGCACCGCCTTGACGATCTCAAGGGCGAAGCGCGACCGCTCCTGCAAGGATTTGCCGCCCCAGCCGTCGGTGCGCAGGTTGGTGCCTTCCCAGAAGAACTGGTCGATCAGGTAGCCATGCGCGCCATGGAGCTCGGCCACGTCGAAGCCCAGCCGCTTGGCATCGGCCGCCGCCGAGGCGAAGGCGGCGATCGTATCGGCGATGTCCTCCTCGGTCATCTCGACGCCGCGCTTGTCGCCCGGGCCCACGAGGCCCGAGGGGCTTTCCACCGGCGCCTCAGGCTGCCATTCGCCGCCGCGGGTCGAGCCGGTATGCCAGATCTGCGGGCCCATCTTCCCGCCCTCGGCGTGGACGGCATCGATCACGCCCTTCCAGCCGTCGAGCGCCGCGCCGTGGAAGAACGGAATGCCCGGCAGGTTGCGCGAGGCCGGACGGTCGACCACCGTGCCCTCGGACAGGATCAGCCCGACTTCACCGGCCACGCGCTTGGCGTAGTACTCGGCATTGGCCGCGCCGGGGATGCCCTCGGGGGCCATGCCGCGCGTCATCGGCGCCATGACGATCCGGTTCTTCAGCTCCAGGCCCTTGAGGGCGAAGGGGCGGAACAGGGCCTCGGTGCCGGTGGCGATGTTGTCAAGGGACATGTCGGTCCTCTCCTAGATTGCTGCGTTGCAGCTAAGGTATCTTTCGGATACCTGAGTTCAAGAAGGCACCTTTCCTGCCCCAGGTCACCCCAAGGATACCGCAATGGACGGCGCCGTGGCGGGGCCCGCGAGGCGATGCCAAGATACTGTAACATTTGATTTTCGGAATAATTTCTTCACTGGCTCTCCGCGCTGAAGGCCAATGCCCTTGGACGATCCGGTCCCACTTCCGTTGCGTGCAGCGTTGTCCCGAGTGGGCTGGGCTCCTGGGAAACCGGCCGACCTGTGATCCTGCGAAGTGGAATCTCAGCTTCAGGGCCGAGAGACAGCAGGGTGTCGCGAAGTTGACCGGCCCTGACGATGAGCCGCGGGTCACGGACCGGCTGGAGAACATCCGCAGGAAGGGCGGGCGGCAGGCCCATCCATGAGGTCTGGCTGATGCCGGTGGCCTTTCCCAGGACGCAGGAGGTCCGCCCGCTCCGGGCGTCCGGGAGTCCATTCTCGCCCCCCGGCAATGGTCCAGATGCCGGCTGCACCCTCGGGAGCGGTGCAGGCGGCCGCGCTCGGAGCCCGCAGTGCAGCGCTGCGCGCGGCCGGGGTGACGCTGGCGGTCATCGCCGGTCTTCGGAGACGATCCGGATTGCGAAGCCGGGAACCGGCACCGGGTTCACGAGGACCGAAGCGAACATGGCGTTGCCAGAGCGTGTTGAAATGCCGGCAGACGGTGACCGTGCGCGCGCAGTGCTGGCCCGCACGGCAGAGCGGAGCATGGACTGCGAGCGCGGGCCGATCAGACCGGGGGACCCGATCGCAGCAAGAATGAGGCGGAAGAGCGGAGCCGTGCCGCGAAGGCGTCCGCTTGCCGCCGCGGACAGTCCAGCGCCTCAGGTGCCGCGGGCGGGACCGGGAAACCCATGTCGGCAGGATCGCTCCGGAAATCCGCAAGCCGGGCAGGCGCATCTATTTTCCGGGCTTCCCGGGCCGTGCAAGACTGCCGGGACGCCCCGAGAGGCGCACGCCATTGCCTTCTTTCCGATGGTGGACATAGGCCTCGTTGAGCGAGCCGAGTCCGCCATTGGCCAGTGGTCAATCTGCCCAAGGCCATGGGCGCTGGCGGCATGCCGGAGACCCGGGCCAGCCGCCTGCGCGGCAGATGGACAGGCGCGCAGACGCGTTCCTGTCAAGGCCGGTTGAGGCGCCGGACCCCATTTGGCGCTCGAAGCGACCGATCTCACCGCCCCACGGGCGGGCGCGCTGCCATTGTCCCTCAGCCCATGAGCGCGAACTACGCCGGCCGGGCAAGTCCGTGACACTCGCCCCGGCCGCGAACGCTGTCGGCAAGCGCGAGAGGCTGGGCGCGGCAACCAGCCGGCCGGAAGCAGAGACGTCCGGGACGGAGTTCCTGCGCTCTCTGGCCGACTGCGGCCTGCAAGGCGTGAAATTGGTGATCCCACGCTCACTTCGCGGGCGCGGCGCCGTCATGCACCGCGTCTCGAGCGCCTCCCAACGGCGCTGCCCGTTCATTCGATGCAGAACGCCCCGGCCAAGAGCGCACGTCCGTGGCGGCGATGCTCAAGACGGTCTTCGTGCAGGCGGCCGATGCCCAGCGGGACATCGTTGCCGATGCGCCAAAGGCAAGGCAGCCGAGGCCCGGCAAACTGATGAACGGCGCCCGCCAGGAGGTTCTGGCCTGCACGGGGCTCCGCCCGTTCTGCCTTGGACCGCCTCCCGGACTGTTCGCCGCCGCGCGGACTGGCGCGATCTCCCAGCGAACCCAGGACCCAGATCGTGGCAGCGAACCCGCTGGGACGTGTGGACCGCGAGATCAAGGGCCAGGCGCGCACCATTGGCGCGCGGGCACTCCTTCGGGTCCTGGAAGTCCTGCCCTTGCTCCCCGACATGCCGCCATCAACCGTCTCGTCGACGCATTCATGCTGAAGGCGAACGGCGAGTGTGCCGCCGCAGGCAGATGCATGTCGCTTGAAGCCCTTCCCGTGCGATCGTCGCCCAGAACACCAGGCTGCCCGCCGTGGCGACCTGATCAGATCCGGACCTCCCGGAAGGTCCGCGAACCTTGCCTCGCACAGGGGCACGATCCGGCCTGCGTGGCGCAAAGCCGGAACTCCTCGGTGCGCACGAGGGCATCACGGCCGCAATGGCGCGCGTCTGCCAGGCGGAGCCCTGGATTTCCCGATTTCCGGGGAGGCGAAAGACGGCAAGCCGCGGAAGATCGGGAATTTTCGCAACCTGATTGCAATGCGGCGGGCCCGGCCTGGCGAAGGGCAGAACAATGTTCCGATACCAAGGCGATGTCGCCAAGGGACATGTCGCCTCCCTCCCCGTTGCAGCGTTGCGGCCCAGGTATCTTTCGGATACCTGGGTGCGACGAGGAACCATTTCCACCCCAGGCCACCCGGAGGATACCGCCATGGACGGCACCTGCATGATCCGCTTCTCGGCCGATTGCGAATGCCGCGTTCTCTTCGACGAGATCGCGGACAAGTGGTCGATGATGATCCTCACCGTGCTGGAGCCCGCGCCGCACCGCTTCAACGAGCTGAAGCGCTGCCTCGAGGGCGTCTCGCAGAAATCGCTGACCCAGTCGCTGCGCAAGCTGGAGCGCAACGGCCTCGTGTCGCGGGAGGTGCTCGACACCTCGCCGGTCTCGGTGCGCTACGACCTGACCGATCTGGGCCGCTCGCTGCTGCCGCCCTTCAAGGCGCTCTACAAATGGACCTGGGAGAGCCTGCCGCAGGTCGAGGCGGCGCGCGGCGCCTATGATGCGCGGGTGTCTCCCCGGACCTGAAAAATCTCTCCGGACGGGGCATTCCCGCATCTCCCTGTGCGAAATGGCACGGTCCGATGGCGGCGCATCGGCTAGCTTGGCCCGGACACGACCCGGCCGCGGCGCCCGCCCTGCCGACCGGATTCCAGCGTCCCGCACGCTCCTGGCGCGCGGCCCAGAAGGGGGAGACATTGCGGCATGGCAAAGGCGGCCAGTTTATCCGGGATTTCGGGCGCTCCGGGCGGGTCGGAGAGCCTCGGCATCTGCCTCCTGCACCTACGCGGGCAGGAACATCCGGTCGACGGCAGCGCATTGACGGCATCGCGCGCGCCGGTGGCCAAGACCATGGACGGCCAGTCCGGCGGGCGGCCGGTCGATCTCCCGGGGGCATCCCCCGTCAGCCGTGCCGATCGCGACGGCACCGGCCCCCTGGCGGGCGGCAGCGCTGCAGCCACTGCCGGCGCCTCGATGATCTCCGGCGCCATCCCGCGCTCCGTCGGCTTGGACCCGCTGCAGGGCGGCAGGGGCCGCATCGGATTGCCGGCGCCCCCGCGCGGAACCGGGGACAGCCCCGCCGGCGCCGTCCGGTGGCTGATCCGCGACCAGTCCTTCAAGCATATCGGCGAGCGGCGCCCCGAGGCAGCCGACGCGGGCTTCGTTGGCGATGGCAGCCTGCCGGAAGGCGGCGGCGCGGACGGCACCATGTCCGGCAATACTGGCGGCGGCGCCGTCCTTCCGGGCGGCGCGAACGCGCTGCGCTGTGGCCGCACAGGCGAGAATGCCGTCCGGGACTCCGGCAGCAGCGCGGGCAGCCGGATCATGGCCAACGGCCGATGCGCAGCCGAGCGGGCAGAGCTTCCGGCGATGATCATGACCCGTGCCGGTGACCGCGGGAACGCGGCCCAAGTTCCGGGCCGCGGCAGCGGGACCCTCGTTTTGGGGATGCCACGGCCCGGTTGCCGGAGGGCGATTTGGCCTTCTACCGAGGAGCCCGCCTCCTACCTGGAACGGCCGGGAAGCCCGGCGAGGAAGGCCCCGACCTCTTCCCGGGCGCGGTCGCGCAGCCCGGCATCGAAGACCAGCGAGGACAGGAAGGATTTCTCCCGCTGGTCGAACCCGTGATCGGCCTCCGCGAATTCGCGGACCGAAATCCGGGCGCCCTGCCCGGCAAGAGACCCGGCCAGCTTCCGGCAGGCCGGCGTGCTGATGATGGTGTCGTGTCCCCCGAGGATCATCAGCACAGGCGGCGCGGAGTCCCACGGGCTCCGCGCCGACCCGTTCAGGGCCCCGCAATAAGGATAGAGCAGCACCGCGCCGCGGATCCCCGCCAGAAGCTCCGCCGGCGGCGTCTCCCAGGCCTTGATCCCCGCAGGCAGCGCGGGCGCCATCAAGTCGGCCAGCGCCTCCATCGCCGTCCAGCCGCCATGCGAGGCGCCGAAGAGCAGCACGTTGTCCCCGTCGAGCGCCGGATCGGCCCGAACCGCCTCCAGCGCCGCCACCAGGTCGCCCGCCCGCTCCGCCCCGGGCAGAACCTGCCCGGCACAGACCAGCCGCCAGCTTTCCAGCTTGTCGAGCCCGCGCGGCCCGTGGCTGTCGAGGATGAGGCCGGCATAGCCCAGCCCTGCAAGCTCCTCGGCCCACCAGTACATGTTGTCGTGCACCCCGTCGCAGCCCGAAAGCAGGATCGCCACCGGATGCGGCGCGCCCTGCCCGTCCGGCATGAAATGCGCTGCGGGCGCCAGCCGGGCGATGCGGTCCTGCAGCGTGCCGGACTCGAAGGCGATCCCGGCGCGGTTGCGCAGCGTGTTGGCCCCGGCCAGCAGCACCAGCACGGCCAGGACCCCGGCGGTCCAGATCAGCGCGCGGCGCACCCCTGCTGCACCTCCGCGTCGCAGAAGGCGGTCAGCCGCGCGCTTTCCCCGGGGCTCCAGTTCGCCGGTTCGGTCAGCTCGGCCCAGGCCAGCACGTAGTCCGGCAGGTAATAGGCATGGCCGTGGCCGCCCGGCACCGACATCGCGATCGCCATGTCCATCGCCATCTGGAACTGCGTCACCACGGGGATGAAGCGGAAATTGGGCGAGACGTCGGGCGCCAGCGGCTCGCGCATCCAGTCCGAGGGCCGCCAGGTGGAGGCCGGGTCGTAGAACACGATCGCGTCGGTGGAATACTGCAGGAAGATCACCCGCAGGTTCCGCCAGGGCGCGTAGTCGCGGTCGAGACCGCCGTAGTGGGACATGAAGCGCACCGCCTCGCCGTCGGCCAGCACCGGCAGGATCTCGGGGCTGCCCTCGTCGCGGTTGCGCGTGGCGCGGTTCCACAGGTCCGACGGGAAGGGCGGACCGGCCCAGAAGGCGCCCGAAATCGGGTCGTTCGCCATGCGGAATCCGTTGACGCCGTACATCGAGGACCAGGCGCCGAGGCTCAGCCCGTGGATGTAGAATTTCGGACGGCTGACGGGCGGCAGGTCACGCCAGTAGTCGTGGATCACCCGGATCGTGGCCTCCGCCTGGTCGAGGCCGGACCGGGTCTCGAAGATCAGCGCGGCGGGCGACTGCATGAAGGAATACTGCACCGCGACCGAGGCCGTGTCGCCGTCATGCATCATCTCGACAGCGTCGAAGGAGCCGGGATCGAGCCAGCCGGTGCCGGTGGGGCTGGCGACGATGAGGATCTTGCGCTCGAAGGCGCCCTGCCGGATCAGCTCGGACAGCGCGATGCGGGCGCGGATCTCGGGGTCGTCATTCTGCGCGCGGCCGACATAGACGCGGATCGGCTCCTTGGCGGGACGGCCCGTGAATCCGCTGATCCGCGCGGCATCGACGCCATCCGCGATGAAATTCCGCCCCGGCTTGCCGAGCGCGCCCCAGGAGACCAGGGACTCGGCGCTGCCGGTCTTCATCGGGTCCTCCGGCGCGGGCCGCTCGGGATCGAACAGCCGCTGCGCAGTCTCGAAGGATTCGTCCATCACCGCGACCAGCCGGTCCACCAGCCCGTCGCGGGTCAGGAAGAACATCGCCAGCACGACGATCAGCAGGCCCAGCACGTTGGCGGCGCCCTGCGGCATGACATGGGTCAGGCGGCGGCGCGCCATGTCGAAGACCCGCTGCACGGCGAGGCCGAGCAGCATCAGCACCAGGAAGATGCCCGCCGCGAGGCCGACGATGCGCAGCAGGTGCGCGCTTTCGGCGGGGGACATGTCCATGCGCAGCCGCACGTCGTCCTGCCAGATGCCGTGCTGCCAGAGCGCGTAGCCCGCCACGGCGAGCGCGGCCAGAAGCGCCGCGTCGAGGATCGCCCAGGCGGTGCGCCCGGGCAGCGCGGTCAGCCCGAGGCTGCGCCAGACCAGCAGCAGGAAGCGGCCGATCAGGTAGCCCAGCCCCATGAGCGCGCCCGAAAGCGCGCCCTGCACGATCCAGCTTCTCGGGATCATGGACGGTGTCAGCGATGCTGCCAAGAAGAGCAGCGCGGTCACCAGCGGCCAGGCCGGGAACCCGGCAATGTGCAGCTTGTCTCGGTTCGGCACGGGCCGCATCTCCGCCCTCCTCTCGTGTCCGCCCCGATCCTCGCCGGGACGGACGGATTTTTCTACCCCACAGGCATCGCCCGGCCAGCGATCAGTTGCCGCGGATCACCTGGTAGAGCGCCGGATGGATGCGCACGCCTTCGATCTGTGGGAAGACCCGCGCCTCCTGCATCGCGCGGGTAGCGGCGGCGAAGCTCTCCGGGCTTTCCCAGGTGGCGATGTTCACCAGCGGGAAATCGGCTCCCTCTCCCAGCGCGCCGTGCAGCGCGGTGGAGACGTAGCCCGGCTGTTCCTTCAGGAAATCGCGGGCGGCCTCCCAGGCCTCGATCACGCTGTCCCGCTTTCCGGCAGGGACTTCGAAGACGTTGATCAGCGTCACCTCCGCTTGGCCGGCGGCGGGCAGCAGCGACAGGGCGAGCGTGCCCAGGGCAGTTTTCGGGGTCATCGGGACATTCCTTAGCTTGCTATGTTTCCGAACGCGCCCGCCGGGCCGGCTCCGGCGAGTCGCGGATATTGGATAGCATGCTATGGAGCTATTGCATAGCCTGCTATGTAATGCGAGGAAGCGGGATGTCCTTCGACCGCAAAGCCTCGGCCGGCTATCTGGCCAACCATCTTGCCCGGCTGTTCGCCCGGGCGATCCATGCGCGGATCAAGCCGCTGGGGCTGAGCCCGGGGACCTTCCCGGCGATGCTGGAGCTCTGGGCGGAGGACGGGCTGAGCCAGCGCGAGCTGGTGGCGCGGCTCGACATCGAGCAGGCGACCATGGCCAACACGCTGTCGCGGATGGAGCGCGACGGCCTGGTGAAGCGGCTGCGGGACGAGCATGACGGGCGGCTGCAGCGGGTCTGGCTGACCGAGAAGGGCCGCGCTCTGGAGGCGCCCGCCGTTGCCGCGGCCGAGGCGGTCAACGCGCAGGCGCTCGCGGCCCTGCCGCCGGAGGAGCGGGTGCGGTTCCGCGACGCGATGGCCAAGGTGATCGCCGGTCTCCAGGGCGGCAGCTAAACCCGGCGCGGCCCGGGCGGCCGTTGCCCGGCGCCCGCAACAAAGGCGGGCACGCCGGATGAATCATCTTGTCATTGCGTTTCGAAAGTGCACAATTTCCGAACATGCCGGATTGAGGGGTTCCAGGCCCCGAGGAAAGACTGTCCGGCGCCGTTCCGCACTGCGTGACCTCCGGCTCATCTGGCAGATTGGCAGATGCAGCATGTAAAGGACCGTTCGGAGCCCGTCGCGGGTCCCGTCCATCCGTGTTGATCCAATCCCCGCGCGTCCTCTCCCTCCGACCTCGATGCGGCAGAAGGGACGTCCCTTCCCGACGTGCATGTGGCCATGCACCGACGGCGGCCCGGTCCGCATGCGGATCCGGGCCCGGGGGCCATGACGTTGCGGATGCGGGCCGATCCGGCTGCCAGTGCGGTTGTCCGGCCCCTGCTGGCGCGGCGCACTCCGCCGCGCGCGCAACCTGCCCTGCCCGGCGCCGCCCTGCCGGACGGAAAACTGCATTCCACACCAAGACAGAGCCCAGCATGACCTATCATATCGCGAATCTGATAAACGACTCGAAGAGAAGCATTCTCACCGCAAATCCGGCAGAAAAGAGGGACACCTATTTCATCGGCCCGACCGACAGCCGGAAGCCCGACTACAACATCGAGATCAACACCCTCGACGACTCCAAGAACCTGCCGGTCTTCCTCCAGGCGAACGTGATCTACACGGCGAGGCATACCTACAGCTTCTGGGACAGCGGCCAGAGCCAGATCATGGGCATGATCAAGACGTCGGAAAATCCCGAACTCCTCTACTCCGGCAGCGCGGGAGATCTCATCCTCACGGTGGAGCACGACGGTACGATTTCCTTCGCTCCCGCCTAGGAACGCCCCCGCCCGGCCGGCCGCGGACCACGCGACGCGCGGCCGGACATGCCCTCACAGCATCCGCACCATGCGCACCGCCGGGAACTCGACACCCGGCGCCAGCGGAATCGCGACCTCGCCGAGGTCGCGGAAACCCATCGCGCGGTAGAACGGCACGGCCGTCCGCGTTGCCTCGCAGCGCATTTCGGCGACCCCGGCTGCCCGCGCCTCGGACAGCGCATGGCGCAGGATCGCTCCGGCCACGCCCTGCCGGACGAAGCGCCAGTCGACGGCGACATGGCGGATATCCGCCCGCCCCGGATCGCGCCCGCGCGGCGTCCAGCCGCCCGCGCCGATCAGGCGGCCGCGATGCTCGACGACATGGTAGGTGCCGCAGGCCAGGAGCTTCGGCTGGGCCCGCGCGATCAGCGGCAGCGCCAGCACCATCACCGAGGGCGGATAGTCCGCGCGCAGCAGCCGCGGATAGCTTTCCGCCAGCAGCGCATCCAGCGCCGCGAGGTCATCGGGCCGCGCGGGCCGCAGCACGCCGGTGACTGCCATGTTCCGGTTCCTCCAAACGACAAAAGCCGCACCCGAAGGTACGGCCCTGTCATCCAGCGGGAAAGGCGATCTTACTTGATCTTGCCTTCCTTGTACTCCACGTGCTTGCGCGCGACGGGGTCGTACTTCTTGATGACCATTTTCTCGGTCATGGTACGGGCGTTTTTCTTCGTGACGTAGAAATGCCCGGTCCCCGCGCTGGAGTTCAGGCGGATCTTGATAGTGGTCGGCTTCGCCATGTCATGTCTCCTTCGGGGGTGCGGGCGCAGGGCCTGCACCTTGAAAAGCTGAGGCCCGCAAATGGACTAGGCGCCCGCCGGAGTCAAGCGGGGAATTTTCAAAAACCTGTCTCTTGCGGAGGAGGCCGCAAAATGCTGCCCTCTGTCAACAGGAACAGGGAGATCCGTGACCAATGACGCTCAGGGCTTTCGGCGGCGCCGCCGTGCTCATCCTCGCCGCCTTCGCCGCCTCCGCCCAGCAGGCGGCGGATGCCGTGGCGCCGGAATCCGCGGCCCCGGCCGCCGCCTTTGCCGGGCTGACCGCGGACGGCAAGGCCGCGCTGGCCGCCAAGGACTCCGGCAAGCCGGTCTCGGCCAAGTCCTGGATGATCGCCGCCGCCAACCCGCTGGCCGTGCAGGCCGGGGCGAAGATGCTGGAATCGGGCGGAACGGCCGCGGATGCGATGATCGCAGCCCAGGCGGTGCTGGGGCTCGTCGAGCCGCAGAGCTCGGGGCTGGGCGGCGGCGCCTTCCTGGTCTGGTACGATGCCGCCACCGGCACGGTGACGACGCTGGACGGGCGCGAGACCGCGCCGATGGAGGCCACGCCGCAGCTGTTCCAGGACGAGGCGGGCGAACCGCTGAAATTCTACGATGCCGTGGTCGGCGGCCGGTCGGTCGGCACGCCGGGCACGCCCGCGCTGATGAAGGCCGCCCATGCCCGCTGGGGCAAGAAGGAATGGCCGGGGCTGTTCCTCGAGGCGATCAACCTTGCCGACCAGGGATTCTCGGTCTCGCCGCGCCTCGCCGCGCTGGTGGCGGAGGATGCCGAACGGCTGTCGCGCTTCCCGGCCACCGCCGCCTATTTCCTGCCCGGCGGCAAGCCGCTGCAGGCAGGCGGACGGCTGGCCAACCCGGCCTATGCCCGGACGCTGCGCGCGCTGGCGGCGGGCGGGCCGGACGCCTTCTACAAGGGCCCGGTGGCGCAGGGCATCGTCGACACCGTGCGCGGCGCGGAGGGCAATCCCGGCGTTCTCTCGCTCGACGACCTGGCGGTCTACAAGGTCAAGGAGCGCGCGGCGGTCTGCGTGCCCTACCGCAGCGCAGAGGTCTGCGGCATGGGTCCGCCCAGCTCGGGCGCGCTGACCGTCGGCCAGATCCTCGGCATGCTGGAGAATTTCGACCTCAGGGCGATGGGTCCGGGCAACCCGCGCGCCTGGCGGCTGATCGGCGATGCCTCCCGGCTCGCCTTCGCCGACCGCGGCCGCTACATGGCCGACAGCGATTTCGTGCCGATGCCGACCGCCGGGCTGACCGATCCGGAATACCTGCGCAGCCGCGCCGACCTGCTGGCCGGAACCGAGGCCGCCCTGCCAGAGGTCTCGCCCGGCCGGCCGGTCTTCGACCACGCGATGCTCTGGGGCGACGACGACAGCATCGAGCTGCCCTCGACCTCGCACATCTCCATCGTCGACCAGTACGGCAACGCGCTCAGCATGACGACCACGATCGAGAACGGCTTCGGCTCGCGGCTGATGGCGCCGGGCGGGTTCCTGCTGAACAACGAGCTGACGGATTTCTCCTTCCGCACCCATGACGACGGCCTGCCGATCGCCAACCGGGTGGAGCCGGGCAAGCGGCCGCGCAGCTCGATGGCGCCGACCATCGTGATGAAGGACGGCAAGCCGCTCTACGTCACCGGCTCGCCGGGCGGCAGCCGGATCATCGGCTATGTCGCGCAGAACGTGATCGACGTGATCGACTGGGGGATGGACCCGCAGCAGGCCGCCGCCGCGCCGCATCTGGTCAACCGATTCGGCAAGTACGACATCGAGGCGGGCACCCCGGCCGAGCAGCTGGCCGGTCCGCTGGGGGACCTCGGATTCGAGACCGGCCTGGCCGAGCTGAATTCCGGCATCCACGCCATCGGGATCACCCCCGACGGGCTGCTCGGCGGCGCCGATCCCCGCCGCGAGGGCATCGCCATCGGCAAGTGAGCAAGCCGCGTCTCCCGGTGACAGCGGGTCTTGCAGTGGCTTTCAGTCCGGATGCATGCGGGACCGAACGGGCCTTGTTGCGGAGTTCGCAAGGGGGCGGGATGCGCGTTTCGCGCCCTGCGGGTCGAGACCCTGCCATGACGAAGCCCGAGCCTGCCGCCACCGCACTGCCAGCTGGTCATCATGTTATGACGCCCTGATGGGGCGCGGGAAGCTGGTGCTCTGGCTCCGCCGGGAAAGGCGGCAGGCCGGGGTGCCCGCCTGCCTTCTCCGGCGCTGCCATCCAGTTCTGCCCGATGATGGACGACCTCGGCCACCTGCCGCTGCGCCAGATCGAGCCATGGGAACGCCGCAGGTCCGAACGAATTGCCCGTCGGCGCCTCATCGGTTCGAGTCCGATGGGCGACGGCGGCGCGGCAAGGTCTCCCGCATCCACGAAAAGGCCGGGCCCGACCGGCCGGCGCGGCTACTCCGTGCCCTGCCGCCGCCGGAGCGCAACCGGACCGTGCCCCCGGCGGGGCCGCGGAAGTCCGCCGGACGATCGCCGCGAAGCGCCCGTCCCGTCGGGCTCAAGGCCCCGCGCGGCCTTTCGGCCTCCTCTCGGACATTGCGGCGCAATGCCCAGCCGGGCAGCGGACAGCACCGGCATCGTGGTCCCCGGACAATGCGGAGGGACCGCGGTCCCAGCGGCGCCGCCAGTCCCGCAAGATCCAAATGGCGATGAACACGGTTAGGGGGACATCCGGGCGGCGGCATTTGCCTCCGGCCGCGGGAGCGGCAGCCTGGTTCTGCCCGAGCCTCTCGACCAGAACCCGGGTGACAAGGAAGTCGGCGCCCTTGCCGGCGAGTTGCCAGCGGACGCACCAGCCGCCGGAGCAGCGCCGGCAGTGCCATGCAGCGATCCTGGCGGGCGGAGACAAAGGCGCTCGGCCTTTCCCCGTCCTGCCGCAATCATGCCGCCGCTCCCAAACGGCAGGAACCGCCGCCTCCGCCAGGACGACTGTCCTGCGGCGCCGGAGCGCAGCGCGCTCCCGCAAGCACCCCGGCCGCGTTCACCGGACTTCCACCGCGCACTGGCGCCGAAGATCCGGCTCCCTCCGAAAAGAGAGTTGGGCTGGCGGCAAAGCCGGCAGCCGGTTCCAGGCCGGGACGCGGTGCCTCGAGCCCTTTGGCGAGTGCATCGCCTCAAGGGGCCCGGACCGTCAAACTGCGGAAATCAGGACCCGCATCGTTCGCGGCCTTGCTCGGACCGATGGCACTTGCCGCTCGTTCATGAACCGCGTCAACGCCTTCGGCACCGCCCGGACCGAACGCGTGGCCCGACCTCAGTCGGGCAAAGGGCTATCACGTCCTGACGCCGGCTTCCGCAGCGGCTCCCATCGGATCCGGCGGTCTTCCAGGCTCCGCGTGCGGTCCAGCCACGAGCCGCCGGCCCGCATGGCCCGGAGTTGCAGCGCCATTTTGCTGACCGGTGCGCTTCCGGCCGGGCGCATCGGCTTGCGCGCCGACATGCGGCCCGTCCGGCTCCCGGCACGATCTTCGGGCCGCCCTTGCCGACGGGTCCCGCCGTCGCACGGATGATCAGGCGCCGCCCGCTGTCCGGCCGTCGGCATCCTTTCCGGGGCGCCCCTTCCCGTCGGAGCCATGCAGCCTGACGCCAGCCCGAGCCAGATTGCGACGGCCCGCCCGCGCGGGAATGCCTCCCGGCCCGGAGTGACGGCCCCGATGGCAGGCGCCGCCAGCGGCCCGGCGCCGGACATGGCCTGCAGCCACGGTGTTCGGCGGCGAAGCGCTCCGGCCCCGCCATCTGCGCACCTATGCGCTCCGCGGCCGGCAATCTGCGCGCCAAGATTCCGGCATTCCCCGATGGCGGACTCCGGCAGGTGTCAGGCCGGCGCCCCGATCAGGTCCGCGATCCGCTGCAGTTGGGCAACGTCGGCCAGACGCACATCGCCGCTCCCGCCAGGAGCAGCCATATGCGTTGCAGCTCGGTTCGTTCCCGCCCCCGGACCAGCACCGCACGGCCCTCCGGTCTCCGGCGGCAAGAACCACATCTCCGGGTGCTGCGCCACGTTCCGTTCCGTCATCGGTAGCCCCCGTCTTCCGGCGCATCGCGATCGGCCGGACATGCCGGGCACGATCAGCCTGACCTCATGGCCAAGCGCTTCCTTTTCGCGCGATCCAAAGCCCGCCCGAACACCAGGCTTCGGCCAACCACTCCCGCCACGGACCCGCCACGGACATCCGGACCCGGTCCCGCAGACTGTCGCCTCGCCGGACATGGAGGCTCCAGGCGGCCGGACTGCACGCCCGGCTCGGACCACGCCGGTCCTCGCATCCGTCATCCCGCAGTGCTTTCGCTCGATGGCCCCGGCACATTGCGGCGTCTCGGGGGCAGGCGCGCCCCGCACCCATCCCCCCGGCAGCGGCGCCCGCCGCGCGCGCGTCGCCGCCCTATTCGACCCGGCTGCGCCACCGGCGGCGACCCGCAGAGGGCGGAGCCCGGCGCGGGGACAAGGGGAACGACGCCCCGCAAGGGGCGTCTCCGCTGGATCGCGGCCGCTCTGCGATTGTCGCGACGGAAGTTGCGCGGATGGCCTGTAAGCCGGATTCTGTCCGGGGGTTGCCCCCCTGGATGACCATTCCTCTAGGCCCGCCGTTGCCGACGCGCTCAAGCTGCCAACCCGGGATCTCGGGGCCGAAGCAGCCCATGCGGATCCCCTATTAGGCATTGCTCCCGGTGGGGCTTGCCGTGCCGGTCCTGTTGCCAGTCCCGCGGTGGGCTCTTGCCCCACCGTTTCACCCTTGCCGCGGCGGACCGCGGCGGTCTGTTCTCTGTGGCGCTGTCCCTGGGGTTGCCCCCGCCGGGCGTTACCCGGCACCGTTGCTTCGTGGAGTCCGGACTTTCCTCGCGCCCCTTGCGGAGCCCGCGGTCATCCAGCCATCCGCGCGCGCCCCCGCTAGCCCCTCCCGGTGCCGCCGTCAACGGGGAAGCGCGCCGCAAGCTCCGCCATCACGCGGCGGTCCTCCTCGCAGAGCCGCCCGGCCGCCATCGGCCGGAACCGCGCGCGGAACGCCGCCAGCAGCAAGCCGGGATCGCTGTCGGGATAGCCGAAGGCGCGGGCGCAATCGAGGAACCGCCCCTTGGCCGCCCGGCCCTCGGGCCAGACCGCAAGGCCCTTCCGCGCCAGCCGCGGCCAGGGGAAATGCCGACCCGGATCCTGCTTGCGTTCGGGGGCCATGTCCTGATGGCCGATCACCCGCTCGGGCGGGATGTTCCAGCGCGCGAGAATCCCCGCGAGCAGCCGCTCCAGCGCCTCCATCTGCGCCACCGCGAAGCTGCCCCTGCCGCGGTTGTCGAGCTCGATGCCGATGGAACGGGAATTGACGTCGCGCACCCGCCCCCAGGCGCCCTGCCCGGCATGCCAGGCCCGGTCGGCCTCGCGCACCAGCTGCCACACGGTGCCGCCGGCGCCGATCAGGTAATGGGCGGACACCTCGTGCTCGGGCGAACAGAGCCGCTCCAGCGCCTCTTCCGCGCTCTGCATGGCGGTGTAGTGCAGAACGACCATGTCGGGCAGCGCGCCTTCGCGGCGCGGCCCGAAATTCGGCGAGGGGTGCCAGAGCGCGCCCTCCGCCTCGGGGAGATCACCCTCTTGCGGCACGCCGGTAGGGCTCCGGATCGAAGCTGCAGGCATAGCCGTCGCCGTCGGGATCGAGGCCGAGCCCGTCGGATTGCGGCCCGCCCGCCTTCAGGAAGGCCTGCTGCGCCGACACGCCGGAGCCGTAGCCGCCGCAGGCTGCGGCCGGCGCGGCGCCGCGGCGCGGATAGACCTTCTGGCCGACCGGATGCGAGGTGGCGAGCGCGAAGCCCACAGGGTTCGACGCATCGCTCGCCGCCGCGGGCCGGGACGAGGCGCCGCGCGCCGGCGCCACCGGGCGCGGTTCCGCCAGGCCGCCGGCCGCCACTGGAACCAGCGCCACCGAGCCTGCCGCCGCCACCGGCGCGACATTGCTCTGGCCGTTGGGGACGGAAGGCTGCAGTGCAGCTTCGGCAACTGCGGACGGAACCACGGGGAAGCTGCCGCCGCTGACCCGGGCGACCGGTGCCGTGCCTGCCGCCCCCCAAGCGCCGGTACTTCCCTCGGGCGGCGCGGCGGCCACCGCGGCAGTGCCGGACGGCACCGAAGGTTCGAGCTGCAGCGAAGCGACCGCGATCGGCGCCACCGCCGTGCTGCCGCCCTGCCAGGCCGAACAGCCGGCGAGGCCCAGCCCCGCGTAGAGAAGAGCCAGGCCCGCTTTCATGTCACCACCACTTTTCCGGCTTGGCCGCGAAGCCCGCGGCGGTCTCGAGGACCTGCGCCTGGTTCAGCAGCGCGCCTTCCTCCCAGGGCTTGCCGATCAGCTGCAGACCCATCGGCAGCCCGTCGGCATTGGTGCCGGTCGGCACCGCGATGCCCGGCAGCCCGGCGAGGTTCACCGTGACCGTGAAGACGTCGTTGAGATACATCTCCACCGGATCGGCCTCGGCCATCTCGCCCAGGCCGAAGGCCGCGGTCGGCGTCGCCGGAGTCAGGATCGCGTCGATTCCAGAGGCAAAGGCCTGCTCGAAGTCGCGCTTGATCAGGGTCCGGACCTTGCGCGCCTTGTTGTAGTAGGCGTCGTAGAAGCCCGCGGACAGCACGTAGGTGCCGACCATGATCCGGCGCTGCACCTCGGGGCCGAAGCCTTCGGCGCGGGTTTTCTCGTACATCTCGGTGATGCCGTCGCCCTGCGCCAGCCTGGCGCGGTGGCCGTAGCGCACCCCGTCATAGCGCGCGAGGTTCGAGGACGCCTCGGCCGGTGCGATGACGTAATAGGTCGGCAGCGCGTATTTGGTGTGCGGCAGCGAGATGTCGACGATCTCGGCGCCCGCGTCCTTCAGCATCGCCGCGCCCTCGTCCCAGAGCTTGGCCACCTCGTCGCGCATGCCGTCGACGCGGTATTCCTTCGGAATGCCGATCTTCTGGCCGCGGATGTCGCCGGTGATCATCGCCTCGAAATCCGGCACCGCCAGATCGGCCGAGGTCGAATCCTTCGGATCGTGGCCCGCCATGGCGCCCAGCATGATCGCCGCGTCGCGCACGGTCTTGGTCATCGGACCCGCCTGGTCGAGCGACGAGGCGAAGGCGACGATGCCCCAGCGAGAGCAGCGCCCGTAGGTCGGCTTCAGGCCGGTGGTGCCGGTGAAGGCCGCCGGCTGCCGGATCGAGCCGCCGGTATCCGTGCCGGTCGCGGCAAGGCAGAGATCGGCCGCGACGGCCGAGGCCGAGCCGCCCGAGGACCCGCCGGGGGTCAGCGATTTGCCGTCGCCTGCGATCTTCCACGGGTTCACGGCATTGCCGTAGACCGAGGTCTCGTTGGACGAGCCCATGGCGAATTCGTCCATGTTCAGCTTGCCCAGCATGACCGAGCCCGCATCGAAGAGCTTCGAGGTCACGGTGGATTCGTATTCCGGGGTGAATCCCTCGAGGATCCGCGAGGCGGCCTGCGATGGCACTCCCTTGGTGCAGAACAGGTCCTTGATGCCCAGCGGAATGCCGCACATGGCAGGCGCGCCGCCGGCCTTGATGCGGGCATCGGCGGCAGCGGCCTGCGCACGGGCGATCTCGGGCGTGTGGTGCACGAAGGCGTTGAGCGCGCCCGCGCCCTCGATGGCCGACAGGCAGGCCTCGGTCAGCTCGGCCGAAGTCGTCTCGCCCTTGCGCAGCGCGTCGCGGGCGCCGGCAATCGTCAGTTTCGTCAGTTCGCCCATCACTCGACCACCTTCGGCACTGCAAAGAACCCTTCGCGCGCATCCGGCGCGTTCGACAGGATCTTGTCCTGCATGTTGCCGTCCGTCACCCCGTCCTGGCGGCGCTTCAGCCGCATCGGCGTCACCGAGACCATCGGCTCGACGCCCTCGACATCGACCTCGCCGAGCTGCTCGATGAAGCCCAGGATATTGTTGAACTCCGCCGCAAGATGCGGGAGCTCTTCGGGCTCCACCTTGATGCGGGCGAGCTTGGCCACCTTGGCCGCGGTGCCTTCGTCGATCGACATGCATACTCCATCTGGCTGGTCGGGGAAGGCTTTAGCCTCCCGCCCCCGCCGCTGCAAGGCCGGGAGGGCGCTGCGGCGGGCATGACCGGGGCCGGAAACCGGCCGCCGCCGCACATCATGGTGCCTTTCCCGCGTTTCCAGCGCCCGCCTTGCCGTGCCGCTCCCCTTCCCGGCGGTGCCGTTCCATGGCCTGTTCCGCGCCTCTCGGCGCCGCGGCGGTCTTTCCGCCGACCGGCACAGGTCCGTCCCCGGCATGCTGGGCAGCCGGATGGCCGCATGCAAGAGCGCAGCCGCCGTCTCGCCGATCTGCTGCGGATATGCCTTGGGCATCGCCGCGAAATGGGTCACATGGCAGGCAACCGGCCCGTGTCCGCAGCCGATCCCGCCCCCACGGCCCGGCGCGGCTCTAGCCGCGATTCGACGGCCTGCCCGCCCGGGAGGGCCGCGCCAGCACGCCGCGCCGCGCCATCGGCTTTCCGGCGGAATGTCGGCGGTAGACCTCGATCATCCAGCCCAGCAGCACCGCGTTCAGCAGGTGCCACAGGAAATGCGTGCCCAGCGGCCATGACGGGCAAAGCGCCCCGTCGAGGCTGCGGAAGGCAAGCGAGATGACCAGCAGTCCGGCACCGATCGCGAGCCCCCGCGCCGTTTCGGGCGCGCGGGTCCGCAGGGCGACGGCGTAGGCGGCGATCAGCACCGGCACCGGCCAGTAGGCGGCCGAGATGCGGAAGAAAGGCAGCGCCTGGAAGACCGGCGCGACCAGGAAGGCATAGGGGATGAACAGCATCGTGCCGAGCTTGGCCGCGCGCACCGGCAGCCGCCAGAAATTGCGGTTGGCGGTGTAGATGTAGGCCAGGATGAAGCAGCCGATCGGGATCACGTCGGCCAGCATCGCCCATTGCGCCGCGAAGGTGTGGAACAGCCCGGAACCGACCCCGATCGCCGCCAGCAGCCCGATCAGGAGCGGCGCCTGTGCCAGCCCGTGCCCGCGGCAGCGCCGCCACATGATCCAGGCGGCGGCAAGGAAGGCGAGGTTGGTCGCCGCGTTGACCGGCTCGGACCACAGCGATGCGTCAATGCGCTCGCAATAGCCGTCGAGCTGTCTTGTCCATTCCATTTCCCGCGCTCCGCACTAGGGTCTGCCCCGTGAGTAACTAAGGGAGACTCCCATGAAATTCACCTGGCTGGGACATAGCGGCTTCCGGATCGAGATCGGCGACCAGGTCCTGCTGCTCGATCCCTGGATCACCGGCAACCCGATGTTCCCCGAGGGCGCGCGCGCCGAGGCCATCGCCGGCGCCACGCATATCCTGCTGACCCACGGCCATTTCGACCATGCGAACGATGTCGCGGCGATCGCGAAGGAGCTGGACATCCCGGCCGTCGGCATCTTCGACCTCGTGGGCTATCTCGAGGGCAAGGACGGCATAAAGGCGGTGGGCTTCAACAAGGGCGGCACGGTGGCGCTCGGCTCGGTCAAGGTGACCATGGTCAATGCCGTGCATTCCTCCACCATGCCCTCCGATGGCGGTCCGGTCTCGGTCGGCAGCGAGGCGGGCTTCGTGCTCGATGACGGCAGCCGCCGGGTCTATGTCTCCGGCGATACGGACGTGACCATGGACATGGAACTGGTCGAGGCGCTGCACCATCCCGAGATCGGCGTGCTCTGCGCTGGCGGCCATTTCACCATGGACATGAAGCGCGCTGCCTACGCGGCCAAGCGGTTCTTCAACTTCAAGACCGTGATCCCCTGCCACTACAAGACCTTCCCGCTTCTGGCGCAGTCCGCCGAGGAGCTGAGGGTCGGGCTGCCGGGCGTCGAGGTGATCGAGCCCGCGGTGATGTCGGCCATCGAGCTCTGACGCCGGGCCGGGCATGGCCCGGCCCTCCCCGTCCGCTCAGAGCGGCCGGTCGGCGGCGAAAGCGGCGTCCATCGCCACCTGCGTGCCCTTCGAGAATTCCAGCGGGCAGGCATAGGGCGTGCCCTCGCGCGCGGCGAGGTTGAATGCCTCGACCTGCAGCTCGTACTGCATAGCCGCCGGAAAGCGCTCCACCACCGTTTCCATGCCGCGCGACAGCTGCAGCTGCGGCTCGCCGAAGACGCGGGCGTTGAACGGCACGGTCAGGCGCAGCACGCCCTCCGTGCCGTGGAAGGTCATCTCCTGGCGCGGCGACAGCCGGATCGAGGTGAAGCAGCTGTAATCCGCCCCGCCGAAGCGTGCGTTGACCCGGGCATAAGTGTCGACGCCGTTCTCCCAGCGGATGCGCGACTCGATCTCGGCAGGCTCCTCGCCGGTGGCGAAGCGCGCGCAGCCCAGCGTGTAGACGCCGATGTCCCGCATGCCGCCGCCGCCCGTCGCCGCCTGGTTGCGGATGTTGGCCATGTCGGGATTGTTGAAGCTGAACGCCCCGTCGATCCGCCACAGATCCCCCAGCGCGCCTTCGGCGATCAGCGCCTTCGCGCGCTGCCATTGCGGGTGGTGCACGATCATGTAGCCCTCGGCCGCCAGCACGCCCGCCTTGTCGCGCGCCGCGATCAGCCGGTCGAACTCACCGGCCTGCATGGCCATCGGCTTCTCGCACAGCACGTGCTTGCCCGCCTCCATCGCCTTCAGCGACCACTCGACATGCAGGCTGTTGGGCAGCGGGATATAGACCGCGTCGATCGCGGGATCGGCCAGCAGCGCGTCGTAGCTGCCATGCACCTGCAGCCCCGGCGCGAAGACCTGGAACGGTGCGGCCTTGGCCGGATCGGAGGTCGCCAGCGCGCAGAGCTGTCCCCCCGGCGCCATGGCGATGGCGGGCCCCATGTGCTCGCGCGCAAATTTCGCCGCCCCGAGGATGCCCCAGCGAAGATCGGTCATGTTATCGCTCCCATATATGCTGGCGCCACCTTCTGACGATCCCGCGCCGCATGGCAACCCCGCGGCCCGCCTGCCGCCGCAGCGGCGCGATTCAGCCGGGCCAGTGCAGGATCTGCCAGCGCAGGCCGGTCTCCGGATCGCGTTCGGCGACATAGGCCGCCTCGCGTTCGAACCGCGCCATGAAGTCCAGCGCCGGTTCATGGACGAAGCTGCCGCTGGCCGGGTCTATGAACTCGAAGACCGTGATTCCACAGGCCTCGGCGGTCTCGCGTTCGTCGGTGCCGTAGAGCCCGACCAGCAGCCGCGCATGCGAGCTGATCCCGTCACCGGTGATCACCCAGAGCGGGCCGTAGCGGCGCAGGTCGTCACGGAAGGCCAGGAGCATGTAATTCGCGGGCGGCTTCGCGGCCATTCCCGCCGCAGCGACGAATTCCAGTTCCCGCCCGCCCGGCAGGCCGCTGTCCTCTATGTAGTAGTCCGTCCACGGCTGGCCGAGCGCGGCCACGCTGCGGGTGACCGGCAGATCGGTGCCGTCGCGCCAGTTCCGCATCATCGCATGCACCGTCGCCCAGCAGCCGTTGGGCGAACTCTGCCGCAGCGGCGCCACCTCCAGCCGGACTTGCGTCTCCTCCGGGGCGAAGCCCTTCCGCTCCGGCGCCGGATCGGCCTCCAGCGCGCTGACGGGCCCCAGATCCGCCAGAACGCCGCTGCCGCCCCCGCCGCCGTCCCCGGCCGAGCCGGTATCCGGCAGCTCCAGGCCCAGCCCGGCCAGATAGGCATCCTCGCGGATGCCCCAGACCAGTCCTTGCCCGGTCAGCCTGCGCTCCGCGCTGTCGCCCAGCTTGCTGCGCAGGTCGAATTTCAGCGCTAGCTCGCGCATCGCCGCCAGCCGCACGCTTTCCCCGGCGCCGCGCTCGAACCCGACCTCGTAGACCGCGGCGGCCACCAGCGTGGAACTGACCATGGCAACCGGGAAGCCGCCGCGGGTCCGGCCGAGGATCGCCGCATGGCAGGCCGACGTCCGGTTGAGCACTGCTGCGCGCACCTGATCGTCGGCCACTTCTTCCAGCCGCACGTTCTCCAGCCGGAGCACCAGGCTCTCCACCGAGGACAGCTTCGGATCCGCCTTGAGCGAGGCCAGCAGCTCCGCCGAGACGTCGAGTAACCCTTCAAGGCGGCGGCGGAGCTCCGCATCCATGGTGCCGGATGCCCGCGGCGCGAAATCCTCGGGAAATCCCAGCGCCGGACGGCTGCCGCAGATCAGCGACAGCTGCAGCGGAGCCTTGCCGCGCACCCAGACCCAGTCACCCGGCTCCACCAGGTTGGAGGGCGGCCAGAATTCCACGTAGCCGTATTCCTTCATCAGGCTGCCGACCGTCACGCTGCGGTCGCGCAGCAGCGGCAGCGCCAGATAGGCGGCCAGCGGCAGCAGGATCGCGGCTGCGGCAGCAGCGGCTAGGCTTGCCTTGCGCGACATGTAAATCTTCCCCTCAAATGGCTCGAACTATCGTCTCCGGCTGGGTATGTCCTGCCCGGCCGCGCAATTCCGCGCCGGGCGGCAGCGCAGCAACGGAACACCGCACATGACGCAGCATCTTCCCACCGTGATCCTCGGCGCCGGCGCCGCCGGGATGATGTGCGCCGCACATGCCGGGCCGGGCAGCGTCGTGATCGAACACCGCGCGTCCCCCGGCGAGAAGATCCGCATCTCGGGCGGCGGGCGGTGCAACTTCACCAACATGCATGCCGCGGCGGAGAACTACATCTCCGGCAATCCGCATTTCGCCAAGTCGGCGCTGAAGCGCTACACCCAGTGGGATTTCCTCGACCTGGTGCAGCGCCACGGCATCGCCTGGCACGAGAAGACGCTGGGCCAGCTGTTCTGCGACGACAGCGCCGTGCAGATCATCGACCTGCTGACGGCCGAGATGGCCGCCGCCGGGGCGGAGCTGTGGCTGTCGACCTCGGTGGAGGAGGTCGCCCATGACGGCACCCGGTTCCGGCTGCGGCTGTCCCGCGAGGGGCGCGGGCGGACCGTGACCTGCGATGCGCTGGTGCTGGCCACTGGCGGCAAGTCGATCCCGAAGATCGGCGCGACCGGGCTGGCCTACCGGATCGCCGAGCAGTTCGGACTGGCCGTGACGGAAACACGCCCGGGGCTGGTGCCGCTGACTTTCGGCGACCGCTTCGCCGCCCTCTCGGGCGTGGCGTGCCCGGCGCGGCTGTCCTGCGGCGGCGCGGGCTTCGAGGAGGCGCTGCTCTTCACACATCGCGGGCTCTCGGGGCCCGCCGTTCTGCAGGTGTCGAGCTATTGGCGCGAGGGGGAGGACATCTCCGTCCATCTCCTGCCTGGCACGGATCTCTTCGCCTTCCTGAAGGCGGAGCGGCAGAAGGCCGGACGGCGCGACATCGCCACGGTTCTGGCCGAGGCGCTGCCGAAGCGGCTGGCCCAGCATGTCGCCGCGGAGGCCGGGCTGAAGGGCAATCTCGCGGACTGCTCCGACAAGCTGCTGCATTCCTTCGCCGCAGGGCTGGCCGACTGGCGGCTGAAGCCGACCGGCTCGGAAGGCTACCGCAAGGCCGAGGTGACGCTGGGCGGCATCGATACCGGCGGGCTGGACGCGAAGACGATGGAAAGCCGCCGGACCCCCGGTCTGCATGTCATCGGCGAGGCGATGGACGTGACCGGCTGGCTCGGCGGCTACAACTTCCAGTGGGCCTGGTCCTCCGGCTGGGCTGCGGGCCAGGCGATCCGGGCGCGGCGTCAGGCCTGAGGCGGCTGGCCGTTCGAGGCCGATAGCCCGCCGTCGACGGGCAGGTTCACGCCGTTGACGAAGCGCGCCTCGTCGGAGGCAAGGAAGGCGATCACGTCGGCGACCTCCTCGGGCTCGGCCCCGCGGCCCATCGGGATCCGCTCGGCGAACTTGGCCTTCAGCCCGGCATTCCCCTCGATGCCTTCTGCCATGCGGGTGCGGGTGTAGCTGGGGTTCACCGCATTCACGCGGATGCCCGAGGTCGCGTAGTCCAGCGCCAGGGACCGGGTCATGTTGGTCACGCCGCCCTTCGCCGCGTCATAGGCGAACATGCCCCAGTCGCCCCCCGTCCCGGAGACCGAAGAGGTGTTGACCACGTTGCCCCTTGCCGCCTTGAGCGCGCGCCAGGCCGCGCGGGTCATGTGGTAGACGCCGGTCAGGTCGGTATCTATGACGGCGTGCCAGTCCGCCTCGGGGAAGTCCTCGATCCGGCCGGTCCTGGCCACGCCCGCATTGTTGACCAGAACGTCCACCCTGCCGAACCGGGCGGTGACTTCCTCGACCGCGCGGCGGGTGTCCTCGGGGCGGGTGACATCGGCGACGACCGTCATGGCGCGCCCCCCGGGCAGCTCCGCCGCCACGGCCGCGAGCCCCTCGGCATGGCGGCCGACCAGCGCCACCTTCGCCCCCTCGGCGGCGAACTTGCGCGCGGCGGCCGCGCCCATGCCGGAGCCTGCGCCAGTGACGATCACGGTCTTTCCCTCGAAGCGGGCCATATCGGTCTCCTTTCCATCCATCTGCGGGGCCGCGGCCCCAGCTGCGGGAAAAACACCGGGCGCCGGCGGCATGTTCCGCCCTGCCCGGCCCGCCGCCGATCACCGTCGCGTGGGGTTGCTGCAAGGCAGAGATTGCGCGGCCCGCCGCCCCGAGCTTTCCTCGGGGCCAGGCATTTCGGCCGGACACGCCCCGGAGAAAGGGCATTTCGTGACGGCAAGGGCAGGACTTGCGCACTTCTTTGCTGCGCGTGTCTCCAGGCGGCGGAGGCGGCGACGCAGGGCTTCTCCTCGCGCGCCAAGGGAGAGACGCGGGGCCTGGCCACGGCAGTTCTCGGCGATCCAGACCCGGCGCGCGGCCGTGCCAACGTGCCGAGGCTGAACGGCCGGATCGGCACCTGGGACACTTCGGGCGGCAGGCCGGTGCGGGCAGCCGGGAGCCAGCTGCTGAACGCGCGCAACGCGCCGCCGGGGCTGCGCCGGGCCTATGACCTGGCCTTCGCGCCGGATTTCGCCGCGACCGGCCATGTCTGCCTGAGCTATTCCGACGCGGCCGCGCGCAACCGCGTGGTCCGCTACACCGCCACCTTGACGGCGAAGGGCGAGCTGCATCTCGCGGCGGCCACCCGGCAGAACGTGATCGCAATAGACAGCGCCACCGGGCGGATGACAGGATCGCATTTCGGCGGCGCGGTCGGCTTCGGCCGGACGGGATGCTCTACCTGACCACCGGCGACAGCCATTCGGAGCAGGCGGGGCTGTCGGTCGCGCAGGATGCCGGCTCGCTGCTCGGCAAGATGCTGCGGCTCGACGTCTCGGGCGACGATTTCCCCGCCAATCCGATGCGCAGCTACCGCATCCCGCAGGACAACCCGGATTTCGGCCCCGGCGCCCGGCCAGTTCTCTGGGCAACCGGGCTGCGCGACCCCTACCGCGCGCGCTTCGACCCGGCGACCGGGCGCCGCTTCCTTCCCGATGCCGGCAAAGTCACGGCGGAGGAGCCGAACATCGGCGCGGCCGGGGCGAATTGCGGCTGGCCGGCGCAGGAGGGCAGACGCGGCCATGTCGGCACGCTGGCCGAGTCCGGCACGCTGGCCGGGCCGCTCTGGGAATGCCTGCACGGGCCGGGCGATTTCGAGGGCCATTCGATCATCGGCGGCGAGGTCTGCCGCGGTCCGCTTGCCGCGCTGCAGGGCCAGCATGCCTTCGCCGATTTCCAGCCCGGCGCGGACAGCCCGCGGATCTGGTCCTTCGATGCCGCGCTGGAGACCGCCACCGCCGCCGACCTGACGCCGTGGGACGTGGCCTCGCCCGAGCGGATGCCCGGCCAGATCATCGGCTTCGGCACCGACGGGCGCGGGCGGCTCCGGATGTCGGACTTCTCCGGCGGGCTCTGCCTGATGGAAGGCGCCCGGGCGGACGGTCCGGCGCAGGGGCCGCCGCCGATGTTGATGATCCTCGCCGCCCCGCGGGAGGCGGGCGCCGTGACGGCGGCGGTGCCGCTGCCGGCCGGAGGCGGTCCTGCTGGTCGCGGGGCTGGCGGCGCTGGCCGTTTCCCGGCCACGCCCGGCGGCGGCGCGAGCGCAAAGGAAGCAGGCAGGAGGCGGCCCCGCCCGGCCCCGGGACGCGGATTTGTCGCGGCTCCCCTTGCACGCCACCGCCTTATGTTGCATCCCGAAGACGAAAGACCGAAGGACGGACATGGCGGACGGAACGATGGATATGAGTGCAAGGCCGACCGAGGAAATCTCGGTCCGCGAGGTTTTTGGCATCGACACCGATATGAAGGTGAAGGGCTTCGCCGAAGGATCCGACCGCGTTCCGGAGATGGACCCGACCTACAAGTTCGATCCCGACACCACGCTGGCGATTCTCGCAGGCTTCTCCCACAACCGCCGCGTCATGATCCAGGGCTATCACGGCACCGGCAAATCCTCGCATATCGAGCAGGTCGCCTCGCGGCTGAACTGGCCGGCCGTCCGGGTGAACCTCGACAGCCACATCAGCCGGATCGACCTGATCGGCAAGGACGCGATCAAGCTCAAGGACGGCATGCAGGTCACCGAGTTCCAGGAAGGCATCCTGCCCTGGGCGCTGTCGAACCCCTGCGCGATCGTCTTCGACGAATACGATGCCGGCCGCGCGGACGTGATGTTCGTGATCCAGCGCGTGCTGGAGACAGACGGCAAGCTGACGCTGCTCGACCAGAACCGCGTCCTGACCCCGCACCCGGCCTTCCGCATCTTCGCCACGGCGAACACCGTAGGCCTCGGCGACACGACCGGCCTCTATCACGGCACCCAGCAGATCAACCAGGGCCAGATGGACCGCTGGTCGCTGGTCGCCACGCTGAACTACCTGTCGCATGACGCGGAGACCGCGATCGTGCTGGCCAAGAACCCGCATTACAACACCGCGGCGGGACGCAAGCAGATCAGCCAGATGGTGACGGTCGCCGACCTGACCCGGACCGCCTTCATGAACGGCGACCTCTCGACCGTCATGAGCCCGCGGACCGTGATCGCCTGGGCGCAGAACGCGGAAATCTTCCGCAACATCGGCTATGCCTTCCGCCTGAGCTTCCTCAACAAGTGCGACGAGCTGGAACGCCAGACCGTCGCCGAGTTCTACCAGCGCTGCTTCGACGAGGAGCTGCCCGAGAGCGCCGCGTCGCTCTCCGTCTGATCCGCGGATCCGTCCGCGGCGGCCCCGGGCGCCTGCCGCCTTCCGGCCGTCCTCTCCGCTGCAGCAAGTTGCGCAAGGAGGAGGACGGCCGTGACCGGCACACCCACACTGACATCAACCAAGACGGGCTACCGGCCCGATTTCCTCGGCGACGGCTTCCGCCTGGAGCTGCCCGGCTTCGGCCCGGAGCTGGTGGAGAAGGTGCTGCAGGGCCAGCCGCTGCTGCGCGACGGGCATCTGGCGGACTACGCCAACTACACCGTCGCCATGCACCGCGAGCTGCGCACGCCGCTCTATGCCGCGCTCAACATCGACCAGGCGTCGCTGAAGACGGTGGAGCGCAGCAATGACTGGCGCACCGACACGCGGATCGGCGACGCGTTCCAGCTGAACAACGACTACTACTTCGACAATCCCTGGGACCGGGGGCATCTGGCGCGCCGCGCCGCGGCCGCCTGGGGCGCGTCGGGCCGCGAAGCCAAGCATGCCTCGGACGACACGTTCTTCTTCTCGAACTCCACGCTGCAGCACCGGAACTTCAACCAGGACGAATGGCTGGAGCTGGAGAACTGGGTGAAGGACTTCACCGGCACCGACAACCAGAAGATCACCTCGATCTCCGGCCCGGTCTTCGGCGGCAATCCCCGCTCGGTCACCCCGCCGGGACGGCCGACCGCGCTGGTGCCCTCGGCCTTCTTCAAGGTGATCGCCTATGTCCAGGCCGGGGTGCCGCAGGTGCGCGCCTTCCTGATGCCGCAGGACGCGGCGGCGCTGCGCGACAAGTCGGGCCGCAAGATGCAGGACAACCAGCGCTACCAGGTGTCGGTCACCGAGATCGAGGAGCGCACCGGGCTGCTGTTCGATCCGCAGCTGCCGGACACCAACCCGATCTTCTTCAACCCCTCGCCCGCCGCCGCCGCGCTGAACGTCACCCGCCTGCCCGAGCGGCGCGAGGTCGACATGCCCGAAGAAGTGATCCGCGAGGGCGAGACCCGCGAGGTGGTCCGCGACGACGAGGTCGCGGTCTACATCGCCGCGGCGATGGTCAATGCCGCCGGCGACGAGCATCTGGGCGAATGGATCACCATCCTGAACCTGACCGGCGGCACGGTCGACCTGTCGGGCTGGACGGTCAGCGACGAGAAGCGCAAGCGCCGGGAGCTGTCGGGAAGCCTGCTGCCCGGCGAGGCGCTGCGCCTGTCGCCGGTGGCGCCGCTGCGGCTGTCGAACCAGGGCGGGGTGATCTACCTCTACGACGCCGAGGGCGCCCGCATCGACCGGGTGAAATACACTGCCGCGCAGGGCAGCGCCGAGAACCGCCCCGTGATCTTCAACGACCGCTCTCTGGCGCTCTTCGATGACGGGGACGTGTCGGCCGACCGCGATCCCGGCATGGGCTGACCCGGCGCGGGCGCGGTGCCGGAACGGCGAGGCCCGCCCCGGGGAGGGGGCGGGCCTTCGCATGTCCGGGACGCGGCCGGGGCCGCTCCGGGCAGGGTTCCGTCAGGCGCGGACGCGGATCGCCAGGACCGTGAAGTAGAAGGCGACGATGCCCATGCAGACAGGATTGGTGACAACGGACTGGATGAAATCGAACATGGCACAGAACTCCGTGTGCGGTTGGGGGTAAGGCGGAATTAGGGCTTGCCGCGTTACCGTCCAGTTAAACGCGCGCGGCCGCGTAGCCACATAGTTAGCGCTAGCTTTACCGGCAAGGGGCAACTGCGCCGCAGCCGCCCCTGCCGTCCCGCCATGCGCTGGAAACCGCCGATCGCGCCGGCCGGGATCAGCCGTCCAGCGCCCAGATGTCGGCCTCCAGCCAGCACCCGCCGCCGATCCGGTGGTCCTCGGGGCTGTCATGGGTGATCATCCAGGTGCCGTCCTGCCAGCGCACCAGCCCCTCGGGATTGTCGGTGTTGCCGAGGTAGGGCAGCTCCTTGGCCAGGCTGACCTCGCCCGCGCCGCGGACGCCGGAGGCGCGCGCCTTGGTGCCGTCCTTCCAGCGCCAGATCGCCGAGCGCCCGCCGGAGGCGAGCGGCGTGCCGGTCAGCACCAGCATGTCGTCTCCGTCGAGCGCGAGATCCCGCACGCCGTGCCCGCCCAGGGGCAGCAGGTGCTTCACGTAGCGCCGCCCGCCGTCGATCTTGCGCGGCTTCAGCCAGCCCTGCGAGGTCTCCTTCACCCGCATCTCCAGGATCACCGTGTGGCCGCGCAGCACCGGGCCGCGCAGGCCAAGCCAGACCCGGTCGCCGCGCGCCGCGACGCCCTCGACATCCAGCCCGTTATCCTTCGACGGAATGTCGAGGAACGCCCCCAGATGCGGGTCGCCGGCAAGCCACTTGCGCAGCCGCCCCAGCTTCTTCGGCTTGAGCATCGAGGCCTTGCGCGGCCCGTCCGCCCTGACCGGCACCGGCCCGTCCGGCCCGGCCTCGAGCGGCACCCGGCCGAGGAACTGCCGGTTCCCGTCCCACTTGATCTCGGCCATGTCCTCCAGCCGCTCCGCCGGATCGTCGTCCGGATCGGGCTTGCCGCGCTTGAGCGACTGCGAGCCGGTGATCCACAGCCAGTCGCCGTCGACCGCCAGCCCCTCGATGTCCATCTCGCCGTCCGGCCCGTCCGGCAGGTCGAAAATCTCCCCCAGCGGGAAATGCGCGTGGCTGCCCCAGCCCTCCTTGTCCGGCGTCAGCCGCTCGATGCCCGCGGTCTCGTCGCAGCTCAGCAGCAGCGCATCGCCGTGCCGCGTGGCGGTTGAGATGTCGAGATGCACCTCCTCGTCATGGGCGTCGGGGTCGAAGGTCAGCCGCACCTGGCCGATCGGTTTGCCGTTGGTCATCGCGTTCTCCGTCTTTCCGTCGGAAAGCCAAGCCGCGGCCCCGCCGCCGGGTTCCATGCCGCCTGCGCCGCAGCCGCTTTGCATTGAAGAACCGGGCGCCGCGGCGTAGATCCCGGGCATCATGCCAGAGACCGAACTCAAATTCGCCCTCGACCCGCAATCCTGCGCGCTGCTGCGCGAGAGGCTGGAGCGGCTCGGCCCGGCGGAGCGCCACATCCTGCACAGCGTCTATTTCGACACCCGGCGGCACCGGCTGAAGAAGGCCGGGCTGGCACTGAGGATGCGGCGCGACGGCGAGCGATGGATCCAGACGGTGAAGGCCAAGGCGAAGAACCATGGCGGGCTGCAGCGCGCCGAGGAGGCCGAGGCCGAAATGCCCGACGCCATGCTCGATCTCGGCGCCATTCCCGACGCGCGGCTGCAGAAGGCAGTGAAAAAGGCGCTGAAGGGGCGGATGCTGCACCCGGTCTGCGAGACCCGGATGGAGCGGCTGCAGCTGGTGATCCACGGCCCCGGCGGCGCGGCGGTGGAGGTCGCGCTGGACGAAGGCGTAATTGCCGCCGGTCCGCTCTCAGAGCCGTTCCGCGAGCTGGAGCTGGAGCTGAAATCCGGCCCGCTCGGCGCGCTCTACGACCTGGCGGCCGACCTGCTGCCCGATGGCGGGGCGGCCCCCTCGACGCTGTCGAAATCGGCGCGCGGCTACCTGCTGGCCGCCGAGGGCCGGATCGCGCCCGAGCCGCAGCCGCTCCATGCCGCCGAAGTGGCGCTGGAACCCGGGATGCAGGCCGGCGAGGCCGCCGCGGCGGTGTTCCGCGACTGCGCCGCGCAGATCCATGCCAATGTCGGGGCGGTCCGCCACGGCAGCGACCCCGAGGGGCCGCACCAGCTGCGGATCGGGCTGCGGCGGCTGCGCGCGGCGCTCAAGCTCTTCGCGCCCCTGCCCGACGCCGATGCCGCCGATTACCTGGAGGCCGAAGCGAGGTGGCTGGGCGGGCTCGCCGGGCTGCAGCGCGATCTCGACGTGGCGCTGTCCGACCTGCTGGACCCGGCGGCGGCGGGCGGCAACCCCGCGCTGGCCGCGCTGCGCGACCAGGCGGCGAAGCGGGCCGCGGCGAACCGCCCGGTGCTGCAGGGGATTCTCGGCACGGTCCGGGTGCAGCGCTTCCTGCTGGCGCTCGGTCGCCATGCCGAGGCGACCGGATGGGACAGCCTGAACGGAGATGCCCAGCCGCTGGCCGCCGCCGCGCTGGAGCGCAGCTGGGCGAAGGCCGAAAGGCGCGCCCGCGGCATTGCCGGGCATGATACCGAGGCGCGCCATGCGCTGCGCAAGGCGCTCAAGCTGCTGCGCTACCAGGCGGAATTCGCCGCGCCGCTGCATCCGGGCAAGGCCCCGGCGAAGTTCCTCAAGCGGCTGAAGCGCCTGCAGGAGACCTTCGGCCGGATGAACGACATCGCCATGCTGGAAACCCTGTCGGCCGAGGGCGGCCCGCTGGCCCCCGCCACGCCTGCCGCGGCGGAGGCGCTGGCCGGGCTGCTCGACGGGCTCGGCCGCGAGGCCGGGACCCAGTGGACGGCGGCACAGGGCAAATGGGACCGGCTGCGCGCCATGCCTGCCTTCTGGGCGGAATGAGGCGCCGCCGCCCTGCCGCGCGCCCCGCGCCGGGGCCGCGGCCTTGCCCCGTGCCGCTGCCTGTGGCACGCAGGGCAGACGCAAGCGCAGGTAATCCAGATGTCCAAGCCCTCCGACAATCCCGCCGATCCGTTCAAGAAGGCCCTGGCCGAAGCGACCAAGGTCATGGCCGACGATCCCGAGATGACGGTGAGCTATTCGGTCGACCCGCCGGGCATGACCGCCGACGCGATGCGGCTGCCGCAGATCAGCCGCCGGATGTCGCGTGCCGAGGTGATGCTGGCCCGCGGCACCGCGGATGCCTATGCGCTGCACCGCAAGTTCCATGACGATGCGACCCATGCCCGCTATGCCCCGCAGGGCCAGCTGGCGCATGACATCTACGAGGCGATGGAGACCGCGCGCTGCGAGGCGATGGGCGCCCGCGTGATGCCGGGCACCGCCGGGAACATCGACGCCAAGATTTCCTGGGAAGCCGAGCGCAAGGGCTATGCCACGGTCACCGACCCCAAGGACGTGCCGCTTGCCGTCGCCGCGGGCTACCTGATCCGCCATCTCGCCACCGGGCGCGAGCTGCCGCCCGCCGCCGCCAACGTGATGGAGCTGTGGCGCGAGCATATCGAGGGACAGGCGCAGGAGACGCTGGGCGATCTCGACCGCGTGCTGTCGGACCAGGCCGCGTTCTCGCGCTTCTCGCGGCGGATCATCGAGGATCTGGGCTACGGCGACCAGCTGGGCGACGATCCGGACCTGTCGGACGAGGAAGAGCCCGAGGACCAGGCCGAGACCCAGGAGGACCAGCAGGACCAGGAGGGCGATGACGGCGAGCAGGAGGATGCGCCGCAGGACAACGAGGCCGCCCCCGAGCAGAGCCAGGACGATGCCGGCGACCAGTCCGAGGCCCAGGTGGTCATGGACCAGATGGCCGATGCCGAGATGGGCGAGGAATCCGATCTGCCCGACGGCGCCGGTCCGCTCGATCCGCCGCCCCCGCCGCCCGTGTCCGAGGCCGATCCGGGCTACGCCGTCTGGAACTCCGAGCATGACGAGGAAATCCGCGCAGAGGACCTTGCCGAACCGGCCGAGCTGGAACGGCTGCGCGCCTATCTCGACCAGCAGCTGGAGCCGCTGAAGGGCGCCGTGTCGCGCCTTGCCAACAAGCTGCAGCGGCGGCTCCAGGCACAGCAGAACCGTTCCTGGGAATTCGACCGCGAGGAAGGCATCCTCGATGCCGGCCGGCTGGCGCGCGTGGTGGCGAACCCGACGACGCCCCTGAGCTTCAAGATCGAGAAGGACACCGAGTTCCGCGACACCGTGGTGACGCTGCTGCTCGACAACTCCGGCTCGATGCGCGGCCGCCCGATCTCGATCGCCGCGATCTGCGCCGACGTGCTGGCGCGCACGCTGGAGCGCTGCTCGGTCAAGGTCGAGATCCTCGGCTTCACCACCCGCGCCTGGAAGGGCGGGCAGAGCCGCGAGGAATGGCTGAACGCCGGCCGGCCGCAGCAGCCGGGCCGCCTCAACGACCTGCGCCACATCATCTACAAGCAGGCCGACGCGCCGATGCGCCGGACCCGGAACAACCTGGGACTGATGATGAAGGAAGGCCTGCTGAAGGAGAACATCGACGGCGAGGCGCTGGAATGGGCGCACAAGCGCGTCATCGCCCGGCCCGAGGCGCGCAAGATCCTGATGGTGATCTCCGATGGCGCGCCGGTCGACGACAGCACCCTGTCGGTCAACCCGGCCAACTACCTGGAGAAGCACCTGCGCGACGTGATCGCCATGGTCGAGAAGAAGAAGGCGGTCGAGCTGATCGCCATCGGCATCGGCCATGACGTGACCCGCTACTACCAGCGTGCGGTGACCATCACCGATGTCGAGCAGCTGGCCGGGGCGATGACCGAACAGCTTGCCTCGCTCTTCGACAGCGATCCGCGGGCGCGGGCGCGCGTCCTGGGCATGAACCGGGTCGCCTGACGGTCCGGCCCGCCCCGGCGGGCCGGCGGGCCTTCCGTTCCGCACGCCTGGGCGACAGGACGGCGCAGCCATGCTACCCTCGCGTGCAAACGGGAGGGGACATGAAAATCTGGATTGCAGCCTGCGCGGCGCTGATCTCCGCCGGCACGGCCGGTGCCGCGCCGATCACTTTCGAATGGACCGGCCGGGTCAGCTCGGTCTCCGCGCAGCGCGGGGACAACCTGGACATCGGCCTGCAGCTCCACGACCGGGTCACCGGCAGCTTCGCCTACGACATCGCCCATCCGGACGAGCGCCCGGCAGATCCCGACCAGTATTTCTCCGCCGACATGCCGATGTGGATCACCGCCATCGCCCGCGGCAACGCCTTTTCCTTCGCCGCCGCGGAAAGCACCGCGCAGTCGGCCGGGATCGGCGGCGGCATCTTCCAGGTCGACAACAGCCGCGACACCGCCCCCACCGGCAGCCTGTTCGGCGCGACCGCGCTCGACAACGATGCCGATGCAAATGCCGGCGGCTTCCTCGCCTCCGATCCCTGGAACCCGGCCGTGGAGCCGATCCTGCTGAACGGCAGCGAGCTGAACGCCGGGGTCGCCAGCTTCAATGTCCAGATCAGCGGACCGGCGGCCGGCCTGTTCGGCCCGGACGCGCTGCTGAACGAAAGCCTCGACCTGGGCGATTTCGACCGGGCCTTCATGAATTTCGGCTTCGCCGAGGACCCCAACGGCCTGAACGCGCTGCAATTCCAGGTCGTGCTGGACAGCTTCCGGCTGGAGGGCGATCCGCTGCCCGAGGTGCCGCTGCCGCCCGGCCTGCTCGCGCTGGCCTCGGGCGCCGCGCTGCTGGCCATTCCGGCGCGCCGGAGGGGCCGCCGCGGCTGATCCGCGAATGCGGCCAGCCGCGCCGTTGCGCCGGTCCCCCGCACGCGCTAGGCCAAGGGCGTGACCAGTCAGAGGGGGACCGCGCGTGTTCCAGAGCTTCACCTCCACCGCCAGCCCGGACCAGGGACCGCCGCGCCTCGCCGCCTTCCGCAAGGCGCTGGCCGAGGACGGGCTCGACGGGTTCATCGTCCCGCGGGCCGATGCGCACCAGGGCGAATATGTCGCCGGCCATGACGACCGGCTGGCCTGGCTGACCGGCTTCACCGGCTCGGCGGGCTTCGCCATCGTGCTGCCCGAGATCGCCGGGGTCTTCGTCGACGGGCGCTACCGGCTGCAGGCGCGGGCGCAATGCGATCTGGAGGCCTATACCCCGGTGGACTGGCCGGAAACCCGCCCCGCCGACTGGCTGAAGAGCCAGATCGCGGGCGAGGCGCAGATCGGCTTCGACCCCTGGCTGCACACGGTGCAGGAGATCGAGACGCTGCGCGCCGGTCTGGCGGGCACGGCGGTCACGCTGGTGGAATCGCCCAGCCCGGTGGACCGGCTCTGGGAGGACCAGCCGCCGCCGCCGATGGCGCCGGCCACCGCCTATCCCGCCGAGCTGGCCGGGAAGTCCCAGGACGACAAGCGCCGCGAGCTGGCCGAAGCGCTGGCCGAGGCGGGCGAGGACGCGGCCGTGCTGACCCAGCCCGACGGCATCTGCTGGCTGCTGAACATCCGCGGCGGCGACATTCCCCGCGTGCCGGTGGCCCATGGCTTCGCCGTGCTCAATGCCGACGCGACGGTCGACCTGTTCATGGCCCCCGAGAAGCTGGCAGGCCTCGGCAACCACCTGGGCGCGGGCATCCGCATCCACGAGCCCGGGGCCTTCGGCCCTGCCCTGTCGAAGCTTTCGGGCAAGGTGCGCATCGACAGGACGAGCGTGCCGGTCGCGGTCCATGCCGCGCTGGTCGGCGCAGGCGCCGACATCGTCTTCGGACGCGAGCCCTGCCTGCTGCCCAAGGCCTGCAAGTCCGCGACGGAGATCGCCGCCGCACGCCAGGCCCATGCCCGCGATGCCGCTGCCGTGGTCGAATTCCTCGCCTGGCTGGAGAAGGCCACCGACACGCTCGCCGCGGGCGGCGAGCCCCTGACCGAGATCGACGTGGTGAAGAAGCTGGAGGAGTGCCGCGCCGCCACCGGCAAGCTGCGCGACATCTCCTTCGACACGATCTGCGGCGCCGGGCCGAACGGCGCGATCATGCATTACCGCGTCACAGAGGAAACCGACCGTCCGCTCGCGGCGGGCGAGCTGGTGCTGGTCGACAGCGGCGGGCAATATCTCGACGGCACCACCGACATCACCCGCACCATGGCCGTCGGCAGCGCCGGGATGGAGGAGAAGACCTGCTACACCCGCGTGCTGCGCGGGCTGATCGCGATCTCGATGGCGCGCTTCCCGAAGGGACTTGCCGGGCGCGACCTCGACGCGCTGGCGCGGATGCCGCTCTGGCAGGCCGGGCAGGACTTCAACCACGGCACGGGACACGGCGTCGGCCAGTACCTGTCGGTCCACGAGGGCCCGCAGCGGATCTCGCGGGTCAGCGCCGAAGAGCTGAAGCCCGGCATGATCCTGTCGAACGAGCCCGGCTACTACCGCGACGGCGCCTTCGGCATCCGGCTGGAGAACCTGATCGTGGTGAAGGAGGCGCCCGCGCTGTCCGGCGGCGATGCCGCGCGCAGGATGCTGGATTTCGAGACCCTGACCTATGTCCCCTTCGACCGCCGCATGATCCTTGCCGACATGCTGACCGCAGCCGAGCGCGCCTGGCTGAATGCCTACCATGCCGAAACCTGCGACCGGCTGGCGCCTCTGGTCAGCCGTGGCGCCGCGGCCTGGCTGGAACGGGTGACCGAGCCGCTTTGACGTAGCAGTAGGGAATACCGCAATACCCCAGGACGGCTGCCTGGGGTAGACAGGACGGCGACGAAGGGCCTGCCAGCCCGATGTCCCTCCCTCTTTCATTGCGCTCAGACAGGCCGGTTCCCCGAACCGGCCTTCTTTCCTTCCGGCTCCCGGCAGGCAGGCTCAGAAGGCCAGCGCCCGCAGCGGCAGGCAGGCGGCGCCGACCGCCGGTGTCTCGCCGCCCAGGGAGGAGACGGCCAGTTCCGGCAGAGGGTTCAGATGGCCGTGCCGCGGCCGGGCGTAGAATTCCGCGCGGCCGATGAAGGCCCGGGCCAGCGCGCGCGGGATCTGGCCGCCGAAGACGATGCATTCCGGATCGGCCACCGCGGCCAGCGCGTTCAGCACGCGGTTGAGCTGCGGCATGACCTGCGCCACCCAGGCGGCCGTCTCGGGCCAGTCCGCCGCGCGCTCCAGATCCGCGATGCCGCGGATGTCATGGCCTCCGCGCTGCAGATGCGCCAGCAGCAGGCCGAGCGCGGGCCGAACCGCGGCCTCCTCGGGGGTGAAGATCATGCCGATCTCGCCGGCATTGCCGAAGCCGCCGCGCATCAGGTCGCCCTCCGCGATGATCCCGGCGCCGAAACCGTAGTTGAAGGACAGGTAGGCGAGATTGCGGACCCGCCGCCCGACCCCGAACATCGCCTCGCAGAGCGCGGCGGTGTTCGCGTTGTTGTCGGTCCAGCACGGCAGGCCGAAGCGGTCGGACACGCGCCGCGCCAGGTCGACCTCGGACCAGTGGACCAGCGGATCCGGCGGGTTGTAGCGCCCGGATTTCATCAGGTAGCCCGCGATCGAGAAGCCCACGCCCAGCACGTCGCCCTGCCCGAACCGCGCCTGGTCGAGCAGCGCGGCGAATTCCGCCTCGATCCGGTCCAGCACGGCCTCGACGCTGTCGCCCGCGATCGGGAACTGCCGCGCCAGGTGGCCGCCCGCGAAATCCATGCAGGCCAGCCCCACTCGGTCGGTATCCAGCGACACGCCGAGCGCGCAGCCGAAGCGCGGATTGAGCAGGAGCCGCGGGCTGGGCTTGCCCTTGTGCCGCGGCGGCTCCAGCGGCCCGAACAGGATCATCCCGTCCTCCTGCAGCCCCGACAGCAGCCGGTGCACCGATTGCTGCGCCATGTCCATCCGCCCGGTCAGCGCCGCGCGCGTCTGTTCGGGCTCCTGCCAAAGCAGCGCCAGCAGCTGCCTTTCGCTGCGGCTGGCCGGCGCGCCGCCCGCGCGGCGGAAGCGCGGCGCCAGCAGCGCGGCAGGGTCATGGGGAAAGGTGCGGAACAGGGCGGTCATGTCCTCACATTTCATGCGCGATGACCGGCTTTCAAGCAGGATATGCGCATGATACCCAGCGTCACTCTGTTGTCACACATTCTGAGTAAGTAAGGCGCATGCCGAGTCCGGCCTCCCTGCCCCCCGTTCTCCGAGGAACCGACATGCCGAAGACATCCACCCTTTCCGCGCTGGCGTTCATGGCCGCCAGCGCCGCCCACGCCGCCGATATCGAGTTCTGGTACGGCAATACCGGCACCGGCGAGGAGGCCATCCAGGCCGCCTGCGCCGCCTTCAACGCAGCCCAGGACGACCACCGCGCCACCTGCGTCGGCCTGGGCGGCTACGAGACGGCCATGCAGAAGGCGATCGCCGCCTACCGCTCGGGCCAGCACCCGGCGCTGATCCAGTTCTTCGACGCAGGCACGCTGGACCTGATGCTCTCGGGTGCGGTCATGCCGGTGCAGGACTTCGAGCCCGGGGCCGACTGGGGCGACTACATCACCGGCGCGCGCTCCTATTACGAGACCTCGCAGGGCGCGCTCTATTCGCAGCCCTACAACGGCTCCACCCTGATCTTCTACGGCAACCGCGAGCTGCTGGCGAAGGCCGGGATCGATGCGCTGCCGCAGACCTGGGAAGGCGTGGCCGAGGCCGCCCGCGCGCTGAAGGCGGCGGGCGTCGACTGCCCCTTCGCGACGGACGCCCATCCTTGGCGCGTGCTGGAGCAGTTCTCGGCGCGCCACGGCCTGTCCATCGCCACCGAAAGCAACGGCTATGGCGGGCTCGATGCCGAATACACCTTCAACGCCGGCCCGGTGGCGCAGCACCTGCAGAACCTCGCCGGCTGGCGCGAGGAAGGGCTGGTGAAGCTCGATGCCGACACCGCGGCGGGCAAGTACACCACCGCCTTCAATACCGGCGAATGCGCGATGATGGAGGGCTCGACCGGCTCCTACGGCGCAGCCTTCGCGGCGCTCGGCGACAAGGTCGAGATCGCCATGGCGCCGATGTACGAGGGCTACGAGCGGCACAACACGCTGATCGGCGGCGCCTCGATCTGGGTGATGAAGGGCCATTCGGAGGCCGAATACGACGCGGCACGCGCCTTCCTCGACTTCCTGCGGCTGGACGAGCAGCAGATCGAGTTCACCCGCGCCACCGGCTACGTGCCGGTCACCAACAGCGCGCTGGCGGCGCTGGAGGCCTCCGACCGGGCCGGGTCGCTGGAATTCGCCACCGCCAGGATCGGCGTGGACTCCCTCAACCAGCCCGGCGGCGCGGACAGCCGCGGCATCCGGCTGGGCTTCTACGTGCAGTTCCGCGACATCTTCATGGAGGAGACGCAGAAGGCCTTCACCGGCGGGCAGTCCATGCAGGCGGCGCTAGACAGCGCGGCAGACCGCGGCAACGCGCTGCTGCGCCGCTTCGAGCAGACCTACCAGGGCGCCGAGCTGCCCTGATCCCGTCCCGGCCGGCGCTGCGGCGCCGGCTGCCTCCCCCGCCGAAGGACCCGCCCATGAAACAGGCCATCTTCCGCGCGCGCTTCCTCCTGTGGGGGCTGGCCGCGCCTCAGCTGATCGTGCTCTTCCTGTTCTTCTACCTGCCGATCATCCTCGCCTTCTGCTGGGCCTTCCACCTGGAGCAGCCCTTCGGCGGCGGCTCGCAATTCGTCGGGCTTGCCAATTTCCGCCGGGTGCTGGGCTCGTCCGAATTCTGGTCGTCTGCGGGCGCGACGCTGCTCTACATGGTGCTGGCCTCCGGCACCTCGGTCGCCGCCGCGCTGGTCCTGGCGCTGGCCGCCGACCGGGCGCTGAAGGTCTCGCCTCTGGCGCGCAACGTCTTCATCTGGCCGAAGGCCGTCGCCTCGGCCTCGATCGGGGTGATCTTCGTCTTCATCCTCAACCCGTTCCTCGGCATCCTCGCGCCGCTGAACGATCTCTGGCCGGGCTTCTGGAACCCGCGCACCAACGTCCTGCACACCTACATCATGCTGTTCGCGGCCAATGTCTGGAACGCGATCCCCTTCAGCTTCATCATCCTGCTCGCGGGCCTGCAGGCGATCCCGCAGGAGCTGCACAGGGCGGGCGCGATGGACGGCGCGGGGCCCTGGCGCCGCCTCCGGGACATCCAGCTGCCGCTGCTGGGCCCGCAGCTCTTCGTGGTGATCGTGCTGGAGGTCGCCGACAGCCTTTCGGGCAGCTTCGGGCTGATCGACACGATGACCCAGGGCGGCCCCGGCGGCGCCACCAACCTGCTGGTCTACAAGATCTATTCCGACGGGTTCAAAGCCTATGACCTGTCCGGCGCGGCCACCCAGACGGTGATCCTGATGGCGCTTGTCGCCTGCGTCACCGGCGTGCAGTACCTCTTCCTCGAGCGGAAAGTGAATTACGACCGATGATCGAGAACACCCGCTCCATCGACCGCGTCGCAACGGCGATCCTGATTGCCGGGCTCGCCTTCGTGCTGGCACCGCTCGCCGTCGTGGTGATCACCGCGACGCAGAGCTACGAGGATTTCCTGGCCCGGAACTTCTCGCTGGTCCCCGGAACCCATTTCGCCGGGAACTTCCGCGAGATCTGGACCCGCACCGACTTGCCGCGGCAGACGCTGAACTCGGTCATCGTGGGCGCGATCACCGCCGCCGGGCGGATCGCGCTGGCGGTGACGACCAGCTATGCCGTCGTCTACTTCGCCGGGCGCGGCCGCGGACTGGTCTATGCGGCGGTCGTCGCCTCGATCATGCTGCCGCTGGAGCTGATGATCATCACCGCCTACCAGGTGACCGCCAATGTCGCGCTTCCGCTCGATGCGGTGGCGAACATGGGCGGCTGGTGGGGCGCGCTGTTCGGCGCGCCGCTCGACCTGCAGTGGAACCTGCTCGACACCTATGCCGGGATCTCGGTCCCGATGATGGCGCAGGGCTCCTGCACGCTGATCCTGGTGCAGTTCTTCCGCACCATCCCGCCGCAGCTGGCGCGCGCCGCGATCATCGACGGCGCCGGACCGCTGCGCTTCCTGCGGGACATCCTGCTGCCGCTGTCGAAGGGACCGCTGACCGCCCTGGGCATCTACATGTTCATCAGCGCATGGGTCCAGTACATGTGGCCCCTCGTTGCCGCTTCCTCGCCCGCGCGCACCATGGCCGTGGTCGGCCTTGCAAGGCTGCAGGAAGATGCCGAGCGCATTCCCGATTTCCCGCTGCAGATGACCGGCGCGATCCTCGTGACCCTGCCGCCGCTGATCCTGATCGCGCTGTTCCAGCGCCGGATCGTCCGCGGCCTGACCCTTTCGGAGAAATGACCATGCCGGAAACCCGTTCCAACGCCGGAATCGGCCTGCACGGGCTGGTGAAATCCTATGGCGGCGCCCCGGTGATCCCCGGCCTCGATGCCGAGCTGGAGGGCGGCGAATTCACCGTCATCCTCGGCCCCTCGGGCTGCGGGAAATCCACGCTTCTGAACTGCATCGCCGGGCTGGAGAGGCTGACCGCGGGCCGCATCACCATCGCCGGGCGCGAGGTGCAGGAGGAGGAGCCGAAGAACCGGCGTCTCGCCATGGTGTTCCAGAGCTATGCGCTCTACCCGCACATGACCGTTGCGGAAAATATCGGCTATGCGCTGAAGGTCGCCCGCGTGCCCAAGGCCGAGCGCATGGCCCGCGTCGCCGCAGCCGCGAAGCTGGTCGAGCTGGGCGACTATCTCGGCCGCCGTCCCGGGCAGCTTTCGGGCGGGCAGCGCCAGCGCGTCGCCATCGCCCGCGCCGTGGTGCGGGAGCCGCAGGTGCTTCTCTATGACGAGCCCCTGAGCAATCTCGACGCCAAGCTGCGCCAGGACATGCGGATGGAGCTGGCCGGGCTGCACCGCCGGATCGGCGCGACCTCGGTCTTCGTCACCCATGACCAGGTCGAAGCGATGACGCTGGCCGACCGGATCATGGTGCTGAACAAGGGCCGGATCGAGCAGTTCGACACGCCCGAAGCGATCTACCACCGCCCGGCCTCCGCCTTCGTGGCAGGCTTCATCGGCTCCCCGGCGATGAACCTGATCGACGTGACCGGCGACGGCAGCCATCTGCGCCTGTCCGACGGCACCGCGCTGGCCCGCCATCCGCATCGCGGCCCGGCGATCCTGGGCATCCGGCCCGAGCAGGTGCAGGCCGCGCCGGGCGGCATCCCCGCCGCCGTCACCTGGCGCGAGGATCTCGGCGCGCATTGCGTCCTGACGCTGCGCCTCGGCGACGGCACGGCGCTGCGCCTGGCCACCGGGCCCGGCCAGGCGGCCGGGACCGCCGCGACCCTCCGCATCGCCCTGCCCGCCGCGGCGCTGCATCTCTTCGACATTTCCACCGGCAGGGCCCTCGCCGCCGCTGCCGCCCCCGCGACCATGAAAGCAGAGCATGACCACCTTCCGTCCTGACCCGATCGAGTACCTGACCGGCCGCACCCGCCCGGAGCTGTCCGTGCCTCCGGGCATTTCTCAGCCCGGCGGGGGCGGCAAGTTCACCCCCGAAGGCCAGCTGCTGATCTGGCCCGGCAACACGATGATCTGCCATGTCGACCCCGGGAGCGACGCGCATGCCGCGCTGGCGGACATCCAGGCGGGGCTGAAGGCCGGGCCGCATGCCGGCTGTTTCACCTTCCTGCCGGGCGAGTCGCTGCACATGACCGTGTTCCAGGGCATCTCCGGCCCCTTTGCCAACCGCTTCGACTGGCCCGGTGGCGTGGACCGGACCGCGACCCGCAACCAGGTGACCGCGGTGCTGAAGCAGCGGCTCAAGGGGATCGGGCTGCCCGCCAGCCGCCGCATCCGCGCGCTGGAGGTCTTCGCCGGCCATTCGATGACGGTGGACGGCATCGGCCCGGACGAGGCCGGGCTGCGCGACACCCGCGCGCGGCTGCGCGAGGCGACCGGCATCGACCCGGAAGGCTACGCGACCTACACGTTCCACATCACCCTGGCCTACCTGCTGCGCTGGCTATCCGAGGAAGAGGCGCACGAGGTCGCGGCGCTGTCGCGGGACCTCTTCGCGCGGCACGGCGCGCGGCTGCAGGACATCCGGCTGGGACAGGTCGAGCTGTGCAATTTCGAGCACATGCACCATTTCGAACCCTTGGTTCGGCTGTGAGCGCGGCGCTGCTGGCGGAGGCAGAGGCCGCGGCGCTGACCGCCCTTGTCCGGCAGGTGGGCCGGGAGGTCATCCTGCCCCGCTTCCGCAATCTCGCCGCCGCGGAGATCGCGTCGAAGGCCGATCCGACCGACCTGGTGACCATCGCCGACCGCGAGGCGGAGGCCGCGCTGGCCGCCGGTGCCCGCGCGATCCTGCCGGGCTGCGAGGTCGTGGGCGAGGAGGCGGTCTCCGAAAACCCCGCCCTGCTCGGCGCCATCGCAGGGGCGGAGACCTGCGTGATCATCGACCCAGTCGACGGCACCTTCAACTTCGCCCGCGGCCTGGCGATGTTCGGCGTGATCCTTGCAGTCGCGCGGGGCGGAGAGACGGTGTTCGGCCTGCTCTACGACCCGGCGATGGATGACTGGGTGCTGGCGCATCGCGGCGGCGGGGCGCATCACGTGACCGCCTCCGGGGCGCGGCGGCGGCTCTGCGCGCGCGGCGGAGCGACCCTGGCGACGGCCGAGGGCAGCCTGCCGCTCGATCTGGCCGACGGACCGGGACGCACCCGGCTGATGCGCGCCTTCGAGCCGGTGCGCAGCGCCCGCGCGCTGCGCTGCTCCTGCCACGAATACCGGATGCTGGCATCGGGACAGGCCGATTTCTCGGTGAACAGCTCGATGAACGCCTGGGACCATGCCGCCGGGGTGCTGGCGCTGGAAGAGGCCGGGGGCTGCGTCCTGGCCGATGGCGGCCGCTATGCCCCTGCGCTCCGGGGCGGGCGGGTCATCGCCGCCGCGAACCGCGGGCTGGCGGAGGAGATTGCCGCGCTGGAGTGGTAGCGGCCCGGCCCCGCGCCGGAAAGGGGAAGGCCGGCCCCACGGGACCGGCCTTCCGGAGATCACTCGGTCACGGTGACCTTGACCATGCGGTCGGGCTCGCCGACCACCGCGCCATTGCGGCCGGTGCCGCGCTTGATCGCGTCGATCACGTCCATGCCCTTCGTCACCTCGCCGACCACGGTGTACTGGCCGTTCAGATGGCCTGCCGGGGCGAACATGATGAAGAACTGGCTGTTGGCGCTGTCCGGATCGGAGGCGCGCGCCATGCCGACGGTGCCGCGGTCGAAGGGCTTGTCCGAGAACTCGGCCTTCAGATCCGGCAGCTCGGAGCCGCCGGTACCCGCCCGGCGCATGTCGAAATGCTCGTCGGTGGAATCGCCGAACTGGACATCGCCGGTCTGCGCCATGAAGCCGTCGATCACCCGGTGGAAGACGACGCCGTCATAGGCGCCCTCCTTGGCCAGGGTGGTCAGCTGCTTGACATGCAGCGGCGCAACATCGTCGAACAGCTCGACATGGACCGTGCCCGACGCCTCGCCCGCGATCTGGATGTCGAGCCCGGTGGCCAGCGCCGGACCGGCCGCCAGGATCGCCAGGGCCGCAACCAGGTTACGCATCGGCAGCGACCTTCACCGCGATCATGCGGTCGGGGCTTGCCGGCGGCTCGCCGCGCACGATCTTGTCGACATGCTCCATGCCCGACAGCACGCGCCCGTAGACGGTGTATTGGCCGTTGAGGAAGTGGTTGTCGGCGAAGTTGATGAAGAACTGCGAGTTGGCGGAGTTCGGGTTCATCGAGCGCGCCGCGCCCAGCGTGCCGCGGTCATGCGGCAGCTTGGAGAATTCGGCCGGCAGGTCGTCCAGATCCGAGCCGCCGGTGCCGGCGCGGCGGATGTTGAAGCCCTCTTCCATGTTGCCGTGCTCGACATCGCCGGTCTGCGCCATGAAGCCGTCGATCACGCGGTGGAAGCAGACATTGTCGTACTTGCCGGCGCGCGCCAGTTCCTTCATCCGCTCGGAATGCTTCGGCGCCACGTCCGGCAGCAGCTCGATGACAACCGGGCCGTCCTTCAGCTCGATGATGATGGTGTTTTCCGGATCCTTGATCTCGGCCATGACAGGTCCTCTCGTAACGGGTCGCGCGGACACTAGGCGGAGCCGCGGGGGAATGCAAACCCCGCCCGGCAGGGATCCGCGCGCTTGCGGCGCCCGCGGCGCCGCAGGCCGCGGGCGCGCTCCGAACGGCGGCCAGGCGTTCCGGACAGGGCGTCAGAAGGCGCGGTTGACGCGTCGGGCCCGAGCGGTCACCACTGCGCCCAACGTTCCAGATTCAGGAGTATGCACGTGGCCTGGAAATCCCTCGACGACATGGACCTCTCGGGCAAGACGGTCCTGACCCGTGTCGACATCAACGTCCCCGTCGCCGACGGCAAGGTGACCGACGCCACCCGGATCGAGCGCATCGCCCCCACCGTGGCCGACATCCTCGCCAAGGGCGGCAAGCCGGTTCTGATGGCCCATTTCGGCCGTCCCAAGGGCCAGGTCGTGCCCGAGATGTCGCTGGAAGTCCTGGTCCCCGCCCTTGCGGAAGTCTTCGGGGTGCCGGTGAAATTCGCCTCCGACTGCATCGGCGGCCCGGCCAAGGAAGCCGTTGCCGCGCTCGGCGCGGGCGAGGTGCTGCTGCTGGAGAACACCCGCTTCCATGCCGGCGAAGAGAAGAACGACCCGGCCTTCTCCGCCGCGCTGGCCGCGCTCGGCGAGGTCTACTGCAACGATGCCTTCTCGGCGGCGCACCGGGCGCATGCCTCGACCGAAGGGCTGGCGAAGCTCCTGCCCTCCTGCGCCGGCCGCTGCATGCAGGCCGAACTGGAGGCGCTGGAAGGCGCGCTCGGCACGCCGGTCCGCCCGGTGGTCGCCGTGGTCGGCGGCGCGAAGGTTTCCACCAAGCTTGACCTGCTGGGCAATCTGGTGGCCAAGGTCGACTACCTGGTGATCGGCGGCGGCATGGCCAACACCTTCCTCGTCGCCCAGGGCATCGAGATCGGCAAGTCGCTGGCAGAGGCCGACATGGCCGCGACCGCCCGCGAGATCATGGACAAGGCGGCGGCGGCAGGGTGCAAGATCCTGCTGCCCGCCGATGTCGTTGTCGCCCGGGAATTCAAGGCGGGCGCAGCGAACGAAACGGTTCCGGCCAACGGGTGCCCGGCCGATGCGATGATCCTCGATGCCGGTCCGCAGGCGGTCGAGGCGATCAAGGAAGCGCTCGACGGCGCGAAGACGCTGATCTGGAACGGCCCGCTCGGCGCCTTCGAGATCGAGCCCTTCGACACCGCCACCAATGCCACCGCGGACTACGCGGCGGCGCTGTCCGCCGAAGGCAAGCTGACCTCGGTCGCGGGCGGCGGCGACACGGTGGCGGCGCTGAACAAGTCCGGCGCGGCGGAGAAATTCACCTACATCTCCACCGCCGGCGGCGCTTTCCTTGAATGGATGGAGGGCAAGGTCCTGCCAGGCGTCGCGGCGCTCGGCTGATCCGCATTCCGGCGGTGCAGGAAGAGCCGGGCCGCCGATGGCGCCCGGCTCTTTCCGTTCAAACCGGGCAAAGCGCGCCAATTCTGCGCTGTTAGCGCCCCCATGCTTGATCGTTGCCGCGGCTGCGCTAGCCCTATGGGGACCCAAGACGGCTTGCGACAAGGACCGACCCAATGAAAGCAACCCGAACCGTCCAGACCATCCTGAAGAACTACGAGGGCGAGACCCCCGGCGTGAAGGGCAAGCTCTGCCAGATGCTGATGCACGGCAAGCTCGGCGGCACCGGCAAGATGATCATCCTGCCCGTCGACCAGGGCTTCGAGCACGGCCCCGCGCGCAGCTTCGCGCCGAACCCGGCGGGCTATGATCCCCATTACCACTACCAGCTGGCCATCGACGCCGGACTGTCGGCCTATGCCGCGCCGCTGGGGCCGCTCGAGGCCGGGGCCGACACCTTCGCCGGGCAGATTCCGACGATCCTGAAGGTGAATTCCGCGAATTCGCTGATGTCCTCCACCGCGGGCAAGAACCAGGCGGTCACGGCGTCGGTCGACGATGCGCTGCGCCTCGGCTGCGCGGCGATCGGCTTCACAATCTATCCCGGCTCGGACATGGCGGTCGACATGATGGAGGAGATCGTCGCGATGCGGAAGGAGGCCGCCGCCAAGGGCGTGGCGACGGTGATCTGGTCCTACCCGCGCGGCGAGGGCATCACCAAGGACGGCGAGACCGCCATCGACGTCGCCGCCTATGCCGCACACATGGCGGCGCTCCTCGGCGCGCATGTCATCAAGATCAAGCTCTCCACCGACCACCTGATGCAGGCGGAGGCGAAGAAGGTCTACGAGGAGAAGAAGATCGACATCTCCACCATGGCCGCGCGGGTGAAGCACTGCGTCGACGCCTCCTTCAACGGGCGGCGGCTGATCGTCTTCTCGGGCGGCGCGTCCAAGGGCGCGGATGCCGTCTATGACGATGCCCGCGCGATCCGCGACGGCGGCGGCAACGGCTCGATCATCGGGCGCAACAGCTTCCAGCGCTCGCGCGAGGACGCGCTCGACATGCTGGGCAAGCTCGTGGACATCTACAAGGGCAAGGCCTGAAACGGAAAAAAGGCGCGGCCCTGGCGGGCCGCGCTTCCGCAAAGGCATTCTGAGGATTCCCGAACGCCTCCGGCTGTGCCATAGTGCCGGAAAACAAGAGGCCCCGATGCAGCGCAGTTCCAGACCTTCCGCGACCTTCCTGCTCTATCTCTGCCTGGCGACCCTGCTGTCCGCCTATTTTGCTTATGCCGCCGTGCGCGGCGACCTGGGCGTGATCGAGCGGCTGGTCATCAGCGCGCAGCTGAAGGATCTGGAAACGGAGAAGGCCGGGCTGGAGGCGCAGATCGCGCAGCTGTCGAACAAGACGCGGCGCATGTCGGACGACTACCTGGATCTGGACCTGCTCGACGAGCAGGCCCGCTCTGTCCTGGGAATGATGCGCGCCGACGAACTGGTCATCGACGAGAACTCCGTCAGCCGATGAACTGGTCCATCTTGACCGAAGGCTGGTCGCAGCCCGCCTCGCCGACGATCTTCGCCGGGACGCCGGCCACGGTCTTTCCGCGCGGCACGTCCTGAAGCACGACCGATCCGGCGGCGATGCGCGAGCAGCAGCCGACATGGATGTTGCCCAGCACCTTGGCCCCCGCGCCGATCAGCACGCCGTCGCCGATCTTCGGATGGCGGTCGCCATCTTCCTTGCCGGTGCCGCCCAGCGTGACGCCGTGCAGCATGGAGACGTTGTCGCCCACGACCGCCGTTTCGCCGATCACGATGGAATGGGCATGGTCGATCATGATCCCCTGCCCGATCCGCGCCGCCGGATGGATGTCGGCGCTGTAGAGCTCGGACATGCGCATCTGGATGTAATAGGCCAGATCCTGGCGGTCATGGGTCCACAGCCAGTTCGCCACGCGGTAGGCCTGCAGGATCTGGAATCCCTTGAAATACAGGAACGCCTGCAGCAGCCGGTGGCAGGCCGGATCGCGCTCGTAGACCGCCATTAGGTCGGCCCGCGCCGCCCGGCCCAGCGCCGGTTCGCAGTCATAGGCCCGCTCGGCCAGGTCGCGCAGGATCGGTTCGGACAGGTCCGCCGAGGCCATCTTGGTCGCGATCCGGGCCGCCAGTGCCGATTCCAGCGTGCGGTGATGCAGCACGCTGGTGTGGAAGAAGCCGCCCAGGCTCGGCTCGTCGCGAAGCGCGGTTTCGGCTTCCTCGACGATGTTCGACCAGACCGGGTCGAAGGCGGCAACAGAGATCTTCGCTTCGGGCATGGGCTTCCCTCCAATGCGCAGCAAGATAGGAGCATTGGAGGAGCAGGACAAACCGGAATTTCGTATCGGTTGTTTCAGCCGGTCACAAGCGCGGCACGGACAGGTGGCGCAGATGCACCGAGATCCGGATCCGGCCGCCGTTGAAGGCGCCGTTCTGCGCGGTGATGACCAGCGGCGTGTCCTCGTAATAGGTGATCGGCGCGCCGGTCAGCCCGAAGGTCCAGTTGTCTGCCAGCAGGCGCAGGTTGTAGCCGTAGCGCGACTTGCTGCCCGGCACCCCCAGACGCCAGAGAGCCAGCGTCCCGTCATTGAGCTTGTTCACCACCCGCGCGGTCACGCCCATCACCGTCGTGTAGGCGGGGATCTTCCAGGACGTCGTCACCGAGGTCCCGGTCGTGATCGCCTGCTCGAACTCGGCCACCTCGAACCCGATCGCCGCGCCATTCGACGAGGTTGCAACGGCATCGCTCTGCCAGGCCGTTCCGTCATGCAGGTAGCGGCGCCCCTCGTCCTTCACATAGGCATGCCATCCCGCCTTCGGATCGACGAAGATCCAGCCGCCGTTGACGAAGACGGCGATGCGGTTCTTCTGGAAGGACCAGGCCCCGCCAAGCCCGGTCGGCAGGCCCCAGGCCTGGCCGTCGACCGGATCGGCCGGCGGAGAGGAGACGGTCAGCGACTCCAGCGTCAGTTGGGTCGCCGCGTCGAGAATGGCCAGCGCCTCGTTGACCACGATGTGCTTCTGCGCCTGGGACTGCTGCAGCAGCGGCAGCGCGAGATTGGCGGTGCTAGACGACATAGAGCTCTATCCTTCTTGCAGGGCCCGGACCGTAGAGGTCCGAGACTTGGGCAATTTCCACGGCATAGGCGCCGCTCAGGCCGTCAGCCGTCCGCTGGGCCTCGGTGTAGTCGAATTGCGGCACGGTCACGTCCCGGACGCGGATATCCGAGCCGCCCTGCCGGACGGTAACGCGGTAAAGCTCCCGAGCCTCGCCCAGCGGCACCTCCGCCAGCGACCAGTCATCGCCCAGCCGGGTGCGGCGCACCCAGGTGAAGCGGTGCGTGCCGCTGGACAGCACTTCGGCCTCCAACCAGACCGGCGCATAGGGGCGCAGCCCGGTCGCGTCCGATGCGTGCTCGACATGCAGGTAGTCGGTGCTGTCCAGCGGCTGGTCCGCCGCGCCGATCCGGTAGTGCCGGTTCAGGTTGCGGATGGCGGGCACGGTCACCTGCGGCACCGCCTCGTCGAGCAGCACCACGAGGCTGCCTGCCGGCCATTCGTCCGGAATGAAGCTGTCCGTCCCCTGCTGGCCGCGCAGGCGGAGGCTGACCACCGCATTGCCGTTCCCGTCGAGGCTGTGCTCGAGGAACTGGAAGATCTCCCAGGGCCCGCCCTGTCCGTCGCCGATCGCCAGCGCATTGGCCCCGTTCAGCAGCGAGTCCCAGTCGGTCCCGCTCAGTTCCCCCGAGGCCAGGTCGATGTAGAGCGGATCGCCGCGGTCGATCAGCCCCGGCTCCGCCCGCTTCAGCGGGCTGACGGTCAGGCCGAGCGTGGCACTTTCCTCCACCAGCGTGTTCAGCCCGTAATTGGCGTCCGTGGAAGACGAATGGACCGCCACGTCTCCCGGCCAGGGCTCGGCCGCCACCGCCAGATGCGGCGCGTACGGGTCCTCGGTGCCGAGAAGCAGCGGCAGGTCGAGGAAGATCGGGAAAGGCAGTGCCGAAGGCGGCGGCACCGCCAGCGGATCGCCTTCCTCGTAGCCGCCCCCCGGGATGTAGACGCCCGGCTCCACCCGCACCGCCTCCACGAGACGGATGCCGAAATCCTCTATCCGGTCGATCCGGTAAAGAGCGGGTCCGGCATCCTCCTGGATCTCCACGATGTCGCCCGCAGTCACGTTGATATACGACGGCGGCAGCGCGAAGCTCACCGTGTCCCGGCTGACCCGCGCCTCGCTCAGCCAGCGCTCTGCCATGCGCTGCCCCTCGCCGAAGGTCAGTGACATGTTCAGATCGGACGCGGTCACCGATTGCGGGTCGTCCGAGGGGTAGGCGGCGCTGGAACTGCGCGCCTCGTAGGCCCCGTCCGCCGCGACATGCGCGATCTGCACGGTCCCGGCGATCTCCGCTTCGGGCTGGCGCACCTGCAGCAGGTCGCCGTCCTGCTCGGGGTGCTCCGCCAGGTCCTCCAGCGCCAGCTGGATGTCGGCCCGCCCCGTGCGGCTGCGGAAGGCCAGCACGCCGTCCCGCTCCACCGCATCGAAGCCGTGCGCAAGCATCAGCGGCTGCAGAGCTGCACGCGCATCGTCCATGGAGGTCACGGCATAGCCGCGCACGTAGCCCCAGAGATCTGCGGTATCTATACCGGCCACGCCCGAGCGCAGGCAGATCTCGCGCACCACCTCGGCAAGGTCCCGCCCTGAAGTCCGGCCGTTGACCCAATGCCCGCGGATGTAGTTCTCGCCGTCGCCCCAGACATTGCCCAGCGCCGGGAAATACGGATAGGGCCGCGCGTCCCAGGCCCAGACATGCGCCTTCGACATGTCGATCATCGGGCCGCCATAGACCGCCGAGACCGGATTGTTCTCCGCCCGTTCCCAATAGTCCTGCACGGCGCGGACATACTGCATCTGGATCAGGTCGTCGCGCGCCCCGGTCGAATAATGCGGAATGTCCGATTCCGAGGATTTCGGGTCGAGGAACTTGTTGGGCTGGTTCGTGCCCTTGTCGATCGCCGCGCAGCCGAACTCGGTGAACCAGACCGGCTTCGACTGCGGCACCCATTGCGTCGGCTCCGCCTGCCGGACGCCGCCGATGCGTTCGTGATGCGGCAGCGACCACCAGGACCGGATGTCCTTGTAGCGCCAGATCCAGGGCTCGTTATGCGCGCCGTCGGAAATCGGCAGCCGCTCCTGTGCATCGCGCCCTGCCTCGCCGGCGTAATACCAGTCATAGCCTTCGCCGCCCTCGATATTGGCCTTCAGGTAGTCGATGTTGTGGATGCTGCGCCAATGGCTGTCGGCATGGTCCGCGTCATCCCGCCAATCCGACAGCGGCATGTAGTTGTCGATGCCGACAAAATCGATATCCCCATGTGCCCAGAGCGGGTCGAGATGGAAATAGCGGCTGCCATCCTGCGAGGAATAGCCGAAATACTCCGACCAGTCCGCCGCATAGCCCAGCTTCGTTCCCGCCCCCAGCACCTGGCGCACGTCCTCCGCCAGGCGGCAGAACGCCTCCACCGCCGGAAAGCTGTGGTTCTCGGCGCGCAGCTGCGTCAGGCTGCGCATCTCGGAGCCGATGACGAAGGCGTCGATCCCCCCCGCCGCCTTGCACAGATGCGCATAGTGCAGGATGAACCGGCGGTAGCTCCACTCGGCGGGTCCAGAATAGGACACCGTGCTGCCGTCCACCGAGAAATCCGAAACTTCGGCCGTCCCGAAGAACGCGGCCACCTCGTCCCTGGCTGCTGCCGTTCCGTCCGGGCTACCCTCGACGCCTGGGGCCAGCGATCCGGTGATCCGCCCGCGCCACGGCAGCGGCGGCTGCTCCGGCCCGCCCCACCAGGGATTGACCAGCCCATTGCCCTCGAGCTGCTCCATCAGGATGAACGGATAGAGCACCACGTCCTTGCCGCGCCGGTTCAGCTCCCTGATGGCTTCGACCACCGCGGCATCTGCAGGCGTGCCTCCATAGAGCGGACGGCCATCCACCGGCGGCACGACCTCGGCCTCCAGCCGGTCCAGCCCAGACACCTTCCAAGGCATCCTGTCCGATCCGACCAGCTGCTGTTCCACCTTCGGCCTCAGCGTGCAGCGGTTGCAGCGCAGGTCGTCGCCGAACCAGGACACGACCAGCAGCGCAGACCCGCAATTCGGCAGTTCGGAGTCGAGCTGGTCCATGGAGGTCAGGAAATCCGACTTGCCCGAAGGCGAGTTGCGGTTGCCCGGAACCGAGCGCCCGATCCCCTTGTCATAGTGCACCACCGATGTCGCCAGCGTGTACTCCCCGCTTCCGGGCATCAGCGCCACCGCCTTGATCGCGCGCGTCATCGACGGCACGTCGCCTTCGCTCTCCGCCTGGGCCGGGCGCAGCACCTCGAAGCTGAATTGCGGCACGCGGTTCCCGAAGCGCTCGAGATCCAGGCCGGAGATCACGACATAGGCCAGCCCGCGATAGGACGGAGCATTCTCCAGGCCCTCGGTGGCGGCGATCTTCGGATCGGGTTCCTGGTCCTCGGTGCCGCAGTAGACAGAAATGTCCAGCTTGTTGCGCCCGATGACCTTCCCGTCCGCCCAGATCCGCCCGATATCCGAGATCTCTCCTTCGCACAGCGCGATGGCCAGGCTGATCGAGTAGCTGTAGCTGGTGACCGTGGTCGACGGCGCGCTGCCCTTGCCGCCGCCGCCCGACTTCTTCTTGCGCTTCCTCTCCTTGAAGCGGGTCGACCAGATCACCTGGCCCGGCACGCGCATGCGGCCGTAGACCTGCTGGATCGCGGCCCCCTCCGAGGCCGACGTCACGCGCAGGCGGTCGACCCGGCCGGTCTCCACCGCCTGCGAACCGCTGCCCAGCAGCCGCTGGTCGATCAGGCGCCCGGCAACCGCCCCGGCCGCCCGGCCGATCGCGGCCGCGGACAAGCCGAGGACGGATCCGTCGATCGAGGCGCCTACCGATGCGCCGACTGCGCCCAGGACGATTGTCGCCATCACTTCACCTCGTCAGGAAATCGGAACCGCGCCACGATGCGGCGGGCCCAGGGTTGGGTCAGCGGGGTCTCGATCACCCCATGCCCGGAATAGGCGTGGATCACCGTCTGCATGCCGCGCAGCTCGGCGGCGATCCCCAGATGCTTGGCGACCGCCCCGTCCCGCATCCGGAACAGCAGCACGTCGCCCGGTTGCCGTTCGCCGTCCGGCGCCGGATGCAGATAGCTCTCGGCCGCGCGCCACAGCAGTTCCTCGCGCTGCGGCTCCCCCCAATCGGCAGAATAGCCGGGCACCGCGGCGGGCTCCTGCCCGTGCAGCTCCCGCCACAGGCCGCGGATCAGCCCGAGACAGTCGGTCCCTGCCTGCCTGGTGGAGCACTGATGCCGGTAGGGCGTGCCGATCCAGCCACGGGCAAGGGCCACGACATCGCATGTCTTGCCGCTCATCTGTACCTGCTCCCGCCGTCATTGCCGCCGCTGCGGCTGGGATAGCTCATCAGCCAGTCCTCTCCCGGAATGTGCGGGCATCCGCGGAAGTTCAGGAAATTGCCGTATTTCACCTTGCAGGTCTCCGCCCGCTTGTCGCAACCGGCCACCAGACGCACGGCATCCCCCGGCACGATCCCGCCGCGGATCTCCTCCCAGAGCTCCACGGTCCGGGACAGCCCGCCCCGGTCGGACTTCACATGGCCCGCCAGGCCTGCCGCCGCGCCATCCAGCACCTCGAACCGTCCCTGCTCGAACCAGCGGTCGGCATATTGCCCGAGCGAAGGCAGGACGAACCGGCTGCGCCCGACCATCGAGGCCACCACGGTCTCCACCGTGTAGTCAGGCCCCGACAGGTCCAGCCCGCAGCGCGCGTCGCCCAGCTGCGCTGAACAGCCCCGCTGGAATACCCGCCCCTGCGTCTGGTTCAGCCCCTCGGACAGCCCGCGCAGCTCCGCGCGGAACTCCCCCGCTTCCATCTTCACCTCGCCCAGCGCCCCGCGGAACTGCAGCGCCCGCTGCTCGGCATCGGTCCAGTTCACGATCCAGCTCGCCACCTCGGCCCCGTCGAACAGTCCGGCCTTCAGCTCCGCCTCCGAGACCGAGCTGTCGCTGAGGACGCCCGAAGCCTCGCTGTTGTCAACCGACAGGCCGGTGGTCTGCGACAGGGCATTGGCCGTCAGCCCCGTCCCCGCCTTGAAGGTCACGCCCCCGAAGGACAGGTCGCGGTCGTGATCGGTGAAACCGAACACGGCGCCATCCTTCCGCGCGACCCGCCAGCAATGGCAGACGGTAGTATGGCCACCCGAGAGGTGATCCAGGAAATCTCCGGTGACAGGCATCAGACCCTCAGCTCCACGATCGGCACATTGGGAACGTCGCCTGCCTGGAAGCTGGCGACAGAGGTCACGATCCGGTCGGTGTCGAAACGCACCGGCACGTCGAACTCGAACCCGGCCGTCACGACCGTCCCGTCCGCCGGCGCCACGTTGAACACGACCTGTCCGGAAGCCGGGTCCACAACGAAATCCGGTCCCTCCCCCGCCTCCGCACCGTCAACGGCGACCTTCACCGTGCCCTCCACCGGCTTCCTGATCGGGCGATCATAGGTCTGCGCGCCCGAAGCATAGGTCTTGCTCAGCTGGAAGACCCGCGCTGTCCCGTCCCCGGTGCCGATCGCCTGGTCCATGGCCGACACTTCCGCCGACGGCAGGCCGCTGCGGTAATCCGCCCAGTCCTTCCAGCGGAAGCCATAAAGCTGCCCCTGCCGCGCCTCGAAGAAGGCGATCAGCGTCTCGATGTCGTCAAGCGAGCGCATCCCCATTCCCGCGTCATAGCGGCGGCGCGAATGCGACCAGGGAGTGTTGCGCTCCTCGTAGCCGTTCGCCAGCGTGACGATCGCGGTCCGCCGCTCCGGGCCGCCCATGGAGCCGAAGCTCAGCGAGGCGGGAAACCTGACCTCATGAAATGCCATCGGACTGTCCTTTCAGTTCAGCGGTTGCGCTGCCCGCGCGACAGGGCCCGGCCCATCTGCGCGGCGATCTGGCCCTGGCTGCGGCGGAAGCTGTCGGCATCGGGCGTGCTGATGTTCATCACCACGCTGACCCCGGACCCTCCCTGGGCGCGCACGCCGAGCGAGCCGTCGGGACCGCGGCTGAGCGGCATGATCGCCTCCGGCCCTGCCTCGCCCATCAGCCCGGTCGCCCCGCGCATCGGGAAGGCGGTCGGGCTGGAGACGACGCCGCCCTTGGCGAAGGGCATCACCCGCCCCTGGGCAAAGCTGCCGCCCTTCTCGAAGGGCATGATCCCCGACATCGCCGCCGAGACGCCGCTGCCCAGCAGGCCGCCGACATGCTTCATCACCGGGTTCACCGCCGAGGCATAGGCGGCATTGACCATCGACTCGCCGATCTTGGAAAACGCATCCTGCAGCCGCATGCCGTCGAAGATCACGCCGTCGAAGGCCGAACGCAGGCCCCGGCTGATCCCCGAGGACAGGGTCGAGACCTGCTTCGAGGTGTCCAGGATGGTGGCGCGCATCTGCTCCAGCTCGCCTGCGAAGGCAGAGGCCACCACCTGCGTTCCGGCCAGGCTCTCCTCCAGCGCATCCACCTGGTCGGCGAAATCGTCGAGCCCCGTCACGTCACTCATCGCGTCCATCCTCCGTCACATCGGGAAAGCGCCTGGCCAGCTCTTCCAGCCCGGCCCGGCCCAGGGGGCCCGCCCGCGCGTCGCGGCCGAGCATGATCACCAGTTCCGCGGGCGTCAGGGCCCAGAATTCGCGGGGCGTCAGCCGCAGCTCGTGCAGCCCCGCGCGCATCAGCCCCGGCCAGTCCAGCCCGCTCACGCCGCGGCGCCGCCCGGCACGGCAAAGGCCCGCGCCAGCAGCAGGGCCGCCGCCCGGGCCGCCTCCACCGGTCCGCCCTCGATTTCGACGCTCAGCAGATCCTCCGCCTCGCCGCGCCAGCCGCCGCCGCGCAGCCCCGCCACGATGAGCGCCAGCACGTCGCGGCTGGAATAGGCGGAACGCTCGAACCGCTCGACCATGCCCACCAGGCTGTCCGAGCCCAGCGAGCTCTCCAGTTCCGCCAGTGCGCCCAGCGTCAGCTTCAGCACATGCGGGCTGCCGTCGAGCACCAGCCGCACCTCTCCGGCATAGGGGTTGGCCATCAGAGCGCCGTGAAGACCAGCGCGCCGGCCGAGGCCATGGACAGCTCGTAGGTCGCCTCGCCGTCATGCGTTCCGGCATACTCGATCGAACTGATCTGGAACGGTCCCTCGACCGTGCCGAAATCCGGGATGATCACCTGGAAGGCCGGGATCAGCCCGGAGAAGAAGATCGCGCGCGCCCGCTCGTCGGTGCTCTGGTCCTTGAACACGCCGGAACCGGAGATGCTCGCCGACTTCATGCCCGCCCCCGCCAGCAGTTCGCGCCAGCCGCCCGCGCTTTCCAGCGAGGTCACGTCGACCTGCTCGGCATTGAAGCTGATCCGCGTCGCGCGCAGCCCGGCCATGGTCGCGAAGCTGCCCGCCCCGTCCATGTCCACCTTGATCAGCAGGTCTTTTCCAGTCTGAGCCGCCATGGCTTCTCTCCATCTGTTAGCTGTCTTCGACGATTGCGCGGAACCACATGTCGATCCGCCGTCCCCGGTTGCCGTCGATGCGCCGCGCCCGGGCCCTTCGGAAATCCAGCGCCAGGAGGCGCCCCCGCTCCAGCACCAGGCCAGCGCCGTCAAGCCGGTCCGACACCGCGCCCGCCGCTGCCTTGAGCTGGCCGAATCCTGCGACCGTGCCGATCACGCTGACCGCCAGCCGGTGGGTGGTCACGCTGCCGGAGCTGTCCGTACGCGCCGCGGCATCTTCCGCCCCGAGCGACACGTAGAGATCCGGCACGGTGCCCTCGGGCGGCGCGTCGAAAACATGCGCCCCCACCAGCCCGGCCAGCGTCTCGTCGCCGCTCAGCGCCTCATAGACCGCCCCCTGGAGGGCCTTCGAAACGCCGTAGCTCATGCTGCCGTCTCCTCGACCGCGTCGCAGCGCAGGTAGCGTCCCGCGGCATCGGCCTCGGTGACTGCCACGACGCGCCAGATGCGGGGTCCTTCGCGGAAGCGCTGGCCGGGCTCCGGGCGCGAAACCGCCCCGACCGGGGCGCCGCGGACGATGATCTCGGCCGGAACGCCGCTCACCGCGACATCGCCGCGGCTCTGGTGGCGGCCGCGGGACGGGCGGATGCTGGCCCAGTGCGATCCGAGGACCGCCCAGGCCCGGCCATGCCCGCCCAGCCCGTCGGGCACGCGCTCCGGCGCCTCCAGGACGAGGTGGCGGGTGAGGTCCGAGGGGGTCATGCCGCGCTCCCTCCGAGGATGCGCACCGTGCGGTAGCGCTCGATCAGCTGGGTCACACCGGCGGGAAAGGCGCCGTCCTTCATGTCGCCGCCATGGCGCATCTCGTAGTAATGCGCGGCCAGGATCATCACCGCCTGCGCCAGATCGCCGGGCATCGACGCCCAGTCGGCCGCATAGCCCGCGGTGAAGCCGATCTCGGCAAAGCCGTAGGTCGGGATCGAGGGCAGACGGCCATAGACCGAACGCAGCACCGGCCGCTGCGTCGAAGGCTCCAGCACCACCGTCTCCAGATCGACATCGACTGCGTCGCCGGTCCGCGTCACCAGCTTCATCCAGGAAATCGCGCCGACCGGCGCCACCGGGAAGGCCTGGGCCTCGGGCTGGCGCCAGGCATCGGCCTGCCAGATGAAGGTCCTCTCGATCAGCACCTTGCCGGTCCGGGACTCGATCGAGGCGATGGCAGCCCGCAGCGCGGCTTCGAGGACCGCGTCCTGCAGCGATTCCTCGCCGAAGCCGGTGCCCATCCGCAGGTGCTCCTTCAGGCCCGCGAGGGGCAGCTCCGCGGCAGACAGTCCGGATTGCTCTTTCAGTCTCATGCTCGATCTCCAGTGGCGACATGCAGGTTGCGGAGCGTCCCGCGCTTCCCCCCGCCCGCGCGGTTGGAATGGCTAGAGGACAGGGAAGCCCGCCGGGGCGCTCCTGGGGCCCGGCCCTGCCAGGCCGGACCCGTTCCGTCAGGATCAGGCGCTGAAGCGCAGGAGCTTGATCGCGGCAAAGTCCGACACGTCGCCGCCGACACGCTTGGTCGCGTAGAACAGGACATGCGGCTTGGCGGAGAAGGGATCGCGCAGGATCCGCAGGTCGGGACGCTCGGCAATGGTGTAGCCGGCCGCGAAGTCGCCGAAGGCGATGGCATCGGCATTGTTTGCGATGTCCGGCATGTCCTCGGCAATCAGCACCGGATATCCCATCAGCCGCGCAGGCTCGCCTGCTGCGAGACCGTCGGACCACAGGAAGCGGCCATCAGCATCCTTCATCTTGCGCACGGCACCGGCGGTCTTGGAATTCATCACGAAGGTCGCGTTGGCACGGTATTCGGCGCCCAGGCTGTAGACCAGCTCGATGATCGCATCCGCCGGGGAAGCGCTGTCGAAGTCGCCGTCCACGCCGGTAACCACCAGACCCAGGCGGCCCCAGCTCCAGTTGCTTTCGACGGCCTTGGCCTGCGCCAGAATGCCCTTGGGCTTGTCGACGCCGTCGCCCGAGATGAAGGCCGCCGCCTCGGCACGGGCGAAACGGTCGGCGATGCGCCCGGCCAGCCAGGCCTCGATGTCGAAGGCACTGTCGTCGAGAAGGCGCTGCGACGCCTTCGGCAGGGCGGAAAGCTCGTGCAGCGGGATCGAGATGCGCTCGATCTGCGGCGCCGAGGTCTCCGTCAGGCTGGCTGCCTCGGTCGTCCAGGAATAATCGGCGTTGTTCTGGTCGATCAGGACGTCATAGGAGCTCGCCTCGACATTCACGACAGTGGCGATCGCCCGGATCGAGGCGGCGGAGGCCATGGTGGACCGGATCATGTCCGAGGTCTTCGGATCGACCAGGTAGCCGCCGTCGGAATTCACCGCCAGCGACTTCGACTCCATCTCGAGGCCGCGCAGCGCGGACTCGTCGCCGGAGCGCACATAGGCATCGAATGCCTTCTGATGGGGCGCCTCGGCCTCGACGGCTGCGCTCAGGGCGGGGCGGCGGGCAAAGGCGGTCTTGCGGTCCAGCATGGTCACTCTCTCGTCAGTTGCTTGAAGTTGCTGTTTCATTTCGGCCTGAAACACCGTCAGGTCCTGCATCAGTCCGGCCAGCGCGGTCTTCACCTCGGCAGCCGCAGACAGGGGTGCGGCCTGGGCCCCGGGCATGTCTGCCCCGGCCCGAGCCTTCGTCTCGGGATTGGTCATCGTCGTTCCTCTGATGGTGAAAACGCTGGCTCAGCCTTGCCCGGCCAGCACCTCGCGGGCGTGCCGGAACACTCCCGCCAGTTCCCGCAGCGTCTCTTCTGCGGAATCCCCGGATTTCGCGGCCATGGGCTGCGACAGCCGCGCGTCGGGCAGCATCGGGAAGGTCACCAGAGACACTTCCCAAAGCTCGACCTCGTTGAGCACCCGGCGCCCTTCGGCATCCTTCGAGGCGCGGATCGTGCGGTAGCCGATCGACAGGCCGTCGATCGCGCCCGCCTCGATCAGCCGCGCCGCCTCGCGGCCCTTCTCGACCTCGGTCAGCAGCCGCCCCTTGACGTGGAGCCCCTTGGCGTCCTCGCGCACCTCGGTCCAGATGCCGATCGGCTGGGCCGGGTCGTGCTGCCACAGCAGCTTCACCCGCCGGCCGGTCTCCGCCAGCCGCTTCAGGCTTGCCTCGTAGGCACCTTTCGCCACCACGTCGCCGCCCTGGTCTGTGGCGCCGAAGAGGCTGGCATAGCCCTCGATCTCGTGGCCGTCGGTCACCACGACCCCTTCGTCGAAGCGGCAGAACTTCTGCTCGAGTCCGTTGCCTGTCAGATACATCCTAGGGCCCTCCTGTCGGGGTCATCATCAGCAAAGTCTTCACCGCCTGGGCGAGGATCACGGCCACCACGCCATAGACCGTCAGCCACAGCCGCCGCTCCATCCGCTCCATCAGCGCCTCGATCCGTTCCAGCCGCACGTCGACCGCCGCGAATTTCATGTCGAGGATCTTGTCATGGGCCTCCTGGAACTCCTTGGGGCCGTACTGGAACGGTTCGAACAGAAACCGGGACCCCGTGGGAACCCGTTTCAGTTCAGTCACCTGGCGCCTCCTCCGCAGCGAGCGGCGGCAGGCCCAGCATCTGGCGCTTCTCCGCCGCGCTCAGGAAATCCGCCCCGGCGATCCGGCGCCACTGCGCCTCGCGCTCGGCGGCCAGCGCCGGAACCTGGTCCAGGTCGGGCCTGATCTCGACGGAATGGCCGGTGAAGCCGGTCAGCCAGTGGCTCAGGCTCGCCACCACCCGGCTCGCCAGCGGCAGCACGGTCAGGCGGTAGAAGGCGCGGTTGGCCTCCTGGTAGTTCGCGTAGGTCGCGTCGCCCGGAATGCCCAGCAGCATCGGCGGCACCCCGAAGGCCAGCGCGATCTCGCGCGCCGCAGCCTCCTTGGTCTTCTGGAACTCCATGTCCGAGGGCGAGAACCCCATCGGCTTCCAGTCCAGGCCGCCTTCCAGCAGCATCGGCCGCCCGGCATTGCGCGCGCCCTGGTAATTCGCCTCCATCTCGTCGACCAGCCGCTGGTACTGGTCGTCCGACATGCTCCCCATGCCGTCCGAGGACTGGTAGACCAGCGCACCCGAAGGCCGCGCCGCGTTGTCGAGCAGCGATTTCGACCATTTCGAGGCCGCGTTGTGGACGTCGATCGCCACTGCGGCCGCCTGCATCGGCGCCAGGCCGTAATGGTCGTCCTGCGGGTGGAAGCTGCGGATATGGCAGACCGGCTGCGCGCCACCCGTCATGTCGAAACGCAGCTTGCGGCCGTTGACGTCGTACTGGTAGGCGACCGGCCAGCCATCGGCACCGGGGATCACCGACATCCGGTCCGAACGCAGCACATGCAGCTCGACCGGCAGCCCGTCCTCGCCGCCCACCGCCTCGACATAGCCATTGCCGGAGAGCAGCAGCTGGCCGTAGAGCGCTTCCAGGAACTCCGCCCGGCCCTGCCCGGCATTCGGGCGGCCGATCAGCCCGCCGACAGGGTGGATGTCGTAGCGCTGGCAGCTGTCCTGCACCACCAGCGGCAGGGCGGCCGCCGCCTCGGCGATCAGCTTCACCGAACGGAAGCCGACCGGGTTGCCGGTGAAGCCGTTGCGGGTCAGCGAACCGACATCGCGCGGAGACCAGGCGACCCTGCCGGCCCCGGACCAGGCGATCAGCGGCCCGGTGGCCGATGCCTTCTGCTCCGGGGCCGCCGCGCCCTCGCGCCTCAGGAAATCGAATATCATCGGCCACAACTCCTTCGTTCCGCTTCGCCAGCAGCTCTCCGCCGACATGGGGGAGAATGTTCGAATTCAGTTAAAATCCGCGCCATCCACCGCGCGGAGGGGGTTACCGGACCGTTAAAGCCCGCGGAGACGCGGACGGGTCCAGCGCTGCGCCGGCTCGATCATCAGGTCGGTCATCGCCCAGACCAGCGCATCGACGCGGTCGGGGCTGCCCTTGCCCTGGTAGCCCTGCGCCGTCATCTGGCACATCTGGTCCTCGAGGCTCGCCAGCCCGCGCACATGGCGCACCCGCCCCTGCTCGTAGAGCGCCGCGACAGGCTCCGCCCGCGCCACCTTGCCCTTGGTCGCCCGCACCGCACGGAACGCCACCAGAGGATCGATCTGCCGGATCACGCTTTCCACGAGGTCGCCGCCCTGGTTGACCTCCGCCACCATCCGGTCGGCGCCGTGCCGCGCCATCGCCTCCAGGGCCGCCTGCGCCCAGACCTGCGGACTCGCCCCCCTGACGGAGGCATCCTCCAGCACGCAGGCCTGCCAGTCCTGCGGCTGTCCCTGCGTCCGAGCGCCGACCACGACGATGCCGCATTCGTCCGACCCGTCATGGCCCGTCACCGGCGGATCGACCGCCACGACCACCCGGTCCATCTGCGGCGGCCGGTCGAGGCCCAGCGCCTCCAGCATGCCCATGGTCCACATCGCGCCTTCGGCATCCTCCAGCAGGATGCCGTCCAGCTCCTGCCGTCCCAGGCGCGAGCCGTCGTAGCGCGCCCGCACCTCCTCGAGGAAACTCGCCGCCAGATAGGCCTTGTTCGCCTCCGTCGGCGCATGGGTCACCACCGTGCTCGGCGTGTCGAGGATGCGCTTCAGCACGCCCACGTTCCGCGGCGTCGTCGTCACCACCTGCCGCGGCGTCTGGCCCAGCCTGAGCGAGAACTGCAGCATGTCCCAGGCGTCCTCCGCCCGCTTCCACTTCGCCAGCTCGTCCACCCAGGCGGCATCGAACTGAGGCCCGCGCAGCGCCTCCGGCTCATGGGCGGAGAACGCCTCGGCGATCGCGCCGTTCGGCCATTCCAGCCGCTTCTTGGACGCCACCCATTGCGGCCGCCGGTCCGGCGGCGAACAGGCCAGGATGCCGCTGTCGCCCTCGATCATCACCGCGCGCACCTGGTCGAAGGTCTCGCCGACCAGCGCCACGCGCCGCGAGCGCCCGGCATCCAAGGGCAACGAGCCCTCCACCTCGGAGCGCACCCATTCCGACCCAGCGCGCGTCTTTCCTGCGCCGCGCCCGCCCATGATCACCCAGGTCTTCCAGTCGCCCTGCGGCGGCAGCTGGTGCGGCAGCGCCCAGAACTCGAAACAGAAAGGGAGCGCAAGAAGCGCTCCCTCCGACAATCCGTTCAGGAACTCATCCCTGACCGTCTGCTCTGCGCAGGCAAGCCAGGCGGCGCCCGATCTCAGATCGGGCGGCATCGAAGTCGATGGCGAAGTCATGCGCGATCCCGGCACGTTGCTTATTTCGTTCATCGAGCTTCATCCTCGCTTTCAGGGCCGTGTCCGAGGCGGCATCGAGCGCGGCGACGATTTTCTTCGCCTCCGCGGCATCGCTGCAATCCCCGTCCTCGAGTTTCCGGATCATCTCGTTCAGAGCCCGCGAAGCGCGCTCGAACTTGTCAAAGGCATCCGCGACGATCGCCGCGGCGCCGCCGTTTTCCTGCTCAGCACAGATCAACGTCATTGGGTACCAACCTACTCTCTCATGCGTGGAACACCGCACGAGCAGAGACGAAAAAAGGCACCGTCCAGGTCGCCCCGGGGTGCCTTGCCCATCTCTTCTAGCTTGCCTGAAGTGATACTCCGGAACGGGCGGCCTGTCAAGCGCGGCGAGCCGCCAGACGAAGCACAACCCGTTCTGATCATTAGGAAATTTGTGAACCAACCGTTAACGCGGACGGGCTTCCGCAACGCTTTCCGCGGCTTGCCGCAGCTGCGAGACCTTAACCGCCCTCACCGGCGCCTCCGCGCGGGCCGCGGACCGCAGGTGCGGAATTCCCGGCCCTCTCCTGCCGCAGCCGTCCGTCCAATCGGTGCCATCCGGCCGGGCGACTCGCACCTGGTTAACGGAACCTTGCCGGAAAACCGCTGCAAAGGGCCCCTCGCCGGTTGCCCGGGCCGCCTGTCCGCGCCCGAGCCGGGAGAGAATGCCGGGGCAGGCCCGCAAGCCGCCCCGTCAACCAGTCCGATCCGGCCTTCCGCACCCATGAAAGTCTCACACCCAGCCGCTGACGCCGGGCGGCTGGCCGACCACCGAAGGCCTGGCTGGAAGGATCGCCGCCTGTTGCAAGCCGGATCTGCAACACCATCCGGAAGGCTGCCGGGAAACGGCCCCGGCACCTGGCTGGCGCCCGTCGCAGCAGCCGAACCCCGGAAAGCCGCCCTTGGCGACTTCGGCTGGACGGGCTGGCTGCGCCTCGCGGCGACATCGGCCCTGCCCATGCCGCCATCGTCCTGTGCGGCGGCATCGCGGCCGCCGCCGGGCGCCGGAGGACAGGCAGCGCTTGACCCGCCCAGCGCCGGCTGCAGGCACGAAAAAGGGGGCCGCGGCCCCCTTCCCGTCCTATGCCGCGATCCGCCTCAGCGGCGGAACCAGCCCTTGTTTTTGACCGGCGCCCGCTCGGCGGCCTTCTCGTCCTCGTCGCCGTCGAAGACATCCGCCACCCGGTCGATCATCGGGTCGACGCGCTTGTCCCAGAAGCGGTGGATCGCCCGGTAGGCCAGCGCGCAGGCCACGATCAGCGCCAGGATGACGATGATGTTGAAGACCGGCCAGGGCTTCGCGTCGGGGCCGTCGATGGAATAGACCTTCAGCGCGTTGGGATAGATCGAGAACATCTCGCTGCGCCAGCCATAGCTCTTGACCACCGCCCAGTTCGGGTTGTCCGCCGAGGAGATCAGGTCCGAGGCCTCGGCCTGGACGTTGGCGCTGTCGAACTTGAAATAGGGCGGCCAGCCCCAGCCGGTATCCTCGTTGCGGAACACCTTCGGCTTGCCGCCCTCGCGGATCGTCTGGATGATGTAGATGTCCCGCGTCCCGTCGGACCCCTGCTTTTCGGAATTGGCGAAGAACCAGCTGCCCGAGGTATCCATCCGCTGGGTCTCGGTATTGACCACCCGCACGACATATTGCCGGGGCAGCGTGTAGCTGAGGAAGCCTGCCACGATCACGACGACCGCTGCGAACAGGATCAGGCTCAGTTTACGCATCATCGATAAAGTTCTCCGTCTCCGCCGCGCTGCCGGGCCGGATGTCCCGGTTTCCCGGCCGGACCGGGCGGAGCGGTCCGGGCGGGCATGTCTTCAGTGTCCGGGGGCGAACGCGCCTGCCACGGCCGGGGTTCCCGCCGGGCACCGGCCCTTCGGGACCGTCCGGCGTCTTGCGCGGGGCGGGGTCCGGCATGTCAAAGGCCTTTCGGCAGAGGGCGTCCTGGGTCTTATATAGGGAAAGCGCCGGGCAGCTGAAAGGGCGAAGACCATGATGACTCCGGGGGAGCGCAACCTGATCACCGATGTCGGCGGGCTGCGCGTGGGCAATGCCGCGGATGCGGCGGCGAAGACCGGCGTGACCGTGCTGACCGCCGACCGCCCCTTCACCGCCGCGGTCCACGTGATGGGCGGCGCGCCCGGCACGCGCGAAACTGACGCGCTGGCGGCGGACAAGCTGGTGCAGGGGGTCGACGCGCTGGTGCTCTCCGGCGGCTCGGCCTTCGGGCTCGACGCCGCCTCCGGCGTGATGCAGGGGCTGCGCGCCATGGGGCGCGGCTACCAGGTCGGCAGCCAGAGGGTGCCGATCGTGCCGGCCGCGATCCTCTTCGACCTGCTCAACGGCGGCGACAAGGGCTGGGCCGACAGCCCCTATCCCGCGCTCGGCCACCGCGCGCTGATGACCGCCGGGCCGGTCTTCGATCTCGGCTCGGCCGGGGCCGGCACCGGCGCCTCGGCAGGGCCGCTCAAGGGAGGGCTCGGCTCCGCCTCGCTGCGCCTGCCCTGCGGACTGACCGTCGGCGCGCTTGTGGCGGTCAACGCGCTCGGCGCGGTGACGGTCGGAGACGGGCCGGAATTCTGGGCCGCGCCCTGGGAGGCCGGGGCGGAATTCGGCGGGCGCGGCATGGCGCAGGCCGCGCCGCCGCTGTTGGAGGCGCAGCTGCCGCGCGCGCTCGGCGAATCCACCACCATCGCCATCGTCGCCACCAATGCCCAGCTGACCAAGGCCCAGGCCCATCGCATGGCAGTGGCAGCCCATGACGGCATGGCCCGGGCCATCCTGCCCTCGCATACCCCGCTGGACGGCGACCTCGTCTTCGCCGCCGCGACCGGCACGCAGCCGCTGACCGAGCCGCTGGCGCAGGAAATGCAGCTCGGCCATGCCGCCGCGACCTGCCTCGCCCGCGCCATCGCCCGCGGCGTCTACGAGGCCAGCGAAGCGCCCGGCGACGTGGTGCCGACCTGGAAGGCGCGCTTCGCGGCGGAGGGCTGAGGCTCAGACCGGCGACTGGCCCGCCGCGCGGATCACCGTCTCGCGCAACCACAGGTGGCGCCGGGACTGGCTCTGGCGGCTGTGCCAGACCATGTCGTACTGCACCCGCGGCAGTTCCATCGGCGGCGGGCAATGCGCCAGCCCGGAAAGGGCGGTCGCACCGAAGCGCGCCTGCATCGTGGTGATCATCGAGGTGCCGCGCACCAGGGCCCCCAGCAGGCCGATCTCTGCCACTTCCAGGTGGATCTGCCGCTTCAGCCCCATTTCGGCCAGGCGCCGGTCGACCAGCGAGGGCCGCCCGCCGCCGAAATTCAGCACCGCGTGCTGTGCCATGGCGAAGTCTTCGAGGCTGGCGACCGGCCCGCGCTGCTGCGGATCGTGGAACACCGCCAGCTGGTCGCACAGCAGGGGCACGCTCTCGAATTCCTGGGCATAGGGCCCCATCCGCACGCCGATCGCCAGATCGACCGAAGGATCGTCGAGCAGCGACCGGGCGATGCCCGCGCGGCCCAGCGGCAGGAAGCGCACCGGCAGGTCCGGCGCCTCGCGGCGCAGCGCGCCGAGAATGGCGGCGGCCTCGACATGCAGTTCGTGCGCGTTGCAGGCGATGGTAACGGCGCGGGTCTCGCGCGAGGGCATGAAATCCTGCGGCTCGCTGAGCGCCTCCAGCGCCGACAGCGCCTGGCGGATCCGCGGCGCCAGATAGTCCGCCTGGGCGGTCGGCACTATGTTGCGCCCGTCCTTGACGAAGAGCGGATCGTCCAGGCCGCGCCGCAGCCGTTCCAGCCCGTGGCTGACCGTCGACTGCGTGAGGCCCAGCCGCTCGGCCGCCCGGCTGACAGAATTGCTTTCGTAGACCTCCAGAAAGAGGCGCAGGAGACGTCCGTCTATGGAATGGACCGGCAGCTGTGACACGGCAAAACCTTTTTCGCCGCACATGATAGCCAACTTGCTTCGAAGGCAAGTATTGAACGCCTTACACAGACAGACGCTGCGGGAAGTGCGGCAAAAATGAGGAAAAGCAGCCCGCGGAGCAGGCTGCTGTCCAGATCTTCGGACGGACGGGCGCTCAGTCGAGCTTGCCCACGGAGAAGAACATCGTCTCTCCGGAATGGTCGTCGACGCCGTCATTGTCGGTGGAGACCCAGGCCGTGCCGTCCGCGGCGATGGCCAGGCCCTCGACCTTGTCGAGCACGAAGCCCCCCGTGGCCGTCAGGTCGGGGATGAGGTCGCGGACCTCTTCCTTCGGCACGATCGGCATGTCGCCCCCGGTCAGAGAGGCGGGCACCATGGCCGAGGCCGGGATGCGGTAGATCTTCTTGGTCACCGCGTTCTCGCCGATCTGGTTGTCGCGCTCGACGACATAGACGTAATCGCCATGCAGGGTGATCTCGCTCAGCCCGACCCAGCCGGTCTCCGGCTGCGCCTTGCCGTAGCGCACCGCGCCCCATTCGCCGGTCGCGGGGGTGTAGGCGACGAGCTTCACGGTGTTCTCCGGATCGTCCTTCCACTCGCGCTGCGTGGCCATCCACAGCGTGCCGCCGATCTTGGCGATGCCCTCGAAGCCGAAGCGGGTCTGGTTCGCCGCCAGCGCCTCTGGGATCAGCACCTCCTCGATGATTGCGCCGTCCATGCCGACCTTGTAGATCGCATGCGGGATGCCCTTGTCGGCATTGCCCTCGTTGGCCACCCAGAACGCATCGCCGTCGAGCGTGATGCCCTCCATGTCCATGTGCGCGGCCGGGGCGCCGTCTCGGGTGACGCGGATCGCCTTGACGATCTTCGCCGGGCTCGAGGAGACGTCGATCTGGAAGATCGTCGGCTGCTTGCCGTAGAAGCTGTCGGTCACCGCGTAGAGCGTGCCGTCCTCTGCCGCCACCTGTCCCGAGATCGCGCCCCAGCCGACCAGCACGCCGTTCCCGTCGCGCAGCCCGTCCGCGGTCAGCATCGGATAGGCGGCCGGCGCCTCCTGGTACTGGTAGATCATCGCATGGGCGCGCACGCCGCCATCCTCGATCAGGTCGGTCTCGTTGGCCGAGGCGATCAGCCCGCGGCTCTCGATCACGGCGAAGCTCTCCGGGCCGATGCCCGAGGGCAGCAGCTGCTTCAGCACCGGGTTGGCCGGGTCGGTGACGTCATAGACGCCGAAGGCGCCGCCGCGCTCGGAACCGACGAAGGCCATCGGCACGCCGCCGAAAGTGCCATGCGCCAGGGATTCCGGCTCCACGCCCTTCGCGTCCGACCGCTTGTCCGGATAGTGGCCGATGGAGACCAGCGCATGCTCGAAGGAGGAATTCGACTCGTAGACGACGGAGCCGTCCTTGTTCCAGATGGTCCAGCCGCGGCTGCCGCCATCCATGTCGCCTTCGTTTGCCGTGGCGAAATGGTCGTCATCAAGCCATTTCACGGTGTCGGGCTCGCGCAGGCGGCCCGGCTGCTCGCTGACCGGCAGGATCGAGGCGCGGTCGTCGTCCAGATCCACCTCGGCCAGGTCGACGGCCCCGGCGGAGAAGCTGGCGATCACCTCGCCCTCCTTCGAGACGACGACGATATGGTTGTTCTCCTGCATCGTCATCACGGTCTCTCCGAGGCCGTTGATGTCGACATATTCCGGCTCGGGGTCTTCCGGCGCGACCTCGGCCAGGCCGGTGACGTCCACGGTCTTCAGGCTGGCGCAGTCGGCGCCCGCATCGGTGACGTCCAGCATCGACAGCCAGCCCGCGGGCATCTGGCCGACGCGGCCGTCGCCCAGGTCTTCGTCGCGCTCGTTCTCGATGGCGATGGCGATGAAGCTGCCGTCCTTCGCCGCGGCGATGCTGTCGGGCTGGCCGCCCAGGTCGCATTCGGCCGTCACGGCCTTCGAGGCGAGGTCGATGGTGACCAGCTTGCCCGACGGATCGGCATAGGACCCGGAGGTGTTGACGGCGGCATAGGCGCGGGTGCCGATCACGGCGACCGAGGTCGGTTCGCCCTGCATGTCGACATTGCCCAGCGGCTTCGGCGCGGCCGGATCGGTGATGTCGATCAGGCCGATCACGCCCAGCGGGCTGTCGGAATAGACCAGCGTCATGCCGTCGGGCGTAGCGACCATGATTTCCGGCGAGGTCTCGCGGGCGGTGTCCTCGCCCTCGGCCATGTTGTGCCAGGTGGCGAAACTGGCGATGCGGTTGAAATTCATCTCGGCCATCGCCGACCCGGCGGCCAGCGCGAGCACGGAGGTCAGGCACATAAGGCGTGCGGTCATGGGAATCCCCTGGTTCCGGTGCAAATCGCGCCACAGGTCCCTGCGCACCGCAACGCGCGCATGACGGTTCCGTGTCAGTTTCGTGAAACCTCGCGGGCGCGCGGCACGGATCCTGCACGGGCTGCCGCACTGGTTGCGGGCGCAGCGCGATGGCGGCGGTGCCTCCGGCCGGAGCTTGCGCCGGACCCCCATTTCGGCAGATGCCGGCCGGCCGCCGCAGGCCAATCGCCGGTCCCGCAGCTCGTGCGGCCCGCCGCAGCCCTGCCAAGCGGATCCCGCGGGCGCCCCTGTCCAGGCATGCTGCCCGGCGCCCAAGCTGGCCCCGCCCAGCACACCGGCGGGAAAGCCCCGGCGGAGCCACATCGGCGCGCCGATGGCGCCCATTGGATGGCCGCTCCAGAGCGGAATCGCCTTGCCGGGAAAAGTGCGGGTGTCACGGACAGGAGGTTGTCCGGCCGTCAGGCGCGACGTGCCGCTGTTCCGGCGCTTCGACACGTCGGCGCCATTGCAGCATGCCAGCGGGCTTCGGCGAGCGGGCTCGCCGCCTTGCCCGAAGCGGGGCGAGCGCTTGCCGGCCGAACCCGGGCAACGCCGGCAGCGGACAGTTCTTCCGGCCGGAATCCGCCCCGGGGCGGCCGCGGGGCCCGCAGCGCCGATGCAGAAGGTCAGCGGCGCATCCCGACCTTGCCGGAACCGGCCGAACGGTTCGCCCGACCTGCCCCAGCCTGGCGCCGAAAAGCGCCCGCACCGCTCCGGATCATGGCCCGTCGAGCGCCCGGGCCGACCCGGACAGCTTCCCGGACGGACCTGCGAGCGTCTGGAAGGCCGCCAGCAGCGCGCTGCGCGGGACCAGGATGCCGCCCGCGGCCGCCTGTCAGAGGACGATCTGCGGCGCGCCGCCCATGTCGAGCCCCGGGAAGACCGTCCTTTCCAGATCGCCCGCGCCGGTGCCGTAAAGCGTGCGGATCGCCCCGGCCGCCAGCGCCCGGACGTCGCCGGTCGGCATCAGGTCGCGGCGGTCGTAGAGCGAGGCCTCGTCGAGACCCGGCCAGCCGCCGAAGACCTTGCCGCCGCGCACCGCCCCCCCGGCCATCAGCATCGCGCCGCCGGTGCCGTGATCGGTTCCCTTGGTGCCGTTCTCCCGCGCAGTGCGGCCGAACTCGGTCATGGCCACGATCGCCGTGCGGTCCCAGACCGGGCCAAGGCCCGCCTGGAGGTGCAGGATCGTCTCGCGCAGCTGCTTCAGCGGCCGCTTCAGCGCCGCCTCCTGCCCGCCATGGGTGTCCCAGCCGGTGATCGAAAAGGCCGCCAGCCGGGTCTCGCCCAGAAGCTGCTGCGACAGGTATTCCGCCACCTGGACATGCTGCGGCTGCGAGCGGTCGGCGCTTTCGGCATCCTCCGCGGCCAGCTCGAACATCCGCGCCGCCTGGTCGCGGAACAGCGGATCGTCATGGAAGACCAGCTCCGCCAGCCGCTTGCCCTGCGGGCTGAGCGTGTCCGCCCGCTGGGGGTACCAGTTGCTGGCCGGGGCCGGGCCGCGCAGGATCAGGTCCGACTCGCGCCCCACGGCAAAGGCCGTGCGCGCCGTCGCGCCGGGGATCAGGCCCGCCAGCCGGTTCAGCCAGCCCGAGTCGCGGCTATGCGCGCCCTCCATCGCCGGCAGCCCGGCCTCGAGGATGTCCTGCCCCTCGAAATGGCTGCGCTTGTCGCGGTAGGGCGTCGACACCGCATGGGCGAAGCCCAGCTGCCCGGCCTGCCAGAGCGGCATCAGCTCGGCCAGTTCCGGATGGAGCGCGAAGAAGCCGTCGAGCGGCAGCGCCTCCGGCCCCGCGGCCAGCCCCGGCCGCAGCGCCGCATAGTCCGGATCGCCCACCGGGCGCAGCACGTCGAGCCCGTCCATCGCGCCCCTGAGGACGATCACCACCAGCCGGTGGTCGGAGGGGGCGGAGGCCAGGGTGACCGGCGTCACCAGCGGGCTGGCCGCCAGGCAGCAGCCGGTGAAGCCGCGGAGCAGCGTGCGGCGCGTCAGCCGGGCGGATCGGGAAAAGTCCTGCATCGTCGCGACTCCTGTCCTAGCGTCTCTGGAATTCCGGCGAGATCAGCACCAGGCCGATCCCCTCGCCGCGCGTCTCGGCAGCCCCGGCGGCAAAGCGCAGCCGCTCCCCCGCCAGCGGCCCCAGTGCCGCCTCGGCCAGCTGCAGCGGCTCCGCCATCGCGGGCACGCCCGGCATGGAGGAGGCCCGCATCGCCCATTTCAGCCGCTGCGCCAGCGCATTGGCGGTGATCCAGGCCGCCCCTTCCTCGGGCCAGCCGTTCGGCCCGTCGGGCTCGCCCCAGCGCTGTCCCATGAAAATCAGCGGATTGACCAGATCCCGGTAGGTCTGGCGCGGCGTCTCCCGCGCGGTGGCGACGAGGGCATGCGGATCGGCGCCCAGGCCGCGCAGCGCGCTGGTGACGTAATCCACCGGCCGCTTGATCTTCTGCAGCTCGGGCGCCCAGGCGGCGGGATGCGACAGCATCGCGTCATAGACCTGCATCAGGTCGCCCCCGCTCTCGCGGTAGCGCGCGGCCATCGAGGCCACCAGGTCCTCGTCCGGCGTGTCGGAAACGAAATGCACCGCCAGCTTGCGGCTGAGATGCGCAGCCGTGTCGGGATGCACCGCCAGGTAGTCGAGCGCGTTCAGGATGTCCTGCAGCTGGTCGCGCCGCGGGCTGGAGGAGAATCCCAGCACATGTTCGGCCCCGGGCTCGGCGCGGCCCGGCTGGAAAACCATTTCCATCTCGTTCGTCACGTTGAGCCCCGCCAGCAGCTCGGCCATCTGGCGGACATCCTCCTGGCCGTAGCCCGCATCGACCCCGACGGTATGCAGCTCCAGCAGCTCCCGGCCGAGATTCTCGTTCAGACCCAGCCGCCGGTTCGGCCGGTTTTCCGCCAGCTTCGAGCCGGGTCCGACCGAGGTGTTCTGGTTGAGATACTGCAGCATGACCGGATGCAGTTCGGCCGCCTTCAGCATGTCGGCGAACTTGCCCGCCACGTTCGGCCGGATCGCGGCGTCGACATAGGTGTCCACCCGGTTCCGCAGGAAGGCCCCCCGCCCCGCGGCCGTGAAATGGTCCGCCCAGAACAGGGTCAGCCGGTCGCGGAACCCGTCATCCGCGGCGACCCCGCGCGACACGGTCGATGCCAGCCCCTCCAGCCAGTGGCGGCGCTCCGACTTGCGGATTTCCTTGAGCATGTCGAGGACCTCCTGCGGATCGGCGTCACCCTGGTTCCTGGCCTTGACCAGCGCGCGATAGGGTTCGACCCAGGGCAGCACGTCGTCCATCGGCGAGACCGGGAAGGCCGCGGCGCCGCTGTCGGGGCCTGACAGCGCGTCCAGCATGGCTTGTGCCGAGGCGGGATCGGGATGGACCGGACTGCGCCCGGTGCCGAAGCGGATGGCGGCGAGATGGGGCTGGAACAAGGACACGTCCCTCTGCTGGACCTGGATACCCGGGCATTTCCGGCAGATTACACGAAAACCGCGCCGGCCGTCATGACTTCGCGGTGAACCCGGCGGGTTGCCGCCTGCCCCGTCCCTACCGCAGGAAGCGCGGGCCGCGCACTCGCCCCGGGATTGCAGGCCGGCCGCCCCCGATGGCCTGCGGCCTGCCCGGTTCCGCGGCACCCGGCATGTGCGAGTCGGCCGATTGCACGGCGCCCCGCCGAATGCGCATTTGCGCACCAAAATTCGTGAAATTATTCATTCTGTGCGTCATAGATCACATCAACCCGGCATCTCCGGAAAATCCGGCCGGACAAACGGGCCGGGAGGGGTTGAACCCCCGGCCCGCAGCACGTAGATGAGCCGTCGAGAGGTTGGCGCGGGCAGGCACCTCGCCAACCCGGTCAGGTCCGGAAGGAAGCAGCCGTAACGAGCCCCGCTTGGGTCGTTGTCCAGCCTCTCACTCCACTCCCCCGTCATGCCGACTTGAGGAACTCCTCGGCGACCTCGTCGATCGTGGTTGTCCCGGCCATTGCCTTGATGAGCAATTCGAGAACGAGGCCGATCATCTTGAGCTTGAGCGAATACGGCAGGATCGGAACGCTCAGCAAGTCCGCCAGGATAGGGGCGAGGTTTTCCTTCAGGATGTCCGCCGCCATGTCCTCGAGCTGGAAGGCGGGATCGTTCAGCGCGTCGAGATACTCGTTCTGAACCTTCGAGGTGATGATGATGTCGATGGCGATCACGAATTTGACCCAGGCCTTGCGTTCGCTCTTGCCCCTGACGAGCGGCAGGTCGAACTTCCGGTCGAGGGCTTCCGCAAGTTTCTTCTGCTGGGAGTCGCTGAGAAATGTCTGTTTTTCGGACATGTCAAAATTCCATCTGTCAAAATGCAGTTTTCAATGGTTCGCGCATGAAAAGAAGCGCGCCCTGACGCTAGGGCATCGGCGCGGGAATGTCACCCCCATGCGGCGCAGCCACCTCGCACATAGCCCGCTCTGGACCCGGTCCAGCACAGCGCATAGGGTGCGGCGACGGCAAGGACAGGACAGGGCATGAGCGACACCGATCAGGGCTACCGCGTGCTGGCGCGCAAGTACCGCCCCGAAACCTTCGACGACCTGATGGGCCAGGAGGCCATGGTCCGGACGCTGAAGAACGCCTTCGAGGCAGGCCGGATCGCGCAGGCCTTCATCATGACCGGCATCCGCGGCACCGGAAAGACCACCACCGCGCGGATCATCGCCAAGGGCATGAACTGCATCGGCCCCGACGGCCAGGGCGGCCCCACGACGAAGCCCTGCGGCCAGTGCGAGCATTGCCGCGCGATTTCGGAAGGCCGCCATGTCGACGTGCTGGAGATGGACGCCGCCTCCAATACCGGCGTCGACGACATCCGCTCGATGGTGCTCGACACCGTTGCCTATGCGCCGAGCCAGGCGCGCTACAAGATCTTCATCATCGACGAGGTCCACATGCTGTCGAAGAGCGCGTTCAACGCGCTGCTGAAGACGCTGGAGGAACCGCCGCGCCACGTGAAGTTCATCTTCGCCACCACCGAGATCAACAAGGTCCCGGTGACCGTGCTCAGCCGCTGCCAGCGTTTCGACCTGCGCCGGATCGAGCCCGAGGTGATGATGGCGATGCTCTCGAAGATCGCCGCCTCGGAAGGCGCGGAAATCGGCGGAGATGCGCTGGCGCTGATCACGCGGGCCGCCGAAGGCTCGGCGCGCGACGCGACCTCGCTGCTCGACCAGGCGATCAGCCACGGCGCTGGCGAGACCACCGCCGAGCAGGTCCGGGCGATGCTGGGCCTCGCCGACCGCGGGCGGGTGATGGACCTCTTCGACATGATCATGGGCGGGCGCGCGGCCGAGGCGCTGGCCGAACTGGCGCAGCAATATGCCGAGGGCGCCGACCCGATGGCGGTGATGCGCGACCTCGCCGAGATCACCCACTGGCTGTCGGTGGTCAAGATCACCCCCGAGGCGGCCGATGACCCCACGCTGCCGCCGGACGAGCGCAGCCGCGGCGCCGAGATGGCCGGGCGGCTGCCGATGCGGGCGCTGACCCGGATGTGGCAGATGCTGCTCAAGGCGCTCGAGGAAGTCGGCGCAGCGCCGAACGCGATGATGGCCGCCGAGATGGCGGTGATCCGGCTGACCCATGTCGCCGACCTGCCGCCGCCCGACGAGCTGATCCGCAAGCTGCAGTCGACGCCCGCCCCCGCGGGCCCGGCCCCGAACGGCGCGGGCCATGGCGGCGGCCAGGCCTCCGCCCCCGTCGCCCGCGCCGCGGCGCCGGTGCGGATGGCAGGCGGCACCGCCGCGCAGCCGGTGGCGCAGGCCGCCCCCGCGCTCTCGGCCTTCCCCAGCTTCGAGGCGGTGCTGGAGCTGATCCGCGACAGGCGCGACATGCATCTGCTGGTCGAGGCCGAAACCGGCATCCGCCTGGTCTCCTACAGCCCGGGCCGGATCGAGTTCACCCCGGCGCCGGGCGCGGCGCGCGACCTGGCGGCCAAGCTCGGCACCCGGCTGCAGCAATGGACCGGCGCCCGCTGGGCGGTAACCGTGTCGAATGCCGGCGGGCAGCCGACCGTGGCCGAGACCCGCGATGCCGAGAAGTCCGAAGCGCTCGACCGGGCGCGCAGCCATCCCGGCATCGCCGCCGTCCTGGCGGTGCTGCCGCAGGCGCGGCTGGTCGAGGTGCGCCCGGTGCCCGCGCCCGAGGAGGAGGCTGCGGCCGAGGCCCTGCCGGAAATCGAGGAAATCGACGAGGACTGGGATCCCTTCGAGTCGGAATGAGCCGCGCCTGCGGCTTGTGCACGGACCCGTGAGTCCCTAGATCCGCCGGGAACACGCGAACCACACGGGAGAACCGCGATGCTGAAAGGTCTGGGCGCCCTGGGCGACATGGGCAAGATGATGAAGGCCGCGCAGGAGATGCAGTCCAAGATGGCTGCGCTGCAGGACGAGCTGGACACGATCATCGTCGAGGGCGAATCCGGCGCCGGGCTGGTGCGCGCCACCGCCACGGCCAAGGGCGAGCTGAAGAGCCTCGAGATCGATCCCAAGGTCTTCTCCCCCGAGGACAAGGAAATGGCCGAGGATCTGATCCTGGCCGCGATCAAGGACACCCAGGCCCGCGCCTCGAAGCGCGCCCAGACGGAAATGGGCAAGCTGGCCGAGAGCATGGGTCTGCCGGCCGACATGAAGCTGCCGGGCATGTGAGCCTGCCGCCCGTTCCGCGGCGCGCCGGCCGGACCGCGGAACGGGCGGCCGCCAGGTACAGCGGCAGCCGGGTCCGGCACTCGTACCACGCGGTCGGTGCCCTGTTCTGTCCGCCGGGTCGGAATCCCTGAATATCCCCTGCCCCTCGAAACCGCCCCTGCCGGGGCTCTGGCCGGACCTTGACCGGCCGGGCCTCCGGGCGCGGCGGCAGCCGGGTCCGGCCCTGCGGCCGCGTGCCGCCTCCGGCGAAGGTCGCAGTTTGCAGCCGAGGTCAGTGGGCCGCGCGCCCGGCCTGACTTGACCCAGGGCCGCGCGGCGCGCTCCGCGCAAGATGGCCCCATCTGGAGACGAGCGGACGGGCCAAGCTCCACAGCCCTTCTCTTCCCCGCCATCGCCGCCGCCACAGCGGCGGAGCCGTTCGGGCTGGTCAAGATTGTTGTCGGCCCGAGTTCTTCGAGAGGGCCTGCCTGCGCCGCCATTCAGGCGGGGCCAACCGGGCCAGCCACGGCCCGCTGCTCAACTCCCGATCAAAGGGCCCGGAGCATCAAGGACTGGAACCATTCCGGGGCGGTGCCGCCTCCGGCTTCGTCTGGATGCCTTCGACACTGTCCTCCGGATGGCCAGCATTGACGGCTCCGTGCCGGGCCCAGATGCGCCATGCCTGCATCGTGCACCGCAATGTCCAGGAGTTCATGCCCGCCGGCCGCGAAGCCCTGACGGAGGGGCGCCCGCGGCTCCCCCTCACCCCGGCCCTCTCCCCGAGGGGGAGAGGGAGCGGCCAGGAACGGAAAGCGGGCGCCCCTTCCGGAGCGCCCGCAAATGTTCCGTCCGGTCCGGCCGCCGCGGCGGTCAGGACCCGCCGCGCGCGAGCCACAGCAGCAGCACGCCGAGCGCCACCGCGCCGAGCCCGATCCCGCGCCGCGCATCCATCGAGAAGCGCGACAGCGCCTCGATCAGATCCTCCAGCCGCGACGGCAGGAGCGCGAAGACCAGCCCCTCGAAGACCAGCACGAAGCCGATCGCGGTCAGGACCACAGACATCAGCGGCCCTGCGGGCTGCCGAGATAGTTGAAGAACTCGCTGTCCGGCGTGATCACCATCGAGGAGTTGCCCGATTTCAGCGCCCGCTCATAGGCGGTCAGCGAGCGGTAGAATTCGAAGAAGCCCTCGTCCTGGCCATAGGCTTCGGCGAAGATCTTGTTGCGCTCGGCATCGGCCTCGCCTCGGGTGATCTCCGCCTCGCGCTGCGCCTCGGAGGTGATCTCCACCACCGTGCGGTCGGCCTGCGCGCGGACCCGCTGGGCGGCTTCCTCGCCGCGGGCGATCTCGTCGGCCGCCTCGCGTTCGCGCTCGGCGCGCATCCGCGCGAACGTCGCCTCGAGGTTCTGCTCGGGCAGGTTGGTCTGCTTCAGCCGCACGTCCAGCACCTCGAGCCCGAGCGACTGCGCGCGGGTGCGCGAGGCGTCGGTGATCTGCTGCATCAGCCCCGCCCGGTCCTCGGAGAGGATGGTGTTCGAGGTCACCCCGTCCTGGCCGAGGACGGCGCGGATCTGCGGGTTGATGATGCCTTCGAGGCGGCTCTCGGCGGTGGCCAGGCTGCCGGTGCCGATCGCTTCGCGGAACTGGCGCGGATCGGAGATCCGGTAGCGCGCGAAGGCGTCGACCACCAGGCGGCGGTCATCCGAGGGGGTCACCTCGATCGTGGCGGTGTCGAGCGACAGGATGCGGTCGTCATAGCGCACGAGATCGTTGATGAAGGGCCATTTGAAGGCCAGGCCCGGCTCTTCCTTGACCGACTGGATCTGGCCGAAGCGCAGGACCAGCACCTTCTGCCTTTCGTCGACGATGAAGATCGAGGAAGACAGCAGGACGACGGCAATGACGGCGCCGATGATGATGTAGTGGATCTTGGTCATGGCTTGCGTCTTCCTCACTCGGCCGGCGCCGTGCGGCGCAGCTCGTTCAGCGGCAGGTAGGGCACGACGCCGCTGCCGCCCTCGCCGGCCACGGAGGGATCGAGGATCACCTTGTCGACGTCGCCCAGCACCTTCTCCATCGTCTCGAGATAGAGGCGCTTGCGCGTCACTTCGGGCGCCTGGCGGTACTCGCCCAGGACCGCTGTGAAGCGGCTGGCCTCGCCCTCGGCCTCGTTGACCACGCGGGCCCGGTAGCCCTCGGCCTCTTCCAGCGCCTGGGCGGCCTCGCCGCGCGCGCCCGCGAGGACGCGGTTGGAATAGGCATCGGCCTGGCGCTGCAGCCGGTCGCGCTCCTGCTCGGCCGCCTGGACCTCGCGGAAGCTGTCGATCACCTCCTGCGGCGGGTCGGCCTTGTCGAGGTTGACCCGGACGATGTTGATGCCCGCGCCGTAGCTGTCGAGCGTCGCCTGGATCAGCTCGTGCGCCTGGTCCTGGATCAGCCCGCGGTCGCGGTTCAGGATCGGCGCCAGCTCGGACTGGGCGATGATCTCGCGCATCGCCGATTCCGACACGGCGCGCACGGTCATCTGCGGGTCGCGCAGGTTGAACAGGAAGGCCGCCGCATCGGTGACGTTCCAGACCACCTGGTAGTCGATGTCCACGACCGCCTCGTCGGTGGTCAGCATCAGCCCGGCATCCTCGGCGCCGTTGGCGCGGCTGCGGCCGACGCCGAGTTCCTCGACGCGTTCGACGGAAACCGGGATGACCTCATGCGTGACGAAGGGCCAGGGCGCGAAGTTCAGGCCCTCGGTGCCGGTCTGGCTGTACTTGCCGAGGAAGAGCTCCACCGAGTTCTCTTCCGGACGCACGGTATAGAGCGAATTGTAGAGCCAGAAGCCCACCACCGCGACGCCGATCAGGCCCCAGGTGCCGCGGTTCATCTTGAACCCGCCGCCGCCGAAGCCGCCGCCGTTGCCGCCGTTGCCCTTGCCGCCGCGGCCGCCGAGAATGACGCGCAGCTGCTCCTGGCCCTTCTTCATGATCTCGTCGATCTCCGGGATCTGGGACCCCTCGCCGCCCGGCTTCCTGCCGCCTCCGCCGCGGTTGTCGTTCCCCCCGCCCGAGCCGCGGTTGCCGCCGCCGCCCCAGGGTCCTCCGGAATTTGCCATATGCGTTATTTCCCCGTGTGGTATCACGTTTCTGAGAAGATGCGGATCATCACCCGCGGATTCAAGCGCTGCGGGTCGGGTTCCGCATCGTTACCAGTTCTTCGGCCATGGTGGGATGCACCGCGCAGGTCCGGTCGAAATCGGCTTTCGTCGCGCCCATCTTGACCGCGATGCCCGCGAGCTGGATCATCTCGCCGGCCGAGGGCGCGACGATATGGCAGCCGATCACCACGTCGTCCTCCTTGCGGACGATCAGCTTCATGAAGACCCGCTCCTCGCGGCCGGCGAAGCCCGACTGCATCGCCTTGAAGGAGGTCGTGTAGATGTCGGCGGCAATGCCCTGCGCCTTGGCGTCCTCTTCCGAGATGCCGGTGGTGCCGATTTCGGGCTGGGTGAAGATCGCGGACGGGATCAGGTCGTGGTCGACCGCGGTCGGGTTGCCCTTGAACACGGTCTCGACGAAGGCCATCGCCTCGCGGATCGCCACCGGCGTCAGGTTCACCCGGTCGGTCGCGTCGCCGATCGCGTAGATCGAGGGCACCTTGGTCTGGCTGAACTGGTCGACCTTGACCGCGCCGTTGGCGTCCATCTCGATGCCCAGCTCGAACAGGCCGAGGCTGTCGGTGTTGGGCTTGCGGCCCGTGGCGAACATCACCAGGTCGAAGGTCCGCTGCGAGCCGTCGGTGCCGTGGACCAGGATGCCGTCCCCGGTCTTTTCCATCGACACGGTGTTGGTGTGTGCGCAGAGCTCGATCCCGGCCTTGCCCATCTGGTCCGCCACCAGGTCGACGGTCTCGCGGTCGAAGCCGCGCAGGATCTGCTCGCCCCGGAAGAACTGGGTCACTTCCACGCCCAGGCCGTTCATGATGCCCGCGAATTCGCAGGCGATGTAGCCGCCCCCGACGATCAGCAGGCGCTTGGGCAGCTCCTCGAGATGGAACATCTCGTTCGAGGTCACCGCCAGCTCGTGGCCGGGGAATTCCGGCACGAAGGGCCAGCCGCCGGTCGCGATCAGGATGGTCTTGGCGGTCTTCGACTCGCCGCTGTCGAGCATCACCTCGTGCGGGCCGGTGACGACCGCGCGGTGCTTCACCCAGTCCACGCCGGAATTGTTCAGCAGCCGCTCGTATACGCCTTCGAGCCGGTCGAGCTCGGTTTCCAGCTGGCCCTTGAACTTGCTCCAGTCGAAGCCGCCCGCGGTGACGTCCCAGCCATAGGCCGCGGCATCGGCCATGTGGCCCGGATAGGAGGAGGCGAAGACCATCAGCTTCTTCGGCACGCAGCCGCGGATCACGCAGGTGCCGCCCATGCGGCTTTCCTCTGCGAGGCCCACCTTCGCGCCTTCGGCCGCCGCGACGCGCGCCGCGCGCACGCCGCCGGAGCCGCCGCCAATGACGAACAGATCGTAATCGAAACTCATCGGTAATCCTTCACTTCTCAGGCGGTCGGGAGGAGCGCCGCCAGTTCCATGATGACATCGCCCCAGGCGGGCGTCTGGTCATGCATGCGGGTTTCATGCTTGCCGTCGGGATGGCCGATGATCACCGTGTCGCAGAGCCCGATGAACAGCCCGTGCTCGACCACGCCGGGAATGTCCGCCAGCGCCATGGACAGCGATTCCGGATCGGCAATGCGTTTCAGATGCGCGTCGATGACGTAGTTGCCCTGGTCGGTCAGCACCGGCGCGCCGTCCTTCATCCGCAGGACCGTTTCGCGCCCGTCGACTTCGGAGGCGGCCAGCACCTCGCGGATCCGCTTCTCGGTGCCCTTCCAGCCGAAGGGGATCACCTCGATCGGCAGCGGGAAGGCGCCCAGCGTCTCGACGTCCTTGGAGGGATCGGTGATGACGATCATCCGGTCCGAGGCCGCGGCGACCAGCTTTTCGCGCAAGTGAGCCGCGCCGCCGCCCTTGATCAGCCGCATGTGGCCGTCAAATTCGTCCGCGCCGTCGATGGTGACGTCAATCCGGTCGACATCGTCGAGGCCCACCACGGTCAGCCCCAGCGCGCGGGCCAGTCCGGCGGTCCGCTCGGAGGTCGGCACGCAGGTGAGGGTCATCCCCTCGTCCTTCGCCCGCTTCGCCAGCGCACGGACCATCCAGGCGGCGGTGGAGCCGGTCCCGAGCCCGACGGTCATCCCGTCCTCGATCTCGGCAACGGAGGCCATGGCGGCCGCGAATTTCCCGGCCTCTGCCGGAGACAGCGTGTCAGACATCGTCGATCCTCTTTCCTGACAGGAGATATAGGGAATGCCGCGCCCTGCCGCGACCCCCAATCGGCCAGTTACCAGCCGGGTGCGTCCTCGAGCGCGTCGAGGAGCGGCGGCAGCGCCGTCAGCGGCAGCATCAGGAGGAGCTTCGGCGCATGCGGTGCGATCATGACATGGCCAAGCGCGCGGTTCGAGGTGGCGCTCTGCCCGTCAGGGGCGAAGGCCAGCCCGTCGAGCGGCCAGTGCAGCCCGCGGCTTTCGGCGGTGACGCGCCCCATCGGGAACAGGCTGACCGGCGTTCCTGGGTCGAGATCGAGCGCCAGCCGCGGCGGCGCCAGCAGGCAGACATCCTCGGGACCGATCACCAGCGCGCGCCGCTTCGGCAGCCGCGCCATGACGTTGAACACCGCAAGCAGGTGGTCCATCCGCCCGGCCGCGAAGCCGACGGCCAGGACCAGCGGCGCCTCGATCCGCGCCAGGCACTTGTGGAAATCGGTGCTGTCCTGCTCGGCGACATGGTGCAGCCGGTCGGCGGGGATCGCCGCATGCACCCCGGCATCGAGCGAATCGAAATCGCCGATCACGGCGAGCGGCATGTGCCCGGCCTCCAGCGCCGCCCCCGCGCCGCCATCGGCGGCGACCAGCACGGGCGCATGGGACAGCGCCGCCGCGATCTCTTCCGGGGCGACCGGGCCGCCGCCGACCAGGGTGACGGCGCTCTGCGTGCGGATCAGCGCGCTCACTCGCCGTCCCGGTCGGCCTGGCCGACGCCGCGGAACACCGCGCGGAAGGGCAGCGCCCAGACCAGGCCCAGCCCGACATAGACGCCGAGCTCCAGCCAGATCGAGGGACGGTCGAACTGCGCGACGATGGTCACCGCCGCCACGACGTAGAGCGGCAGCCCGACCAGCAGTATGACGAGCGACCAGCGCCGCCGAGCCTTGTAGGAAAGCGCCATCGGGGGTCCTCCCTTGTCCGCCCATGTTCCGCCGCCCGAGGCTATCCCAGAGGGCGGCGGAGTCCAGTGCCGATCAGTCGGCGAAGGGGTCGGTGACCAGGATCGTGTCGTCGCGCTCGGGCGAGGTCGACAGCAGCGCCACCGGACAGTCGATCAACTCCTCGATGCGGCGGACATACTTGATCGCCGCGCCCGGCAGGTCGGCCCAGCTGCGCGCGCCCTCGGTGCTTTCGTTCCAGCCTTCCAGTTCCTCGTAGACCGGCGTGCAGCGCGCCTGCGCCTCGGCCGCGGTCGGCAGGTAGTCCAGCACTTCGCCGTCGAGCTCGTAGCCGACGCAGATCTTCAGCGTCTCGAAGCCGTCGAGCACGTCGAGCTTGGTCAGCGCGATGCCGGTCACGCCCGAAGTGGCGCAGGTCTGGCGCACCAGCGCTGCGTCGAACCAGCCGCAGCGGCGCTTGCGCCCCGTGACCGTGCCGAATTCATGGCCGCGCGTGCCCAGGCGGTTGCCCGTCTCGTCGTCCAGCTCGGTCGGGAACGGGCCCTCGCCGACGCGGGTGGTATAGGCCTTCACGATGCCCAGCACGTAGTCGATCGCGCCCGGGCCGAGGCCCACGCCGGTCGCCGCCTGGCCCGCGATGACGTTGGACGAGGTCACGAAGGGATAGGTGCCGAAGTCGATGTCCAGCAGCGCGCCCTGCGCGCCTTCGAACAGGATGCGCTTGCCCGCTTTCCGCTTCTCGGTCAGCACCTTCCAGACCGGCGCGGCATAGGGCAGGATCTGCGGCGCGATCTCCTTCAGCTTCTCGATCAGCGCGGCGCGGTCGATCGGCTCGATGCCCAGTCCCTTGCGCAGCGGGTCGTGGTGCTGCAGCGCGCGGTCGACGCGGGCGACCAGCGTCGCCTCGTCCGCCAGATCCGCGACCCGGACGCAGCGGCGGCCGACCTTGTCCTCGTAGGCCGGGCCGATGCCACGGCCGGTGGTGCCGATCTTGGTGCCCTTCGACGCCGCTTCCTCGCGCGCGCGGTCCAGCTCGCCGTGGAACGGCAGGATCAGCGGGGTGTTCTCGGCGATCATCAGCGTCTCGGGCGAGATGTCGACGCCCTGCTCGCGGATCTTGGCGATCTCGCCGACCAGGTGCCAGGGATCGAGAACCACGCCGTTGCCGATGACCGACAGCTTGCCGCCGCGCACCACGCCCGAGGGCAGCGCGTTCAGCTTGTAGACCTGGCCGCCGATGACCAGGGTATGGCCCGCGTTGTGGCCGCCCTGGAAGCGCGCGATGACATCCGCACGCTCGGACAGCCAGTCAACGATCTTCCCCTTACCCTCATCGCCCCACTGGGCGCCGACGACGACGACATTGGCCATGGTTCTCTCCATTCAGTCCGCGGCGTGCATATCCAAACGCAACGCGGGACGAAACCGCAAAATCGGGCAGATCCGACGCTTGGCACGCCCTGCAGGTCCGCCGGAGGCGGCAGGCGGCGCGCCGCCGGTCCGGCAGGCGTGCCGATGCCGTCTTGCCGCGGCACGGACGGCATGCGAGAGCCGGAACGACAGACATCCCGGGAATCGCCATGACCACTGCGCCCTCGCGCCTGCCCTGCCTCGCCCTTCTTGCCCTCCTCGCCGCCTGCGGCACGCCGGAGCACCTGAAGACGCCGGTCACGGCTGCGCCGCAGCCGCTGCCCGCACCGGTCGACCCTTCGGACCCGCTTTCCGCCTATCCGGCCCTGAGCTCGCGCGACTACGGCGCCTGCGCGGTGGTGCTGCTGACCGGACGCGCGCTCGACGACCCGGACAGCTTCAACGCGCGCCGCGAGGAGATGCAGGCGGCGGCGGTCGGGATGATGTCCCAGGCCCCTGACCCGGCGAAGGCAAACGAGACCGCCGAAGCCGTCAGCACCGCCGATGACAGCCGCTTCTACGCCTATGTCAGCGCCAACCGCGACGGCTGCCGCGACCGCTACCCGGCCTATGCCCGCCAGATCGGCGCCTGATCCGGCCGGCGGGGCGGCACCGGCCTTGCCCGGCGCCGCATCCGCGCGCAAGATCCGACCCGAGTTCCGCAATCCGCGAGCCTGACATGTCCGAAATCCTGCCCCGCTGGGCGATCGCATTCGCGCTGGTCGCCGCCACCTTCAATCCGACCCCCTACAGCTATGTCGGCTGGGCGCTGCATCACGGCTGGGAGACGCTCTCGGTCGCGGTGCTGCTCGGCCTGCTGCTGTTCGCGGTCTGGGTGATCTTCCTGCGTGCCACGCTGCGGTCGATCGGTCCCTTCGGCATGGGGCTCGTCGCGGCGATCTTCGCTGCCGCGGTCTGGGTGCTTCACGACATGGGCGTTCTGGCGCTCGACAATGACGCGGTGACGGGATGGCTGGCCATTCTCGGCCTGTCGCTGGTGCTCGGCACCGGACTCGGCTGGAGCCATGTCCGCCGCCGGATGTCCGGCCAGGCGGATGTCGACGATGTCGAGGAAGACTGAGAACCGGCGCCCGGGCTAGTTCGACAGCGCGAGGTTGCGCATCTTCTCGACATGGGACTGCATGTAGTAGCTGCCCGCATCCTCGCCCAGGTAGTCGAGGAAATCCTGCGCCGCAGCTTCCGCCGCATCGCTGCCGATCCCGGACGACCAGGAATAGGCCAGCGCCCGCCCGTAGTCGATCAGCGCGGCATCCACCGCCGCCGGATCGTCGAGACAGCTGCGAACCGCCGCCTTCAGCCCCGCTGCGCGCGCATCCCATTCCGCCCGGGCACTGCCGGCAAGACCGGCATTCAGGCTCATCTGGATCAGGCGGTTGTAGTAGTAGAAGACTGCGGCATAGGCCTGCCATCCGGTGCCCGGATCAGCGCAGGGCTCCGGCTCCGCGCCACCGTGCCAGGCCGCATCGACATACGGCGCCAGCCCGTCCACCGGGAAGGTCTGGATCAGCCGCCGCGCCTGCTGCCGGATGCCCGCATCCGGGTCCGCGAGCAGCGCGACGATCTGCGGATAGTCCTCCTCGCCCAGGAAGGGGACGGTGAAATCGAGGCTGCGCCCCGCGGCAGGCTTGAGCTCCGGATGCGCGTATCGGCCGCCTTCGATCAGGCCGTGCAGCAGGCTGACCGCCAGATCGGGATTCTCCGCCGGCGCGGTCCCGAAGAGATCCGCTAGAGCCGCGCCGGCATAGTCGCCGAAATTCTCGCCCAGGAAACGGCGCGCCCTGAGCCGGACGGCGCTGTCGGGATCGCCGAGCCGGGGCCGCAATTCGGCATACAACAGACCCGGCTCCTGCGCCGAGACCGCCCCGAAAGTGGCGAGCCGTCCCGCGAATTCGCGCAGGCCCGGCCCGGCCTCCGGCACGGCAAGCGCGCCGAAATCGGTGAATTCCCCCGCATCGGGTGCCGAGGGCACGACCAGCTTGCGGAAATAGACCTGCGAATTGCTGAGATCGACCCAGAGGAATCCTTTCAGCCGCTGGCTTTGATAGGGATATTCGAAACAGTCGTCGACCGAGGGCTGTCCTGCGCGGCCGCGCTTGAAGCGGACCCCGAACGCCCCGTCGAACGGGTAGGAAAGCAGGACTTCGCCCTGCGGCGGCGCCGACACGAATTGCAGGTTCATCTCGCAGACCGAGCCGCCGGCCGGATCGGACAGCGTGAGGCCGTAGATGCCGGGGCTGGCATGGGCGAGGATCTGCAGGGTCTTCTGGGCCCGTCCCGAGGTCTTCTCGCGGTACCAGAGGTCTTCGTGCACGTCGACGACGATGTCCCGGCCAATCCGCTCGAAGGAAATCTCGCCCATGTCGGTGCCGCGGCAGCCTTCCGGATACAGCATCCAGAAGGCGGCGAGGTAGACGGCGACCAGCGCGACGCCGCCGCCGAGATAGAACTTGCCCGGCGCGCCCATGGCGCTGGTCCCGAAATCGCCCTCGACCGCGGCGCCGCCGCCGAGAAAGGCCCCGGCCATGGCCGCGCCGACCGCGAAGGCCAGCCCGGTGAATGTGAAGGCGGCGCAGTTCATCGTCATGCCGCTGGTCTGGGTGAAGACCGCCATGCCGACGAGGAAGAGGAACAGCCCTGCGGCAAAACAGGCGCCGACGATCTTCTGCCATCGCGAGGCCGATACCGGCAGGACTGGCGGGGTGGCGGCACCCGGCGGGGCGGGATCGGAATCGCCGGACATGTCGGGTCTCCTCCGGATCGCGGCAAAAGGGGTCTGTGAAAATCGGCCGCCTGCAATGTCCGCAACCATATCACGCAGGCTGCCGCTAGGGAAGGAAGGCACGGCAGGCAGCCCGCTTTCGCTACGGGGTTGCGTCCGCGGGCCGCGGGCACTAGGTAGGCCCCGATCCGAACACCAGGTCCCACGCATGCAAAACGTCCTTCTCATCATCCACCTGATCCTCGCCCTCTGCCTCATCGGGGTCGTGCTGCTGCAACGATCCGAGGGCGGCGGCCTCGGGATGGGCAGCGGCGGCGGCGGCGGCGTGATGTCGAGCCGGGGCGCGGCAACCGCGCTGGCCAAGCTCACCTGGGGTTTCGCGGCAGCCTTCATCGCCACGTCGATCGCGCTGACGATCATCGCGGCGCAAAGCTCCTCGGGCAGCTCGGTGCTGGACCGCATCCAGGATGCACCGGTTTCCGCGCCCGCAACGGACACCACGGCACCCGCCCTGCCCGGCGGCGACCTGCTGCCGCCCTCCGCCGGATCCGAGCCCGTGGCACCGCCGCGCGCCGAATAACCCGGCAAACACAACACCTTGTAAAATCTCCATATCCCGCAACAGCATGTTGCGGGATCACTGCGAATCCTATATGGGTTTAATCCCGTGGTCAGGTTTCGCAGCCAACCTATTTTCGGCCGATATCACGGGGGTTCCGACCGACATGACGCGCTATATCTTCATCACCGGCGGTGTGGTGTCCTCGCTTGGCAAGGGTCTGGCTTCGGCGGCGCTCGGCGCCCTCCTGCAGGCGCGCGGCTTCACGGTCCGCCTGCGCAAGCTCGACCCCTACCTCAATGTCGACCCGGGCACGATGTCCCCCTTCGAGCATGGCGAGGTCTTCGTCACCGATGACGGCGCCGAGACCGACCTCGATCTCGGCCATTACGAGCGCTTCACCGGCGTCGCCGCGCGCAAGACCGATTCCGTCTCCTCGGGCCGCATCTACTCCAACGTGCTGGAGAAGGAGCGCCGCGGCGACTATCTCGGCAAGACGATCCAGGTGATCCCGCACGTCACCAACGAGATCAAGGATTTCCTGTCGATCGGCGAGGGCGAGGTCGATTTCATGCTCTGCGAGATCGGCGGCACTGTCGGCGACATCGAGGGCCTGCCCTTCTTCGAGGCGATCCGCCAGTTCGGCCAGGACCGGCCGCGCGGCCAGTGCATCTTCGTCCACCTGACGCTGCTGCCCTACATCGCGGCCTCCGGCGAGCTGAAGACCAAGCCGACCCAGCACTCGGTGAAGGAGCTGCGCTCCATCGGCATCGCGCCGGACGTGCTGGTCTGCCGCTCCGAGGGCCCGATCCCGCAGAAGGAGCGCGAGAAGCTCGCGCTGTTCTGCAACGTGCGCCCCGAAGCGGTGATCGCGGCGCAGGACCTGAAATCCATCTATGACGCGCCGCTGGCCTACCATGCCGAAGGACTGGACCAGGCGGTCCTGGACGCCTTCCAGATCTCGCCCGCGCCGCGCCCGGTGCTGACCAAGTGGCAGGACGTGTCCGACCGCGTGCACAACACCGACGGCGAGGTCCGCATCGCCATCGTCGGCAAGTACACCCAGCTGGAAGACGCCTACAAATCCGTCTCCGAGGCGCTGACCCATGGCGGCATGGCCAACCGGGTGAAGGTGCGCACCGAATGGCTCGACGCCGAGATCTTCGAGAAGGACGATGCCGCCGCGCGCCTGGAAGGGTTCCACGGCATCCTGGTGCCCGGCGGCTTCGGCGAGCGCGGCACCGAGGGCAAGATCAAGGCGGCGGAATTCGCCCGCACCAAGAACATCCCCTATCTGGGCATCTGCCTCGGCATGCAGATGGCGGTGATCGAGGCGGCGCGCCACCTCGCCGACATGGAGAATGCCGGCTCCGAGGAGTTCGACGACGAGAAGGGCAAGAAGCGCTTCACCCCGGTCGTCTACCATCTCAAGGAATGGGTGCAGGGCAACCACAAGGTCGAGCGCAAGAAATCCGACGCCAAGGGCGGCACGATGCGCTTGGGCGCCTACACCGCCTACCTCGCCGAAGGCAGCCGCGTGGCCGAGGTCTATGGCGGCACCGTCATCGAGGAGCGCCACCGCCACCGCTACGAGGTCGACATGACCTACCGCAAGCAGCTGGAGGAGCGCGGCCTGATCTTCTCGGGCGTGTCGCCGGACGGCCGCCTGCCGGAGATCGTCGAGGTCAAGGACCATCCGTGGTTCATCGGCGTCCAGTTCCATCCGGAACTGAAATCGAAGCCCTTCGCGCCGCATCCGCTGTTCCGCGACTTCGTGCGCGCCGCGAAGGACCTGTCGCGGCTGGTCTGATCCCGCCGGTCAGGCAGACCTGGCCCTGCGCTCCCGGCGCAGGCGCCTGCCTTGCCTGGCCTCTTCCGCGTTGCGGGTGAGGACGTCCATTTCATCCTCTTCCGCCCGCTTCTTCTCCGCCGTGGACGTGCCTTCGTCCGCGGCCGAGGGCGCCTCGATATTCTCGGGATTCCTTGTGCCCCCGCCAAAGGCCCGCAAGGCGTTGGTCAGCTGCGACAGGCTGCTGAACACCTTGTACCAGAACGGCCCGCCGAGCCCGATCAGGATCCCCGCCAGCAGCGCGTTGAACGTCCAGGATATCCAGGCCCAGGTCCTTTCCTGCCCCGTCCAGTTGGCGCGCTCGGTGCAGAGCGGGTCAAGGTCGACGCCGTCCATCTCCATGCAATGCGGCCAGTAATGCAGGCCGACGGGCAGGACCGGCTGGTCCAGGACGGGAGCAAGCGCGGCGCGCAGATCCTTCAGCTGCTGTTCGAAATCTTCGCGGCCGAGCGCCTTGGCAAAGGCGTCGAGCGCATCCCGGATGCCGGTCAGGGCCTCGAGCCGCGCCGCATCCGCGCCGCCCGCGGCCTCCGCATCCAACGGAGCCAGGATCGGCGCCATCGCGTCGGTCAGCGCCCTCAGCTGCCCGGCAATCTTGGCCACGTCCTGGTCCGACAGCGCCGCCAGCGCGTCGCGCACATTGCCAAGGTCCTCAGGCGAATCCTGTTCCAGCAGAGGCTGCAGCGTCTCAAGGAATCCGGCCAGCGTGGTCTTCAGCGTGTCGATTTCCGCGGCGAAATCCACCACCCCCGCTTCGCCGGCATGCGCCTCCAGATCGTCGAGGGTCGCGTTCAGCTGGGCCAGCTGCTCCGAATACTGCTTGCCGACCTCCTCGCCCATGGCGATCAGGCTCTGGCGCAGCGCATCGTCGTTCATCACGGCGTTCACCAGGCGCACGGCGTGGATGTTGAAAATCGGGGCCAGCAGAACGGAAATGAGCACGGTCCACAGCTGCGCCTTGCGGCGGAACTGCTCGCTGACCGTGGCGCGGTAGCGTTCGTACATGCGCTGCCAGTCCTGCCATTGCTGCCGGACCGCCTCGCGCTTCCCCAGCAGCGGCGACTCCTTCGCGATCCGCATTCCGTGCTCGACGATCTCGGAACCCAGCTCGCTGCCGGCCAGCCGCTGGAGGAAGGCATAGGTGCTGAGCGACTGGACCAGCAGGCGGCGCTGGAGGAACTGGTAGCCATGCCCGGTTCCGATTTTGCGGCCCATCCGGTCCGGAAGAACGACCTGCACGCCCCGCTTCAGCTTGGAAAAGATGGATTCGCCCTGCGTACCGTCCCCGTCCAGATGCGCATCGACCTTGAAATGGACCGGACTGCAGGTCATCTCGTCGGCCAGCCGCATGCGCCGCTTCTCCCAGTCGAGGGACCATTTCTCGGTCAGGTGCTTCGCGACGGCGAGACGTTCCTTGGGGTCGAGATCCTCGACGGCCTTTCCCGCCGCGGCAGCGGCCTCCCCCAGCGCCTTGGCGATATCCGTGGCCTGGGCGTCGGACAGCAGGTCCGAGCACAGCACGTTCTCCGGATCCTTCAGATGCGGCATCCGCTGGTCAACCATGCGGTCGAGCATCTGCATCACTGCCTTCCTGAGCAGCGCCGGACGCGTGTTGAGGGTCCGCAGCAGGATCTCGACGATCCCGGTGGCCATTGTGGAGAAGATGATCATCGCGACGGCAAAGGCCATCGCTCCTTCCAAAACCTGCATGCCATTCCTCCCGAATGACCGGAAATCGACGTTAAAAAATAGTTTACCTAGGGTAATACCCCATCGTCGGCACGCCTGGCAAGCATGGCGTTCCCGACCCATCCGTGCCAGTCAGGCGGCATGGCCCTGTCCCGACGCTCCCTCCTCCTCGCCGCCGGTGCCGCTGCCGCCGTGCTCGGCGTGCCGCGCGCGCTGAGGCACTTCGCGCCGCTTCCCCCGGCGGAGCCCATCCCCGGCCTGCCCGGCTTCCGCCGTATCGAAAGCGGCGGGATCACCCTGCCGCCCGCGCTGGCCGGGATGGAGGGCAGCACCTCCGCCGGGATCGGCGCCGAGATCGCCGCGGTGCGGCGCGATCCCGCTGCCGCGCTCTTCGGGGCTCCGCGGCCCGGCACCGTGCCGGTCGCCGTCTTCACCGACGTGAACTGCCCCAATTGCCGCCAGATCGAGCCTCTGCTGCTCGACTGGGCCGAAAACCGGCAGGACCGGGCATCGATGGCCTGGCACGAGCTGCCGCTGCTCGGGCCCACCAGCGAAAGCGCGGCGCGCGCCGCGCTGGCCGCCGGGCTGCAGGGCGGCTACCTGCCGGTCCATGCGCGGCTGATGCAGAGCCGGTTCCGGCCCTCGCCCGCCTATCTGCGCGACCTTGCCCAAGCTGCCGGGCTAGATGCGGACCGGATGGCGGCCGACATGCAGGGACCGGAGGTGGAGGCCGCGCTGCGCCATGCCCGGGCGCTCGCCCATGTCTTCGCCATTCCCGGCACGCCCGCGCTGGCCATCGGCCGCACGCTGGCAATCGGCGCGCTCGGCGATGCGCAGATGAACCGGCTGCTTTCCCGCGCTGCGACCGCATGAACGGGCCCGTTCGCCGATTTGTGTCTTGGCGGAGCGCGCCGGGCAGCCTAAGTCCATGCCATGTTCGGTGACCTTCTCAGAACCCTGCTAGAGCCCGGCCCCGCACGGCTGCCGGAACCGGATGCCCGCCTGGCGCTCGCGGCGCTGCTGGTGCGCGTCGCCCGTTCCGACGGCGACTATGCCGATGTCGAGATTGCGCGGATCGACAAGGTCCTGTCGCGCAAGCACGGGCTCTCGCCCTTCGAGGCCGCCAAGCTGCGCCGCGAGGCCGAAGAGCTGGAACGGCAGGCCCCGGACACGGTGCGTTTCACCCGCGCGATCAAGGACAGCGTCCCCTACGAGGAGCGCGAGACGGTGATCGAGGCGCTCTGGGAAGTCGTGCTGGCTGATGGCGACCGCGACGACGAAGAGGATTCTCTCCTGCGCATGGTCGCCAATTTCCTCGGCGTGAACGACCGCGACAGCGCGCTCGCCCGCCAGCGGGTCGAACGCCGCCTCTGACGCCGGAGACCTCCGCACGGGCTTCGCGCCGCAGGACGTTGCATCCCGAGCCCGAGCTGTCGATTGCGGGAGCTTGCGCAGCTCGGCCTTGCGGCGTGATTTTCCGGCTTGGAAGCTGCTGCGCCGACGGAACGGCTTTCCTCGGTTCCCCGGGCCCGTGATCTGCTTCCGCGGGAGCTGCCGCCCGCATCGCCGTCGACCGGCCACGCCGGCGGCGACAGCCGGGATGGCGTCATGCTCGGCATGTTCGGCATGTTCACCGGCGGGCCGGACCTGGCCATCGCAAGCGTCGGCCCGAACATGGATCCCAGTTCCGCGACGGCTGCATGGCACTGCAAGTCGGCAGCCCAGCCGGGCCGAAAGACAATCCTGCCGCCCGGACCGTCGCCTCCGCTGTGGACATCCCCTGCCTTGCCAAGCAGGCGCCTAACCGCCCTCGAGGGTCCCGGTGATGCTTTCGCGGCGGAGATGACCGGCGCGCTCTGCCTGACCGTGGCGGCCAATCGGAATTTCTCCCGAAGCTGCGGCGCATCGGCCATGCCTCCGGCCCAGCCGGCAATCGACCGCGGGTGCGGAACGGCACACCTGCTGCAGCGTCGATGAAGCCCTGCCGCTGGCGGCGGGCGGCCTGGCCATGCCCGGGATCCTGCGCGCTCGAAGGGCCCGCGGCCGTGCCCGGCCTGCCCCGCTCCGGAGGCCGCGTGCCGCGGCTGCCCAAGCGGCGGGCACATGCCCGCATTTTCCGCCCCTCCCGCGACGCAAGCCCTTGCGCTCTGCGCGCAAGGCTGACGTAAATGGTCCGACGTCATGGGGGACAGAGCGTGGGACAAACGCCCGTCATCGAGATCAGGGATCTGCACAAGGCCTACGGGCCGCTGGAAGTTCTGAAGGGCGTGTCGATCAAGGCCGAGCGCGGCCATGTCGTGTCGCTGATCGGCTCGTCCGGCTCGGGCAAGTCGACGCTCCTGCGCTGCTGCAACCTTCTGGAGGACAGCCAGCAGGGCGAGATCCTCTTCGACGGCGAACCGATTTCCTGGAAGGGCCGCGGCCCCGACCGCCGCCCCGGCGATCCGAAACAGGTCCGCCGCGTCCGCACCAGCCTGTCGATGGTGTTCCAGCAGTTCAATCTCTGGGCGCACATGACCGTCCTGCAGAACGTGATGGAGTGCCCGCTGACCGTGCTGGGCGAGGACCGCGCCGAAGTGGAGGCCCGCGCCCGCCAGCTTCTGGACCGGGTCGGCATCGGCGACAAGTGCGACGTCTACCCGGCGCAGATGTCCGGCGGCCAGCAGCAGCGCGCCGCGATCGCCCGCGCGCTTGCCATGCAGCCCAAGGCGCTGCTGTTCGACGAACCGACCTCGGCGCTCGATCCCGAACTGGAGCAGGAGGTGGTCAAGGTGATCCGCAGCCTCGCCGAAGAGGGCCGCACCATGATGCTGGTGACCCATGACATGCGCATGGCGCGCGACATCTCCGACCATGTCGTGTTCCTGCACCAGGGCCTCATCGAGGAGGAGGGCCCGCCGTCCGAGCTCTTCTCCGCCCCGAAATCCGAGCGGCTGCAGCAATTCCTTGCAGCGACGGCCGCCTGACACCGACAAGAACGAACGAGGGACACTTCCATGAGAAACCTGCTTCTGGGCACCGCCATGCTGGCCGCGAGCACATGCGCCGCACTGGCACAGGACACCGTGCGCATGGCCACGGAGGGCGCCTATCCTCCCTACAACTTCATCAACGATGCCAACGAGGTGGACGGGCTCGACATCGATGTCGGCAACGAGATCTGCGCCCGCGCCGAACTGGACTGCACCTGGGTCACCAACGACTGGGACAGCATCATCCCGAACCTCGTCTCCGGCAACTACGACGCGATCCTCGCAGGCATGTCGATCACCGACCAGCGCGACGAGGTGATCGATTTCACCCAGGCCTATTTCCCGCCGGATCCCTCCGCCTATGCCGGAATGGGCGATGTCGATGTCGGATCGGCGGTGATCGCCGCGCAGACCGGCACGATCCAGGCCGCCCATGTCGCGGAGACCGGCGCGACGCTGGTCGAATTCGCCACCCCCGACGAGACCGTCGCCGCGGTCCGCAACGGCGAGGTCGACGCGGTGCTGGCCGACAAGGGCTTCCTCGCGCCGATCGTGAGCGAGGATCCCGACCTGGAATTCATCGGCGAGGACGTGATCCTCGGCAAGGGCATCGGCATCGGCCTGCGCGAGAGCGACACCGAGCTGAAGGAGAAGATGGACGCCGCGCTGACCTCGATGAAGGAGGACGGCAAGCTCGCCGAACTGATGGCAAAATGGTTCCCGGACGTCGATCCGAATTTCTGAAGCACGCGGCGCCCGGGCCTGACCCGGGCGCCCCAAGCGCATGTTCGAGTTCTGCTCAGACCCCTCCGCCCTCGGCGACCTGAAATGGATGGCCTGCTACCTGACCACGGGCAAGCAGTTCGCCTTCTACTGGTCCTTCGGCACGGTCCTGCTGCTGCTGGCCGTCACCGCGCCCGCAGCCCTGGCCTTCGGCTTCGCCGGCGCCATGGCCGCGCGCGCCCGCTTCGCGCCGCTGCGCTGGCTCGGCCTCGCCTATACCTCGATGGTCAGGGGCATTCCGGACATCATCTTCTTCCTGTTCGTGCCGATCGCGCTGGACCAGCTGTTCGAATGGCTGCGCCACAGGGCGCTGTGCCCGGACTGGGACCAGCCGGTGCGGCAGGGCAACGATTTCGTGGTCTGCGCCGCCGCCAAGCTGCCGCAGAGCTCCGCTCCGCAATGGATCCATGAAAGCTACGGCTTCGCGCTGGCCGTGCTGGCCTTCGCAATCGTCTTCGGCGCCTTCGCGGCCAACGTGCTGTCGGGCGCGATGAAGGCGGTGCCGCGGGCGCAGATGGAGACCGCCGAAGCCTACGGCATGACCCATGGCCAGGCCTTCTGGAGGATCATGGTGCCGCAGATGTGGGTCTATGCCCTGCCCGGCCTGTCGAACCTGTGGCAGATCCTCGTCAAGGCCACGCCGCTGCTGTTCCTCCTGGGCGTCGAGGACATCGTCTACTGGGCGCGAGAGCTCGGCGGCTCGAAGACCTCGACCTTCGCCTACCCGCATCCGGACTGGCGGATCTGGTACTTCCTGGCGCTGCTCGTGTTCTACCTGCTGCTGACGTCGGTGTCCGAGCGCGTCTTCGCCCGGCTGTCACGGCGGCTGAGCCACGGACAGGCGACGGCGGCGGGCGAGAAGCTGAGAAAGGCCGCGGCATGAGCTGCTTGGACACCATCCAGGCCTATGGCCTGCGCGCCATCGGCCTCGGCGAGCGGCTGCTGCCCCGGACGGACTTCACCCTGTGCGACCAGTTCGTGCTGATCGGCTCGGGGCTGATCTGGAACGTCTATTTCGGGCTCCTGGCACTGTTCTTCGGCTTCTGGTTCGCGGTCGCGCTGGCCATGGGCAAGAATTCGGACCACCTTGCGGCGCGCAAGCCTGCCGAGTGGTTCATCTTCGTATTCCGCGGCTCGCCGCTCTTCATCCAGTTCTTCATAGCCTACCAGGCCTTCGTGCTCCTGCCCCGCGACGGCATTCCGATCAACCTCGGGATCGTGGAACTCACCGCCGACACGCGCTGGCTGACCAAGGCCTGGGCCGGGGCGCTGATCGTGCTGTTCCTCAACACCTCAGCCTATGCCGCCGAGATCTTCTCGGGCGCGCTGCGCTCCATCCCCAAGGGCGACCTCGAGGCCGCCGATGCCTACGGCATGTCCACTTGGCAGAAATTCCGCCGGGTGACCTTCCCGACCATGCTGCGCCTGGGCTGGCCCGCCTACACGAACGAGGCGATCTTCCTCTTCCACGCCACGACGCTGGTCTTCTTCTCCGGCTTCCCGGCCTGGCAGCAGCAGGGCGACGCGCTCTACTACGCCAACTACTTCGCCGACAAGACCTTCAACCCCTTCATCCCCTATCCCATCGTTGCGGGGTATTTCGTGATCGTGACCCTCTGCGTCATCACCGGCTTCGGGCTGGTCAACCGCCGCCTGAACCGCCACCTCGCCCCGTCGCAGCGCCAGCGCCTGCGCTTCCGCCTGCAGCTGGTGCGCTGAGATGGAGATCGAGACCGCCTCCCTCCGCGCCGCCTGCGCCGACCTCAACGGCCAGATGCGCGGCAAGCGCCTGCCCGGCTCGGCCGCCGCCAGGATCGAATTCACCGGGCTCAGGATGCCGCTGTCCACCCTGTCGCTCGACGTGCTGGGCCATGCCGCGCTGGCCGGCCCCGCCGATGGCGACGGCCAGCTGCGGGTGACCGAGCGCGGCCCGGTGCCGATGCCCTGGCTCGTGCAGGCCGCCACGCTGATGCCGATGTGGATGTTCACCGATGACGGCCGCCCCTCGCCCACCTGCCCGCGCCATGCGCTGTCGAAGGTGATCGGCCGCTGGCACAAGCGGGGCTGGAAGGTGAAGGCCGCCCCCTCGATCGAGGTGATGCTGGTCGACGATACCGGCGCCGCGCTGGCCCCCGCCAACGCCCCGGATTCCGGCCGCCCGCTGCGCGCCTCGCAAGCGGGCAGCGTCGCCCAGCTCGACGCCTTCGCCGCCTTCTTCGACGACGTCTATTTCGGCGCCGAGGCCATGGGCCTCCAGCTCGACGAGACCGTCTCCGGCGCGGGCCTGGCGCAGTTCCGGCTCAGCCTCGGCCCGGTCCCCGCGATGCGCGCCGCCGACGACCTGTGGCTGCTGAAGGCGCTGATCCGCGGCACAGCGCGCGCCCACGACATGGCCGCCTGCTTCCTGGCCAAGCCCTTCGAGGAGCAGCCCGGCAACGGCCTGCACATCTCCTACTGGGCGGACGGGCCGCAGGGGAACGTCTTCGACAACGGGCTCCAGGCCGGGTCCGCGATCATGCGCCAGGCAGTGGCCGGGGGGCTTTCCTGCCTGCCCGGCGCGACGCTGCTTTTCGCGCCGCACGAGGGCAGCTATGCCCGCTTCGCCCCCGACAGCCTGGCGCCGACCTCCGCCAGCTGGGGCTACGAGAACCGCTCCTGCGCGATCCGCATCCCGGCGGGCGACCCGGCCGAGCGGCGGATCGAGCACCGCGCCGCCGGGGCGGACACCAATCCCTACCTCGTGATGGCCGCGATCCTCGGCGGCGGCATTGCCGGGATCGAGGACGGGCTCGCCCCGCCCGAGCCGGTGATCGGCTCCGCCTACGGCCAGCGCGTGCTGCAGTTCCCGATGGACTGGGACGGCGCGATCGAGCGGTTTTCCGGCTCGCCGCGCATGGCGCGGATCTTCCCTCCGGACCTGATCGAGACTATGTCGGCGGTGAAGCGTCAGGAACAGCACCAGATGGCAAAGCTCTCGGCCGCCGAAACGGTGATGACCCTGATGGACGCCGTCTGAGTTCCGGAGAGTTTCCATGACTGCCCCCCGCCCGCGCATCGGGATCCTGAAATGCGGCCATGTGGCCGAAAGCATCGAGACCGCCCACGGCACCTATACCGAATGGTTCCGCAACTTCCTCGGGCCGCAGGGCTTCGAGATGCCGGTCTGGGCCGTGGTCGACGGCGAATTCCCGGACAGCCCGGACGACTGCGACGGCTGGCTGGTGACCGGCTCGCCGCTCGGCGCCTACGAGGACCACGCCTTCATCCCGCGGCTGGAGGCCTTCCTGCGCGAGATCCGCGCGGCGGACAAGCCGCTGGTCGGCATCTGCTTCGGGCACCAGATCATCGCCCAGGCCTTCGGCGGCAAGGTCGCGAGGCATCCCGGCGGCATCAAGATCGGGCGCCAGAGCTACGAGGTCGAGGGGCTGGGCCCGCTCGCTCTGAATGCCTGGCATGGCGACCAGGTGGTCGAGCTGCCCGAGGGCGCGCGGGTGATCGCGACCGGCGAGGACGTGCCCGTGGGCGCGATGCGCATCGGCGAGCGCATCCTGACGCTGCAGACCCATCCCGAGATGACCAACGAATGCCTTCTGGGCCTCGTCGATCTGCGCCGCGGCACCGGCATCTTCGCGCCGGGCCAGGTCGAGACCGCGGAAAAATCGGCGGAAACGCCCGTGGACAGTGCCCGGGCTGCCGGCTGGATCGGCGATTTCTACCGGTCGGCGCTCGGCGCCTGATCCGGCGCCTTCCCTCTCCCCGCCGGGGAGAGGGCCAGGGTGAGGGGCGGCTGCCGCCCGCGCTCAGCCCATCACCTCCTGCGCCGCCGCAACCAGCGCATCCGAGATCACGTCAAGTTCCGGCAGGGTCAGCCGTGCCGGCAGCCGCGTGTCGCAGGCCGACATCAGCATCGCGCGGGTCTTCGGCAGGTCCGGCAGATCGCCGAGGAACTTCCAGTTCCAGAACGCCCGCGCATTGTCCTCCGAAAGCCCGAAGACCTGAACCGACACGCCCCGCGCCTTGGCGGCCGCCATGAAGGCCCGCGCCTGCTCCCCGTCCATGCCCTTGAGCGTGAATTGCAGCGAATCCGGCGCGCGGGTCTCGGGCTCCAGGCAGGGCGGCACGTCGAGCCACGGCGACCGGTTCAGCCGCTCCGCCACGTAGTCGTGGTTGCGCAGCCCGTCGCGCACCCGACGCGGCAGCTCGCCCAGCTGCGGGCGGATGATCGCCGCGGAAAGGTTCGACAGCCGCGTGTTGTAGAGCGGAAGCTTGTTCTGCCATTCGGACACGATCTCGGCGACCAGCCCGTGCTTGGCCCAGTTGTGCTCGTAGGCGCCCGACATGATGACGGCGCGCGCGATGATGCCCGGGTCGTCGGTGACCAGCATGCCGCCCTCGCCCGCATTCAGCAGCTTGTAGGACTGGAAGGAGAAGCAGCCCACCTTGCCCAGCGTGCCGATCTTCTTCCCGTGCCAGAGCGTGCCCAGCGAATGCGCCGCGTCCTCAATCACCGGCACGCCCTTGGCTTCGGCCAGCTCCAGGATCGCGTCCATGTCGGAGGTATGGCCGCGCATGTGCGAGATCAGCACGCAGGCGATGTCACCGGTGAACTTCTCCGCGAAATCCGCCATGTCGATCCGGTAGTTCGCCCCGACCTCGACCAGGACCGGCTCGCACTCCGCGTGGACGACGGCAGAAGGAACGGCCGCGAAGGTGAAGGCCGGGATCAGCACCTTGGCGCCCTTGGGCAGCCCCAGCGCCTTCATCGACAGGAACAGCGCCGCCGAGCAGGACGCCACGGCGAGGGCGTATTTCGTTCCCATCATCTCCGCGAATTCGCGCTCAAGCAGCGCGACCGGCGCATCGGCGGCGGCGGTGTAGCGGAACAGGTCGCCCGAGGCGAGCAGGCGCTCGACCTCCCGCCGCGCCGCCTCCGGGATCGGCTCCGCGTCATAGACATTCGGGGCAAGGACCGGAGTTGCGGCAATCGGCGGGGCGAGATCTTCGGGCATTTTCGGATTTCCTGAAAGTCTGTTTCGGGAAAACCGTAGCCCGGATTCGGTCACAGATCCATGACGCCCTCTCCCGCGGACGCGATGATGCAGCCGTGTCACAGGGTCTTTTCCTCGCCGGCCCTTGCCGCTAGACGGGGCGCGCAGGAGGACGTTCCGATGCGCCAAGCCACGATCACCCGCAAGACCGCGGAAACCGACATCACCCTGACCGTCGATCTCGACGGCACCGGGACCTACGACGTGAAGACCGGGGTCGGCTTCTTCGACCACATGCTCGACCAGCTCGCGCGTCACAGCCTGATGGACCTGACGCTGCGCGCGACAGGCGACCTGCATATCGACGACCACCACACGGTGGAGGATTGCGGCATCGCCATCGGCCAGGCGCTGTCGAAGGCCGTCGGCGACAAGAAGGGCATCCTGCGCTACGGCTCCTGCCTGCTGCCGATGGACGACGCGCTGGTGCGCGCCGCGCTGGACCTGTCGGGCCGCCCCTTCCTCGTTTGGAACGTGGATTTCCCGACCCAGAAGATCGGCACCTTCGACACCGAGCTGGTGCGCGAGTTCTTCCAGGCGATCGCCACCCATGGCGGGATCACGCTGCATGTCGACTGCCTGCACGGGGTCAACAGCCACCATATCGCCGAGGCCGCCTTCAAGGCCGTGGCGCGCGCGCTGCGCGACGCGCTGGAGACCGATCCGCGCAAATCCGACGCGATCCCGTCCACCAAGGGCATGCTCTGATGGTCACGGTGCTGATCGACTACGAGTCCGGCAACCTGCACTCGGCCGAGAAGGCGTTCCAGCGCATGGCGCGGGAAAGCGGCGCGGGAGAGGTGATCGTCTCCTCGAAGCCCGAGGACGTGGCGCGCGCCGACCGGCTGGTCCTGCCCGGCGACGGCGCGTTCCCCTCCTGCCTGCACGGTCTGCAGAGCTATGCGCAGGTCTACGAGGCGATGGTCGAGGCCGTGCAGTCGCGCGGAGTGCCCTTCCTGGGGATCTGCGTCGGCATGCAGATGCTGGCGACCTGGGGACGGGAATACGAGGACACCCGCGGGCTCGGCTGGATCGGCGGCGAGGTGGTGAAGATCACCCCCTCGGACCCGGCGCTTAAGGTGCCGCACATGGGCTGGAACGACCTGGTGATCGATGGCACGCATCCGGTTCTGGACGGCGTGAAGACCGGCGACCACGCCTATTTCGTCCATTCCTACCAGTTCCATGTCGGCAACCCGGCGGAACGGCTGGCGCATGTGGACTACGGCGGCGAAGTGACGGCCATCGTGGCGAAGGACAACGTCATCGGCCTGCAGTTCCACCCGGAGAAGAGCCAGGCGCCCGGGCTGCGGATGATCGCCAACTTCCTGAACTGGAAGCCCTAGCCGGCCAGCGACAGCAGCCGGTCGAGGTCCATATGCGCCTCGATATGCGCGGCGAGGCGGTCGAGCACGTCCTCCACCCCGGCCGCATAGCCGAGCCCCGAAGGCGCGGCACCCAGACCGGCCAGCCAGGCCGCGCGGAACCCGTCATCGGCGAAAAGCCCGTGCAGATACGTCCCCTCGATCCGGCCATCCGGTGACATCGCGCCCTCCGGCGTGCCATCGACGGAGGCGAAGGGCCGCGCCCGGTCCGCACCTTCGGTCGCGCCGATATGGATCTCGTAGCCCTGCAGGTCACGGCCGCTCGCGGCGTGGCGCGCCGCAACGCGGGTCAGCCGCTTTTCCGGATGCATCTCGGTCACGACATCCAGCAGCCCCAGCCCCGGCATCTCGCCCGGCGGGCCTTCCAGGCCGCCGGGATCGCGGATCTCCTGCCCCAGCATCTGGTAGCCGCCGCAGATCCCCAGCACGCGGCCGCCGCGGCGCACATGCGCCGCGAGGTCGATGTCCCAGCCCTGCGCGCGCAGGAAATCCAGGTCCCCGCGGGTCGATTTCGTGCCCGGAAGGATCACCGCGGCGCAGTCGCCGGGGATCGGCGCGCCGGGACGGACCATGGCCACCTCGACCTCGGGCTCGGCCGAGAGCGGATCGAGATCGTCGAAATTGGCGATGCGCGACAGGCAGAGGCAGGCGATCTTCACCTTGCCGCCCTTCGGCCCGGCGGCGATGTCGAGCGCGTCCTCGGCCGGAAGGCGGTGCGCCTCGCCGAACCACGGCAGCACGCCCAGGGACGGCCAGCCGGTGCGCGCCTCGATCAGCGACACGCCGCCGTCGAAGAGCCGAACGTCGCCGCGGAACTTGTTGACGGCAAAGGCGCGGATCATCGCCGCGTCCTCCGGGTCCAGAACGGCCTGCGTGCCGACCAGCTGGGCGATCACCCCGCCGCGGTCGATGTCGCCGACCAGCACCACCGGCACGTCCGCCGCCCGCGCGAAGCCCATGTTGGCGATGTCGCCCGCCCGGAGGTTCACCTCGGCAGGCGAGCCCGCGCCTTCGACGATCACCAGATCCGCCTGCGATTTCAGCCGCTCGAAGCTCTCCAGCACCGGCGCCATCAGCGAGGGCTTGAGCTTGGCGTAGTCCCGCGCCTTCACGGTCGCGACCCTGCGGCCATGGACGACGACCTGCGCGCCGGTCTCGGTCTCGGGCTTCAGCAGCACCGGGTTCATGTCGGTGTGCGGCTCGGCCCCGCAGGCCAGCGCCTGCAGCGCCTGGGCGCGGCCGATCTCGCCCCCATCGACGGTGACGGCGGCGTTGTTCGACATGTTCTGCGGCTTGAAGGGGCGCACGGACAGCCCGCGGGCACGGAAGGCGCGGGCCAGGCCCGCGACCAGCATGGACTTGCCCACGTTGGAGCCCGCCCCCTGGATCATGATCGCGCGCGCCACCGGGCGCTCAGTGCAGATGCGCCGGTCCGGCACTCCGGTCGATCAGCATGACCTCGGTCTCTTCCAGCGCGGCGGCGCGGCAGCCGGTCCCGGCGGGCACGACATACATCTCGCCGCGGGTCAGCTCGACCAGCTCCTCGGGCAGCTCGATTTCCAGCGCGCCCTTGATGACATGGAAGAAATCAACCGCCCCCGCAGAGGTGTCGCAGCAGGCACCGGCAGGCAGCGTCACGCGCCGCAGCGGGCGTCCGTTGAACTCGCCCACCTGCTGCTCGTCCGAAAAAGGCACCAGCTTCTCCGCGAGGTTGACTGCCTTTACGTTGCTCATGCCCACTGCCCTCCTGGGTCGGGTTTTCTATGCCCCGTCCGTTCAGAATTTCTTAAAATTCGAACAAACAGAGAACCTTTTCTCCTCCGCCGGAGACCGGCCTAGTCCTCGGCCCGCTCGGCGAGCCGCTCCGTATCGCCCATCCGGGCGAGTCGCAATTCCCGCCAGAGCCGGATCGTGGGTTTCAGCGCGAAACAGAAGGACCCGACCAGGAACATCCAGGTCCCGGCGGTCATCAGGCTGTCGTAGAAGAAGCAGACCGAGCCGAGGATGAACAGCAGCGCCGCCGTGAAATCGACCGCCGTATAGGCGATTTCGAAGGCGGCGTAGAGGCGGCGCTTTTCGGCGCCGCCCTGCCGGTGATCCCGCTCGAACAGCCTCAACGGCTGAGGCCGCCATGCAGAGTCGGGACATCCAGGGAGGCAAAGCCGTAATGGCGCAGCCAGCGCAGGTCGCTATCGAAGAAGGCGCGCAGGTCCGGGATGCCGTATTTCAGCATCGCGATCCGGTCGATCCCCATGCCGAAGGCAAAGCCCTGCCACACATCCGGATCGATCCCGCCGGAGCGCAGCACATGCGGATGCACCATGCCCGAGCCCAGCACTTCGAGCCAGCCGTCGCCCTCGCCGACCTTCACCATGCCGTCTTCCCAGCTGCACTGGATGTCGACTTCGGCGGAAGGCTCGGTGAAGGGGAAGTGCGAGGCGCGGAAGCGGGTTTTGACCTTGGTGCCGAAATAGGCCGAGAAGAATTCCTCCAGCACCCATTTCAGGTTGGCCATGGAGATGTCCTTGTCGATGGCGAGGCCCTCGACCTGGTGGAACATCGGCGTGTGGGTCTGGTCGTAGTCGGCGCGGTAGACGCGGCCCGGCGCGATCACCCGGATCGGCGCGCCGGTCTTCTGCATCGCGCGGATCTGCACCGGCGAGGTATGGGTGCGCAGCACATGCGGCGGGCGCGCGTCGCCCTCGGCACGGTGCATGTAGAACGTGTCCATCTCCTGGCGCGACGGATGGTGGCCGGGGATGTTCAGCGCGTCGAAATTGTACCAGTCGTCCTCGATCTGCGGCCCTTCGGCGACGACGAAGCCCATGTCGGCCAGGATCGCGGTCACTTCCTCGGTCACCTGGCTGATCGGGTGCACGGTGCCGCCGCGGCGCGCGGCCGGGCGGCCGGGCAGCGTAACGTCGAGCCATTCGGCGCGCAGGCGCTCTTCCAGCGCGGAATCCGCCAGCGCCGCCTTCTTGGCCGCGAGGGCCGAGTTGATCTCGTCCTTCAGCGCGTTCAGCGCGGGGCCCGCCACCTGGCGCTCTTCCGGGCTCATCTTGCCCAGCTCGCGCATCTTCAGGCTGATCTCGCCCTTCTTGCCGACCGCCTGCACCCGCAGCGCCTCGAGCGTGTCCTCGTCCGCCGCTCCGGCGATCAGCTCCAGATATTTCCCGCGCAACTCGCTCATGGCCGCCTCATCCTTCAAGCTCCGCCCCCCGCTACCCAAAGGGGGGGCGAGATGCAAGCACGGCAGGCGGACGGGCCCGGTGCAGGCCGGTTGCCTACAATTTGATGCAGTTCGAAGGCAGGGTTTAACAGGCCGGAAACGCTGACGGTCCATTGACAGGCCCCGAACGGGCGCTGCCAGCCGCCGCCCGCGGCCCCAGGAAAGGAACTCGCATGCTCGCACAGTTGCGCCGCATGGCAGGAAGCGTCGGCGTCAAGGTCGGCGGGATCATCGTGCTCATGGCTGCCCTGGCCGTCTCGGCCGTGGCCATATCGCTCAACGTATTCGGTGCCTTCAGCGCGGATCTCACGGCATTCGAGAACCGCGAAGTGCCCGCGCTGCGGCGCAGTTCCAGCATGACCCAGGCGGTATCTGAGATCAGCGAGAGCATGTCGCAGCTGCTGATCGCGGGCAGCAGCGACGACATTTCCGGGCTATCGGACAAGCTGGGCGGCCTGCTGGAAACCTTCGACGGCTACGCCAAGGACGTGCGCGAGGATCTGCGCCCCGGCTTCGTCGAGGACATCGCCACGATGGGCGCCGCCTTCGACGACCTCGCCGACGCCCGCCGCACCGAGTTGGAGAAGGACAACCTGACTCTGGAGCAGAGCGATGCGCTGATGGCCTCCGCCGCGGCGGCGACCGCCCGGCTGCAGGACATCTGGGCAACGGAGCTGGAACGCGCCCGCGATCCGCTGGCCGACCCGGGCCAGCGCGACGCGGTGGAGCGGATGGACATGGCCGTCACGATGGAGCGCGCAGTCGCCGCCTTCCTGTCGGCCACGCTGTCGGGCGCCTCGGCGGACGACCTGGCCGGCGTGGCGCAGGCCGCGCAGCAGGCCGCGGAACTCTTCGCGGTGATCGAACAGGGCGCCGCGAATTTCGCCTCGGACGCCGAGCTCGCGGGCATCGTCCGCGATATTGGCGCGGAAACGTCCCCCGATACCGGGATCCTCGCCCTGCGCGCCGCTGTGGTCGACTCCCGCGGCAAGGCCGAGACCGCCTCGGCCACCGCGGCCGCGGCCGTGGCCGAAGTCACCGCGCTCGCCCGCGGCATGGGCGGGCGCAGCGTCGACCGGATCGAGGCGGCGAGCACCTCGCTGAACGCCGCGGCCGACTCCGCCCGGGCGCGTATGTGGGTGGTGGCCGCCGCCTGCGGCGTGATCCTCGCCGCGGCCCCTGCCGGGCTCTGGTTCCTGCTGGTGCGCCCCCTCGGCCGCCTGATCGGCGCCACCGGACGGCTGGCCGCGGGCGACACCGCACCGGTCCCCTCCTATGCCGGCCATGGCGGCGAGATCGCCAGTCTCGCAAGCGCGCTGCAGGTGTTCCGCCAGAATTTCCTCGACCGCCAGCGGATGCAGGAGGAAGAGCGCGCCCGCGAGGCCGAGCAGCGCGAGGAAACCCTGCGCCGCGAGCGCGAGGACCGCGAGCGGGAGGCACGGGAGAGACAGCGCGAGGCCGAGGCGCTGGAAGCGCAGCGCGAGCAGGAGGCCCGCGAACTTCGCGAGCGCGAGGAGATGCGCGCCGGCGCCGAGGCGGTCCAGCGCCGCCAGCAGGAGGAACAGGACCAGGTCGTGCGCGCCCTAGCCGACGGGCTGAAGAGCTTGGCCTCCGGCGATCTCATGGCCCGGATCGACGCCGAATTCCCCGAGGCCTACGAAGAGCTGCGCGGCAATTTCAACGCCGCGCTCGGCAAGCTCGCAGAGCTGGTGATCCAGATCTCGGGCCGGATCGGCGAAATCAGCGGAACCAGCAGCGAGATCTCCTCCGCGGCCGACGACCTGTCGCGGCGCACCGAGCAATCCGCCGCCACGCTGCAGGAAACCTCGGCCGCGCTGAACCAGCTGACCGCCGCGGTGGAAACCGCCGCCGACCGGGCGCGCCGCGCCGACGGCCTGTCCCGCGCCGCGAATTCCAAGGCCGAGGAAAGCGGCGAGGTCGTGCAGCAGGCGGTCTCCGCCATGTCGGAAATCGACGATTCCTCGCGCAAGATCTCCAAGATCATCGACGTGATCGACGACATCGCCTTCCAGACCAACCTGCTTGCGCTCAATGCCGGGGTGGAGGCCGCCCGCGCGGGCGAGGCCGGTCGGGGCTTCGCCGTGGTTGCCTCCGAGGTCCGCGGCCTGGCGCAGCGGTCCTCCGAGGCGGCGCGCGAGATCAACGACCTCATCTCCAGCTCCACCGAGCAGATCCAGCGCGGCGTGAAGCTGGTCGACCATAGCGGCCAGGCGCTGCGGGAGATCATCGCGGCGGTGGCCGAAATCGCGGGCAACGTTTCCGACATCTCCGCTTCCGCCCAGGAGCAGGCGCTCGGCATCAAGGAGATCAACTCCGCAACGGTGCAGCTGGAAACCGGGATGCAGCAGAACGCGGCCATGACGGAGGAAACCACCGCGGCGAGCTTTGCCCTGAGCAAGACCGCCGAAGAGCTCAAGGCGATCGCCGCGCAGTTCCGCACCGGCGCCGCCGGGCAATCAGGCAGCATCGGCCGCGCAGCCTGACGCGGGCGACCGGCGGACCCAGGCCCCGCCTGCTTCCTCGGGGCCGGCGGCAAGGCCAGCAGGACAGGCGACATCGCTTCTCCGGGCTTTGGGCGCCTCCGGGAATGTCCCTGCAGCAGGGCTTGGAATTTGGTCTGTCCCTGGCTGCCCGGGCGTCCGGGACCATGCCGGACAGCCCGCGCGGGACGGCGCCGGCCTGTTCCCTCCTGCTGCAGCCGCCCGGGCGGCGCCATGCCGACCGGCGGCAGAAAGCTGGGACCGGGGACGCACTGGCGGCGGGCTTGACCGGTTCTCTCATGACCCAGCTTCGGCTTCGCCGCGTCCTGCCCAGCCGCCGCCCCGCGTTAGTGGAAATGACTGTCGGACAGCAGCCGCTGGCATGCGGGAAACAGGCGAGATCGCGGGCAAGGCTCGCGAAGCCGGGCGCCGGACCACCCGGCAACTGGCTGCGTTCCGTCCACTCGCCCGGATGCAGGCCGCTGAGGATGTCCCGCCCCGTGCGGGGACCGACGCTCCTTGACACCTTTGCAGGTCCCGTCCGCATCCCAGACCGGGGGCTCCCGGCCCTCTTCTCCGTTTCCAGCCGGCTTCCGCCATGACCGAACGGACTGCGCCTGGAACCGCATGCATGGCGCCCCTTCTTCACGCGGAAAGCTGAAGCTTAGGCAATGGCCGAACGGCGCTCCTTGCACCTACGGAAGATGCAACGCCGGTCAGGAACGCACCACGGCCACAGCCGGACAGCATGGCGCGGGCCGGAGCGTCAGCGTCCGGACTCAAGGACACTCGCCGAATTGCCATGAAGGAGTTCCTAGCGGGCCTTGCCGACCGGTCATGCGGCTCCGGGGTGCTGCGCCTTAGGTGACAGTTCCACGGGGCCGCGGCGCCCCGCGGGACGGCATGTACGCTGAATGATTGCCATGAACGGGCACGGCTTCCGGACCGGGGAGGACCGGTGCGCTGCCGCTGCCTGCAGCCCGCATCCGGTCAAGCCGTCACTCCCCTGCGCGACATCGTCCCGCTCCGCGGCCCCGGGGCGCGGGGCCGCAAATGAAAAGCGGCGGGGAACGCATCCCCGCCGCAACCATGGCTGCCGGTCCGCCCGGCGGGGCGGGACAGGATCAGGAGGCGAGCTTCGCGCTTTCCTCGATGTAGATTTCGCGCAGGCGCTTCGCGACCGGGCCCGGCTTGCCGTCGCCCAGCTCGACGCCGTCGACCTTGACCACCGGCATCACGAAGGTCGTGGCCGAGGTGATGAAGGCCTCCGCCGCATCCTTGGCCTCCTCGATGGTGAAGGGGCGCTCCTCGACCTGCATCTGCGCTTCCTTCGCCATCTTCAGAACGGCCGCGCGGGTGATCCCGTGCAGGATGTCGTTCGACAGCTGGCGGGTGACGATGCGGCCGTCCTTGGTCACGATATAGGCGTTGTTCGAGGTGCCCTCGGTCACGAAGCCGTCCTCGACCAGCCAGGCATCGTCGAACCCGGCCTTCTTGGCCGCGGTCTTGGCCATCGACGGATAGAGCAGCTGCACCGTCTTGATGTCGCGCCGCGCCCAGCGCTGGTCGTCGGTGACGCCGACCGACAGGCCGGTTTCGGCCTTGGGCGAGTCCACCAGGCTCATGTGCATGCCGAAGAGCACGACCGTCGGGGCCAGCCCCTCGGGCATCAGGAAGTCGCGGTCGGCGACGCCGCGGGTGATCTGCAGGTAGACGCCGCCCTCGACGATGGCGTTCCTCTCCACCAGCTCCTTGTGGACGCCCAGCAGCTCTTCGGCGGACATCGGCATCTCGATGCCGAGCTCGCCCAGCGAGCGCTCCAGCCGGCGCACATGGCCGTCGAAATCGATCAGCTTGCCGCCGAGGACCGAGGTCACCTCGTAGACGCCGTCGCCCATCAGGAAGGCACGGTCGAAGATGGAGATCTTCGCCTCTTCCGCGGGCAGGAAATCTCCGTTCAGGTACACGATGCGGGTCATGGATGGGTCCTCTCGGTCAGCCCCAGAGACCGGGCTCTGGCGGATGGATGCCGTCCTGATCGTACAGGATCGGCGTGTCGCGGTCTTCGGCCAGCAGGAGCGGCGCGTCAAGATCGGTCACGCGCGCACCCTGGGCCAGCATCACCCCGGGCGCCATGGCAAGCGACGAGCCCACCATGCAGCCGACCATGATGCCATAGCCTTCGGCCATCGCCGCCTGCTTCAGCTTCAGCGCCTCGGTCAGCCCGCCAGTCTTGTCGAGCTTGATGTTGATGACGTCGTACTTGCCCTTGAGATGGTGCAGCGAAGCCCGGTCATGCGCGCTCTCGTCGGCGCAGACCGGCACCGGCCGGTCGAGCCCGATCAGCGCTTCGTCATCGGCGGCGGGCAGCGGCTGTTCCACCAGGGTGACGCCGAGCCGGGCGAGATGCGGGGCGAGATCGGCATAGACCTCGGCCGTCCAGCCCTCGTTCGCGTCGACGATGATTTCGGATTTGGGCGCGCCCGCGCGGACGGCCTCCAGCCGGGGCATGTCGTCGGGAGTGCCGAGCTTGATCTTCAGCAGCGGACGGAAGGCGTTCTTCGCGGCGTTGGCCTGCATCGCCTCCGGCTCGTCGAGCCCCAGCGTGTAGGCGGTGATGACCGGCCCCGGCGCGGGAAGGCCCGCAAGATCCCAGGCTCGGACGCCGGCCCGCTTTGCCTCCAGATCCCAGAAGGCGCAGTCCACGGCATTGCGCGCCGCACCCGCGGGCAGCAGATCCTGCAGCGTCTCGCGGGTGACGTCCGCGGGCAGCGAGCGGATCAGGTCGGTGACGCTCTCCTGCGACTCGCCGTAGCGCGGATAGGGCACGCATTCGCCGCGCCCGGCAATGCCATCCCCGGTCAGGGTGACGGTGATCACCTGCGCCTCGGTCTTCGCCCCCCGCGAGATGCGGAAGGCCTGGGCCAGGCGGAAGCTTTCGGCCTGCACCTCGATCTTGAGCGTCATCGCATGTCCTCTCGCACTGACGCGCGCCGGGCCCGGCCCGGCGCTTCCTGATGTTCTTGCGGGGCCCCGGGCCGGACCCGGGGCGGGACGGCGCTCAGATGCCGTCGAGCGCGTCGACCAGACGGGCCGCGCCCTGGCGGAACGGGTCGACGGCGGGCAGGCCCATCTTCTCCTCCAGCTCAGCCAGGTAGGCGTCGCCTTCCTCCGGGATCATGCCCGAGGTGTTGACCGAGATGCCCACGACCTTGCAGGCCGGATTCGCCACCTGCGCCAGCTGCAGTGCGACGTCGCGCAGCGCCTCCAGCGAGGGCAGCTGGTAGTCCGGAAGACCGCGCATGTGCGGGCGGGTCGGCTCGTGGCACAGCACCAGCGCGTCGGGCTGGCCGCCATGCACCAGCGCCATGGTCACGCCGGAATAGGAGACGTGGAACAGGCTGCCCTGCCCCTCGATCAGGTCCCAGTGATCCGGATCGTTGTCCGGCGTCAGCGCCTCGATGGAGCCCGCCATGAAATCGGCGACCACCGCGTCGAGCGGCACGCCGCCGCCGGTGATCAGGATGCCGGTCTGGCCGGTGGCCCGGAAGGTCGCGTTCATGCCGCGCGCGGTCATTTCCTTTTCCATGGCCAGCGCGGTGTACATCTTGCCGACCGAGCAGTCGGTTCCGACGGCAAGGCAGCGCTTGCCCGGACGCTTCACGCCGTTTGCGATCGGATAGGGCCGGTCGGGCAGGCGCACGTCATAGAGCCGGGTCCCGGCGCGGGCGGCCGCATCGACCAGGGGCTGCTGGTCGCGCAGCAGCGTGTGCAGGCCCGAGGCGAGGTCGAAGCCCTTCTCCAGCGCCTCGACCAGGATCGACATCCAGCTGTCGGAAATGACGCCGCCGCGGTTCGCCACGCCGATCACCAGGGTCTTGGCCCCGGCGGCCCTGGCCTCGTCCAGGGTCATGTCGGGGATCTTCATGTCGGCATTGCAGCCCGGCAGGCGCAGCTGGCCCACAGCGAAATCCGGCCGCCAGTCGCGGATCCCCTGGGCCACCTTCGCAGCCAGCGGATCGGGGGCATCGCCGAGGAACAGCAGATAGGGGTGCTGGATCATCATTCACTCCGTCATTCATATTCGCGGCGATCATGCGCCGCCGCTCCTGTCTTTCAACATGAACCCTGCACTGGCATGATGAAACCGCCGATGTGGACGTATCCGCAGGCAAATCTGCCGTTTTTCCGGGACTTCCCGGCATCTTGCGCTGCAGCTGCGACACCTTGCGCCGCATATGCGAAATTCCCGCTTGCAGATGAAGGCGCAAGGATATAACCAAAGCTGGATCAGTTTTGAAACAAAATGACCACGAGGCCCGTATGAGTTTCCGCATCCAGCCCGCGGCCCCTGCCCGTCCCAACCGCTGCCAGCTCTTCGGCCCGGGCTCCCGCCCGGCCATTTTCGAGAAGATGGCAAGTTCTGCGGCGGATGTCATCAACCTCGATCTCGAGGACTCGGTCGCGCCCGACGACAAGCCGGAAGCGCGCAGGAACATCATCCAGGCGATCGGCGACATCGACTGGGGCAAGAAGACCCTGGCCGTGCGCATCAACGGGCTCGACACGCCCTACTGGTACCGCGACGTGGTCGACCTGCTGGAGCAGGCTTCCGACCGGATCGACCAGATCATGATCCCGAAGGTCGGCTGCGCAGGCGACATCTATGCCGTCGACGCGCTGGTCACCGCCATCGAGCGCGCCAAGGGCCGCACCAAGCCGATCAAGTTCGAGGTGATCATCGAATCCGCGGCAGGCATCGCCCATGTCGAGGAAATCGCCGCGGCCAGCCCGCGGATGGAGGCGATGAGCCTCGGCGCCGCCGATTTCGCGGCCTCGATGGGGATGCAGACCACCGGCATCGGCGGGACGCAGGAAAACTACTACATGATCCGCGAAGGCGCGAAATACTGGTCGGATCCGTGGCACTGGGCGCAGGCCGCCATCGTCGCCGCCTGCCGCACGCATGGCGTTCTGCCGGTCGACGGTCCGTTCGGCGATTTCTCCGATGACGAGGGCTACCGCGCGCAGGCGCGCCGTTCGGCGACGCTGGGAATGGTCGGAAAATGGGCGATCCACCCCAAGCAGATCGCCATCGCCAACGAGGTCTTCACTCCGTCCGAGGAAGCCGTGGCCGAAGCGCGCGAGATCCTCGCCGCCATGGAGAAGGCCAAGGCCGAAGGCCTCGGCGCGACCGTCTACAAGGGCCGCCTGGTCGACATCGCGTCGATCAAGCAGGCCGAAGTCATCGTGGCCCAGTCCGAGCTGATCGCAAGCAGCTGAGACCGGTGCCCGGGGCCGCGCGATGTTGGGAGGCTGCGCGCGGCCCGCGTTTTCCCGAGCCCGGAAGACAGGCGCAAATCCGCCCCGCTGCACACGTAATGCGGGAAGTGATTGCAGATACATGCATTTCAGATAATCTCTTTGGGTTGTCTAGAATCATCTCTCTGCCGGGGGTCCTACATGAGCAATGGCTTCCTTGCCGCTGCGGTTCTTGCGCTTGCAGGCGCGGCCGGCCCGCAGCCCCAGGTTGCAACCCTCGACTTCACCGAACCCGGCCTGACCCGGCTGACCGGCTTCACGACCATCCGGCTGTCGAACGCCTCGCTGAACTCCGAAGACCGCCAGATCTTCATCGGGCCGCCGGGTGAATACGGCGAGCGCGATGGCTTGGGCGTAGCCTGCGCCACCTCCGAGACCGGCCGCTGCAATGCCGACTGGTCCATCTCCTTCGCCGCCCCGGTGGAGGCCCTGGTCTTCTCCGCCTTCCATGTCCAGCCCGGCGACTCGGTCACCGTCACCGCCTTCCTGGACGGGCGGTTGCTGGGCCAGGCGGTGGTGGAGCGGCAGAAGACCATCGACCTGTCGGATCTCGGCGCGATCGACCGGCTGCATTTCGACGACGAGAGCGCCGAAAGCGGAATCGCCTTCGGAGATTTCCGCTTCCGGACGGCCCCGCTGCCGGCCGCCCTGCCGCTGCTGATCGGCGCGGCCGGGGCGCTCCCGCTGCTGCGCGCGGGGCGCCGCCGCCGCTGACGCGGCAGCCTATCCCGACAGCTTCATGTGGATTTCTGTCAGAGCGCCCTCCGGATCGTCGGACGGCCGGACATAGACCTCGTGCAGCGGCGCATCCGGATCGGGCGCCTCGCCCGCCAAGCCCGGCCAGTCAGCGCGCAGCCAGTCGACGGCGCCCGGCAGCGCCTCGTAGGATCCCTCCAGGCGCAGTACGGCATGGCGGCCCGGCTTCAGCACGACCGTGTCGAACAGCTCGTGGATCAGCGCCTTCTCCCCGACCGACACGCCGGCATGGCCCGACAGCTCGGAGACCGGCACCTGGCCGGGGTCGTCATGATAGACTGCCACCAGTGCCTGGCCCGGCGCCCAGAGACCGCGCGCATCGAAGATCCGGCGCACCCGATCGAAGGTGCTGCCGATGAGGGCGTAGTCCCCGCGGTGGCGGAGCGCGGCAAGGCGCTTGGGCGGAAGATCTTGGATCGTCACGTCGTACATGCTGGGTCTCCGGTCGGTTGGGCGCGCTCCCGACAGAAACGCTAGGTTTTCGCTGCGCCATGTGCCAGACGCCCGCCCGGCATGGCACGCTAGCTGCGCGCGCCGCAGCGGCCGCCTGCCCGGAAATGCTGCAACTGCACAATTCCCGCTCCGCCCAGCGGACGCCGGCGCAGTTGCGTTTCCCTGCATCCGGCTCCATATAGCCCACCGGAACAGACGGAGCCCACGGATGCAGAGCTATCTCGATTTCGAAAAACCCCTGGCCGAGATCGAAGGCAAGGCGGAGGAGCTGCGCGCGCTGGCGCGGGGCTCCGAGGAGATCGAGGTGGAGCGCGAGGCCGAGGCGCTCGACCAGAAGGCCCGCGCGCTTCTGGTGTCGCTCTACAAGGACCTGTCGCCCTGGCGGAAATGCCAGGTCGCGCGCCATCCGAACCGGCCGCATTGCAAGGACTACATCTCCGCGCTCTTCACCGAGTTCACGCCGCTGGCAGGCGACCGCGGCTTTTCCGACGACGCCGCCGTGATGGGCGGCCTGGCGCGGTTCAACGACCGCCCCGTCGTGGTGCTGGGCCACGAGAAGGGCCATGACACCGCCAGCCGCCTCGACCGCAATTTCGGCATGGCCCGCCCCGAGGGCTACCGCAAGGCGGTGCGCCTGATGGACATGGCCGACCGCTTCGGCCTGCCGGTGATCACGCTCGTCGACACGCCCGGCGCCTATCCCGGCAAGGGCGCCGAGGAACGCGGCCAGTCCGAGGCAATCGCGCGGGCGACGGAGAAATGCCTCGGCATCGGCGTGCCGCTGGTCTCGGTCGTGATCGGCGAAGGCGGCTCGGGCGGCGCGGTGGGCATTGCCGCGGGCAACCGCGTCGCGATGCTGGAACACTCCGTCTATTCGGTGATCTCTCCCGAGGGCTGCGCCTCCATCCTGTGGAAGGACGCCGGCAAGATGCGCGAAGCCGCCGAGGCGCTGCGCCTGACCGCGCAGGATCTGCTGCAGCTCGGCGTGGTCGACAAGGTGATCCCGGAACCGCTGGGCGGCGCGCAGCGCGATCCCGGCGTGGCGATGGACAATGTCGGCAAGGCCATCGAGGCGATGCTGGGCGAGCTGTCGGGCCTCGACCGCAAGGCGCTGGTCGCCGAGCGGCGCAAGAAGTTCCTCGACATGGGCCGCATCGCCCTGCCCGAGCCCAGCTCCTTCATCCCCAGCCACTTCGCCCCGGGGCGCGACCGCGGCTGACGCCCGGCGTTAGCTCGCATTTTAGGCACTATTCCGGCGGGAATTCCGCCGGATCGCCCTATCCTGCCGCCGGTTTGCCCCGGAAGAGAGGAGATCGGGCATGGGACGGCGGATCGCGGCCGCGGCACTGCTGCTGGCCGGATGCAGCGGCACGATGCAGGGCGTGACGCGCGGCACCGAGGCGCCGGTGCAGTTCTCCTACGTGCAGGGCCCCGAGTCCGACCGGCTGGCCGCCGTGATCGATGGCGAGCGCTTCGGCGGGCGGACCGAACCGGCCGGCGCCGCCGCGGACCCTGCCGCATTGGACGGGCTGCTCTCCAGCTTTTTCCTCGGCATGGATTCCGGCGCTGCGGGCGAGGCCGGGGCGATCATGCGGGGCGACCGCGGCTCCAGCCTGGACTGCCTTCTGCACTACGCCGACGGCACGCGCTACACCCCCTCGGGCGGAACCGGACTCTGCCGACACAGCGACGGCCGGCTGATCGACATCGCCTGGTGAGGCCCGGTCAGGAGCCATCCGCGCGCCCGTCCTGGCCGAACATCCCCAGAATGCCGCGGGCCAGCCGTTCCTGCACCGCATCGCCGCCGGCAATGACCCGCTCCAGCGCGGGCGCCGCGACCGGCAGGTGCCGCGACAGCGCGGGCGCCGCCAGATAGGCGGCCAGCAGGATCAGCGCCGCCGCCACCGGCGTGAGGAAACCGATGCGGAAGCCGCGCCGGACCTCCGCCGCCTCGACCTGGGCGAGCGCGCGCGACCGCGCCGCCACCGGCAGGCCGCTGCGGATTTCCCGCGGCACCGGCACCTGGGCCGGCCGCTCCGGCGGCGGGGACGGCGCCATGCCCGCCCGGTCCGACAGCAGGCTGCTCAGATCCGGCGCGGGTTCGTTGTCCGACAGCGGCGGCATCGGCCGGAATCCGCCCTGCGGCGGATCCAGCGGCGCCTCCGCCTCGGGATCGGGCTCGTTGCCGGGATTTTCGCCGCTCGGACGCCAGCGCATCGCGGACTCGCCGCTGCTGCGCTCGGCCTGCTGCAGCCGCGCCAGACGGTCGCGCACCTCGCCGGGGCTGCGCCGCGGACGCGGCGCCAGCGGCAGCTCGTCCTGGCTTTCCAGCGGCATGCCCGCATCGCGGCGGCGTGCCCGCGCCTCGGTCTCGGCCTCTTCCTTCAGCACCGCCAGCACGCCGGGATCGAGTTTCCGGCGCGGCGGAAACGGCAGATCGAGCTCCGGCTCCTCTTCCAGCGGCGGCGCGGCAGGCGGCTGCATTCCGGCAGCGGGCGGGCGCGGCGGCACGGCGCGGCGGGCGCGCCCAGCCAGCACCGAGGGCAGCGGCGGGCCGCCTTCCAGCGGCGCCTGCGGGCCTTCGGCGAATCCCCATCCGGTCTCGGCGCCGGCTGCCTCGGGGGGGCGCTCAGAGGCCCGCGGGGCAGCCGACTTGTCCGCCGTCCCGGATGCCGCGGCAGGAGACTCGGGCGCAGCCGGACCGGGCAGCCAGAGCTGGAACCAGTTGTGCCCGCAGGCCGAACACTGGACATCCCGCCCTCCGGCCGAGATCGCTGCCTGCGGCACCTCGTAGGCCGCCTGGCAGGATGGGCAGACGATCCGGATCACCTTTGCGTGCACTCCTTCCGACATCCCCTCACCTCTAGCAATTTCGCGCCGGAGCGCCAAGCGTTGCCCGTTGCCATGCCCCGGCCTCTGAGGCAAGAAGGGGGCCGCAACCAAAGGGGCAGTACGAGTGATCGACCTCTCACAGGTGACGGTGGCTTTCGGCGGGCGCGTGGTGCTCAGCGATGTCACCCTCTCCTTGCAGCCCGGAGATTTCTTTTTCCTTACAGGACCTTCCGGCGCAGGCAAGACAACGCTACTCAGGCTATGCGCGGGGGCGATGGCCCCGGCGAAGGGGGAGGTGCGGCTGTTTGGCCGTCCGCTCTCGGAAATGACCAGCGACGCCCGCGCCAGCGCGCGGCGGCGCATGGGCATCGTCTACCAGGACACGCAGTTCCTGGACCATCTGCCGCTCGAGGAGAACGTGCTGCTGCCCTTCACGGTGCGCGGCCGGCTCGATGCCGAGCTGCGCGCCCAGGCCGACGACCTGATGACCTGGGTGGGGCTGGCGGGGCACAGGGCCGCGCTGCCGCCGACCCTTTCGGGCGGGGAACGCCAGCGGGCGGCGCTTGCCCGCGCGCTGCTGACCGCGCCCGAGCTGGTGCTGGCCGACGAGCCGACCGGCAATCTGGACTGGGAGATGTCGCTGAAGCTGCTGACGCTGCTGATCGAGCTCAACCGTCTGGGCACTCCGGTGCTGATGGCCACCCATGACCTCGCGCTGATCCGCGCGGCCAAGCCGCTGGTCAATGCCCGCGTGCTGCGGCTGAAGGACGGGCAGCTGACCCAGGCGGGAGCCGCATTGTGACCATCCTCGACTTTCTCCGCGGCGATCCCGGCGCAGGCCGGGTGGTTCCGCCCGCAGGCAGCACCGGACGGCTCGTCGGCCTCGGCACCGCCGCCATGGCCTTCCTCGCGGTCTTCGCAATCGCGCTGGCCGCGATGCTGTTCCGGCTGGGCGACAGCTGGCGCACCGACCTGGCAGACACTGCCACGGTGCGCATAACCTCCTTGGGCGAGGCGCGCGACGCCGATACCGAAACCGCGCTGGAGGTTCTGCGCACCACTCCCGGCATCGCCTCGGCCCGGGTGATCCCGGATCTGGAGCAGCAGGCGCTGCTGGAACCGTGGTTCGGCAAGGACCTGCCGCTCGACAGCCTGCCGCTGCCGCGGCTGATCGAGGTCGCGACCGAAGGCGGCGGCTTCGACGCCCGCGCGCTGGATCTGCGGCTGGCAGGCGAAGTCCCCGCCGCGCGGCTCGACGACCACGACCGCTGGCGCGCGCCGCTGGCAAGGGCGCAGGGAAGGATGACCGGCGTCACGCTGGCGGCGCTGGCGCTGATCGCTGCCACGCTGGCCGCCGTCACCGCGCTGGCCGCCCGTGCCGCGCTGTCGGCCAATGCGCAGGTGATCGACGTGCTGCGGCTGGTCGGCGCCCGCGACACCTGGATCGCCCGCGCTTTCGTGCGGCGCATCACCCTGCGCGCCTTCCTCGGCGCGGCCGGCGGCAGCTTGCTTGCCGCCGCGATCCTTGCCACTTTCCCGGCAGCCGGCACCGCCGGACTGCCCGCGCTGCGCCCCGGAGGCCTGGCTTGGGCACTCCTCGTGCCGGTCCCGCTCTTTGCCGCGCTCGTGGCCTGGATCACCACCCGCCGGAGCGCGCTCCGGATGCTGAAAGGACGCCCCTGATGGCCCATGCCTGGCGCTGGCTGCGCTCGCTTCTCTTCGTCGGCCAGATGTACCTCGTCATGGCCCTTCTGGGCCTCTTCTTCGCACCCTGGGCCGCCATCGACCGTCGCGGCGCCTCCAAGGGCATCCACACCTATTGCAACTGGGTGCGCTGGAGCGCCCGCTGGATGGTCGGACTGCGCTCGGAAATACGCGGGCCGGTGCCGCAGGGCGAAGTTCTGATCGCTTCCAAGCACCAGAGCTTCTTCGACATCATCCTGCTGTGCTCGGTCCTGCCGAAGCCGCGCTTCATCATGAAGCGCGAACTCCTCCGCGCGCCCGTGCTGGGCTGGTTCGCCGTCCGGATCGGCTGCGTCCCGGTCGACCGCGGCAAGCGCGGCGCCGCCGTGGCGAAGATGCTGAAGGACGTGTCGTCCCACGGCGCCGGACCGGGGCAGCTGATCATCTATCCGCAGGGCACCCGGGTCGCGCCGGGGACGGACCTGCCCTACAAGGTGGGCTCCGCCGCGCTCTACAAGCAGCTCGGCCAGACCTGCGTGCCCGCCGCGACCAATGTCGGCGTCTTCTGGCCGCGCACCGGCATCTACCGCAAGCCGGGCCTCGCCGTCGTCGAGTTCCTCGATCCGATCGCGCCGGGAATGGACCTGCATGCCTTCATGGACCGCCTGCGCGGCGAGATCGAGACGGCCAGCGACGCGCTGATGGCCGAGGCCGGCTTCAGGAGGGACAGCTGATGGACTGGATCGAGACCGAGGACGAGCTGCACGCCCATTACGGAACGCCGCAGGCGCCGTCGACGGTGAAGGTCGCCGACCGGATCACGCCGGAATACCTTCCCTGGCTGGAGGCGTCGCGCTTCTGCGTCCTGACCACGGTCGGACCGGAGGGCACCGACGGCTCGCCGCGCGGCGACCAAGGACCGGTGGTGCGGATCCTGGACGACCGGACGCTCGCCCTGCCCGACTGGCGCGGCAACGACCGGATCGACAGCCTGCGCAACATCCTGCGCGACGGCCGGGTGTCCCTGATGCTGATGGTCCCGGGCGAGACAAACGTCATCCGCATCAACGGCCGGGCGCGGCTGACCGCCGATGCCGGGCTGCGCGCGGATTTCGAGACCGCCGGGAAGCAGCCCCGCACCGTCGCGGTGATCCGGGTGGAAGAGGTCTATTTCCAATGCGCCCGGGCGCTGATCCGCTCGCGCCTCTGGGAGGTCCCGCAGGACCGCCCCGCATTGCCCACGCCGGGGCAGATCCTCGCGGCAATGAGCGCGGGCGAAACCGGCGGCGACGGCTACGACCGCTCCTGGCCGGAGCGTGCCGCCGCCACGATGTGGTAGAAATCCGGCACATGCCTTATTTCACGCCGTTGTGACTCCCATCGGCCGGAACCCGCGTTAACCTTTTGCCGTTAACCATTTCGAGACAGGCCGCACCGACCCAGCATTCATTGTCCCTGAGGCCCTGTCTCGCTTTGAGACCACCAGGTAAAAGTGAATGTGACGATGTGGCAGAAACTCTTTGACCGGCTATTGCGCAGCCTTGTTGTCGAAGGCGCTCTCGAAGTGACCCTCCCCTGCGGCAGCACCATCCATTACGGACAGAAGGACGTGGCACCCGTCCGCGCGACGCTCAGCGATCCCAGGCGGCTCCGGCAATTCGTGACCGACCCCGAGATGGCCCTCGGCGACAGCTATACCGAAGGCAGCCTGACGGTGGAGAACGACGATATCGGCGGTCTCCTGGCGCTGGCGCTGAAGAACATGAACGGCAACGGCCGCCGGCCCCATGCGCTGCGCCCCGAGAAGCTGATGAGCCGCCTCGGCCAGATCACCTCGATCACCCGCGCGAAATCGAATGTCGCGCACCATTACGACCTGTCGAACGATTTCTACCGGCTCTTCCTCGACAAGGACATGCAGTATTCCTGCGCTTACTTCGAGCATGCCGCCGACACGCTGGAACAGGCGCAGCTGCAGAAGAAGCGCCACATCGCGCGGAAACTGCGGCTGGAGCCGGGCATGTCGGTTCTGGACATCGGCTGCGGCTGGGGCGGCATGGCGATCACGCTGGCGCAGGAATTCGGCGCCCGCGTGACAGGCGTGACGCTGTCGGAGGACCAGCACCGGCTGGCCTGCGAACGCGTCAGGGCGGCAGGCCTCGAGGACCGGGTGAAGATCGTGCTGCGCGACTACCGCCAGGTGGACGAGACGTTCGACCGCATCGTCTCCGTCGGCATGTTCGAGCATGTCGGCATCCCGCAATACGGCGAGTATTTCGCGCAGGTGTTCGACAAGCTGGCCCCGGACGGCGTGGCGCTGATCCACACGATCGGCCGCACCGGCGAGCCGGTGCCGGTTTCGCCCTGGATCAGCAAGCGGATCTTCCCCGGCGGGCACGTGCCGTCGCTGTCGGAAACGGTGCCGCATATCGAGCATTCCGGCCTCTATGCATGCGATATCGAGATCCTGCGGCTGCACTATGCCGAAACCCTGCGCCACTGGGACCTTCGGGTGCAGGCGCACCGGGCGGAGATCGAAGAGATGTTCGGCGAGACCTTCTTCCGGATGTGGCGCTTCTATCTCGTCGCATGCGAGATGACCTTCCGCCACGGGCGCCAGGCGGTGTTCCAGTTCCAGCTGGCAAAGGACCAGAGAGCCGTGCCGCTGACACGGGACTATCTGCATGCGCCCGAGGAAGAGCGGTCGGCGGACTTGCGCCAGGCCGGATAGCACATGTCCCGTGCCGCCGCAGGACAGCTGCCGCGGCGCGGGACGGATGTCCAGTCAGCGCGCTCTTGCCTTCCTCGCCAGCTTTCCGGCCTGGCCCAGGGAAAGAATGGCGATGACGATCGAAAAAAAAGAGCCGATGAAAGTCTTCCGGTTAAACTGGCGATTGCAATCCAAACAAAGATACAAATTCTTAAATATACCCTGACGGGATTTAAGAATGTTGGTTCGCGTTTCGCAATGGGGACATTTCATTTCCCGGCACTCCACTCGTAATATGAATAGGGTAGGTAGCTGCCCAATCCCTGTCAAATGCCGGGATATTTACAATCGTGTAAGCTCTCTTGAAAGGTTTCTTCGGAAACATGCCGCAATTGTTTTTTCAATTGATTTCAAGCAGATTCTCAAAACAAAGTTTGCGCTGAATAATTAGTTCCCAATACATGAAAATGGCAGCAAACCCGAAATGGGCCGCCGCCAATTTTGAATCGCCGAAGCTGCACGGAGAATTGGCGCCCAGCTTAATGCATGGGCGCCAATTCCCCTTCGAATCAGGCTTCCTGCAGTGCTTTCACCCCGACATCGTGGCTCAGCCGCGACTTCATCGCCAATGCCGCGGCGTGGGATGCCGCAAGCGTGGTGAAATACGGAATGCGGTTCATCAGGGCGACGTTGCGCATCTCGCGGCTGTCCTCGATCGACTGGTTGCCCTCGGTCGTGTTCATCAGGATCGCGATGCCGCCGTCCTTCAGCACGTCCACGATGTTCGGGCGGCCTTCGTAGACCTTGTTCACCACCTCGGACTCCACGCCATGCTCCGACAGGAAGGCAGCCGTGCCGCGGGTGGCGACGATCTTGAAGCCGATCTCGGTCAGGACCTGCGCGGTCTCCGCCAGGACCGGGGTCTTGTCGTCGTTCTTGATCGACAGGAACACCGTCCCCGAAGACGGCAGCGTCGTGCCCGCCCCCAGCAGCGCCTTCAGATACGCCATCGGGAAGTCCTCGTCCGAGCCCATCACCTCGCCGGTGGAGCGCATTTCCGGGCCGAGCAGCGTGTCGACGCCAGGGAAGCGCGCGAAGGGCATCACCGCCTCCTTCACCGCGAAGCGGCCGGTCTGGTAGCTGGCCAGACCGCCCTCGACGCCCTCGAAGCTCTTCAGGTCCTCGCCCGCCATCACGCGTGCGGCGATCGCAGCGATCGGCGAGGTCACGGCCTTGGCGACGAAGGGCACGGTGCGCGAGGCGCGCGGGTTCACCTCGATCAGGTAGACCTCGTTGTCCTTGATCGCGAACTGGATGTTCATCAGGCCGCGGACGTTCAGCGCCAGCGCCAGCGCGCGGGCCTGCTCCTCCATCACGGCGATGATCTCGGGGCTCAGCGAATGCGGCGGCAGCGAGCAGGCGCTGTCGCCCGAATGGACGCCGGCTTCCTCGATATGCTGCATGATCCCGGCGATATGCACGTCGGTGCCGTCGGAAATCGCGTCGACATCGACCTCCTGCGCGCCCGAGAGGTAGCTGTCGAGCAGCACCGGGCTGTCGCCGGAGACGACCACCGCCTCGGCGATGTAGCGCTCCAGCTGCGCCTGGTCGCGGACGATTTCCATGGCGCGGCCGCCCAGCACGTAGGACGGGCGGATCACCAGCGGGAAGCCGATCTTCAGCGCCGCGGCAATCGCCTGCGCGTCCGTGGAGGCGATGGCGTTGTTCGGCTGCTTCAGGCCGAGACGGTTGACCAGCGCCTGGAACCGCTCGCGGTCCTCGGCAAGGTCGATCGCATCCGGCGTGGTGCCGAGGATCGGGATGCCCGCGGCCTCCAGCGCGTTGGCCAGCTTCAGCGGCGTCTGCCCGCCGAACTGGACGATAACGCCGTGCAGCGTGCCGGCCTTCTGCTCGGTCGCCAGGATCTCCATGACGTGCTCGAAGGTCAGCGGCTCGAAATACAGACGGTCCGAGGTGTCGTAGTCGGTCGAGACGGTCTCGGGGTTGCAGTTGATCATGATCGTCTCGTAGCCCTGTCCGGACAGCGAGAAGCAGGCATGGCAGCAGCAGTAGTCGAACTCGATCCCCTGGCCGATCCGGTTCGGACCGCCGCCGAGGATGACGACCTTCTTGCGCTCGGAGGGCCGCGCCTCGCATTCCACCTCGCCCATCACCGGGTATTCGTAGGTGGAGTACATGTAGGGCGTCTGCGCCTCGAATTCGGCGGCGCAGGTGTCGATGCGCTTGAACACGGCGGTGACGCCGAGGTTGAGGCGCGCGCGGCGGATGTTGTCCTCGTCGCGGCCCGTCAGCTTGGCGAGGCGGGCATCGGTGAAGCCCATCATCTTGAGGTGGCGCAGGCCTTCCTCGGTGACCGGCAGGCCGTCGCGGCGGACCTGGTCCTCGGTGTCGACGATCTCGCGGATGCGGGCCAGGAACCACGGATCGAAAGCGGTGACCGCCTGGATCTCGTCATCCGAAAGGCCGTGGCGCATCGCCTGGGCGATGACGCGCATCCGGTCGGGGGTCTTGGCGGTCAGCGCCTTGGTCACGGCGACCTTGTCGGGCGCGCCGGGGATCTCGATCTCGTCGAAGCCGGTCAGGCCGGTTTCGAGCGACGCCAGCGCCTTCTGCACGGATTCGTGGAAGGTCCGGCCGATGGCCATCGCCTCGCCCACGGACTTCATCGCGGTGGTCAGCTCGGGCTTCGAGCCGGGGAACTTCTCGAAGGCAAAGCGCGGGATCTTGGTGACGACATAGTCGATGGTCGGCTCGAAGGAGGCGGGCGTGACCTTGGTGATGTCGTTGTCGAGCTCGTCGAGCGTGTAGCCGACGGCCAGCTTCGCCGCGATCTTCGCGATCGGGAAGCCGGTGGCCTTCGAGGCCAGCGCCGAGGAGCGCGACACCCGCGGGTTCATCTCGATGACGACCATGCGGCCGTCCTCGGGGTTCACCGCCCATTGCACGTTGGAGCCGCCGGTTTCCACGCCGATCTCGCGCAGCACCGCAATCGAGGCGGCGCGCATGACCTGGTATTCCTTGTCGGTCAGGGTCAGCGCCGGGGCGACGGTGATCGAGTCGCCGGTATGGACGCCCATCGGGTCGACGTTCTCGATCGAGCACACGATGATCGCGTTGTCCGCCTTGTCGCGGACGACCTCCATCTCGTATTCCTTCCAGCCCAGCAGGCTTTCGTCGACGAGGATCTGGCCGACCGGCGAGGCCTCCATGCCGGTGCGGCAGTAGTATTCGTAGTCGTCGCGGTTATAGGCGACGCCGCCGCCGGTGCCGCCCAGCGTGAAGGCGGGGCGGATGATCGCCGGCAGGCCGATATGCTCCAGCGAGTCCATCGCGATCTTCAGGCCGGCCGCGATGTCGCGGGTTCCGTCCTCGCGCTTCGGCGCGGTGACGATGTCCGCCTTGGGATTTTCCAGCCCGATCCGGTCCATCGCCTCGCGGAACAGCGCGCGGTCCTCTGCCATCTCGATGGCGTCGCGCTTGGCGCCGATCATCTCGACGCCGAACTTTTCCAGGACGCCCATTTCCTCGAGCTTGAGCGAGGTGTTGAGCCCGGTCTGCCCGCCCATGGTCGGCAGGAGCGCGTCGGGACGTTCCTTCTCGATGATCTTGGCGACGACTTCGGGGGTGATCGGCTCGATATAGGTGGCGTCGGCCAGGCCCGGATCGGTCATGATGGTGGCCGGGTTCGAGTTGACCAGGATGACCCGGTAACCTTCCTCGCGCAGCGCCTTGCAGGCCTGTGCACCGGAATAGTCGAACTCGCAGGCCTGCCCGATGACGATGGGTCCGGCACCGATGATCAGGATGGAGGAGATGTCGGTGCGTTTGGGCATGGGTTTTCGGCCTCTGACTCAGGAGTGGGCAAATCGCCTGCGTTATAGTCAAGGCTGCTCAGGGCGCAAGTGCCGCTCGGAGAGGTTTGGACGGAAAACGGCCGGGCCCCGCGGCCCGGCCGTCGCAATGCCGGACGGATCGGTCCCGCCTCAGGCGGAGCGGCGGCGCCGGGCGACCAGGCCGAGGGCGCAGAGTCCCGCCAGCGACAGCGGCAGCGCTGCCGGCAGCGGCACGGCTGCAGCGGCCGGCTCCGGCAGAGTGCCGGCATAGACGTAGCTGTCGCCATAGGTCCGGATCTCGCCCTTGAGGACCAGATCCTCGGCCACGACCGTTCCGTTCATCCCGCCCGGCGCCGAGGCAAGCAGCGCGCCGGGCGCCAGCACCGAGGCGTTCCAGGTCGAGCCGAAGGTCAGGGTGTCGGCCTCGTAGAAGTTGAACAGCACGTTGGAGACGTTGCTGTTGACCTGCGCCCAGACGGTGGTCGACCAGTCCGAGCCGAAATCCGCGCCGGCCACGTTGATGATGAAGGCGGTCACCGAGGCGTCGATGTCGAAGCTGATCTGGCCCGCGCCGGTGAACATCGCCAGCGCGTCGTCATAGCCGAGATTCAGCACCGCGATCCCGTCCGTTCCCGCCCCCGAGGAGAAGGACTTGAAGTTCATCGTCGTGTCGAACGCCGCGCCGTCCGTGCCGGAGAGCTGCGACAGGCCGGCGGCGAGCGACGTGAAGGTGTCCGCCATCTCGGAGACCGGGATGCCGGTCACGCCGGTGTTGACCGGGACGTCGGAGCTGCCGTTGAGGCTGCCGCCGACCTGGATGGCGCCGTTGCCGCCGGAATTGACATGCGCATTGAGATCGCCGCCGACGATCAGCCCGCCGGTGACGCTGCCCGCGGCGGCTTCGGGCAGGTTGTCCTGGTTGGCGATGAAGGTGCCGGAGGTCAGGTCGCCGCCGACATAGACGGTGCCCTCGACGTGGTTCACGGCGGACATGTCGGCATCGTCCAGCGCGATGACGTTGAAGGATTGCAGGAGGCCCAGCGCATCCAGCGAGGCGGCCGATGCGATGGCAGGAATGCCGGCGGCAAGCGCGGCGGCGAGAGCGAGGCGGTGGGAAAGCAGGGTCACGGGAGGTTCTCTTGCCCCGGCACGTCGCGAAGCCGTGCACAATGGGGAACTTGTTAAGGGAATTGAGTCGATGCCGCTGGGTAAGATCGTTTCCATTTCCTGTCCATCGCAACCTTGCGTCAGACCGCCGGTCCGGCGCGGCATGGCCCGCGGATGCGGGGAACCGCGGCATTCCGCGGGTTCCGGCAGGGCGCCTGTGCGCCCCTGCGGGAGGACTTGAGCCCTCCCCGCCCTTATGTGAGCGTCAACCCAAGCACAGGAGGACCCGATGGAAGACCGGATCAAGGGCCTGCACCATGTCACCGCGATCTCCGGCGCACCGCAGGAGAATGTCGACTTCTTCACCAAGGTCATGGACCAGCGGCTGGTGAAGAAGACGGTGAATTTCGACGCGCCCGATACCTACCACCTCTATTACGGGACGGAGACTGCCGATCCCGGCTCGATCCTGACCTTCTTCCCCTTCGCGGATGCGGGTCCGGGCCATGCCGGGCCGGGGATGGCCTCGGCCTATGCCTACAAGCTGAACCCGAAGGCCTTCGACGACTGGATGGTCCATTGGGCCGAGCACGCCATCGATTTCGACGGGCCGGTGGAACGCTTCGGTTCCCGCGTCATCACCCTGCGCGACCCCGACGGGGCGCCGGTGGAAGTGGCCGAGGATGCCGCGGCGCCGGACCATCCGGGGCTGTTCCACGGCGTCACGCTCTGGCTCGACGACATCGGCCCGACGCGCGACCTGCTGGTCGACGTGATGGGCTACGGGGAAGCCGGGCATGAATCTGCGGACGGCACGGAACGGCTGCGGCTGGCGACGGAGGGCGACGCGCCCCATGTCGACCTGCTGCGCAAGACGCCCGACCACATCGCCCGGCAGGGCAAGGGCACGATCCACCATGTCGCCTTCCGCGCCCATGACGATGCCGACCAGCTGGAATGGCGCGACCGCCTGCTGGCGGCGGGCATGCAGGTGACGCCCGTGATCGACCGGCAGTATTTCAACGCGATCTACTTCCGGTCCCCGGGCGGCGTGCTGTTCGAGATCGCCACCGACCCGCCCGGCTTCACCCGCGACGAGACGCTGGCCGATCTCGGCAAGGGCCTGAAGCTGCCGCCGCAATACGAAGGCCGCCGCGCGCAGATCGAGCGCATCCTGCCCGAGATCCGGGTGGGCGCATGAAGCCGCTCACCTTCGGCGGCGCAAGCCCGGCCCGTGCGTCGCACGGGCTGGTGCTGATCCATGGCCGCTGGGCCTCGGCCGCCTCGATCCTGCCCCTCGGCGAAGGGCTGGGCCTGCCTGGCCTCGCCCTCGCCGCGCCCGAAGCCGAAGGCAATTCCTGGTGGCCCACGTCTTTCCTGGCGCCGCAGGCGAATATCGGGCCCTGCCTTCCCGCGGCGCTGGACGCGGTCGATGCCGCGGTTGCCGCGCTGACGGAGGGCGGACTGCCGAAGGAGCGGATCGGCATCGCCGGGTTCAGCCAGGGGGCCTGCCTCGCGCTGGAATACGCCGCCCGCCGCGGCGGCGGCTTCGCCGGGGTCTTCGCCTGCTCGGGCGGGCTGGTCGGCACGGCCGATGCCGGCGGCCCGCCCCTGCCGGAGCTCTACGGCAATGCGGACAAGCTGTTCGACTACGGAAGCGACCTGACCGGCCTGCCCGTCCGGATCTCGAACCACGAGGCGGACCCGCATATACCGATGGCGCGGGTCCGCCGCTCGGCCGGAGTGCTGGCCGGGCTCGGCGCCGACGTCACCGTCGAAACCGAGCCCGGCAGCCATCACGGCGTGCTGCAGGGCGACGTGACCGCGATGCGGGCGGCGTTCAACCGCCCGTGACGCCGAAGGCAGGCGGAGCCTCCGCCTGCCGCTCCACCACCGGACAGGCCAGCCGCCGGTCCGGCCCGATCCGCTCCAGCGCCGGCACGTCCCCGGCACAGGACGGCTGCGCCAGCGGACAGCGGGTCCGGAACACGCAGCCCGAGGGCGGCGACATCGGCGAGGGCAGCTCGCCCTCCAGCACCGCGCGGGGCCGCGCCTTCTCCACCACCGGATCGGGGATCGGCGCCGAAGCGATCAGCGCCCGCGTGTAGGGATGCATCGGGCGTTCCACCAGCGCGGCGGCGGGCGCGCGCTCCATCACCCGGCCCAGATACATCACCATGATCTCGTCCGAGATGTGCCGCACGACCGACAGGTCATGGGCGATGAAGATCAGCGACAGCCCCATCTCGGCCTGCAGCTCCTTGAGCAGGTTCACCACCTGAGCCTGCACCGAGACATCCAGAGCCGAGACCGGCTCGTCGCAGAGCACCAGCCGCGGCCCCGAGATCAGCGCCCGGGCGATGCCGATCCTCTGGCATTGCCCGCCGGAGAACTCGTGCGGATAGCGGTTGCGCAGCTCGGCCCGCAGCCCGACGCGCTCCATCAGCGCGACCACCTTCTCGGTGCGCTCGGCCTTGCGCATCTCCGGCCGGTGGGTCAGCAGCGGCTCGGCAATGATCTCGCCCACCGTCATGCGCGGATTCAGCGCTGCCAGCGGATCCTGGAAGATCATCTGGACCTCGGGGCGCTGCTCCTCGCCCAGGGGCTTGCCGTCCCACAGCACCTCGCCCCCGGCGCGCGGCACCAGCCCGAGGATCGCGCGGGCCAGCGTCGACTTGCCCGAGCCGCTTTCGCCGACGATGCCCAGCGTCTTTCCGGCGGCAAGGTCGAACCCCGCCCCCTGCACCGCGCGCAGCATCCGCTTGCCGCGCCACGGGAAGAGCCCGCCGCCCTTGACGGGAAAGGCGACCGAGAGGTCGCGGACGCGCAGCAGAGACCCGGTCATGCGAAGACCTCCTCGGACAGGTGGCAGGCGCGCAGCCGGTCCCGCCCTTCCAGCGGCGGCATCGTGCTGCGGCAGATGTCCATGGCCCGGGCGCAGCGCGGCGCGAAGGGACAGCCCGGACCGAGATCGGCCATGTTGGGCGGATCGCCCGGAATGGCGCGCAGCTCCGCCTCCACCCGGTCGAGCCGCGGCACGGCGGCCAGAAGTCCTTCGGTATAGGGATGCAGCGGCCGGGCGAAGACGGCTTCGGTGGTGCCCTGCTCCATCACCTGGCCGCCATACATGACCAGCATCCGCTCGGCCGCGCCCGCGACGATGCCGAGGTCATGGGTGATCAGGATCAGCGCGGTGCCGAATTCGGCGCGGATATCGGCCAGCAGCGCCATGATCTGCGCCTGCACGGTGACGTCCAGCGCCGTGGTCGGTTCGTCGGCGATCAGCAGCCGCGGACGGCAGAGCAGCGCCATGGCGATCATCACCCGCTGCCGCATGCCGCCCGACATTTCGTGCGGGTACTGCGACAGCCGCGCCCTGGCCTCGGGGATGCGCACCGCGTCGAGCATCCGCGCCGCCTCTGCCAGCGCCGCGCGCTTCGAGGCGCCCTGATGCAGCTGCAGCACCTCGGCCATCTGCGCGCCCACGGTCATGTAGGGGTTGAGCGAGGTCATCGGGTCCTGGAAGATCACCGCGATCTCGCGCGCGCGGATGCGGTTCAGCTCGCGCTCGGGGATGTTCAGGATCTCGCGCCCGTCCCATGTCACCGACCCGCCCGCGCGGCCGTTCCGCGCCAGGAGGCCGAGACAGGCGAAGGCGGTCTGGCTCTTCCCCGAACCGCTCTCGCCGACGATGGCCAGCGTCTCGCCCTCGGCAAGGCCGAAGCTGACGCCGTTGACGGCCGAGACCGCGCCGTCCTGGGTGTCGAAGCGCACCCGCAGGTCTTTCACGGAAAGCAGCATTCAGCGGTCCTTGGGATCGAGGGCGTCGCGCAGCCCGTCGCCGATGAAGAAGAAGGCGAAGAGCGTCACGACGAAGAAGAAGAGCGGGAAGGCAAGCTGCCAGAGCGTGCCGTATTGCATGGTGGAGGCCCCGTCCGAGATCAGCGCGCCCCAGCTGGTCAGCGGCTCCTGCACGCCCAAGCCGAGGAAGCTGATGAAGCTTTCGTAGATGATCATGTTCGGCACCAGCAGCGTCGCATAGACGATGACGACGCCCAGCAGGTTCGGGATGATGTGGCGGCGGATGATCGTGAAGGGACCGACGCCGATGGCCAGCGCCGCCTCGACATATTCGCGGTGCTTGATCGTCAGGGTCTGGCCGCGGGCGATCCGCGCCATGTCGAGCCAGCTGATCAGCCCGATGCCGACGAACAGCATGAAGACCGAGCGGCCGAAGATGACCAGCAGCAGGATCAGCACGAACATGTAGGGGATCGACATCAGGATATCGACGATGCGCATCATGGCGCTGTCGAGCCGCCCGCCGAAATATCCCGCGATGGCGCCGTAGACGGTGCCGACGATCACCGAGATGAGCGCGCCGACGATGCCGACCATCAGGCTGACCTGCGTCCCCTGCACCACCCGGGCAAAGAGGTCGCGGCCGAGCTCGTCGGTGCCGAACCAGTGGCCCGATGACAGCGAGGGCCGGCCCATCGTCGCCACGTCGCCCAGCACCGCCCAGTCGATATCCTCGTTCGACCATTGCGCGACCAGCCCGCCAAAAGCGGCGAAACCGGCCACGAGCGCGAGGATGACGAGGCTCGCCACCGCGGCGCGGTTCTTGAAGAAGCGGTGGCGCGCGTCGCTCCAGAGCGACCGCCCCGCCGGCATGGAGCGCGCCCGCGCGCGTCCGATCAGGACTGCCATGGCTGCCTCCTCAATAGCGGATCTTCGGGTCGATCCACGCGTAGAGGATGTCGACCACGAGGTTGAACAGGACGGTCAGCGCACCGGTCAGGATCGTCACGCCCATGATGACGAAGTAGTCGCGGTTCAGCGCCGAATTGACGAAATACTGGCCGATCCCGCCGGTGGAGAAATAGATGTCGATCACCACGGAGCCGGTGATCATGCCGACGAAGGCCGGGCCGAGATAGGAGATCACCGGCAGCAGCGCGGGCTTCAGCGCATGGCGCAGCACGATCCGCCGCATCGGCAGGCCCTTGGCCCGCGCGGTGCGGATGAAGCCCGCGTTCAGCACCTCCAGCATGGAACTGCGGGTGATCCGCGCGATCGAGGCCATGAAGCTGGTCGACAGCGCGATCACCGGCATGACGACATAGGGAAACGCCCCGCCCTGCCAGCCGCCGCCCGGCAGCCAGCCGAGCCAGAGCGTGAAGACCAGCACCAGGATCGGCGCCATCACGAAGTTCGGCAGCACCTGCGCGCCGATGGAGATGCCCACGGCGAGGTAGTCGAGCCAGCTGTTGTGCCAGACCGCCGCCGCGACCCCGAGCGAGCCGCCGACCGCCACGGCGACCACGAAGGACCAGAACCCGTAGGTCAGCGTCACGGGAAAGCCCTGGGCGATCAGGTCGGCAACCGAGCGGTCCTTGTAGTAGAGCGAGGGGCCGAAATCGAAATGCGCGACGATGTTCCAGGTGTAGCTGGCGATCTGGCTGACCAGCGGCTTGTCGAGCCCGTACTTGGCATTCAGCGCGTCGATCACCGCCTGCGGGAAGGCGCGTTCCGAGGTCCAGGGACCGCCGGGCGCATAGTGCATCATCAGGAAGGACAGGACGATCAGGACAAGAATCGTCGGAACGGCGACGAGCAGCCGCCTGAGAATGTAGGAAATCATGGAGCTTTCCGGAGCTGGGGCCCCGCAGGGCGGGGCCCGTGGCGTTTATTCGGCGACCTTGTAGAAGTCCTTGGAGTACCAGTTGTTCTCCACGTTCTCGTAGGGCCAGCCCTTGATGGCCGCGTTCAGCATGAACACGTTGGCATAGTGGTAGACCGGGATCACCGGCACCTCTTGCTCGAGGATTTCCTCGACCTTGGCGTAGTTCGGGTTCGGATCCGCCATGGTCTTCGACTCCATCATCAGCGCGTCCACCTCGTCATTGGCGAAGCGGCCGTCATTCTGCGAGTTGTCCGACACCATCAGCTGAAGGAAGGTCGAGGCCTCGTTGTAGTCGCCGCACCAGGCGCCGCGGGCGACGTCGAAATCCTGCTGCTTGCGGATCTCGAGGAAGGTCTTCCACTCGAAATTCTGCATGGTCACGTCGATGCCGAGCTTCTGCTTCCACATCTGCGCCATGACCGTGGCGATCTTCTTGTGGTTCTCGTCCGTGTTGTAGATCAGCCGCAGCGTCAGCGGGTGGTCCTTGCCGTAGCCCGCCTCCTCGATCAGCCGGACCGCCTCGGCGTCGCGCTCCTTCTGGGTCATCGCCTGGTAGGCGGGTTCCTCCGCCTCGAAGCCGGCGGTGAAGGGCGGCGTGAAGATGTAGGCCGGGGACTGCCCGCCCTTGAGCACGGCATTGACGATCACGTCGCGGTCGATGGCATAGCTCATCGCCTCGCGCACCCGCACGTCCTTCAGCGCGGGGTTGGCGCTGTCGGTCATGTTGAAGGTGTAGTAGTAGTTGCAGAGCCGCGGCACGGAGGTCGCCTGGTCCGGATACTTCTCCTTCAGCTCCGGGAACTGGCCTGCGGGAAGCGGCTCGATCATGTCCAGCTCGCCCGCGAGGTAGCGGGTCAGCGCCTGGTTCACGTCATTGATCACCAGGCCGGTCACTTCGGTGATGTGGACGTTGCCGGCATCCCAGTACTGATCGTTCTTGATCCGCTTGTGGTACTCGTTCGGAACGTGCTCGCTGAGCACATAGGCGCCATTCGAGACCATGTTGCCCGGACGGGTCCATTCGCTGCCGAATTTCTCGATGGTCGCCTGCGGCGCAGGGAACAGCGTCGAGGTCGTGGTCATCGCCGCGAAATACGGGATCGACTCCTCCAGCGTGACCTTCAGCGTGTGGTCGTCCACCGCTTCGACGCCCAGCTCCTCGGGCGGCAGCTCGCCCGCCAGGATCTTCGAGGCGTTGGTCATCGTCGTCATCTCGACGAACCAGGCATAGGGCGAGGCGGTCGCCGGGTCGATCGCGCGGCGCCAGGCATAGACGAAGTCCTGTGCCGTCACCGGATCGCCGTTCGACCATTTCGCCTCCTCGCGCAGGGTGAAGACATAGGTCTTGTTCCCGTCGGTCGCGGTGTAGCCCGTGGCCACCCCGGGCACCAGGTTGCCCTGGGCATCCTGGTTCATCAGCCCCTCGAACAGGTCGCGCTGCACGTTCGAGCCCGAGACGTCCTCGTTCAGCTGGGGGTCGAGCGTCGGCACCTCGTCGAGCAGGCGGTAGGTGAAGGTCTGGCTTTCGGCCAGCGTCTCGCCCTCCTGCGGATCGGCGGCAAAGGCCGGCAGGCCCGCACCGAGGACAAGCGTGGCGGCGGTCAGGCGCAGCACCGTGTTGAGCGTCATGGGTATCTCCCTGATAATCCCTGTCAGCCTGGCGGGCTCTTCCGGCCCGCCGAAGCATCCCTGCATCCGATATACGTTGAAAATGCGATGCAAGCGCTTTTCGGCAAGGCAACGCCACGGAATTCCGCCCCCGCCCGAATTTCAGGCGGGCAATGCGGCGCAATCGGCAAGTAAAAGCCGGAACCGGCCCGGGGATCTCAGCCGAAAAGCGCCTGGGCCACGGCGCCGCGGGCAAAGGCGATGCGCCCGGCCGCGATGGCGGCCTCGATCTGGCCGGAGGGGCCCAGAATCGCCAGGTCGGCCCGCTGCCCCGGCGCGAGGATGCCGCGGTCGGTCCAGCCCATGATCCGCGCCGGTCCCGCCGACAGCAGGTCCCATGCCCCTGCCCCGCCGCCCGCCGGATCGAGCGCCGCCGCAGCGGCGGCAGGCGCCGGGTAGTGGTAGTCCGAGACCAGCGCGTCGCAGAAACCCTCGGCCACCGCCGCGCGGGCATCCATCTTGCCGGCATGGGAGCCGCCGCGCACGACGTTCGGCGCGCCGAGGATCACCGCATCGCCTGCGTCCCGCGCAGCGCGGGCCGCCTCCATCGTCTCGGGGAATTCGGAAATCCGCACGCCCAGGCCCCGCATCATGGCGCGCCGCTCCGGGTCCGGATCGTCATGGCTGCCAAGCTGCACGCCCATCGCGGCGAAGCGCTGCGACAGCTCGGCCAGCGCGCCCGGCACCTCCGGGCCGCGCGCCGCCAGCTCGCGGATGAGCGCAAGATGCGCCTCGGGGCTGCGCCCGCTCTTCAGCGCCTGGCCGGTCAGCCTCGGCGGGTTGCGACCCTTCCTCAGCGCCTCGTGCGGCAGGTGGTCGTTGTAGACGACATAGCCGATGCCGTGGCGCTCGACGAACTCCGCCACCTCGGCGAACTGGCCGACGAGATGCGTTTCCAGCCGCAGCTGGATCACCATGTCGGTCAGGAGATGCGGCCGTGCCTCTGCCAGCGACGCCGCCAGCTTCCGCGCGAAATCCGGGCTGCGCATGCCGCCTTCCCAGGACCAGAACTGCGCCAGCACTGCCGTCGTGATCCCGCTCGCCGCCAGCTCGGCATCCAGCGCCGAGAGACCGCGGGCCAGGTCGGACACCAGGCCGCGCCGCGGCGCCAGATGCCGCTCGAACCCGTCGCCATGCAGGTCGACGATCCCCGGAAGCACCGTGCAGCCCGACAGCGCCACCTCGCGCCCCGCCGGCGCGTCGACGACAACGCCGCCCGCGATGGCGAGCGGCGTCTCTTCCGGCCCGGCGGGGGTCAGCACCCGCGCGGCCGTCAAGGTCATGTCGATCGGCGTCACGCGTGGCCCGCATCCGCAGACAGCGTGAAGGGATCGACGCCCAGGCGCGACAGGGCCGCCTGCCACTTGCTTTCGGGATCGGTGCCGAAGACCAGCGCGTCATCCGCGTCGCAGACCAGCCAGCCGTTCTCGGCGATCTCGTCCTCCAGCTGCCCCGGCCCCCAGCCCGAATAGCCGAGCGCCAGCAGCGCCGAGTTCGGACCGAAACCGCGGGCGATGTCCTCCAGCACGTCGACCGTCGCGGTCATGCCGAAATGGTCGTCCACCTTCAGCGTCGTGTTCTCCGCCGAATAATCGGCGGTATGCAGCACGAAGCCGCGCGCATGTTCCACCGGTCCGCCGACGAAGATCGCCGGGGACGCCGCTCCCGCCACCGGCGTGATCTCCAGCCGCTCCAGCAGCTCGGAGAAGCTCACGTCGGACGCGGGCTTGTTGAAGATCAGTCCCATCGCCCCGTCCGGGGAATGGGCGCAGAGGAAGATCACCGTTTTCTCGAAACGGGGATCGCCCATGCCGGGCATGGCGATAAGCACCTTGCCGCTGAGATCGAAGTCTTCGGGATCATCCATGCATCCAAAGTGGCAGCGCTTGGCCGTTTCATCAAGTGCGACGGCGCCACAGGTGACACAACCCTAACCGGAATGTGAGTTCGCTATGGTGCGGATTCTGTTAATCAGGCCTCCCATGAAAGCTGCCCTTGCCCGATTCTGCCTTGCGTTCTGCGCCTCGCTCGCTGCTGCCCTTCCCGCCGCGGCGGACCACAACGACCTCGTCCATGTCGACGTGGTCGACGGCTGGGTCACGCCCGACGGCACGGTGATGGCAGGGCTGCGCATCCAGGTGGCCGACGGCTGGAAGACCTACTGGCGCAGCCCCGGCGATGTCGGCGTGCCGCCGCGCTTCGACTGGAGCGCGTCGAAGAACCTCAAGGCGGTGCGGCTGCACTGGCCCCGACCCGAGATCTTCGAGACCTTCGGCCAGCGCACGCTGGGCTATTCCGGCGAGATCGTGCTGCCGGTGGAGCTGTTCCCGGCCGATGCGTCCAAGCCCGTGACCGTCGCGGGCACGGCCGAGCTGGGGCTCTGCCGCGACATCTGCGTCGCCGTGAACCAGGCCTATTTCGACAGCAACCTCGCCGCCCCCGATGCGATCCGCCGCGCGATGGCCGAACAGCCGGACCGCAGCCGCATTTCCTCGGCCAGCTGCAAGGTCGCGCCGATCAAGGACGGGCTGCGGGTCACCGCCTCGCTGGCGCTGCCGCCGCAGGGCGGCGCGGAGATCGCGGTGATGGAACTGGGCGACAGCGGCGAGATCTGGGTTTCCGAGCCGGAAGTCTCCCGCCGGGGCAACAGCCTGACCGCCACCGCCGACCTCGTGCCGCCGGAGGCCGCGCCCTTCGCGCTCGACCGCTCCAAGCTGCGGATCACCGTGCTGGGCCGCAACGGCGCCGCCGAGACCATGGGCTGCCCGGCCGGCTGAGCGCCGCCGGTGCCCCGCGGCACCTCGCCCCCGCGGCTTGACCTCCCGCAGTCCATGACACAGGTTCCGCCCGTGAACCGCCGGAGCCCCGACACAGCATGACAGTCCCGTTTTCCGCCCATGAGCGGATGATCGCATGGCGCTACCTGCGCGCCAAACGTGCCGAGGGCGGGGTCAGCGTGATGACCTGGATCAGCCTGGTCGGCATCACCCTGGCGGTCTTCGCCCTGATCGCCACCCTGGCCGTGCGCGCGGGCTTCCGCGCCGAATTCGTCGACACGATCCTGGGCGCCAACCCGCATGTCACCGTCTACGGCGTCACCGAGTACGACGAGAACGGCAAGGGCGACGACACGCTGAAGGATTACGGCGCGATCTCGGAGAAGCTGCGCGGCGTGCCCGGCGTGGTCTCGGCCGCGCCGGTGGTGACCGGACAGGTGATCGCCAGCTTCGAGGGCCGCAACGCCGGCGTCCAGGTCACCGGCATCGCCCGCCACGATCTCGACAGCCTGCCGCGCATCATCGACCCCGGGACCGGCTATGGCGACCTGGACAAGTTCGACCAGGGCATCGCCATCGGCTCGGGCGTCGCGCGCAGCCTCGGCGCGACGGTGGGCGACCGGATCAAGCTGATCTCGCCCGAGGGCGCCAGGACCCCCTTCGGCACCTCGCCGCGCGTCGGCACCTTCGACGTCGCCTACATCTTCTCGGCCGGGCGCTACGACATCGACCAGGTGCGGGTCTACATGCCCTTCGCCGAGGCGCAGGGCTATTTCAACCGCGAGGGCGTGGCCGACCGGATCGAGGTCATGGTCGCCGATCCCGAGAACATCGACCGCATCCTGCCGGACCTCTGGGACCAGCTCGGCGAGAACGAGGTGCTCTACACCTGGCGCGAGGCCTCCGGCGCCTTCCTGCGCGCCCTGACCGTCGAGGACAACGTGATGTTCGTGATCCTCTCGGTGCTGGTGCTGATCGCCACGATGAACATCGTCTCGGGGCTGATCATGCTGGTGAAGAACAAGGGCCGCGACATCGGCATCCTGCGCACGCTCGGGCTGACCGAGGGCGCCATCCTGCGGATCTTCTTCCTCTGCGGCGCCTTCACCGGCATCGCCGGCACGCTGGCGGGGGTGGCGCTCGGCTGCCTCTTCGCGATCTACATCGACCCGATCTTCGCCGCGGTGAACGCGCTGTCCGGCGGCGGCGTCTGGGACCCGTCGATCCGCGGCATCTACTACCTGCCCGCCAAGCTGCAGGCCGGGGACGTGCTCTCGGCCGTGGCGCTGTCGCTGGGCATGTCCTTCGTCGTCACGATCTTTCCCGCCCGCCGCGCGGCGCGGATGAACCCGGTGGATGCGCTGCGCTATGAATGACCAGGTCCTCAAGCTCGAGAACGTCTCCCGCATCTACGCCCCCGGCACGCCGCGCGAGGTGCAGGTTCTGAACGAGGCCTCGCTGACCGTGAATGCGGGCGAGATGGTGGCCCTGATGGCGCCGTCCGGGGCAGGAAAATCGACGCTGCTGCACATTGCCGGGCTGCTCGACCGGCCCGATGCGGGCGAGGTCTGGCTCGGCTGGGTCGCCATGAACGGCCGCAGCGAACGGCAGCGCACCGCCGCGCGGCGCTCAGAGATCGGCTTCGTCTACCAGTTCCACCACCTGCTGCCTGAATTCACCGCGGCCGAGAACGTCGCCCTGCCGCAGATGGCCGAGAGCCGCTCGCGCGGCGACGCGCTGATCCGCGCCGGGGCGCTGCTGGCCGAGGTCGGGCTGTCCCACCGCAAGGACCACCGCCCCTCGCAGCTTTCGGGCGGCGAGCAGCAGCGCGTCGCGCTGGCGCGCGCGCTGGCCAACCGGCCGAGCCTGCTCCTGGCCGACGAGCCGACCGGCAATCTCGATCCCGAGACCGCCGACCAGGTCTTCGAGGTGATGATGCGCGTGGTGCGCGACAGCGACAGCGCGGCACTGATCGCCACCCACAACCCGGAGCTGGCGGCGCGGATGGACCGGGTGATCCGGCTCGACCAGGGCCGCGTCACCGAGGCGCCGCGGCTGGTCTGACCTCAGGCCCTGAGCGCCAGAACCAGCCCGGCGGCCATCACCGCCAGCCCGCCCGCGCGCTGCAGCCCCAGCGGCTTCGGCACCGCACCGAACAGGCCGAAATGGTCGATCAGCGCCGCCGAGAGGATCTGGCCGAACAGCACGCAGAGGATCGCGTTGCCCAGCCCGAAGGCCGGGGCAATATAGGTCACCGACAGGATGTAGAAGGCGACCAGCGTGCCGCCGAGAAACAGGTAGGGCGGCTGCGCGGCGAGGCGGCGCAGCGCGCCCGGCCCAGTTGCCAGCGTCACGGCGGCGGCAACGGCGAAGCCCACCACGAACAGCACGGCGCAGGCGGCGGCCGGCGACCCCAGCCGCTGCCCCAGCTGGGCATTCAGCGCCGCCAGCACCGGCACGCCGATCCCCGCGGCGAGCATGACGAGGACATATTGGAGATTGGGCATGGGCGGTCCTTCGGCTGGGACCGGAACATCCCCCGGCCTGCCGCCCTTCTCGCCTGCCGCAGCGCGGCATGCAAGCCGCCCCCTCCGGGGCACCGCCGGCCGACTCACCGCCGCGCCGGACTGCGGCGGCACCTGGCCCCATTGCGGCAGGCGATTGCCCGGCGGATCGGAACCGGCCGCTGCTGGCTGAACCTCGGGCATGGCCGGCAAAGGTCCCGGCCATGCCATCCCGGCCGCCCCGGCAGGGCGGACGGAGCGGCGCCTTCCCGGAGCATGGATCGCCGCCCCCGCCCGGCCGCCGGGACACAGGGGCTGCCGCGATCGAGTCCCTTTCCGGGAGAGCAGACCGCTGGCCGGACGCCGCGCTCCACCGGACGGAACCTGCCCCAACCGGCCCGGTCCGCGGCGCGCCGGAGCATCGCACCAGACGCCGCTCCACGCCCAGAAGACCTCGCGCGCCTTTGCCATGACCGGCTCCGAGCGGGCCGCCCCGCGTCAGTCACCCCAATTCGCTCCCGGGCCCGGGCAGCTCCTCCGGCCCTCCCCGATGCTCCGGCTTCCGAAAGACCGTTGCAGTCACCCTGGCAGCATATGGCAGCGGGTCCCGCATCTCCGGCGCCTCGCGCAGCAGCACGGGGCGGCAGATGACGGCCATGGCAAGCGGAGCGGCACCGGGGCGTGTCCCCGCGATCCCGCGAAACGAGACAGCTGGCAGCCCGCCAGGTGCCCGGAATGGGACCTTGGCAGCGGAGGACGGGCTGCATGCCGAACGAAGGACTGGCAGAAGGACCGCAGCCCGCTCCGGGCCGACCGGGAAGGTCGTGTGCAAGACCTCCGGAACGCCTCGGACGACGGAAAGTCGGTGTCGGGCAGCTGCCGCTCCTCCGCCCGGGCAACCGGGGACACCGCAATCCGCAGGACCGCCATCCGGAGTTTCCGCCCCGCGCGGAGAAACGCGGTCCCGGCAACCGGGCAGGAAGGGCCGGAGACTAACTGCCCGCGCGCAACCCGTCTCCGCGGACATCGGGCGCCGCAACTGTCAGTGCCTCTCCCTGCCTCCGCGCCGATGGCAACCGGCAGATTGTCAGCGCCATGGACGCACATCCGCCTGCGCAGGGCCCGGCCGCCGCAGGCGGCGGCTGGCGGCGCGCGCGCGGCCGGGAGCCTCCGCCCGCTAGCGGGGAATGTCCCCGGCAAAGGTCGTCCCGCCATGGATCCCGCCGATCTCCAGGATCAGCTTTCGGCGCACCGCCATGGCGAAGGTGTCGCGGCTTTCGGCAGTCACGACGAAGGCGCCCGGGCCACCGATGATCCGCTCGCGGTACTGGCGCTCCAGGTCGCTGCTGGCCGGACGGCCGTTGCAGCTGCGGCAGAGGATCGCCAGCCCGTTGATGGTGATGCCCGCGGCCAGCACCTCGGCGCGGGCGGCATCGACCGGCGGGCCGTTCCAGCTGTTGGCGCTGTCGCCCGAGAAGTCGATCACCTTGCGCCAGCCCTCGTATTCGTTGTTCTGGATCAGGGCCATCCCGGTCAGCAGCGCCGAGCCGATGGCGTTGCGCCCGAAGGCGCGGCGCGGCGGCGCCAGAAGCGCCTCGGCGAAGCTCGCCGCGCTTTCCGGGCCGTCGACCAGCATCCAGGGCACGACCACGTCCTCCTCCCCGGCGCTGGCCCATTCGACGTAGGTCACCGCGATCACCCCGTAGGCGGTCTTGGAGATCGCGTCGAGCACCGCGTCGGAGGTCATCGCGGCGGCATAGCCCTCGCGCTGGAACTGGGTTTCGGAACGGTCGATGGACCCGGAAGCATCGGCGAGCAGCACCAGCTCCAGTTCCACGTCCTGCGCGCTTGCCGGGGCGGCGAGCCCCAGCGCGGCCAGCAGGCCGAGGCTCCGCAACATCGAGGTCAGACGCATCGGCATGGCTCCTTCCTTCCTACGGCAGATCGATGATCCGACGCCGAGCTTACCCCACCAACAGGCTTGCACGGCCACACGAAGAAGTGATTAAGGCCGGTGCCCGCTGCCCAAGCGCGCGCCGCGCCCGGCCGTGCCTGCCCAGCCTGCAGGCTCAGGCCGGGCGGCGCCGGGCCAGGGCAAGCACCGCCGCCGCCCCCGCGAGCACCGCCAGCCCGACCGCCGCGGCGCCCGCGGCGAAGACCAGGTAGGTCGCGCCGAGCCCCTGGCCGAGCCCCAGATGCGCCATCGCCGGCGAGGCGCCGGAGATCATCCGGCTGCCCAGCGTCGCCCAGAACCAGCCCGCCGCCAGAACGGCATAGAGCGCGGCCACCGCACGGCCGGGTCCGGAGCGGCGGTCGAGCGCACGGCGCTGGCTGGCCAGCGCCTGGCGCAGGTCGAGCCCGATCGCCAGCAGCGCGGGCACCAGCAGCAGCACCAGCACCATGCCGAAGCCGAGCCCGTAGACCAGCGTGATCACCGTGGGCTTCAGGAACTCGGCGGCGCGCGAGCTTTCGTACATCAGCGGCGCCAGACCCAGCACCGTGGTCAGCGTGGTCAGCAGCACCGGGCGCAGCCGCTCCGCCGTGCCGTCGAGGATCGCCGGAACCAGCCCGCGCGAGCGCGCGCGCTCGTCGATCGAGGAGATCAGCACGATGGAATCGTTGATGATGATCCCGGTCATGCCGATCAGCCCGATCACCGAGAACATCGACACCGACATGTCCCAGATCCGGTGGCCCCAGAAGGCGCCGACCAGCCCGAAGGGGATGATCGCCATGATCACCAGCGGCCGCGTCCAGCTTGCGAAGATCCAGGCCAGCACCAGGTAGATGCCCAGCAGGCACAGGATGAAACCGGTCTCGGCATCGGCGAGGAAGCGCGCCTCGTCCGCCGCCATCCCGGCGAAGCGGTAGTTCACCTGGGCGGTCTCGGCAAAGGCCGGGAGCAGCTCGTCGCGCAGCTCCGCCTCGATCACCGAGGCGCGCGCCGGGTCGTCATCCGAGAGGTTGCCGGTCACCGACAGCACCGCCAGCCCGTCCTCGCGCCGGATCGTGCCGAAGCCGCCCTCGCGCGTCACCGTCACCAGATCCGTCAGCGGCACGTACTGCCCGGAACCTGCCTTCAGCATCATCGAATCGAGGAAATCCGCGGCCCGCTCGCCTTCGGGAAGCTCGACCCGGATGGTGCCGGTGCGCAGCCCCGCCGGATAGGTCGCGGCCTCGATCCCGTTCAGGCGGTTGCGCAGCACCTGGCCCAGCTCCTCGGTGGTGAAGCCCAGCGCCCGGCCCTTGGAGGTCAGATCCAGCACGTACTGGTCCTTGTCGAAAGGCAGGTTGTCCTGGATCGAGCTGATCTCGGGATATTGCGCCAGCCGCGCCTTCAGCGCCTCCGCGGCGATCTTCAGCTGCCGCAGGTCGGCGCCGTAGAGCTGGACGTCCAGGTTGTCGGAGCCCGAGCCGTAGCGCCAGGAGCGGAAGCTGAGCGTCTCGGCGAGCGGCAGCTGCCGCGCCTCCGCCTGCAGCCGCGACACGAACAGCGAGGCATCGAAGGGCCGCGCGTCGCGGTCCACGAGCTCGATGGCGATCGAGCCCAGCAGGTCGGCATCGGTGTTCTCGGTGCCCTCCAGCCCGCGGCCGGTATTCCCGCCCACCTCGGTCACGACATAGGTCACCGGGTTCACGCCGTATTCCGCCTGCAGATCGGCGCCGACCTTGGCGACGGCGCGTTCGAGCTCGCGCATCTGGGCGAAGCTGTCGCCGCGCGTGGCCAGCGGCATCATCGCGAAATTGCCGTCGACCGAGGCCTGCTCGGGCGGCGAGAAGAACCGCCAGCGCAGCTCGCCGGAGATCAGCGGCACGATCTGCGTCGCCAGGAGCAGCAGCGCCGCCGAGACCACGACGTAGCGCCCGCGCAGCACCAGCGCGACGAAGCGGCGGAAGGCGCCGTCGCGCAGCCGGCCGAAGCCCTTGTTCACCCAATGCGACGGCCGGTCGTACCAGGGAATGAGCCCGCCGTCCCCGGCGGCAAGCGCATGCGCCATGTGGCTCGGCAGGATCAGGAAGCATTCGGCCAGGGAGGCCAGCAGCACGGCGATCACGGTGAAGGGAATGTCGCTGATCATCTCGCCGAAGCGGCCGCCGATGGCCGTCAGGCCGAAGAACGCGATGACGGTGGTCAGCGTGGCCGAGAGCACCGGCAGGAACATTCGCCGGGCCGCGCGCTCGGCCGATCCGTAGGGCCCCTCGCCCAGATGGCGGTAGCGGTAGTCGGCATGCTCCCCCACGACGATCGCGTCATCGACGACGATGCCCAGCGTGATGATCAGCCCGAAGAGCGACATCATGTTGAGCGTCAGCCCGCCCGCCCACATCAGCCCCAGCGCGGTCAGCATGGACACCGGAATGCCCGCCGCCACCCAGAGCGCAGTGCGCGCGTTGAGGAAGAGGAAGAGCAGGATCAGCACCAGCGCCAGGCCCTGCAGACCGTTCGAGACCAGGATCTCCAGCCGCTGGGTGATCTGCTCGGCGCGGGTGCGGATCAGGTCGATCCTCATCTCCGGCGGCAGCCCGGTCTTCATCGCCTCCGCCGCCGCCTCGACCTGGCGCTGGATGGCGATCGCATCGCCCTGGGGCGAGCGGTCGACGCGGATCGAGATCGCCGGATTGCCGTCCACGAAATAGCTGCGGGCGCGGTCGGGTCCCTCCTGCCGCACGGTGGCGACGTCGCCCACGGTCAGGGCCGAGCCGTCGTCGAGGATCTTGATCGGAACGCCCGCCACCTGGTCGGCGGCACGCCGTTCCGTGCCGGTGCGGACGCGGGCATTCGCACCGGTGACGTCGCCCGCGGGCGTGGTGTCCGCGGCGACCTCGATGACGCGGGCCAGCTCCGCCATGGTGATGTCGTGGCGCATCAGGTCCAGCGTGCGCACCTCCACCACCGTCTGCGGCGCGGCCACGCCGCGGATCGTGGTGCGGGTGACTCCCTCGGAAAACAGCCGCTGGGTGAATTCGTCGGCGAAGCGCGCCAGCTGGTCGACCCCGACCGGCCCCGAGATCACCACGTCGGTTACCCGGTCGCGCCAGACGCTGCGCGTCACCTCCGGCGGATCGGAATCCTCGGGCAGGGTCGTCACACCGTCCACCGCCGCCTTCACGTCGGCGACCGCGCGCTCCATGTCCCAGCCGGGCTCGAATTCCAGCTCGATCTTCGCCTTGCCCTCGGAGGCGCGGCTCGACGCCGTGGCCAGCCCCTCCACCGCCATCAGCGCCGGCAGCACCGGCTCGATCACCGCGCGGTCGACATCCTCGGGCCCGGCTCCGTCCCAGGCGATGTCCACATCGATCTCGTCGACCACGACATCGGGGAAGTACTGCGCCCGCATCTGCGGCAGCGCCGCCAGCCCGAAGACCACCATCAGCACCAGCACCAGGTTGGCGGCAGTGGCGTGGCGGGTGAAATAGCCCAGGATCCCCCCCATCAGCGCGACCTCAGCTGCCCATGCGGCTTTCCAGCCGCTCCACGACCTGGGCGGGGACCGTGTCGGCCTCCAGCTGGGTGAGGATGCGGGACTTCATCTCGCCCGGCATGGTGGTGCTGCCCTCGACGAAGGCCACCAGCCGCGCGCGGCGCTCGGGGTCGAGCACCAGCATCTCGGGCACCGCCGCGGCACCGGCCTCCGGCACCGCCGCGGCACCGGCCTCCGGCTCCGGCGCGGCGGCGCGGACCTTCAGCCCGGCGCCGAGCAGCGGCGTGCGCTCGGAAACGACCATGCGGCCCTCCAGCGCCGCGCGCACCAGAACGGTGTCCTCCTGCCGCCGCAGCAGTTCCACCGGCACCTCCTCGAGCCGGTCCTCCGCCCCCAGCGCCAGCACCGTGCCGTTGGGACCCAGCGCCGTCGAGGGCAGCTCGGCCACGTCCTGCAGCAGCGGCTCCTCGACCTTGACGGTGACGAAATCGCCGGGGCGCAGCCCGGAGGCGCGCTCGAGCCGGGCATAGACCAGCCGCCCGGTCTGGCCGTCGCCCACCACCGCCGCCTCGCGGTCGATCACGCCCGGCACCGACAGTTCCAGCCCTGCCACGTCGAGCACCGCGCTGACCGGCAGGCCGATCAGCCGCCCGTCGGCATCGAGCAGCCGCGCATGCTGCGCCGTCGACAGCCGGAAGGCCACCTCCAGCGTGTCGGGATCGACCAGCTCGGCCAGCATCTCGTTGCTGCTGACCAGCCCGCCCTCGACCAGCGTCACGCCGCTCAGCGTGCCGGCGAAACGCGCCCGGATCTCGGTCTCGGACAGGGTCCGCGCCGCTTCGGACACGGCGATCTCCGCCCGCGTGCGCACGCTGCGCGCGGTGTCGATCCGCGCCTCGGCCGTGGCCAGCGCCTGGCGCGCGGAAACCTCGGCCTGGCGCGCCGAGGACGCGCTCAGCGCCGCCTCCTCGACCAGCGCGGCGGAGCCGACGCCGCGGCCCACCAGATCCTGCTGGCGCACCTGCGCCTTCTGGCGCAGCTGGTACTGCTCCTCGGCGGCGGCGAGATCCTCCTTCGCCAGGTCGAGGCTGCGCTCCGCATCGCGCAGGTCGGCCTCCGCCTCGGCCAGATCCGCCCGCGCGACATCCAGCTCCGCCTGCGCGGGAGCCGGGTCGATCTTCACCAGCAGCTGGCCTTCCGAGACGCGGCCGCCTTCCTCGAATTCCGGCGCCAGTTCCACCGCCGTGCCGCCCGCGGTCGCGCGGATCTCCAGCGTGCGGCGCGACTGGATCTGGCCGTAGGTGGTCAGCACCGGCCGATGCTCGCCGGTGGCATAGGGCACGACATTGACGCTGCGCACCACCTCGCGCGGCGGGCGCACCGGCGCCTCGTCGGTCATCGCGGCCCGGACCGCGCCCACGACCTTGTAGACCGCCAGCGACAGCGCCCCGAGCGACAGCGCCATCAGCACCAGCCCGACCATGATCCTGCGCAGAAAACCCATCCGTCACCCTGTGCTGCACCGGGCCGCATGCCGGCCCGCCAAATTTTGCCCGCGGCGCCGCGGTGTGCGCCGTACCAAAGCTAACGGATGATTCCATACATTCCGTCGCCGGTCGCCTCACTTTTTTCCGCCGCCGCGCCGCGTTGCGCGGCAATCGCGTCAATTCCCCGCTTTGCGCCGGGCCGATGCTTGCCTATCCCGTCAGGGTGCGGAGATGGAGACGGCAATGGAACACGATCCCTGGTCGGGACTGCTCAATCCCGGCGAGCGCATCCTCTGGCAGGGCCAGCCCGACGGGCGGATCGAGCTGCGCGGGGTGAAGCCTGCCAAGCTGCTGGTCGGCGCGGTCTTCGCCACGGTCGGCATGTCGGTCTGCGGCCTGGGGCTGGTGCAGCTCTCCGAAGGCGACCTGATGGGGCTGGTCCCGGCGGTCTTCGGGCTGGCCTTCGTCGCGGTGGGCGCGCGGGCGGCAGTGGGCGACATGCTGCTCGACGCCTACGAACGGTCGCGCAGCTGGTACACGCTGACCAGCCAGCGGATGCTGGTGGCGACAGACGCCTTCGGGCGCAAGCGGCTGCGCGACTGGCCGATCCTGCCCGAGACCGGGCTGATCTACGAAGAGGGACCGCCCGGCTCGGTGCTGGTCTCGGGGCGGCGCACCGCCGGGTTCCGCCGCATCGCCGAGGCGCGCAAGGTCTACGATCTCGCCCGGCAGGTGCAGCGCGCGCAGCTGCGCGATGGCGCCGAGATGGACGCCGGACCTTGACGCGGGCCGCCCGGTGCCCGATCAGGGGGCGCGGCACCCGCCATCCCCGAGACCCGAGCGACCGAGCCCCGTGACCCAGACAGACACCCCCCGCCCGACGCTTCTGCACAATGCCCGCCTGATCGATCCGGCGACCGGCCATGACGGGCCCGGCGCGCTGCTGATCCGGGACGGCGCCATTGCCGAGCTCGTTCCCGGCGCGCTGCACGACGGCGCCTTCCCCGAGGCCGGGCGCCTCGATTGCGGCGGCGCCTGCCTCGCCCCCGGCATCGTCGATTTCGGCGTCAAGGTCGGCGAGCCGGGCGAGCGCCACAAGGAAAGCTTCCGCTCCGCCGGCCTCGCCGCGGCGGCGGGCGGCGTCACCACCATGGTCACCCGCGCCGACACCACCCCCGCGATCGACACGCCCGAGGTGCTGAGCTTCGCGCTGAGCCGGGCACGCATGGTCTCGCCGGTCAGGATCGCGCCGATGGCGGCGCTGACCAAGGGCCGCGAGGGCCGCGAGATGACCGAGATCGGCTTCCTCGCCGATGCCGGCGCGGTGGCCTTCTCCGACGGCGACCACGTCGTCGCCGACACCAAGGTCTTCTCCCGCGCGCTGACCTACGCGAAAAGCCTCGGCGCGCTGGTCATGGGCCATGTGCAGGAACCGGTCCTCAGCAAGGGCGCCGCGGCGACCTCGGGCAAGTTCGCCTCGCTCTACGGCATCCCGGCTGTCTCGCCGATGGCCGAGCGGATGGGGCTGGAACGCGACCTGGCGCTGGTCGAGATGACCCGCGCCGCCTATCACATCGACCAGATCACCACCCGCGCGGCGCTGCCGGCGCTGGCCCGCGGCCGCGAGGCCGGGCTCGACATCACCGCGGGCATCTCGATCCACCACCTGACGCTGAACGAGTTCGACGTCTCGGGCTACCGCACCTTCTTCAAGGTCAAGCCGCCGCTCCGGGCGGAAGAGGACCGGATGGCGATGGTCGAGGCTGTCGCCGCCGGGCAGATCGACGTGATCTGCTCGATGCACACGCCGCAGGACGAGGAAAGCAAGCGCCTGGCCTTCGAGGCTGCCGCCTCCGGCGCGGTCGGGCTGGAAACCCTGCTGCCTGCCTCGCTGCGGCTCTATCACGGCGGCCATCTCGGCCTGCCGCAGCTCTTCGCGGCGCTGTCGCTGAACCCGGCGCGGCGGCTCGGCCTGCCCGGCGGGCGGCTCTCGGCCGGCGCACCGGCCGACCTGGTGCTGTTCGATCCGGACGCGCCCTACGTGCTCGACCGCGAGACCCTGCACTCGAAGTCCAAGAACACGCCCTTCGACGGAGAGCGGATGCAGGGCCGGGTGCTGGGCACCTGGGTCGGCGGCAAGCGGGTCTACGCGCGATGACGCCGCCGCTGACCACGCCGCTGCCTTGGCTGGAGCTGGCGGCGCTCTGCGGCTACCTGCTGGGCTCGGTGCCCTTCGGCATCGTCATGGCGCGCCTCTTCGGACTGGGCGACCTGCGCAAGATCGGCTCGGGCAATATCGGCGCGACCAACGTGCTGCGCACAGGCAGCAAGCCCGCCGCCTTCCTGACGCTGGTGCTCGACGCGGGCAAGGCGGCGGCGGCGGCGCTGATCGCGCGGGCGATCTGGGGCGAGGATGCCGCGCAGATCGCGGGCGCGGCGGCCTTTCTCGGCCATTGCTTCCCGGTCTACCTGAAATTCAAGGGCGGCAAGGGCGTCGCGACCTTCCTCGGCACGCTGCTGGCCGTGGCCTGGCCGGTGGGCCTCGCCGCCTGCGCCACCTGGCTGGCCACCGCGGCGCTGCTGCGCATCTCGTCGCTCTCGGCGCTGACGGCCGCTGCGCTCTCGCCGGTCTGGGCCTGGGCGCTGGGACGGCCGGACATGGCGCTGCTGTGCATCGTGCTGGCGCTTCTGGTCTTCATCCGCCACCGCCCCAACATCGAGCGGATCATCGCGGGGACCGAGCCGAAGATCGGGAAGAAATAGCCGCGGCTCAGGAGAACTGGTCGACCGCCTTGACCGTCAGCGGACAGGGCACGCCCTTGAAGAAGGTCTTCAGCACCGCCTTGAACATCGCCTCCTCGGGGCGGGCGAGATGGAAGAGCGTCGCGCATGAGCGCAGCTTCGCCGCGTCGGTGGAGCCGAGGATCTCCGCCGCCGGGCGGTCCTTGTGGAACATCATCGCGTCCATCGCTGCCAGCAGGCGCAGCTCCAGCGTGGGGTTGTGCAGGTAGTCCCGCGCCTCCTGCAGATCCTTGATCCCGTAATACATCGACTTCTCGGAATGCCCGTTCCCGCGCAGCTGCGGGAAGATGTACCAGATCCAGTGGGTTTCCTTGTGCCCCCTCAGGAGCTCCTGCATCGCATCGGGATAGTCGCGCTCCTGGGCCTGCAGGAATCGGTCGAGCTTCGGCATCGGTCCTCCCTTCACCGCAGCCCCGGCGGGAGGCTGCCGTGCCAAGTCATGGCAGAAAAGAGGTTAAGAAATCGCCCCCCGCGAAGGAAGCCCCGGCGCTCAGGCGCCGCGCATGTTCTGCGCCTCGATATAGGCGCGCAGCTCGTCCGCCTCGGCCCGCGCCTCCAGCAGCGCCTCGCCCATCCGCGCCAGGTCCGAGCGCAGCTCGCCCGTGCCCGAGCGCAGCTCGTGCTCCAGCCGGTGCTGCCGGGCCAGCGCCTCGTCGCGCTGTTCCTCGGCGCGGTGCAGCTCTTCGGCCATCGAATCGAGCTGGCCCAGCTCGGCATCCGAGACATGCGACAGCCGCGTCACCACCCAATGGGTAAGGAACCCCAGCAGGAAGGCGCCGAACAGCAGCACCATGATGGCGATAAGGGTCTCAGTTCGATCCATCGGTCCCGGCCTCCTCGGATGCCTCTGCTTCTGCCTGCCGCTCCTCGGGCGCCACCAGCCGGAAGGCGATGCGGCGGTTCGCCTCGCGGCCCGCCTCGGTGCCGTTGTCGGCGATCGGCTGGCTCTCGCCATAGCCCTTCGCGGTCAGCTGCGAAGTCAGCACCCGGCGCCCGGCCAGCGCCTGCAGCACCGCCTCGGCGCGCGCCTGGCTGAGCAGCTGGTTCATTTCCTCGCGGCCCTGGCTGTCGGTATGGCCGCCGATTTCCATCGGCACGTCCGGGCAGCCGCGCAGCACCTCGGCGATGCGGTCGACAGTCTCCAGGCCTGCCTTGCCCAGCTCCACCGAGCCCGGGTCGAAATCGATGCGGTCGTCCAGCAGGATGCCGTTCACCGCCTCGACGCAGGCCTTGGGCGACGGCCCGGCCTCTTGCTCGGGCGGCGGCGGCGCATAGGCCACGTCGACGGAGAACACCGCCTCCTGGCCCAGCGTGCGGCGCAGTTCGGCAGTGATCGCCTGCACGGCGTCCTCCTGCGCGGAACTGCCGGTCACCGTGATCGCCTCGGGGGTCATTTCCACCCGGCCCTCGCTCAGCGCCGACAGCGCCTCGGTCGCGGCCAGCGCGCGCAGGTCCCAGCCCTGCGGAAGGTCGTCGCCCAGGCTGATCACGCGGGTCAGGCTGTCGGCGCCGAAGCGCGCGGCGGCGAGGCTGGCCAGAACCGCCTCGTCGCGGGCCGAGGACAGCGGGCCGCGCAGGGTGACCGGGCCGTCGGCGCTGCGGCTGAGGCTCAGCCGCGGCAGCTCGCCGTCATCGCCCTCGACCGGGACCGGCATCAGCGACAGACGGTAGCCCGCGGGCAGCGCCTGGCGCAGCGCATCGCCCGCTGCCGAGAGCGCCTCGGGCGAGATCGCGGCGCCGGGCAGCACGGTGACGGTGCGGTCGGCAATCGTGATCGCCCCCTCGCCCAGGCCGTCGAGCGCGGAAATCGCCGCCTCTGCCGCCGCGGGCCAGTTGCGGTCCGGCGCGCCGAGCGCGACCCGGCAGCTGCCGGTGTCCCGTCCGTCGACCGCGGCCACCGCCGCGACGATGCGGTCGAGATCGGGCCCGGATTCGGCGGCGCAGCTTTCCAGCACCACGCCAGAGCCGTCATCGGAAACCCGCAGCAGGAACGGGCTCAGCCGTTCGCGCGGCTGGCGCAGGTTGACCTTGGCCTCAATGCCCTCGGGCAGGCCGGAGACGAAGCGCGCCGCCCAGCCCGCGCCCTCGGGGCCCTCGGGCGCGACGCCGTCCACGGTCACGGTGCCGGGCGTGATCTCCACCCGCACGTTGGGCAGCGCGGTCAGCGCCTTCAGCCCGGCCGCGGCGGCGCCAGTCCAACCGTCGGGCGTGGCCGCCAGCGACTCGGTGACGATGTCCGAGATCTCGGCGCCGGGCATCAGCGCGCGGATGCTGCCGACCAGATCGTCGCTGCGGTCGAGCCCCACCGGGATCAGCCCGTGCAGCAGCACGCTGTCGCCGTTCCTGAGGATCTCCACCTCGTAGGTCAGCTCGGGCATGTCCTCGGGCTCGGCGACCTCCATGTGGTCGCGCACATGCGCCGGATTCGCGGTGCGCCCGGCGACGGTCAGCGCGCGGAACCGCGCCGCCTCGTCCGGGGCGGTGCCGCCCAGCACGATCTGCATCCCGTCAGGCGACGCTTCCGCCCAGTCGAGGCCTTCGGCAGCCAGCGCTGCGCGGACCTCCGACCCGTTGCGGTCTTCCACGTAATCGACGGCAAGGAGGGAAATGCCGTAGGCCCCTCCTGCCGCCAATCCAAGGATAACGAGCTTCGCCCAAGTCAAACCTGTCACGCCTGTTGCTCCCAAGACACGGAGAATACTGTTTGGCGGGCTTACTGTCTTTTTCCCCTTGCCGCAATCAGAAGGCTGCGCTGACGCACAGGAAACCGGCGAAAATCAGCCCGGCATCTCTGTTTGCGCGGAACAGGGCGAGACACAGGTCATTGTCGTCGATGTCGAGACGGCGCCATTGCCAGGCCAGGTGCAGCCCCATGGCGAGCGCGCCGGTCCGCGCCAGCCAGAGCGCCGCCGGACGCCCCGCGCCCCCCAGCGCCAGCTCCACGGCGGCCAGCAGCATGACCAGCGTCGCGGCGCCGAATGCCCCCAGCCAGGCATGGGTATGCGTGCCGAAGAGCCGGGCCGTCGACTTCACCCCGATCAGGGCATCGTCCTCCCGGTCCTGATGGGCATAGATCGTGTCGTAGAAGATCGTCCAGGCGATGCCGCCGAGATAGAGGCAGACCGCCGCCCAGGAAAGCGCGCCCTGATGCGCGGTCCAGGCCAGCAGCGCCCCCCAGTTGAAGGCGATGCCGAGGAAGACCTGCGGCCACCAGGTGAAGCGCTTGGCGAAGGGATAGACGCAGACCGGCGCCAGCGACAGGATGCCCAGCAGGATGGCGTTGAGGTTGAAGGTCAGCAGGATGCCGAAGGCGGCCAGCGCCTGGATGCACATCCAGACCGCCGCGCCCCTCACCGTCACCTGCCCCGAGGGGATCGGGCGCGACTTCGTGCGCGCCACGGAACCGTCGATATGGCGGTCGGTGATGTCGTTCCAGGTGCAGCCCGCGCCGCGCATCAGGAAGGCGCCGATGCCGCAGCCGGCAATGATCCAGACGCCCAGCCAGCCGAGGCTTCCCGCAGCCGCGGCCGAGAGCAGCACGCCCCAGAGGCAGGGGATGTAGAGCAGCCAGGTTCCCGCCGGGCGGTCGGCGCGCGACATGCGCAGCCAGGGGCGCGACCAGGCGGGCGCGAGCCGGTCGACCCAGTTGCCCTTCACGGCGTCGGCGACCACGCCGTCGGGCGACGCGGGCTCTGGTCTCGGCAAGGTCTCGGACATAGAAAGGCCCCATGGCTATGGCAAGGATCAGGCTCTTCCTAGAGCATCCGATGGGGGCGGGGCAAACCCTGCCTCTGGGGAAGGAGCAGGCACATTACCTTTTCGGGGTGATGCGGCTTGCCGTGGGCGACCGGCTGCCGGTCTTCAACGGCCGCGACGGCGAGTGGATGGCGGAGGTCGCCGAGGCGGGCAAGCGCGCCGGCAGCCTGGTCTGCCTGGAGCAGACGGCGCCGCTGCGGCTGCCGCCCGACCTGTGGCTGGCCTTCGCGCCGATCAAGAAGGAGCGCACCGATTTCATCGTCGAGAAGGCAGCGGAGCTGGGCGCGGCGCGGATCCTGCCGGTGCAGACCGAGTTCACCAATTCCGGCCGGGTGAACCGCGAGCGGCTGCAGGCCCATGCGGTCGAGGCCGCGGAGCAGTGCGGCGGCACCCATGTCCCGGACGTGGCCGACCTGGCGAAACTGTCCGATTTCCTGGCCGCCTGCCCGGCGGAACGGCAGATCATGTTCTGCGACGAGACGCTGGCCGGCGCGAGCCTCCCTGCGCGGCAGGTGCTGGCGGAGGCGGGCCGCGGCTCCTGGGCAGTGCTGATCGGCCCCGAGGGCGGGTTCTCGGAGGCGGAACGCGAGCGGCTGCACGCCCTGCCCCAGGCGCATCCAGTCTCGCTCGGTCCCCGCATCCTGCGCGCCGACACCGCGGCGGTGGCGGCGCTGACCCTGTGGCAGGACGTGCTGGGCGACTGGAATGGCTGAGAGCCGCTGGGCCGCCGAGGCCGACCGCGCGGCGCTGGAGGCGCTCCTGCGGGCGCATCTCGACCGGGCGCTGTTCCCGCTCTCCAACCTGGCGCAATACGGGCTCGCCGGCGGTCCGGCGCGCCATGCCTGCCGGTTCCGCCTGACCCCGGGCCGCGGCGCAGCCGCGGTCAGCTCCGAGGGCATGGTCTTGCCGGTGGGAGACCCCGATCTGGCCGATCTGCGGCAGGTCCTGGCGGGGCGGCAGGTCTGCGGCGTGATCGCCGAGACCGCGCTGGCCCGCGCCGCGCTGGCGGCGCTGGGGCTCGCCGGGCTGCCGCTGATGATGGAGGATGACGAGCCGCATTTCGTGCTCGACCTCGCCGAGCTTGTGCTGCCCGCCTGCGACGGGCTGAGCCTGCATCCGCTGGAAGACGCGCCGCGCGATCTTGCCGTCGCCTTCCGCGCGGCCTTCGCACGCGAGGTGTTCGGCGAGACGCCGGAGGGCGCGGCGAAGCGGGCCGAGACCGATGTCGCGGGCTTCCTCGAAGCCGGGTCGCACCGGATGCTCCGCCGAGGCGGCGACTGGGTGGCGATGACCGGGTTCAACGCCGCCCTGCCGGAGATCGTCCAGATCGGCGCGGTCTACACCCCGCCCGCGCTGCGCGGACAGGGGCTGGCCCGCGCGGCGGTCGCGCTGCACCTTGCCGAGGCGCGGGATGCGGGGGCCGCCCGGGCGGTGCTCTTCGCCGCGTCGGAGCAGGCGGTGCGCGCCTACCGCGCGCTCGGCTTCCGGCAGATCGGCCAGTTCGGGCTCTTCCTCTTCGACGGCACCCGCACGGTTCCCGCGCTGGACCCCGCCGCCGCTTGGCGCCAGACTGGGGCACGCAAAGAGGAGGAGACATGATGCGCTATTCCGTGGTCGTCACCGCGCCCGGCCTGTCGGCCGAGGATCTCGCGGTCCAGGCAGGCGCCGCCCTGTCCACGCTGCAGCCCGAGGAACAGGAGCTTGTGCAGTCCTCCGACGTGACGGGGATGACCAGCCGCGAAGCGGTTGCCGTCTTCGTGATCACTGTCGCCGCGAATGTCAGCTCGGCCTTCATCGTCGGGGCCGTCGCCAATGCCCTCGCCACGCCGGACCCGGTCGTCGAGGTCGAGGAACTTCCGGAGGAAGAGGCTGAATGACCCCCTGCCTGCACAGCGGCAGCCACGGCACCCGGCCCGTCGCCGCATGTCGCTGATCCGTCCCGAAATCCGCGCCGGGATGTGGCGCGGGCGCGAAATGCTGTCCGGCGCCGGAACCGCGCTGTTCGGGCTCTGGATGGTGCTGTCGACCTTCGGCGTGACTCGCTGGCTGGGCTGGGCGGTCCTGATGGCCGGGATCGGCCTGGCCTTCGCCGGCTGGCAGCGGATGCGCCTGCGCCCGAAGGAGGCCGGGCTGGGCCTGGTCGAGGCCGACGAGGGGCGGATCACCTATTGGGGCCCGCTCGACGGCGGCAGCGTCGAGCGCGACCTGCTGACCGGCGTGGCGATCGACCTGGGCTCCTATCCGGCGGTCTGGATCCTGTCGCAGCAGGGCGGCCCGGACCTGCACATTCCCGTGACCGCCGGCGGGCAGGACGCGCTGCTGGACACGCTCAACAGCCTGCCCGGCCTGACCGCCTCCCGGCTGATCGCGGCCCGCTCCCGCGAGGGCGGCGGGCGGCACCGGCTCTGGTCCGCCAACCGGATCGGTTGACAGCGCCGCCGCTTCGCAGCAGGTGTCAGGGAACGTTCGCACGAATTCCAGGAAAGTAGCCGATGTCCATTCCCCAAAGCGGTGGCGGTCCGATCGAGAGCATGGATCAGCTGGCCGCGTATCTCGAATCCGGCTGCAAGCCCAAGGAAGATTGGCGCATCGGCACGGAGCACGAGAAATTCGGCTATTGCCGCGACACGCTGAACCCGCTGCCCTATGACGGCCCGCGCTCGATCAAGGCGATTCTCGAAGGGCTGCGCGACCGCTACGGCTGGGACCCGGTCGAGGAAGGCGGCAACATCATCGGCCTGACCAAGGACGGCGCCAATGTCAGCCTCGAGCCCGGCGGGCAACTGGAGCTGTCGGGCGCGCCGCTGGTCTCGATCCACGAGACCTGCGACGAGGTCAACGAGCACCTGCGCGAAGTCCAGACCGTCGCCGACGAAATGGGCGCGGGCTTCATCGGCCTCGGCGCGGCGCCGATCTGGACGCAGGACCAGATGCCGATGATGCCGAAGGGCCGGTATCGCCTGATGACCGACTACATGCAGACGGTCGGCAATCTCGGGCTGCAGATGATGTACCGGACCTGCACCGTGCAGGTGAACCTGGACTTCGGTTCCGAGGCCGACATGGTGCAGAAGCTGCGCGTCGCGCTGGCGCTGCAGCCGGTCGCCACGGCGCTGTTCGCCAACTCGCCCTTCCTCGAGGGGAAGAAGAACGGCCACAAGTCCTGGCGCTCGCGGATCTGGCGCGACCTCGACCCCGACCGCACCGGAATGCTGCCCTTCGTCTTCGAGGACGGCTTCGGCTTCGAAGCCTGGGTGGACTACGCGCTCGACGTGCCGATGTACTTCGTCTACCGCGACGGGAAATACATCAACGCGCTGGGACAGTCGTTCCGCGACTTCCTCAAGGGCCAGCTGCCCGCCCTGCCCGGCGAGGTGCCGACGCTGTCGGACTGGGCGGACCACCTGACGACGATCTTCCCCGAGGCGCGGATGAAGAAGTTCATCGAGATGCGCGGCGCCGACGGCGGCCCGTGGCGGCGGCTCTGCGCCCTGCCCGCGCTGTGGGTCGGGCTGCTCTACGACCAGTCCGCGCTGGATGCTGCGTGGGACCTGGCGAAGGGCTTCACCGCGGAAGAGCGCGACGCCTGGCGCGTGGCCGCCTCGGTCGACGGGCTGCAGGCCGAGGTCGGCGGGCGCAAGATGCATGACATCGCCCGCGAGGTGGTGGCGATCGCCGAGTCGGGGCTGAAGGCGCGCGGCATCACCGGCGCGGGCGGCATGGTGCCGGACGAGACCCATTTCCTCAACGCGCTGAAGGAAAGCCTCGAAACCGGCGAGACCCCGGCAGACGAGCTGCTGCGCCGCTATGACACCGACTGGCAGGGCGATCTGACCCGGATCTACCGCGACTATTCCTACTGAGGCCTGATCCAGCGGACACGCGCCCTGCGCGTGACACGGTCATTGCCGCGCCCTGCGGGCGCGGCGCCTGCCCCTGGCGGGCGGGACGCGCTAGTCCTGGCCCGGCGACCAGCGGCCGAGCGCAGCCTCGTCCTCGTCCCTCGCCTCGACCCATGCAGCATCCTGCGGGCCGATTTCCTTCTTCCAGAAGGGCGCGCGGGACTTGAGGTAGTCCATCAGGAACTCCGCCGCCTCGAAGGCGGCCACGCGGTGGCGCGAGGCGGTGGCGACCATCATGATCGGCGCACCGATTTCCAGCCGCCCGTGACGGTGGATCACCAGCGCTGCCGCCAGATCCCAGCGGGTCCTGGCCTCGTCGACGATAGCCGCGATCGCGCGTTCGGTCATGCCCGGATAGTGCTCGATTTCCATCGCGACCATGCCGCCCGCGTCGCGGTCGCGCACCACCCCGGTGAAGCTGACCACCGCCCCGGCGTTTTCCAGCCCTGCGGAAAACGCGTTCAGCTCGGCTCCGGCATCGAAGCGCTGGCTCTGGACGCGGACGCTCATCCGCCCGTCATCGGCGGGAAGAAGGCGACCTCGCGCGCTCCCGCGAGGCTGGCGCCGAAATCGGTCAGCTCCTGGTCGATGGCAACCCGCAGCGCGGAGAGGTCCTCGAAGGCGGCGGCATAGCGCGGCTCGCGCGCGCGGAGCTCCTCGACCAGATCCAGCACCGTCGCGGCAGAGGTCTCCACCTGCTCGCGCGGCAAGCCGATGCGCTCGCGCACCCAGGCGAAATAGAGGCAGTCGATCATGGCAGCGGCTCCTCCCGCAGATAGGGCAGCGCCTTCCACAGGTAGTCCCAGCCGGTCACCAGCGTCAGCAGGCCCGCAATCCACAGAAGCCCGGTGCCGAGGAATTCGACCAGCCCGCCATGCAGCGCGCCCGCCGCCAGCAGGATCGCGATGGCGACCATCTGCACCGTCGTCTTCCACTTGGCGAGCTTGGTCACCGCCAGCTTGGACGCGTCCTTGCCGAGGAATTCGCGCAGGCCCGAAACGAAGACCTCGCGCAGGAAGATCGTCGTGGCGGGCACGATCAGCCAGGGGTCCATGCCGGAGGTGCCGAAGATCACCGCCAGCGCGATCACCACCATCGCCTTGTCGGCGATCGGATCGAGCATCGCGCCGAAGCGGCTCTGCAGCCCCCAGGCGCGCGCGATCCAGCCGTCGAGGAAATCCGTCAGCGAGGCGCCGACGAACAGCCCGAAGGCGATCCAGTCCGCCAGCGGACGCGGCAGGAAGGCGAAGGCCAGCGCCGCGCCGGGGGCCGCGATCAGCCGGAGCACGGTCAGGATATTGGGCAGGGTCCATCTCATGGCTCTCTCCTAGCGCGCGGCGCGGGACAGGGAAAGGGCACATCGGTTCACCATGCCTTAGACCTTTGCGCCTAGCACCGGACGGGAGAGGAGGATCGGCGCATGGCAGCAGCGGCAGAAACGGTGGACAGCGTGCTCCGCAGGGCCAGGGGCCTGGCCAGGGGCGGAGATGCGGGCAAGGCGGCAGCGCTCTATCTCGACCTGCTGGCGCGCTATCCCGGCAACCGCAAGGCAAGGGCGGGACTCGACGCCGTGACCCGGATCGCACCCGACTTGCGCGGCCAGGTCTCCGCCGGTATCGGCGCCGTGCGGCAGATGCTCCGCGCCGGGCGGCAGGCCGAGGCGCTCGGCGCCGCGCAGTCGATGCTGGCGCGGGCGCCGCAGCTGCCGGTGCTGCACACGCTGATGGCCGAGGCGCTGGTTGCGGCGGGGGAGCCCGACGCGGCCTGCGCGCATCTGATGACCGCGCACCGGCTGTCGCCGGAGAATCCCGACACGGCGATGAACCTGGCGCGCATGCTGATGGATCTGGGGCGCCCCGCCGAGGTTGCCGCGCTGGCCGCGTCGGTGCTGGAGCGTGATCCCGGCAACCTTCTGGCGCTGACGCTCAGGGGCAACGCGCTGACGCTGCTCGGCGAGGGCGCGGAGGCGCTCGGCTGCCTCGACCGCGTGCTGGCGGCGGAGCCGGAGAATGCCGCGGTGCTGGCCGACCGGTCGGGCCTGCTCTTCGCCGCGGGCGAGAAGGAGCGCGCCGCCGAGGACATCGCCTGTGCGCTGCAGTTCGACCCGGACCGGCCGCGCTTCCTCTATCTCGCCTGCATCGAGCAGCGTCTGCCCCCTGAAGATCCTGTCCTGGCGCGGATCGAGGCGGCGCTGGCCGCGCCCGGACTCAGCCTCCAGGACGAGGCGCTGCTCGCCTTCGCGCTCGGCAAGCAGCGGCATGACCAGGGCAGGCGCGCCGAAGCCTTCGCGCTCTGGTCCCGCGGCAATGCTGCGCGCAAGGCCGAAATGGGCTACGACCTGTCCCAGGACGCAGCGGAGTTCGCCGCGATGGCAGCGCTGGCCCGGGCGGGATTCCCCCGGATCGGCCCGCCGCCCCTGCCCGGCCGCCGCCCGGTCTTCGTCACCGGCCTGCCGCGCTCCGGCACGACGCTGGCCGAGCAGATCCTCGCCAGCCATCCGCAGGTCCATGGCGCGGGCGAGCGCGACGCGCTGGCCGCCGCGGTCCACATGGAAGGCCCGCCCGCCGGGCCGCCGGATGCCGCGCGGCTCCTGCGCATCCGCGCCGCCTATCTCGATGCGCTGGCCGCCTCGACGCCCGACACTGCCTTCGTCACCGACAAGATGCCCAGCAACTTCCTCTACATCCCCTGGATCCTTGCGGCCTTCCCCGAGGCGAAGGTGATCCACCTGCACCGCGACCCGGTGGCGACCTGCTGGTCGAATTTCCGCAATCTCTTTCCGCAGGGCGGAAAAGGCACGGGCTTCGGCCATGACCTGCGCGATCTGGCGGGCTATCACCGGCTCTATCGCGGGCTGATCTCGGAATGGGACCAGCTCTATCCCGGCCGCATCTTCCATCTCCGCTACGAAACCCTCTGCGCCGACCAGCGCGGCGAGACGGAGCGGCTGCTCGCGCATCTCGGCCTGCCCTGGAACGAGGGCTGCATGCGCTTCCACGAAACCGGCCGCACCGTCACGACCGCGTCGGCCGCGCAGGTGCGCCGGCCGCTCTACCAGGGCAGCTCGGAAAGCTGGCGCGCCTACGAACCCTGGCTGGGCCCGCTGCTCGACGGCCTGTCCCGGGAGTGACCTCGCAGGGGCGGAGGCGCCCTGCAGGCGGCCGCAGCCGATGATCGGCTCGGTCCGGCTGCCTGCGTCTGACATCCGCAGGCCTGCATGGGAGCCTGCAGCCCCTCTCCCGGAACGCGCTTGCAATCCCGGCCCTGTGGCGCGGCGCCGGGCATTCGAAGACCGCCGGACGCTGGCGCCTCCGCACTGCAGTCCGGCGCGCAATCGCTTCCGGACGAGCCGGAGCGCGGGAGACAAGCCTGGCGATGGCTGCCCAACGGCCCTGATCGCGGGACTTGGGGCCGTCCCGGTGGAAAGTGGAGGGAGCGTGCCACCTGCAAACCGGTCCCCGGCAATGCCGGAACAGCCTCGATCGCGGGATCCATGGCCTGGCCTTGGAGCCGAACTTTCCCAGAGTGACCTAGACCGTTAGCAGGCGGGACAAGCCAGAACCGGGGAACGGGCCGTCCCCAGCGATGCACCGTTCTGCCGCCTTCGGGACGGCACGCCGACACACCTGCGCAGCTGGACGGCCTCGCGAACGCTGGAGGCTGCCGCTTTGGCCGCCGGTCATCAACGGACACTGGGGCCCCGCAACGCTGTCGCCGCTGGCGAAGGCTGGACCCCATCTGTTTCCGCGCAGGCTGTGTCCGGAACCACCGGCCACTCGCCCGGTCCCTCGGCACCGCTGCGCAGCAAAACCCGAGGCTTGCTCGACCGACATGGCGAAACGGACGGGCTTGCCGAGGGGATTCCCCGCGATGGCGGCGGGGAAGCGGCTGCAGAAGGACCAGTCAGCATGCTTGGCATCCGTCCGGCGCAAATGACGGAGCGACGCAAGGACGTTGGGGCGGCGAGGCCGATGCCTTTGCGCGAAATCCGCACATTCCGCGCAAAGGCAAGGCGCCTCCGGGCGCCGCGCCCCGCGCGGCTACCATGGCGGACGCCCGGCCGGGCCATCGACGAGGCCGCGCGATCCATCGCGGCCAAGACCGGGCCGGGCTGGCAGTTCAGCTGCCGGGGTGGAAGAAGTCGTAGATCTTCTGAGCCATGCTGTCGGAGATGCCCTCCACCGCACGCAGGTCGGCCAGGTTGGCGCGGCTGACGGCCTTGGCGGAGCCGAAATGCGCCAGCAGGGCGCGCTTGCGCGACGCGCCGACGCCGGGCACGTCGTCGAGCGGGGTCGCCCCCACCGCCTTGGCGCGCTTCGCCCGGTGGGTGCCGATGGCGAAGCGGTGCGCCTCGTCGCGCAGGCGCTGGATGAAATAGAGCACCGGATCGTTGTGGCGCAGGGCCATCGGCCGCTGGCCGACACGGTGGAATTCCTCCTTGCCTGCGTCGCGGTCGATGCCCTTGGCCACGCCGACCATCGGCACGTCCTCGACGCCGAATTCCTGCATGATCTCGTGCACCGCGCTGACCTGCCCGGCGCCGCCGTCGATCAGCAGCAGGTCCGGCCAGAGCCCCAGCTCCCGGTCCGGGTCCTCCTTCAGCAGGCGCTTGAAGCGCCGCGTCAGCACTTCCTTCATCATGCCGAAATCGTCGCCCGGGACCAGATCGTCGCCGCGGATGTTGAACTTGCGGTACTGGTTTTTCAGGAAACCCTCGGAGCCCGCGACGATCATGCCGCCGACCGCGTTGGTGCCCTGGATATGCGAGTTGTCGTAGACCTCGATCCGCGCGGGCGGGCCGTCGAGACCGAAGGCCTCGGCCACGCCGCGCAGCAGCTTGCCCTGGGTCGCGGTCTCGGACATGCGCCGCGCCAGGCTTTCGCGGGCGTTCCGCGCGGCGCCCGCCACCAGTTCTGCCTTCTCGCCCCGCTGCGGCACCGCGATCTCGACCTTGCGGCCGGCCTTCTGCGCCAGAGCCTCCAGCATCAGGTCCTCGTCCTCGATCCCGTGGGACAGGAGCAGCAGCCGCGGCGGCTCGCGGTCGGAGTAGAACTGGCCGAGGAAGGCCTCCATGATCTCGGTGTCCGAAACCCCCTCGCCCACGCGCGGATAGTAGTCGCGGTTGCCCCAGTTCTGGTTGGCCCGGATGAAGAAGACCTGCACGCAGGCCTGGCCGCTTTCGGAATGCAGCGCGACGATGTCCGCCTCGGCCACGCCGCGCGGGTTGATGCCCTGGGCGGTCTGCACCTGGGTCATGGCCCGTATCCGGTCGCGCAGCGCGGCGGCACGCTCGAATTCCATCGCCTCGGAGGCCTTCTGCATCTCCTCGGCCAGCTGCGCCTGCACCTTGGTGGACTTGCCCGAGAGGAACTCCTCGGCATCCTTCACCAGCGCACGGTACTCGGGCGCGGAGATGTAGCCGACGCAGGGCGCCGAGCAGCGCTTGATCTGGTAGAGCAGGCAGGGGCGCGTGCGGCCCTCGAACTGGCTGTCGGTGCAGTTGCGCAGCAGGAACACCTTCTGCAGCTGGTTCAGCGTGCGGTTCACCGCACCCGCCGAGGCGAAGGGGCCGTAATAGCGGCCGGGCGCCGATTTCTTGCCGCGGTGCTTGGCGATCTGCGGGAAGTCGTGCCCGGTGACGTGGATGTTCGGAAAGCTCTTGTCGTCGCGCAGGAGCACGTTGTAGCGCGGCTTGAGCTGCTTGATCAGGTTCTGTTCGAGCAGCAGCGCCTCGGTCTCGGTGCGCGTCGTGAGGAACATCATCGACGCGGTTTCCGAGATCATCCGCGCGATCCGCGGGCTGTGCCCGTGCGGCCGGGCATAGCTGGAAACCCGCGCCTTCAGGTTCCGCGCCTTGCCGACATAGAGCACGCGCTGCTGGGCATCGAGCATGCGGTAGACCCCCGGCGCGCTTTCCAGGTTGCGCAGGTAGTCGGCGATCCGGGCGTGGCCGGTCAGCGGGGTCTCGGAGGGGGCGTCGGGATCGGCAGTCATGTCACAGCTTCATGATTCCCGTGACCCCTGCCGCGTTTCAGACCCGACCTCAAGGGATAACATACCCACGGAACCTGTGGATAACCCTGTCGACAACTTCTGGGCAGGTCGGATTTTTCCTTGTTTCACGGGTTCTTCCTTGTATTGCTCAATTCTTAAGCTGATTTTTAACGCATTGAAAATCAAGGAAAGATTTTCCGGACCCTTCTAAGATTTTGAGAATTCTAACAATTCTTTGAAGCATTTGTGACCGGGCCTGCCGCCCGTGCACAACTGGTCCGTGCAAGGTCACTCGACGCCGAGCACGTCCGGGGTCTGCCAGGCCAGGTGCTGGCCGCCATCGGTGCAGATCAGCTGGCCGGTCACGCCCGGCGCCGTGACGAGGTAGAGCAGCGCCCGGTCGATATCCTCGGGATTGGAGCCGCGGCCCAGCACCGTGGCGGCCCGCTGGCCGGCGAAATGCGCGTCGCTCTGGCGCCCGCCCTGCAACGTCGGGCCGGGCCCGATCGCGTTGACGCGGACCCGCGGGGCCAGCCCCTGCGCGGCCGTCCTGGTGAGCGCCCAGAGCCCCATCTTGGCCAGGGTGTAGGTCATGAATTCCGGGGTGAGCTTGCGCACCCTCTGGTCGATCATGTTGACCACGCAGCCCTGCGCCACCGGCTCGCCGCGCGCATCCTCGACAGGGTCGGACACCTGCGCGGCGAAGGCCTGGATCAGCACGAAGGGCGCGCGCAGGTTGCTTTCCATGTGCCGGTCCCAGCTGGACCGGGTGGCGCTGCGGATGTTGTCGTATTCGAATATCGAGGCATTGTTCACCAGCACCGCCAGCGGCCGGCCGAAGGCCTCCGCCACGGCGGGCACCAGCGCCTGGGTCTCGTCCTCGCGGGTCAGGTCGGCGCGGAAGGCCTGCGCCTCGCGGCCCATCGCCCGCACCTCCTCGCAGAGGCTCTCGGCCTCGGCGGCGGAACTGGCATAATGGGCGGCGATGTCATGGCCTTCGCGCGCAAGGCAGAGCGCCATGCTCCGTCCAAGCCGCTTTCCCGCTCCGGTCACAAGCGCAACGCCCATCTCCTACCTCCTCAGCCCAGCACGGCAGCCAGATAGCCGACATAGAGCAGGACAAGCACGCCGCCTGCCACCCGTCCGATATTGCGCTTCAGGATCACGAAGGGAACCATGATCAGCGAGGCGCCCAGCATGACCCACAGATCCATGTGCAGGAACTGCGGGTCGACCGGCACCGGGCGCACCAGGCTGGTGACCCCCATGATGCCGAGCAGGTTGAAGGTGTTCGAGCCGATGACGTTGCCGAGCGCGACCTCGGCATGGCGGCGCAGCGCGGCCATGACGGTGGTGGCCAGCTCGGGCAGCGACGTGCCCACCGCGACCAGCGTCAGGCCGATGGCGGTTTCCGAGATGCCGAAGTCGCGGGCGATGTTCACCGCGCCCTCGATCAGCAGGTTCGCGCCCAGCGGCAGGCCGACGAGGCCCAGCACCAGCCAGACGGCGATCTTCCAGCCCGGCATCGAGGGATCGGCCCCCTCGACCTCTTCCAGCTCCTCTTCCTCGGTCAGCGCCCTGCGGTGGGCGCGGGCGTCGCGCGCCTGGTCCCACAGCACGGCCGCCAGCATGGCAAGCAGGACGGCCCCGTGCAGCCAGGTGATCGGGCCAAAGTAGCACAGGGCGATGAACAGCACGCTGCCCGCCAACATGCCGTAATAGGATTTCCGGGTGTCGCATTCCGCCGTCATCATCGGCGCGATCAGCGCCGGGATGCCGAGCACGAGCAGGACGTTGGCGGTGTTCGATCCGACGACGTTGCCGAGCGCGATGCCGGGCACCCCATCGAGCACGGCCTTGATGCTGATCAGAAGCTCCGGGGCGGAAGTGCCGAAGGCCACGATCGTCAGGCCGACGATCAGCGCCGGGATGCCGAGCCGCAGCGCCAGGTTCACGGCCCCCTTCACCAGCGCATCGCCGGCTAGGACCAGGATCAGCAGTCCCAGCCCGGTATACACCCAATCAATCATGACTTGTCACGTTCCTCGCAATTGCACGGTCCGCTGCCGACGATGAAGCCGCCGCAGCGCGGGCACCGCCGGGGTGCCTTCAGTTTCGAGTTGCCTTTCGGCGGCCGCGGCAGCTTGGGCAGGCGCAGGCGTCCGAACATGGCCAGGATGGCAATGCCGATGAGGAAGAAGGTGACGATCTTGATCACGGGCTCAGAGCCCGTAGCGCGCGAAAAGCGCCCGTTCTTCCAGCGCCAGCCCCAGGTCGCCCGCGATCCGGGCGCCCATGAAGGGGATCAGCCCGCGCCGCTTGGCGAAGACCTGGAATTTCGCCTTCTCGCCGTAGAGTTCCTGCATCTTCGGCTTGAGGTGGGCGATGCCGTCGGCGAGCCCCTGCTCCACCGCCTTCCGGCCGACCCAGACCTCGCCGGTGAACAGGTCGGCGTCCTCGGGCAGCTTCGCCCCGCGCCGGTTCTTCACATGGGCGATGAAGGCGTCGTGGACCTGCGAGAGGATGGCGCCGAGCCGCTCCACGTCGTCTTCCTTCTCCGGGCGGAACGGGTCCAGCATGCTCTTCGAGCGCCCCGCGGTGTGGACGCGCCGCTCGATCCCGTGGCGCGCGATCAGCTCGTGCGCGCCGAAGGAGGCCGAGATCACGCCGATCGACCCCACCACCGAGCAGTCGTCGACCCAGATGTGGTCCGCTGCCGAGGCCAGCCAGTAGCCGCCCGAGGCCGCCACGTCCTCGACGAAGGCATGGACGGGAACCTTCTTCTCCTCGGCGAGGCGGCGGATGCGCGCGCCGATCAGCGAGGACTGCACCGGGCTGCCGCCCGGCGAGTTCAGCACCAGCGCGACGGCGGCGGGCTTGCCCTTCGAGAAGGCCTTCTCGATCAGCGGCGCGACGGAGCGGTCGTTCAGCGCGCTGCCGCGCGACTGGGCGGAGATCACCCCCTGGAGGTGGATCACATTTACGCGCGGGGCGCGGCGCAGGAAGGCGAGAGACGGTTTCATGGCCTGCACATAGAGGCTGGACCCCGCCCCAGCAAGAAGCGGCGCGGCGGAAAGCCGCGCCTGCGGCGAGGCGACCGGCACGGCAATGCGAAAGGCCCGGAGCGCGGCCTGCGCCCCGGGCCCTGCCCGTCCACCCGATGCGGCCGCTCAGTACTCGCCGTAGCCGTATTCGTAGCCGTAGCCGCTGGAGGTGTAGCGGCACTTGTTCAGCACAACGCCCATCACCTCGGTCATCTCGCTGACCTCGCTTTCCGCAACGTCGAGCTCTTCGATCGTGGTCTGCTCGGCCGCCGCAATCAGCAGCGCCGCATCGACATATTCGAGGAACCCGATCGTGTCGTCGCTAGCCAGCAGCGGCGCGGTGTCGAAGATCGTCAGGTCGGGCTTGTAGTAGTCTTCCAGCTCCTGCAGCACCTCGCGGGTCCGGGCGCTCTGCAGCAGTTCGGAGGAGTTCGCCTCCGCCGCGAGATTGGTGCCGAAGGCGAGGTTGCCGTTGTGGCAGACCAGATGGTCCTCGGGGCGCTCCTGCCCGGCCAGCACCTTGGCGAAGTAGTGCGGCTCCTTCAGGCCCAGCACCTTGGCCAGGCTCGGGCGGCGCAGGTCGAGCTCGATCACCATGATCCGCAGGTCGGACTGCCGCGCCAGCGAGAAGGACAGGTTGGCGGTGATGGTGGTCTTGCCGCATTTCGGCGTGGCCGAGGTCACCACCAGCCGCTTCCAGCCCTTGGCCTTGCACTGCTGCACGACCTTGGTGCGCATCACGTCGAAGGGCGTCGCCTGCTGCTTGGCGAAGTAGGAGACCACCCGCGTCTGCTGCAGGACCCGCGGATTGGGGCTGAACGGCTTGAGCGCGGCCCACCGCACCGCGATCTCGCCGTCGCCGCTGCTGCCGCCGCTGCGCGGCGGCTTCTGCCGGGAAATGCCGCTCTGGGCGTCCCCGCGCTTTTCCCGGGCGCGGTTCAGGGCGTTCTGAAGTCTTTCCATCGGTCTGTCCTCTTCGACTCCGGCCGCGGCGGATCAGTTGCTCAGCGTAACGCTCATGCCGACCTTGTTGGCGATCCTCTCGGCGAACACGTCGAGCGGCATGACAAAGACATGGACGGCCCAGACCGCGAGCGGGATCGCCACGAAGAGCAGCACGATGGTGGTCAGCATCACCATGCGGCGCCAGCGCGTTTCCTGCTCGGTGCGGATCAGCGGTATCACCGCGAAGGTCGCGATGCCCAGCTTGTCGCTGATCTCCACCGGACGGCGGATGGACCGGTTCAGGAGCTCCAGCAGGGCGATGAAGCCGATGCCCGCCGAGACCCCCAGCCCCAGCCCCGCCGCGGCAATCAGCGGGCGGTTCGGCTTCGAGGGCTTCTCGGGCTTGGTGGCCTGCTCGACCACCGAGATGCGCTGCGACTTGCCGCCCAGCTCGATCCGCTCGCCGGTCTCGGCCTGCGCCAGCCGCGCGACCGCGTCGCGGTACTGCGACTGGGTGTTGTCGTAGTCGCGCTGGAGGCCGTCCAGCGTGACCGTGGCGGCCGGCAGCTTGGCAAGGTTGTCCTGCAGCTTGGCAAGCTCGGCCTTGGCATCGTCGATGTTCCTCTGGGTCGCCGAAAGCCGCTCGTCGATCTGGGCGAGCTGCGCGTCGAGCACGGCCTGGCCCGGCTCTCCCGGGTCGTCCCCGCCGTTGCCGATCCTGGCCTCCAGCTGGGCGACCCGCGACTCGAGCATCTTGAGCCGGGGGTTGTCCGGGGCGAAGACCGCCAGCGCGCTGTCGAGCTGGCGCCGCGCCTCTTCGAGCGCGGCCTCGTCGGGCGTGAGCACGGCAGTCGACGAGGCGCCGTTCGCCTCGAAGAGCTCCTGCGCGTTCTTGCGCTGCTCGCGCAGGCCCTCGGCCTGGGATTCCAGCGTGCGCACCGTGTCGAGCAGCGAACCCAGCCGCTCGGTGAGGTAGTCGCGGTTCTCGGGCAGCGCGTCGGCGTTCTTGCTCTTGAACTCGAGGATCCGCGCGCTCTGCTGGTCGAGCTCGACGCTCAGCCGGGAGACCTCCTCCTTGAAGAAGTCCATCGTGTCCCCGGCCGCGACCGTCCGCAGGCGCACGTTCACGTCGAGGATCTGGGTGACCAGCTCGTTGGCGACGCGCGCGACCACCTCGGGATTGGAGCCGCGGAAGGACACGTCCACGAAGGTCGCCTGGTTGCGCCCGCCATAGATCGTGAACTCGGTCCGGTCCCGCATCTCCTTGACGATCTCGTTGGCGTTCATCGACGCCTGCTCGGGGAAGACCTCGAAATTCGTCGCGATGTCGATCAGGTTGGAGCGCGCCATCACGCGCTGCTCGATCACCTGCAGCTGCTCGTTGGCGACCACGTCGACGGTGGACGAGGCCAGCCGGTCCGAAATCTGCGGCGACTCGACGAGCAGGCGCGCCGAAGAGGTATATTCCGGCGGCATCATGATCGCGACGGCAAAGCCCACGACCGTGAAGCAGGAGGCAATCACGAAGAAATAGTGGAACCGCCGCCAGAACACGGAAATGTAGTAGGAGAAATCGATTCTCATCGCGAAGGTTTCCTTTAGGACGCGTAGCCGCCGAGATAGACGCCGTCGCTCAGGACGGAGCGGACCGTTTCCTCGGTGGCAGCAGGCTGTTCGGCTGCAAAGGCATATACAAGAGCCAGATCGCATATCTGGTTTACGAGCCGCGGCACGCCGCCGGTGACCTCGTGGATCAGCGGGATGGCGGCCGGATCGATCTCGGCGCCGGTGCCGCCGGCGAATCTCAGCCGGTGGGCCACGTACTCGCCCACGGTTTCCTGGGCCATCGACCCGAGATGGAAGCTGGCGCCCACGCGCTGCAGGAACTGGCGCAGCTCGGGCCGGCGGATCATGTCGCGGAATTCCGGCTGCCCGACCAGGATGAGCTGCAGCAGCTCGTCCTTGTTGCTGTTGATGTTGGTCAGCATCCTGAGCTCCTCGATGGTCTCGGGGGTCAGGTTCTGCGCCTCGTCGATGATCAGGACCATGCGGCGCCCGTTGGCATAGACGTCGAGCATGTGGTCCTGCAGCAGCTGGAACAGCTGCACGTAGCTGCAGTTCGGATCGAAGGCGACCGAGAAGGCATGCAGCACCCATTGCAGCAGCTCGCCCCGTCCGCCCTGGGCGTTCGAGATCAGCCCGATATCCACGTCTTCCGTGATCGAGCGCAGCAGGTACTGCAGCAGCGTGGTCTTCCCTGCTCCGACTTCGCCGGTGATCACGGTGATCGGCGTGCGGGTCATCATGCCGTATTCCAGCATGGTGAAGGCAAGCCGGTGCTCGCGCGACCAGTAGAGAAATTCGGGGTCGGGCAGCAGCGTGAAGGGCCGTTCGGCAAATCCGAAATGGGAATTGTAAATTTCTGTTGGTGCCGTCTTGTTCATGGTATCCCAGCTTACACGCCCACGCTGCCGATGTCCCCGGCATTCCCGGAATCTTCGTCAAGATTCCGTCATGGCGGCGGCCACCCGGCCGAGGGCAGCGGTGGCACAATTGCCGGGCCAGGTCTCTTTGATTTTCCCTTGTCGCAGCAAAAGGTCGCAAGCCAGCGACTCGCCCCCCGCCTGCGGGGCCCCGCGGAGCCCCAAACGGCTGCAACGTTACGGAAACTTGCTTGCTTTCGCATGAATTTCCGGGCGGAACGAAGAACTGCCGAAGACGCTCACGCAAGCGTGCAAACTTCAAATTCGGTTTTGTTCAATGCCGACAAAGATTTAGAGGTTTAACTTTCTTTTCAATAAAATTAGCAGCTTGATTGATCGAAAGTGAAAGTCTGCTAGAACTAGCGAAGTGAGCAGGGCATTGGTCTGACGCAATCAATCTCTGAGTTTCAATACGTTTTTGTACGCTCCCGGAGGTGACCTGGCGTGACTATACATATTCAGACCGCCGCGCGCGAAGCGCGCGAGGTCGTAGATTTCGAACCGCATGTATCCGCATACCGCACCACGTTTAAGCGAGTATGCGACATAGCGTTCGTAGTATGTATCCTTCCTGTAATCCTTCCCGTCATTCTTGTCTTTGCCATCCTTGTCGGTCTTGACGGCCACAATCCGTTCTTCACGCAGTCCCGCGTGGGCAAGGACGGCCGCGTTTTCCGGATGTTCAAGCTCCGCTCCATGGTCGTGGACGCCGAGAGCCGCCTGCTCGAGCACCTGTCCGCGAACCCCGAAGCCCGCCGCGAATGGGACGAGATGCAGAAGCTCACCCGCGATCCGCGCATCACCCTGGTCGGCCGGATCATCCGCAAGACCTCGATCGACGAGCTTCCGCAGTTCCTCAACGTGCTCCTGGGCGACATGAGCGTCGTCGGCCCGCGCCCGATGCTGCCCTCGCAGCGCGAAATGTATCCCGGCAAGGCGTATTACCTGCTCATGCCCGGCGTCACCGGCTTCTGGCAGATCGGCGACCGCCACGCGACCAGCTTCGCGGAGCGCGCCCGCTACGACGCCGATTACTACCGCAAGATTTCCTTCGCCACCGATCTGATGGTCATCCTGAAGACCTTCCGTGCGATCTGCCGGGGCACCGGAGCCTGAACCCACGTAACATCGTGTTGATCATGTCTTGGCTGCGCGTCGTGCGCGGCCATTTTTTGCTGTATAGTCCGGTTTCGCGTTGAACGGCCGTCAGGGCTGCTCTAGCACCACCGCATTGGAATGAATTCGAGGCCCGTATGTCACTGACCAGCAAGATCGGGACGGCATTGCTGTCTTCTGCCCTGATCCTTTCTCTCGCAGCCTGCGAAGATGCCGAGCAGAAGGCCCAGCGGAAGTACGAGAACGCCGAGGCCCTGATCGAAGCCGGAGATCTGCAGCGCGCCGAGGTGGAGCTGCGCGGCATTTTCGACCTCATGCCCGAGCATCTCGAGGCGCGCATGGCCTATGCCGACCTGCGCAGGGAGATGGGCGACATCCAGGAGGCCTACGGGCAGTACCTGCTGGCCGCGCAGCAGCACCCGAAGGTCTTCGAGGCGCGCATCAAGGCGGCCGAGATGTCGGCCCTGCTGGGCGATTTCGACCGGCTGGACAGCAACCTCGACCCCGCCGCCACGCTCGAGCCCGAGAACCCCAGGGTGAATGCGCTGCTGCTGGTGCGCGACCTGCGCGACGCCCGCCGCGACAACGACACCTCGACGATCGAGGGAATCCGCGACCGGGCCAAGGCGCTGCTGGAGACGGACGGGTCCCTGGTCAACGCCCGCAACACCCTGATCGACGCCTCGCTCGCGCTCAACGATCCCTACGGCGCGCTCGAGCAGCTCGATGCCGCCATCGCACTCTATCCCAAGGAGATGCGCTACTACACGTTCAAGCTGCAGCTTCTGGGCCAGCTGAACGATTCAGAGGGCATCGGCGCCGTGCTCAAGCAGGGCAGCGAGATGTTCCCCGACGACAAGACCTTCAAGCTGGGGCTTGTCCGCTGGTACCTGGGCAATGACGACAAGGCCTCTGCCGACGCCTTCATGAAGGCCGACGTGGAGCGCAAGGGCGACGACATCGTGCCGCGCATCGAATACGTCCAGTACCTGCTCCAGGTCGAGGGCACCGAGGCCGCGCTCGCCCAGATCGACGCCTATGTCGCCGAGGGGCTCGACGACATGATGTTCCGCACCCTGCGGGCCAGCACCATGTTCGACAACGGCCGGCGTGACGAAGCCATCGAGGAGATGCGCAGCCTGCTCGCCACGGCCGACACGGAGAACGCCGACGACGAGACCCGCAGCTCGCAAATCGCGCTAGCGCGGATGCTGCAGGCGACCGGCAAGAGCGACGAGGCGGCGGAAATCGTCACGGCCGTGCTGGAGGCCGATCCCCGCCAGGTCGAGGCGCTGAAGCTGCAGGCCGAGCGGCTGATCGACCAGGACCGGGTCGGCGACGCCATCCTGTCGCTGCGCACCGCAATGGACCAGGCGCCCCGCGACGCCGCGCTGAACACGCTGATGGCGCGCGCCCACGAGCGCGAGGGCAACCGCGACCTGATGCGCGAGAACCTGCAGATCGCTGTCGAGAAGTCCGGCTATGCCAGTTCCGAGAGCCGCCGCTTCGCCCAGCTGCTGATCTCCGAGGAGAAATTCCAGACCGCCCGCGACGTGCTGACCAATGCCGTGCGGCGCGCCCCTGCCGATCTGGGCCTGCTGCAGATGCTCGCCCAAGTCTACATGGGCATGGCCGACTGGTCGCGCGCGGAGCAGATCATCAAGTCGCTCGGCGCGTCGGACGACCCGCAGGCGCAGGCCCTGTCCAACCAGATGGAGGCGCAGCTGCTGAGCCGCATGCAGCGCACCGACGAAAGCATGGAACTGCTGCGCGGGATGATGGAGAACGACTCCACCGCGCTGATGGCGCAGGCGGCGATCATCCGCGCCCACCTGTCCAAGGGCGACGTCGCCGCGGCGCGCAGCTTCATGGACGAAGTTCTGTCCAAGACGCCGGATTCGCCCGGCCTCCGCTTCCTCAATGCCGCGCTGCTCGGGGTCGAGGGCAATTTCGGCGAGGCGGCCGCCGTCTACCGCGGCCTGATCGACGAGAACCCGCGGCAGGAGCTGGTCTGGCGCGCCTATGTCTCGACCCTGGCCAATTCCGGCGATGCCGCCGCGGCCGAGGCGGCACTGGACGAGGGCATGGCCGCCCTGCCGGACTCGATGAACCTTATGTGGCAGAAGGCGGGCTTCGAGGAGAAATCCGGCAATGTCGAGGGCGCCATCGACATCTACCAGAAGCTGTATGACCGCAACAGCAACTCGACCATCGTCGCCAACAACCTGGCCAGCCTGATCACCTCCTACCGCGACAGCCAGGAGGATCTCAGCCGCGCCTATGTCATCGCGCGGCGCCTGAAGGGCACCCAGGTGCCGGCCTTCCAGGACACCTATGGCTGGATCGCCTTCCGGATGGGAAATGTCGAGGAGGCCCTGCCCTACCTGCAGAACGCCGCCGCCACGCTGTCCGGCGACCCGATGGTGCAGCAGCACTATGCCCGGGTCCTGGCCGCCGCGGGGCGCCCGGGGGATGCCGTGGCGGTCTTCGACCGCGCGCTGCAGCTGGCAGGCGACGCCAAGGTCGAGCCCGACGTCGTCGCCGAGATCCAGGCCGCGCGGGACGAGGCCGCCGCCAAGGCCGCCGAAACGCCGAACTGATCCGCTGCCCCGGACCGGCCGCCGGTCCGGGGCGCGCACATCCGCGTTCCGCGGCATGCCGATCCGGCGCCGCAAACTGTGGCAGCGCGAATACGCCGCCTCCGTTTCCTGCGTCTGCAGGGATCGACACGGTTGGGTTCGGCGGCAGCCCGGTCTAAGCTCCGCCGAGAAGCCCCAAGGGCACCCACTGACGAGGCACGGCATGTTCAGACCGATTATCGCAGCACTCTTCCTCATCTTTGCCGGGGCGATGGCCTATGCCCAGCAATACACGCTGGCACCGGGAGACACGCTGTCCGTGGAGGTTCTCGAGGACCCGGCGCTGAACCGCAGCGTCCTGGTGCTTCCCGACGGCCGCATCAGCTTTCCCTTCGCAGGCAGCATCCAGGCAGAAGGCCGCACCCTGTCCCAGGTCCAGGCCAACCTGACCACCGCGCTGGCGCCGAACTTCGCGTCCTCCCCCACCGTCTTCGTCAATCTCGCGCAGCTGGCACCGGCCGAGAAGCGCGCCTATGGCAACGAGAAGGTGATCGCCGTCTACTTCCTCGGCGAGGTCAACTCGCCCGGCCGCCTCGAGGTCCCCGCCGGCACGACGCTGCTGCAGGCGCTGTCCATGGGCGGCGGCCTGACCAACTTCGCCGCGACCAAGCGCATCCAGCTGCGCCGCACCGACAGCAACGGCCGCGAAATCATCTACCGCTTCGACTACCGGGCGATTTCCCGCGGCGCGCAGATCACCGGCACCACCACCATGGCCGACGGCGACGTGATTCTCGTGCCGCAGCGCCGCCTGTTCGAGTGACGGAGCGGTCCGCGTGAGTTGCCGCAGCCTCCTGGCCAGCGCCGTCACCGGCGGCGCTGTTGTTTTCGCCGTCCCGGCAGCGTCGCAGCAGGCCGACGGGCAGGGCACCATCCTTACGGCCCGGATCAGCAGCTCTGCCGAGGCGGACGACAACTATTCGCTCTCCGATACCTCGCCGGGCAATGCCTTCCTCTGGAACAACACGCTGTCCCTGGGCATCTCCAGCGCCACGCCGATTGCCAGCCTGAGCGGCCAGGTTTCCGGCGTGCTGCGCTTCGCGGACCTGCCCGTGACCGGAACCGAGACCGATCTGGACGACGGGACGGTCAATCTGGCCTACCAGCGGGCCATCGACGACAGCAGCTTCGCCTTCAACCTCTTCGCCAACGACGCGGATGTCCAATTCCTCGACCCGCTGAACTTCATCAACGACGACGGCAGTTTCGACGACACCTCGGGGACCGGACGGCGGACGCTCGTGCGCGGGGATTTCGCGCTGGAGCTCAATGGCGACGGCCCGATCCGCTTCGCCCTCACGGGACGGGCCTCGGACACCAGCTACTACGACACCAACGGCGGCACCGGCCTGTCGGACCGCGAGACCGAGGAACTCACCGCGACGGTCGGGTTCGACACGACCGAAACTGCCGAGATCTACGTCGAGGCGAATGGCTACAACGACGAGCGCGGCAACGGAAACGACACCCAGTCCGCCTCGCTGCGGGTCGGCACCAAGGCAGATGTCAGCCCGGTCACCACGATCGATGCCAACATCGGCTACCAGCAGGTCGATACCGACTATGACGACGGCAGCAGCAAGACCCGGGACGGGCTTGTCGGCGCGCTGAAGCTGACCCGCGACCTGGCCAACGGCAGCGCCTTCGCAAGCGCGTCCAGCACCAACTACGCCGGCGGCGACAAGACCGATCTGATGGTGGGACGCGAGCTGGAAACCCCGACCGGCAGCTTCAGCGGCCAGGTCGGCGCGAGCATCACCAGCCTGTCGGATGCCAGCCCGATCTTCCAGCTGGCCTATGCCACCGCCGGGCCGACTTCGCAGTTCAACATCAGCCTGGACCAGGACGTGTCGCTCAACGACAATTTCAACGACCAGCTGAACCTCAACCTGAACGCAAGCTACAGGCAGCTGATCAACCCGACTTCCTCCTTCACGCTCTCGGCACTGGCCGGGCGCAGGCAGGACCTGGAGTCGGAGTATGACGACAACAGCCTCAGCCGGCTCACCCTGCTGGCCAGTTACGACCAGGACATCACCCGCGACTGGTCGGTCTCGACGGGCCTGCGCCACCGTACACGGGTCGAAGACAATGGCGGCGATGCCTCGTCGAATTCGGTCTTTTTCACCCTGACGCGGAGCTTCTCGGCGCGCCGGTAACTAAATCTGGAGCCTTCACCCAATTATCAGGTGTATGCCCGGGAATCGGCCTTTATAGGTGGTTCCCGGGTTTTCTTTTGCGAGGCTTTGGAATGTCAGTGGATTCGACCGATCTTGGGGTGGGCCCGGCCAACACGCCGGTTTCCGTGAACTGGCGCGGCTTTGCCTGGCTAGTGCTCGCCGTGGTCGCCTCGCTGCCCGTGTTCTGGTACGGATTCACCTCGCTGGCCCGCGCCTGGGTGACGCCGGAATACAGCCACGGTCCGCTGATCCCGCTGATCTCGCTCTACCTCTTCCTGCGCGAGCTGCGCCACAGCCCGCCGACGCCGGACCATGTCCGCCTGCGCTGGCCGGGGGTCGCCGTCGCGCTCTTCGCGATCCTGGTCGCGATGATCGGCAACATCGTCGATATCGCCGACATCGTCTGCTACGCGCTGATCATCTGGATCATGGGGCTGGTGCTGATCTGCTTCGGCTGGGACCGCGGCCGCCGCCACTGGGCGCCGGTGCTGCACCTGGTCTTCATGCTGCCGCTGCCGCAGCTGTTCTACTGGAAGCTGTCGATCTTCCTGCAGGGCGTGTCGTCGGAGCTGGGCGTCGCGGTGGTGCAGCTGGCCGGGATCCCGGTCTATCTGGACGGCAACATCATCGACCTGGGCGTCTACAAGCTGCAGGTCGCCGAGGCCTGCTCTGGGCTGCGCTACCTGTTCCCGATCCTCAGCTTTTCCTACCTGTTCTCGATCCTCTACCGCGGGCCGTTCTGGCACAAGGCAGTGATGCTGCTCTCCGCCGCTCCGATCACCGTGGCGATGAACAGCTTCCGGATCGGCATGATCGGCATCCTGGTGAACTATTACGGGATCGAGCAGGCCGAGGGCTTCCTGCATTTCTTCGAGGGCTGGGTGATCTTCCTGGCCTGCGTCGGCATCCTGTTCCTGATGGCCATGGGCCTGCAGCGCCTGACGCCGAACCCCCTGCCCCTGAGCCAGGCGATCGACCTGGAGACCCACGGGCTGGGCCGCGAGGCGCGCCGCATCTTCGCCGTAGCGCCCAGCGGCGCGCTGATCGCCGCGACGCTGCTGACCGTCGCCATGTCCATCGGCTGGACCCAGGTGCGCGAACCCGAGATCGTCGCGCCCGAACGGCAGTCCTTCCTGCTCTTCCCGCGCAGCTTCGGCGACTGGTACGGCGATTTCACCCGTCTCGACCCGGCGGTGGAGAAGGTGCTGGGGGCCGATGACTACGTCACGGCGATGTACCACAACACCAAGACCGGCGAGACCTTCGACTTCTTCTCGGCCTATTACAAGGACCAGACCGACGGCGGCGGGCTGCATTCGCCCGAGGTCTGCCTGCCCAACGGCGGCTGGGAGGTCTACAGTCTCGCCCCCTACCAGGTCGACATGACCGATGCCGGCTACGGCGTCTTCGACGTGAACCGCGCGGTGATCCAGAAGGGCATGCACAGCCAGCTGGTCTATTACTGGTTCGAGCAGCGCGGCAAGCGGATGACCAACGACTTCCTCACCAAGCTGTCGGTGCTGAAGGATGCCTGGCTGATCCACCGCAAGGACGGCTCCATCGTCCGCTTCGTGACCGAGATCCGCGATGGCGACGAGGCCGATGCCGACCGCCGCCTGCAGGAAATCATGCAGCAGGTCCTCGTCCCGCTGCCGCGCTACCTGCCGCAGTGACGAAAGCCGCGAAGCACAACCGCGGCGGGAGAGGAAGGGGCTTGCGCCCCCGACCCGTCCGCCTATCCTCCCGCCACAAACGCGGCTGACATGCCAGAGGATGCCTTGCCCACCAGCGCGCCCACACAGCCCCGCGAACCCCAGGCCGCCGTGGTCCTGCTGATCATCGTCAACTGCGCCGTCGAGGCGGTGCTCCAGCTCGCGGACTACCGGCTGATCGGTTCGCCCTACTGGCGCAGCTGGACCTACGACAATTTCGCCTTCTACGCGCCGCTGCTGCGCGACTGGCAGCCGAACTACCCGCTGCAGCCGGTGGCCATGTTCGTCACCTATGCCTTCCTGCATGCCGGCTGGCTGCACCTGCTGGTCAACATGCTGGCGCTGTCGAGCTTCGGCACCGAGATCGCCCGCCAGGCCGGGACGCAGAAATTCCTCGCCGCCTACCTCCTGACTGCGATCGGCGGTGCCGCCTGCTACGGCGCGCTGTCGGACTCCCCCACCCCGATGGTCGGCGCCTCCGGCGCGCTGTTCGGGCTGCTCGGGGTGTGGATCTGCTGGGGCTACCTGGAACGGCGGCATTACGGCGAGGGCATGCGCGAGATCTGGCGCGCGCTGTTCATCCTCGTGGCCTACAACGTGGTGTTCTACGTTCTGCTGCACGGCCAGCTCGCCTGGGAAACCCATCTGGGCGGCTTCCTGACCGGCTGGGCGCTCGCGATGTTCTGGGGGCGCCCGATCTACCGCCGCAAGAGCCGCGCCTGATCCAGGAAAAGAAGCGGCCCGGTCTGGGCTGACCGCGGCCGCTTGTCAGAGGAAGGGGTAACTGGAACACTCGTACACATGCGCCGCACGTGACCTCGACGCAGGTTCAGCTTGCGCCCCTGCGCCTTGATCTGCACATGGAAACGTTGCCTCGAAGTTACCTCATCGCCGGGTTTGCCCAAGGCTCCGCCAATCCGGCAGGCACATGCCGGGAAAACAGGCGGGATATGCACCCCGGACCGCCGCCGGGGCGCGGCGTCAGTAGAAGATATCCGGGAAGGACATCCGCGCGGCATCCGCGTCGATCCTGAGAAGCGCCTCGTAATCGGCCGGATCGAAGGGCTCGGAGGCCGGCACGACCTCGCGGCCGAACAGCCAGGACAGCCGTCCGGCATCGAGATTGCCCCGCTCGAAGGGCTCCTCGCCGAAATGCTCCCAGAGCGCGGCCATGAAGGCCTCGTCCACCGCCTTGTCCACGGCCTTGCGGTCGCGGAACCGTTCGCGCCGGGTGATCGGCGTCACGCCGCGCGGATTGGCACGGCGGATGGTGAACTGGTAATCGGTCCCGGGATAGCGGCCCGGGAAGCCCCTGTGCTTCAACATTTCAACCTCGCATGGGCGATCCAGCGCGCCCGCTTGTCCGGATCGGCCAGAAGGCCTTCGATCCGCTCTCCGGTGCCCGGCGCCGGGCGCGTCCCGCCCGGCAGCGCGCCGCCCGCGCGGACCTCCAGCCCGGGACCCGCATCGCGGATCTCCACCACCGGCGAAAAGCCCCGCAGATCCTGCAGCATCCGCCACAGATCCTTGCGGATCTCATGGGCCAGAACCACCGGCCGCAGCTGCGGAAACGCCGCCGCCGCAGACACGTCGAACCGCGCCCGCCCCGGACGGGACAGGGTCACGCAGCCCGGAACGCGGGTCACCTGCCAGCGGCGCATCTTCGGCCCCTCTTCTCGCCCGCCGCGATTGCAGCACGGCAGCCATGGACAAGGCCGCTCTTTGACGGCATGTGAGGAACAATGCAAGCCATGCCTTCGCGCTTCCTCGACAGGCGCACCCCGCCCAAAATCCTGACGCTCGTGATCATCGCCGGCCTGTCGGCGGCGACCATGAACATCTACCTGCCCTCGCTGCCGCGCATGACCGAGCATTTCGGCACGGATTACGCGCTCATGCAGGCCTCCGTCACCGTCTACCTGGCGATGAACGCGGTGCTGCAGCTGGGCATCGGCCCGATCTCGGACCGGTTCGGGCGGCGCCCGGTGCTGCTGGTGGCCTGCGGCCTGTTCTGCCTTGCCACCGCGGGCATCCTGATGGCGCCGACGATCGGCATCTTCCTCGCCTTCCGCATGGCCCAGGCCGTGATCGTCTCGGCGCTGGTGCTGAGCCGCGCCATCGTGCGCGACATGTACCCGTCCGACCAGGCGGCGTCGCGCATCGGCTATGTCACCATGGGCATGGCGCTGGTGCCGATGGTTTCGCCGATGCTCGGCGGCTTCCTCGACTCGGCCTTCGGCTGGCAGGCGAATTTCTGGGCGCTGCTCCTGTGCGGCATTGCCGTCTTCGCGCTGATCTTCTTCGACCTGGGCGAGACCGCGCCGAAGCAGGGCGGCAGCTTCCGCGGCCAGTTCGAGGACGTGCCCGAGCTCTTCACCTCGCGCCGCTTCTGGGGCTACTGCCTGTCGACCACCTTGGCCTCGGGCGCGTTCTTCGCCTATCTCGGCGGCGCGCCCTTCGTCGGATCGGTGGTTTTCGGCCTCACCCCGGCCGAGCTCGGCCTGTTCTTCGGCGCGCCGGCCGTGGGCTACATGATCGGCAACGGGCTGTCGGGCCGCTATTCGGTGCGCTTCGGGCTCAACGCGATGATCGTGGCTGGCGGGATGATCTCGACCACCGGCATGCTGATCTCGCTGCTGCTGTTCTATGCGGGCGAGGCGACGGTGGCGGTGTTCTTCGGCTCGATGACGCTGGTGGGCCTCGGCAACGGGCTCGTCATGCCGAACGGCACCGCGGGGATGCTGTCGGTGCGCCCGAAGCTCGCGGGCACCGCCTCGGGCGTCGGCGGCGCGATCATGATCGGCGGCGGCGCGGCGCTCTCGGCTCTGGCGGGCGCGGTGCTGACCGAGGAATCGGGCGCCCTGCCGCTGATCTGGCTGATGTTCGTCTCTGTCGTGCTCGGCCTGTGCTGCATCGCCTATGTCATCCGCCGCGAAAGGCAGCTCGTCCAGGGCTGACCTGCCGCCGTTAAGCAGGCATTAACCACGTCCGGGCCACCCTCCTCCGTCAGCGGCGGGAGGGGGCCATGGTCGCACGCGCCTTCACGGTAAGTTTCGACGGGCTGGAGGCACGGCCGGTGGAGGTGCAATGCGCCGTGACCGCGGGCCTGCCCGCCTTCTCCATCGTCGGGCTGCCGGACAAGGCGGTGTCGGAAGCCCGCGACCGGGTGCGCACCGCGCTGACCGCCATGTCGATCGCCCTGCCCTCGAAGCGGATCACCATCAACCTTGCCCCCGCCGACATGCCGAAGGTCGGCTCGCATTTCGACCTGCCGATCGCGCTGTCGCTGCTGGCCGCGCTCGACATCCTGCCCCGCGACGCGGTCGAGCGCGCGCTGGCGCTGGGGGAAATGTCGCTCGACGGGTCGCTGGTCGCCGTGGTCGGCGCGCTGCCCGCGGCGCTCGCCGCCGCCGAGGAGGACCGCTGCCTCGTCTGCCCCAAGGCCTGCGGCGCCGAGGCGGCCTGGGTCGGCGGGGCCGAAGTTCTGGCCGCCGCCTCGCTGTCCGACGTGGTGCGCCATTTCACCGGCCAGTCGCCCCTGCCCCCGGCGGAACCGGGCGAGGTGCTGCCCGGCCATGACTCCGGCTGCCTCTCGGAGGTGAAGGGCCAGGAACGCGCGAAGCGGGCGCTGGAGATCGCCGCCGCCGGGCGGCACCACACGCTGCTGATCGGCACGCCGGGATCGGGCAAGTCGATGATGGCCGCGCGGCTGCCCGGGCTGCTGCCGCCGCTGACCGCGGGCGAGGCGCTGGAAACCTCGATGATCCATTCGCTGGCCGGACTGCTCGACGAAGGCGGCATCTCCCGCGCCCGCCCGTTCCGCGACCCGCATCACACCGCCTCGATGGCCTCCATCGTCGGCGGGGGCAAGGGCGCGAAACCCGGCGAGATCTCGCTGGCGCACAATGGCGTGCTCTTCATGGACGAGTTCCCGGAATTCCCGCGCCAGGTGCTGGAGACGCTGCGCCAGCCGATCGAGACCGGCAATGTCGTGGTCTCCCGCGCCAATGCCCATGTCCGCTATCCCTGCCGCTTCATGCTGCTGGCCGCGGCCAATCCCTGCCGCTGCGGCTACCTGTCCGATGCGGCGCGGTCCTGCGCCCGCGCGCCGGGTTGCGGAGAGGACTATCTCGGCCGCATCTCCGGCCCGCTGATGGACCGGTTCGACCTGCGCATCGAGGTCCCCCCCGTGCAGTTCCAGGATCTCGACCTGCCCGCCTCGGGCGAGACCTCCGCGGCCATTGCAGAGCGCGTCGCCAGCGCCCGCGCGGTGCAGGCGGCTCGGTTCGCGGATCATCCCGAGGTGCGGCTGAATGCCGATGCGGGCGGGCGGCTGCTGGACGAGGTCGCGCCGCTTGACGCGGAATGCCGCGCGATGCTGCACCGCGCGGCCGAGCGCTTCGGGCTCAGCGCCCGCGGCTTCCACCGCATCCTGCGCGTCGCCCGCACGATCGCGGACCTTGGCGGCAGCGCGGAGATCCGCGCCCCGCACATGGCCGAGGCGCTGAGCTACCGGCTGACTGCCGGACCGGCCTGATCAGAGCTTGGCCTCGATCGCCTGCCAGATCTTTTCGGCCACGTTGATCCCGTCGAAGCGCTCCAGCTCCTGGATGCCGGTCGGCGAGGTGACGTTGATCTCGGTCAGCCAGTCGCCGATCACGTCGATGCCGACGAAGACCTGTCCGGCCTCGCGCAGGGTCGGGCCGATCGCGGCGCAGATCTCGCGGTCGCGCTCGGTCAGCTCGACCTTCTCGGGACGGCCGCCGACATGCATGTTCGACCGGGTCTCGCCCTCGGACGGCACGCGGTTGATCGCGCCCACCGGCTCGCCGTCGACCAGGATCACCCGCTTGTCGCCCTTGGCCACGGCCGGAAGGTAGGCCTGGGCGATCAGCGGCTCGCGGTTGATGCCGCAGAAGAGCTCGTGCAGCGAGCTGAGGTTGCGGTCGTTCGGGTCGAGCCGGAAAACGCCCGCCCCGCCATTGCCGTAGAGCGGCTTGAGGATGATGTCGCCATGCTCGGCCTTGAAGGCCTTCAGCCGCGCAAGATCGCGCGCGATCATCGTCGGCGGCGTCAGCTCGGGGAAGCGCAGCACCAGCAGCTTCTCGGGATAGTTGCGCACCCAGAAGGGCTTGTTCACCACCAGCGTGCGCCCGTCGAGAAGGTCGAGCATGTGGGTTGTGGTGATGTAGCCCATGTCGAAGGGCGGATCCTGGCGCAGCCAGACCACGTCGACCTCGGCCAGGTCCAGGTCTTCCGGCTGCCCCAGCACGACGAAGGGCGTCTCGCCGCGGCGGATTTCGGCAGGCCGCGCCATCGCGCGGACCGTGCCGCGGTCGAAGGTCAGCTGCTCCGGCCCGTAGACATAGATCTTGTGGCCGCGCGCCTGGGCCTCTTCGGCCAGCCGGTAGGTGCTGTCGGCATTCGGATCGACCGTCTCGATCGGATCCATCTGGAAAGCGATTGTCAGCATGAACATCCCGTCCTTTTGGGACTCCATCTGACCCATTCGCAGCCTCTGTGCAATTGCCACTTGGCCGCGCCGCCGGACACGGCCGCGTCAGTGCAGGATGTTTTCCACCACCCGGGTCTGACCGTGCTGGTCCACCAGCGCCAGGTCGAAGCGCATCGGCGTGTCCATCTGCAGCGGCTCGCCCGCCACGAATTCGGCCGCCGCCTCGCAGATCCGGCGCATCTGGCGTCCGGAAAACCGCGCAACCGCGCGGTCGAAGCTGCGGCTCTTCTTTACTTCGACGAAGACCAGCCCGTCGGCGCCTTCGAGGATCAGGTCGATCTCGCCGCCCTGGCCGCGCCAGCGCCGCGCCCGGACCCGGTGTCCCGAGGCCTCGTAGACACGTGCGACGCAGTCCTCTGCGGCCAGCCCCGCATGGTATCCCGTCGCCCCGGCCATCTCAGCCCTCCTGCTTCAGACCCAGCGCCAGCTGGTAGACCGCCTTGCGCGGCATCCCCAGGCTTTCGGCCACTTCCTTGACCGCATCCTTCATGCTGAGCCTTTCCATGGCGTTAACCAGGGCTGTCTCGACATCCTCCTCGCCCGCGCTTTCGGCCTCCGCTCCGGCGACGACCAGCACGCATTCGCCCTTGGGCGGGGTGTCCCGCACCAGTGCCAGCAGCTCGGAAACCGTGCCGCGCAGCACGGTTTCATAGGTCTTGGTCAATTCGCGGCAGAGCGCGGCCGGCCGTTCCGGCCCGTGGCTCTCGCAGAGCGCCGCCAGCAGCTCTTCGACCCGGCGCGGGGATTCGTAGATCACCTGCGTCGCCCCGGCATGGGCCTGGTCGGCCAGCCAGGACTGGCGCGCCGCGGCCTTGGCGGGCGGAAAGCCCAGGAACAGGAAGCGGTCGGTCGGCAGCCCGGCCAACGACAGCGCCGCAATCGCCGCGCTCGCGCCCGGGATCACCGTCACCGGCAGGCCTTCGCGCGCCAGTTCCGCCACCAGCCGGTAGCCCGGATCGGAAATCAGCGGCGATCCCGCCTCGGAGGCATAGGCGACACTTCGCCCCTCCCGGATGTCGCCTGCCAGCCGCGCCACCGCGGCGTCGGAAGAATGGTCGTGATAGGCGACCAGCGGCCGTCCCTCGCGCGGAACCCCATGAATTTGCATCAATTTCTGCAAAGTCCGGGTATCTTCCGACGCAAGGACATCCGCCGAGGCAAGCACGTCGAGTGCCCTCAGGGTAATGTCGCGGGCATGCCCGATGGGGGTTGCGACAAGATATAGCCCCGGCTGGAGCTTGGTCTGCTGATAATTCACGGTTTATGCCGCTCCCGGAGCCGAGTAAGCTCGTCACGATCGAGTGACGCGGGCAGCATAGGCCGCCCGCCCCCGGACCGCAAGGAGACCACGAATGGCCCCGCCCCGCGCCTTTGCCCGCCGCCAGTTCCTCGGAGCCCTCAGCATGATTCCCGCCGCGGCCGCGCTGAGCGCCTGCGATCCCGGCGCCTTCGGCAGCGTGTCCCGCGGCGGCAGCCCGGGCCCGGTGAATGTCGGCCTGCTGGTGCCTTCGGGCGCGGCCGATCCGCAGCTCGGCATCATCGCCGACAGCCTGACCAAGGCGGCGCGGCTGGCCGTGTCCGAGGCCGAGCCGGGCCTGGTGACGCTGCGCACCTATTCCACCGCCGCCGATCCCGGCCGCGCGCAGCAGGCCGCGCAGCAGGCCAAGGCGGAAGGCGCCAACATCATCCTCGGCCCGCTGCTGGCGCAGAACGCCGCCGCCGTCGGCACGGTGATGGCCTCGTCGAACACCGCGGTGCTGACCTTCTCGAACAACTCGGACATCGCCGGGCGCAACGTGCTGATGCTGGGCAACACCTTCGAGAACATCGCCGCCGAGCTGGGCAGCTATGCCGCCAGCCAGGGCAAGCGCCGGGTCTTCATCATCAATGCCCGCTCCGCCGCCGAACAGGCGATCCGCGACGCCGCGACCCGCGGCCTGTCGGGTTCCGGCGTCCAGGTGGTCGGCTCGGGCGATTTCGAGCTGTCCCAGGAAGGGCTGGTTGCCGCGCTGCCCGGCATCGCCGCGGCCGTCCGCGGCGCCGGGGCGGACACGCTCCTGCTGACCTCGGACACCCAGGCGGCGCTGCCGACGCTGGTCGGGCTGCTGCCCGATTACGGCCTGCCGCCGAGCCAGTTCCAGTACATGGGCATGGCGCGCTTCGACCGGCCGCCCTCCGCCACCTCGCTGCCCGGGCTGCAGAACGGCTGGTTCACCATGCCCGACACCACGCCGACCGGCGAATTCAACCAGCGCTACATCGCCGCCAACGGCAACGCCCCGCACCTGCTGGCGCCCTTGGCCTATGACGGGATCCGCGTGATCGCCGCCCAGGCGCGCAAGTCCGGCGCCGCGGGCCTGACCCCGCAGGCGCTGATCAGCGCGGGCGCCTTCTCGGGCGCGACCGGCACCTTCCGCTTCCTCTCCGACGGCACCAACCGCCGGAGCCTGTCGATCGCGACCATCCGCAACAACACCGTAACCATCCTCAAACAGGCTTCATCCAGTCTTGGCGCATTCGGCTCCTGAACGTTCCCTCCTCCGAACGGATTCCTACGTCCCCCCCGCCGATCTGATCCTGCCTCCGGACGAGATCTTCGACATCGCGCGGATCCACACCGCCCTGGACACCCTGGCCGAAGAGGCCGGGGAAAGCCGGGGCATCCAGCAGGGCGCCGTGGAAATCCTGATGCTGGCCCGCAAGGGCGGCGACAAGGCGATCGCCGAGGCCATCCGCCGCGCGCCAATGCAGTCGGGCCGCGCCGTGCGCTCCTATGCCTACCTGATGGACTGCATCGTGCGCACCGTGTTCGAGGTAGCGACGCGCTTCCTGCATCCGGCCAATTCGCGCAACCAGCTCAAGGGGCTGACGATGATGTCGGTCGGCGGCTACGGCCGCGCCGAGATGGCGCCGCATTCGGATGTCGACCTGCTGTTCCTGACCCCCGCCAAGCCTTCGGCCTGGGCCGAGAGCGTGATCGAGAGCTGCCTCTACATCCTGTGGGACCTGCGCCTGAAGGTCGGCCATTCCAGCCGCTCCATCGCCGAGACCCTGACCCGCGCCAAGGGCGACATCACCATCCGCACCGCGGTGCTGGAGACCCGCTACCTGATCGGCAATCCCGAGCTGGCAGAGCAGCTGGTGGAGAAGCTGCGCAGCCAGCTCTTCGCCAAGACCGGGCCGGAATTCGTCGCCGCCAAGCTGGAGGAGCGCGCCGCGCGCCACAAGAAGCAGGGCGGCCAGCGCTATGTCGTGGAGCCGAACGTCAAGGAGGGCAAGGGCGGGCTGCGGGACCTGCAGTCGCTGTTCTGGATCGCGAAATACCTGCACGGCGTCGATGACGCCGCCGACCTGGTGGACCTGGGCGTCTTCACCCAGGACGAATTCGACCGCTTCGACCGGGCCGAACGCTTCCTGATGGCGGTGCGCAACCAGCTGCACCTGATCGCCGGGCGCGCGATGGACCAGCTGACCTTCGACCTGCAGGTCGAGGTGGCCGAGAAGCTGGGCTATGTCGACCGCGGCGGCCGCCGCGCCGTCGAGCATTTCATGCAGGATTATTTCCGCCACGCCACCACGGTGGGCGAGCTGACGCGGATCTTCCTCACCCAGATCGAGGCGACCCACGTCACCAAGACCTCCTTCATCGAGAACATCCGGAAAATCGGCCGCCACAAGCCGAAGGTGCCGGAGAATTTCGTGGTCGAGCATGGCCGCCTGCGCCACGCCGACGACGCCGCCTTCCTCGCCGATCCGCTGAACTTCCTGCGCATGTTCGAAGAGGCTCTGGATACCGGGCTGCTGATCCATCCCGACACGATGCGGCTGGTGGCGGCGAACCTGCACCTGATCGACTCGAAGATGCGCCAGAACCCGGCGGCCAACGAGATATTCCTGCGGCTGCTCCTCGACCACGGCAACCCCGAACGCGCGCTGCGCCGGATGAACGAGCTGGGCGTGCTCGGCGCCTTCATCCCCGAGTTCCAGCCGGTCGTGGCGATGATGCAGTTCAACATGTACCACCAGTACACGGTGGACGAACACACCATCCAGTGCATCTCCACCCTGGCCGAGATCGAGCGCGGCGAGCTCAAGGGCGGGCTGCCCGCGGCAAGCCGGATCATGTCCGACGGCACGGTCAACCGCCGGGTGCTGTATCTGGCGCTGTTCTTCCACGACATCGGCAAGGGCCGCAACGAGGACCACGCGATCCTGGGCGCGCGCATCGCCCGCAAGGTGGCGCCGCGCTTCGGCCTGGACCAGCAGGAATGCGAGACCATCGAATGGCTGGTGCGGCAGCACCTGCTGATGTCGGACATGGCGCAGAAGCGCGACCTGTCGGATCCGCGCACGATCCGCGACTTCGCCCGCGCGGTGCAGACCAAGCGGCGACTCGACCTGCTGCTGGTGCTGACCTGCTGCGACATCATCGGCGTCGGCCCGAATGTCTGGAACAACTGGAAGGCCACGCTGCTGCGCCGCCTCTACGGCCTGACCGAGACGGCGCTGGCCACCGGGATGGAGCATCTCAACCGCGACGCCCTGGCCTCGGAAGCCAAGGAGAAGCTGGCCGAGACGCTGCGGGACTGGCCCGCGGGGAAGCTCGAGGAAGAGCTGGAGCGGCACTACCCGCCCTATTGGCAGGGGCTGGCCACCGCGACCCAGGCGATTTTCGCCAAGCTGCTCGACGGGCTCGGCAATGACGAGATCCGGCTGGAGCTGACTGCCGACGACCAGCTCGACGCGACGCAGTGCTGCTTCGCGATGGAGGACCATCCCGGCATCTTCGCCCGGCTCGCCGGCGCGCTGGCGCTGGTCGGGGCGAACGTGGTGGACGCGCGCAGCTTCACCACCAAGGACGGCTATGCCACCGCGACCTTCTGGATCCAGGATGCCGACGGCCACCCCTACGGGCCGGACCGCATGGACCGGCTGCGCAGCATGATCCACAAGACCCTGCTGGGCGAGGTGGTGGCGCGCGAGGCGATCAAGTCGCGCGACAAGATCAAGAAGCGCGAGCGCAAGTTCGAGGTGCCGACAAAGATCATCTTCGACAACGAGGGATCCGAGATCTATACGATCATCGAGGTGGACACCCGCGACCGTCCCGGCCTGCTCTACGACCTGACCCGGACCTTCGCGAACAACCATGTCTACATCGCCTCGACCCAGATCGCGACCTATGGCGCCCAGGCAGTCGACACCTTCTACGTCAAGGACATGTTCGGGCTGAAGATCGTCAGCCCGGGCAAGCAGGACTCCCTCACGAGGAAGCTCGAGGAGGCGATCCGGAAGGGCGCCATGCGCGCCACCGAGTGAGGAAAACTTGAAACCGATACGCCTGATTACGGGCTTCGTGACCGTGGGCGGCTGGACGATGGCCAGCCGCCTTCTCGGTTTCGCCCGCGACATCCTGCTGGCCGTCATCCTGGGCACGGGCCCGGTCGCCGAGGCCTTCCTCGTGGCCTTCGCCCTGCCCAACATGTTCCGGCGCTTCTTCGCCGAGGGCGCCTTCAACATGGCCTTCGTGCCGATGTTCTCGAAGCGCGTGGAGGACCCCGAACAGGCCCGCGCCTTCGCGCAGGAGGCCTATTCCGGCCTCGGCTTCGTGCTGATCGTCTTCTCCGCGGCCGGGGTGGCGCTGATGCCGCTCCTCGTCCTCGCCATGGCGGCGGGCTTCGCCGGCGACATCCGCTTCGAGCTGGCCGTCGAATTCGGCCGGGTCTGCTTCTTCTACATCCTGTTCATCTCGCTGGCGGCGCTGCTGACCGGCGTGCTGAACGCGATCGGCCATTTCGCGGCAGGCGCCGCGGCGCCGGTGGTGCTGAACATCATCCTCGTCGCTGCCCTTGCGCTGGCGCAGACCGGGATCATCCCGGTCTCGCCCAAGGCCGAGGAAATCGCCGGGCTCCATGCCGGGCGGATCCTCGTCTGGGGCGTGCTGGCCGCCGGGATCGGCCAGTTCCTGCTGCTGTGGTGGACGGCGCGGAATTGGGGCTACCGGATGGGGATCACCCGGCCGCGCTTCAGCCCCGACATGCGCCAGCTGGTGAAGGTCGCGGTGCCCGCCGCGCTGGCTGGGGGCGTGGTGCAGATCAACCTGCTGGTCGGCCGCCAGGTCGCCAGCTATTTCGACGGCGCAGTCGCCTGGCTGGCCTATGCCGACCGGCTCTACCAGCTGCCCCTCGGCGTGGTCGGCATCGCGGTCGGCGTGGTGCTGCTGCCCGACCTGTCGCGCCGCCTCGCCGCCGGAGACGACGCCGGCAGCCGCCACGGGCTGAGCCGCGCGGGCGAATTCGCCCTCGCCCTGACCCTGCCCGCCGCGGTGGCGCTGATCGCCATCCCCGGCCCGCTGGTCTCGGTGCTGTTCCAGCGCGGCGCCTTCGACGCCTCGGACACCGCCGCCACCGCGCTGGCCGTGGCGGTCTACGGCGCGGGCCTGCCGGCCTTCGTGCTGCAGAAGGTGATGCAGCCGCTCTACTTCGCCCGCGAGGACACCGTCCGCCCGTTCCGCTTCGCACTCTGGGCGATGGCGATCAACGCCGCCATCGCCATCGGCCTGGCCCCGGTCTTCGGCTTCATCGCCGCCGCCTGGGGCACGACCCTGGCCGGCTGGGGGATGGTCGGCCTCCTGTGGTGGGGCGCGCGGGACATGGGCGAGGTCGCCCGCTTCGACGACCGGCTGCGCCGCCGCATTCCGCGGCAGGTGCTGGCGAGCCTGATCATGGGCGCAGTGCTGATGATCTCCGCCCGGCTGCTCGACGGGATGCTCCATGCCGGCGGGGTGCGCTACATCGCCCTTGCCGCACTGGTGGGCCTCGGCATGCTGTCCTATGCCGTCGCCTCGCATCTGACGGGCGCCTTCACCCTGCGCGACCTGAAATCGGCGACGCGGCGCGGTTGAGCCCTTGGGATCCGCGCCCTGCCCGCTAGATCCTCGGGCATGGCGCCGGTCCTGAGCTTCACCGAGCGGGGCATCTACTGTCCCGCGGGCGATTTCCACATCGACCCCTGGCGGCCCGTCGGCCGGGCCGTCATCACCCATGGCCATTCCGACCATGCCCGCCCCGGGCACGGCAGCTATCTCTGCACGCCCGAGGCCGCGCCGGTGATCCGCCACCGGCTGGGCGACATCCGGACCGGAACCCTGCGCTACGGCGAGCCGCGCCGGATCGGCGATGCCACGGTCAGCTTCCATCCCGCGGGCCACCTGCCCGGCTCGGCGCAGGTGCGGGTCGAGGTGGCGGGCGAGGTCTGGGTCGTCTCCGGCGACTACAAGGTCGAGCCCGACGGGCTGTGCGAGCCGTTCGAGCCGGTGCGCTGCCACGCCTTCATCTCGGAATGCACCTTCGGCCTGCCGGTCTTCCGCTGGGCGCCGCAGGCGGAGGTGATGGCGGAAATCGACGCCTGGTGGGCGGAGAACCGCGCCGCCGGGCGGGCCTCGCTGCTCGGCGCCTACTCTCTGGGCAAGGCGCAGCGGCTGCTGGCCGGGATCGACAGTTCCGCGGGTCCGATCCTGACCCATGGCGCGGTCGAGGCGACGAACGAGGTGCTGCGGGCCCAAGGCTACCGCCTGCCCGGGACCATCCGCGTCACGCCCGACACCAAGCCGAAGGACCATCCCGGCGCGCTGGTCATCGCCCCGCCCTCCGCGCTCGGCACGCCCTGGGCGCGGCGCTTCGGCCCGTCCTCGGCAGGCTTCGCCTCGGGCTGGATGCGGCTGCGCGGGATCCGGCGGCGGCGCGGCATGGACCGCGGCTTCGTGCTCTCGGACCATGCCGACTGGGACGGGCTCAACGCCGCGATCCGCGAGACCGGGGCGGAGCGGGTTTTCGTCACCCATGGCTACACCGCCGTCTTCCGCCGCTGGCTGGCGGAACGGGGCTATGACGCGGGCGTCGTCGAGACCGAGTTCACCGGCGAGGAAGCCGGGGAGACAGCAGAATGAAGCGCTTTGCCCGGCTGTTCGAGACGCTCGACCGCACGACCCGGACCAATGCCAAGACTGCCGTGCTGGCCGCCTACCTGGCCGAGGCCCCCGAGGCGGACCGGCTCTGGGCGATCGCGCTGCTGTCGGGGCGGCGGCCACGGCGGGCGGTCCCGTCTGCACGGCTGAGGGAATGGGCGGCGGAACGCGCCGGGCTGCCGCTCTGGCTGGTGGAGGAAGCCTATCCGGTGGTGGGCGATCTTGCCGAGACGATTTCGCTCATCCTGCCGCCGCCTCTCCGCGCCGCGGAGCGGCCGCTGTCGGACTGGATGGACTGGATCGAGACCCTGCGCCCGCTGGAGGAGGGGGCGCGCAAGGCCGAAGTCCTGGCAGCCTGGGACGGAATGGCGGCGGAGGACCGGCTGGTCTTCAACAAGCTGCTGACGGGGGGCTTCCGGGTCGGCGTCAGCCAGAAGCTCGTCACCCGCGCGCTGGCGGAGGCGACCGGCATCGAGGAGCCGCGGCTGGCGCACCGGCTGATGGGCGACTGGACGCCCGCCACGACAAGCTATGCCAAGCTGGTCCTGTCGAACGACCCCGGTGACGATCTCAGCCGCCCCTATCCGTTCTGCCTGGCCCATCCGCTGGAAGACCCGGCCGACAGCTTGGGCGATCCGGGCGGCTGGCTGGCCGAGTGGAAATGGGACGGCATCCGCGGCCAGCTGATCCGGCGCGGCGGCGAGCTATATCTCTGGAGCCGCGGGGAGGAGCTGATCACCCCCCGCTTCCCCGATTTCGCGCCGCTGCTCGACTTCCTGCCCGATGGCACGGTTATCGACGGCGAAATCCTCGCCTGGGACCGTCCGGAGAACCAGCCCCTGCCCTTCGCGCAGCTGCAGAAGCGGATCGGACGCAAGACCGTGCCGAAGAAGCTGCTGGCGGAGGCGCCCGCCCGGATGCTGGCCTATGACCTGCTGGAACGGGACGGCGCCGACCTGCGCGGCCGGCCGCTTTCCGAACGCCGCGCCGGGCTGGATGCGCTTCTCGCCGGACTGCCGCCCGAAGCGCCGCTCGGACCGTCGCCGCTGGAACCCATCGCCTCTTGGAACGCGCTGGCCGGAACCCGCGCCACGGCGCGGGAGCGCCGCGCCGAGGGGCTGATGCTGAAGCGCGCCGGCAGCCCCTACCACGCGGGCCGCAGGCGCGGAGACTGGTGGAAATGGAAGCTGGAGCCGCTGACCGTCGACGCCGTGATGATCTATGCGCAATCGGGGCACGGGCGGCGGGCGAACCTCTTCACCGATTTCACCTTCGCCGTGCACGACGGCGCAGACCTCGTGCCCTTCGCCAAGGCCTATTCCGGGCTGACCGACGCGGAATTCGCGCAGATCACCCGATGGGTGCAGAAGAACACGCTGCAGCGCTTCGGGCCGGTGCGGCAGGTGGCGCCGGAGCTGGTCTTCGAGATCGCCTTCGAGGGCATCCAGGCCAGCCCCCGCCACAGATCCGGGATCGCCCTGCGCTTCCCCCGGATGGCGCGCTGGCGGCAGGACAAGCCCGCGGCAGAGGCGAACACGCTGGCCGACCTGCAGGAGCTGCTGCGCCTCTACGGCTGAGTCGCGCCCCGGATCCGCGTGAAAACCGCGACTTTAGGATGATTGATATTCAGTTAATTGCAACCAAAGGTGGAGGAAAACTGGAAAAAATAAACGACCAATTGGGAGGATTGGACATGAAGAAAACGGCACTGCTGACCGCGGCTGCCGCGCTGGCGGGTTCCACCGTTCTGGCGCAGCAAGTCCCCGACAACCTGGAAAAGCTGTCGAATTTCCAGTCGACCGGGACCACGGAGTTCACCTATGTGGAACAGGGCGGCGACTATGCCGAGGGGATCAAGCGCAACCTCGAGCGCATCAAGCTGCCCGACGGGTTCAAGATCAGCCTCTATGCCGTGGTGCCGGATGCGCGCCACATGGCGGTCGGCCCGCAGGGCATCGTCACCTTCGTCGGCACGCGCAAGGACAAGGTCTGGTCGGTGACAGACCGCAACAAGGACCGCGTGGCCGACGAGGTGAAGGACTTCGCGCCCTCGCTGCAATTCTCGATCCCGAACGGTCCCTGCGTCTCCGATGACGGCTTCCTCTACATCGCCGAGCAGAACCGCGTGCTGGTCTTCCCGGCGGCCGAGTTCTTCTATGAAAGCCCGGACGTCGCCGCGTTCAACGTGGTCAAGAAGGGCGACCTGATCCCGGTCGAGGAGGAAAGCTTCAACCACACCGCGCGGGTCTGCAAGATCGGGCCGGACGGCAAGATCTACATCTCGCTGGGCCAGCCCTTCAACGTGCCCGCCCCGGAGAAGCTGGACCTCTACGCCAAGGAAGGCATCGGCGGGATCATCCGCATCAACCAGGACGGCACCGGGCGCGAGGTCTTCACCCGCGGCATCCGCAACTCGGTCGGGCATGACTTCCATCCCGTTTCGGGCGAGCTCTGGTTCACCGACAACCAGGTCGACGGCATGGGCGACGACATCCCGCCGGGCGAGCTGAACCGCCAGACCGCCATGGGCCAGAATTTCGGCTTCCCCTGGTACGGCGGCGGCTCGGTCCGCACCAACGAGTACAAGGACCAGGAGCCGCCCGCGGACGCCGTCATGCCGGTCACCGAAATGACCGCCCATGCCGCCGATCTGGGGATGAGCTTCTACACCGGCAGCCAGTTCCCGGACAAGTACAGGAACGCGATCTTCTCGGCCCAGCACGGGTCCTGGAACCGCACCGAGCCGGTCGGCGCCAGGATCATGGTGACCTATACCGGCGAGGGTTCTGACCCCGACGATTTCCGCACCGAGGTCTTCGCCGATGGCTGGATCGACGAGAACGGCGAGTATCTCGGCCGGCCGGTGGACGTGGCGCAGCTGCGCGACGGCTCGATCCTGGTCTCCGACGACCTCGCGGGGGCGCTCTACCGCATCTCCTACGAGCCTGCCCAGTGATCCGGGCAGCTCTCATCGTCCTGGGCGGGGTTTTCCTCGCCCAGGCGGCTTCCGCGCAGGACGGCGACGGCGGCGACCCGGAAGCGGGCCGCAAGGTTGCCGGGATGTGCCGCACCTGCCACGGGCTGGAAGGCTATGCCAAGATCCCGATCGCCCCGCATATCGGCGGCGAACCGGCCAGCTACCTGCGCCGCCAGCTGGACGCGTTCCGGGCCGGCAGCCGCGAGCACGAGATGATGACCATCGTCGCCAAGGGGCTGAGCGACCAGCAGGTGCTGGACGTCACCGCCTGGTATGCATCCCAGGACGCCACCGCGCAGCTGACCGCCGATCCCTCTGGCGCGCCCGAGCTCTGCTCGTCCTGCCACGGGGTGGACGGCATCGCCATCACGCCCGACGCGCCGAACCTGGCGAACGAGACGGCGATGTATGTCGACACCCAGCTGAAGGCCTTCCGCATCGGCAAGCGCCAGAGCGAGATCATGGGACCGATCGCCGAAGGCCTGAGCGACGAGGAGATCCGCGCCGCCGCCGACTGGTATGCGGGCGTCAAGCTGACGGTGAAGTCCCCGCAGCCTGCCAACTAGGCATGTTTCCTGCACACGGGTTGAACCCCGGCCATGGCCGGTCTTACATACCCTCCAGCATTTAGCAGGAGAGACCGCATGCAGCTTGCCCGACCCGTCTTCGACGCGAACGCGCCCGCCGGGGCCGATGGCCTCGGCAACCTGCCCGACTGGGACCTGACGGATCTCTATCCCGCCCCCGACTCTCCCGAATTCGCCGCCGACATGGAGAAGCTCGAAGCGCTCTGCGCCAGCTTCGCCGAGGATTACGCGGGCAAGCTCGACACGCTCGACGCCGCCGGCCTGCTGCGCGCGGTGGAGCGCGACGAGGAGCTGTCGACCATCGCCGGCCGGCTGATGTCCTATGCCGGGCTGCGCTACTACCAGTGCACCGTGGATTCCGAGCGCGCCAAGTTCATGGCCGATGCCCAGGACCGCATCACCACCATGACCGCGCAGCTGGTGTTCTGGTCGCTGGAGCTGAACCGCATCGACGACGCCAAGCTGGCCGCGATGTTCAAGGAAAGCGACGGCCTCGCCCGCTACAAGCCGATCTTCGACCGGCTGCGCGCGATGAAGCCCTACCAGCTGTCGGACGAGCTGGAGCAGTTCCTGCATGACCAGTCCGCGGTCGGCGCCGCGGCCTGGAACCGGCTGTTCGACGAGACCATCGCCGGGCTGGAATTCACCATCGACGGCGAGCCGCGCTCGCTGGAGGCCACGCTCGACCTGCTCAGCGAGCAGGACCGGTCGAAGCGCGAGGCCGGCGCCCGCGAGATCGCCCGCGTCTTCGGCGAGAATGTCCGCACCTTCGCCCGCGTGCACAACACGCTGGCCAAGGAAAAGGAGATCGAGGACCGCTGGCGCAAGATGCCGACCGCGCAGACCGGCCGCCACCTGTCCAACCATGTCGAGCCCGAGGTGGTCGAGGCGCTGCGCAATGCCGTGGTCGCCGCCTATCCGAAGCTGTCTCACCGCTACTATGCGCTGAAGGCGAAATGGCTCGGCCTCGACACGCTGCAGGTCTGGGACCGCAACGCGCCTCTGCCGATGGAATCGGACCGCAAGGTCGGCTGGGAAGAGGCCAGGAAGACCGTTCTGGATGCCTATGCCGGCTTCGATCCGAAGATGGCCGAGATCGCCGCGCCGTTCTTCGAGAAGGGCTGGATCGACGCGGGCGTGAAGCCGGGCAAGGCGCCGGGGGCCTTCGCGCATCCGACCGTCACCACCGTGCATCCCTATGTGATGCTGAACTACCTGGGCAAGCCGCGGGACGTGATGACCCTGGCGCATGAGCTGGGCCACGGTGTCCACCAGGTTCTGGCGGCGGACCAGGGCGAGCTCCTGAGCTCGACGCCCCTGACCCTGGCCGAGACCGCTTCGGTCTTCGGCGAGATGCTGACCTTCCGCGCGCTCTTGGAGAAGGCCGCAACCAAGGAAGAGCGCCGGGTGATGCTGGCCGGCAAGGTCGAGGACATGATCAACACGGTCGTGCGCCAGATCGCCTTCTACGATTTCGAGTGCAAGCTCCACGCCGCGCGGCGCGAGGGCGAGCTGACCCCGGACGACATCAGCGCGCTGTGGATGAGCGTCCAGGCCGAAAGCCTCGGCCCGGTCTTCGAGTTCATGGAGGGCTACGAGGTCTTCTGGGCCTATATCCCGCATTTCGTCCACTCGCCCTTCTACGTCTATGCCTATGCCTTCGGCGACGGGCTGGTGAACGCGCTCTATGCCGTCTACGAGGAAGGCGACGCGGATTTCCAGGCGAAGTATTTCGAGATGCTCAAGGCGGGCGGCTCGAAGCACCACAAGGAGCTTCTGGCGCCCTTCGGGCTCGATGCTTCGGACCCGGCCTTCTGGGACAAGGGCCTGTCGATGATCTCGGGCATGATCGACGAGCTGGAGGCGATGGAGGACTGATCCATCACGTTTCCTGCGGATCGAGGACCGGCGCCCTGCGCCGGTCCTTTTCGTTTGGCTTCAGGCGTCGCGCGGAACGGCCCCGTTCATCACCTGGCCGCTGCGGACGGAAGGCCGGATCGCCGGCCTCGCGGTCACGGCCCGAGGGCGCGACCCATCGGGAACGGCGCGCCGACCCATCGCCGCAGCGCCGGCCGGACCCCGGACGCAACCGAACGCCGGTTTCCCGCGGGGAGGATACCACCGGCCGGACCTGCGAAAGGACCCGCGAAAGGGGGCCACTTCGCTCCCTTGCCGCAGCGATGGCACGCCCGGAGCCAGTTTGGCCGGCAGCGGCTGCGGCATCCCCAGTCCCGGGGCGGAAAGAAGGACCTGCGGCATGGCAGGCAGGCGGCGGACCCGGGCGGACACCGCTTCCGCTTTGCGGCGGGCCTGTGACCCGGGCGAACCATTCGCCGGAGGGCGCCGGGAAGTCGGCCCTTTCCCGTTCGCCGGGATGCCGGAAGGCGCACGGCCCGGCCGGCGACAGGCGGAACGGCATTTTCCGGATGGATTTGGTTGGAGACAGGCGCGATGCCGGGCGCCCGGTCGCCGGCCGCCATTGCGACCGCAGACCACCTGCCGACTGGCATCGCCACCATGGCCGCCGCTTCGCGCCGGAAGAAGGGCCCTTCCAAAGGCGGGCAAATGGCCAATCTGGACCGGAACCGTCTTGCCATGGCCGCAGACCCATGCGAGTCTGGCAGACCATCCGCCGGGCGGCGCCGGGAGCCAAAGCTATCCCGTTTGCCGCAAGACCGGATGGCACAGGGCCCGGCCGATGATCCGCAGAGCGGCATGGTCCGGCTCTGCTTCGCGGCAGGGACGCAAAGCAGATCGTCCGGGCGCAGCGGATTGCCGGCCTGGATGGCACCTGCGGAACAGCGGCATCGCGACGGTAGCGCGACTCTCCGGCCGCCGCCCGGCCGCGGGATCAGCCGCCGTAGATCGTCGCGAGGATCGAGCTTGCCGAAGCGCTGGTGAAGAGCGAGCCGGAGCTGCCCGCATAGCTGGCCGCGGCCGTGCCGGAGCGGACGAGATACTGGGTGATCAGCTTCTCCTGGTTCTCCGGATCGAGGAAATCGGATGCCTTCGACGAGCCGATCAGCCGCTCGCTGGCGGCCTGCATCAGCGAGCGCTGCGCATCGAGATCCATCGAGGCGAAGTCGCTGCCCATGCCGAACGCGCCCTGGAAGGCCTCGCGCAGCACCGAGTTGCCCAGCACGCGGTACCATTGCCCGGCCTCGGTGCCGCCAGTCTCCACCGCCGTCTTCATTTCCTCGGCCAGCGACATCGCCACCCGCAGCTCAGGGCGCAGCTCGCCGACGGCGATGCGGAATTCCTGTTCGACGTAGCTCTTCGTCACGTCCGCGATCTGGGCATCGACCTGCGCGCCGGATAGGGCGGCCAGGGTCTTGGGATCCTGCAGCGCCGCGACATCCTCGGTGCCGTACTGAGCCTTCATCGCCGCCTTCATCGCGGCGACCTGGTCGGCCTGGGACAGGCTGCCGAAGCCGTCGCCCAGCCCGAGCCCCTGCACCAGCGCATCGCGCAGCGGCTCGACCTTCAGCACGCTTTCCCATTTCTGGCCGACGCTCGGCCCCTGGTCGCGCGCAGCCTCCACCGCATCGGTGAAGGCGCCGAGCGAGAAGGTCCCGGCCAGCCCGCGCCCGTCGGGGTCGAGATAGCGGTCGCCCAGCAGCGTCTGGTTGGCCTGGCTGGTGAAGACGGAGAATTCCGAGCGACCGAAAAGCCCTTCGGCCTTGGACTTCATGTCGGCGATCTGGTCGGCAGCGGAAAGGCCCGAAAAGCCCGCCGAAACGCCGAGCGCCGCCGACATCACGTCGCGCAGCGCCGTATCCGCCTGCAGCGCCGCCCAGCGGTCGGCATCGTTGCTGCTCGCCTTGGCGATCGCGTCGATCCGCGACTTCATCCCGGAATAGGAAAACCCCGCCTCCAGCGCCTGCCCCGCCGTGCCCAGATAGGCATCGGCCACGGCGAAGGCGTTCTTCGGATCGATCAGCGCGGTGAGCTTGGTGCTGCCATAGACCTGCTCCATCGTCGTCTCGAAGACATCGATCTGCCCCTTGGTGTCCAGCAGGGCCGCGCTGGCCGAGGTGCCGAGGATGCGCCCCAGCGTGTTCGACATGCCCGGCTCGCGCAGCGCCCGTTCCCAGACCCGGCCCGCAGTGTCGGCTCCGAGCAGCCCGAGCGTCAGGTTGCTGGACAGCTTGGCCGCGGCGTTGAGATAGACCGGGCTTTCGCCGTTCAGCGCCTGCACTGCCGCCGACAGCCCGTCGCTGAGCGCCGGCAGCGACGCCGAAAGATCGCCCGATCCGGTCAGCCCCAGCGCCTCGAAGGTCTTGGCCAGCGCCGCATAGCGCCCATCCGACAGCTTGTTGGCGAAATCGCCCGGGTCGTCTGTCCCCTGCTCGATCACCTGGCGGATGAAATAGCGGTTCGGCAGGTCATCCTTCAGCCCGTGCGCCCCCAGCGCGACCTTCAGCGCCTGGTAGTCCTTCATCAGGTCGTCGACCGAGGACATCTTCCCGATCTTGGCGGCGAAGTTCTGCTGTTCGCGCCTGAGCAGCCCGTCCTGCGAGAAGGCGTTGAGCTGGGCGGCGCGGCTGTCCTTCAGGTAGAGCCAGCTGGTGATGGAGCTGCCGGGCAGGAGCGGCGTGTACATGGGACGATTCCGGGTTCTGGCGCAAATCGCCCCCGAAGCTAGGCCCGCAGGCTTACCGCCGCCCTAACAGTTAAAAACTGGTCTATCTTTTATCTTCAGTCGATCTCGCGCCAGGGGAAGGGCTTCTCGTCGGTGGTGCCCGACTGGTAGAGCACGACGCGCTTGATCCAGACGCCGAGGCGCGCGCCGAATTCGGCGACATGGTCGTTGGGCTGGCCGTAGACCGCCACCCAGATCATCTGCGCGATGGTCACCGCCCAGAGCAGCGTCTCGCCGATGGCGAAAAGGATCAGGAAGACGACCATGTAGATGATCCGCTCGAACCGCCCGTCCCGGGGCAGATAGTCCTCGTCGCTGTCGTCCATGCCGCTCTCCTGTCGCCTGCCGCGAAGGTAGGCATTCCCCGGCCCGCGCGAAAGGGGGCGCTTCGGCTCAGCCGCGGCGATGGGCGAAGAAGCCGCGCAGCAGATCCTCGGACTCGGCGGCGGCAATGCCGTCGATCACCTCGGGGACATGATGTGCCTGCGGATGCGCGAAGACCCGCGCGCCATGGGCGACGCCGCCGGATTTCGGGTCGGAGGCGCCATAGACCACCCGCGCGACCCGGGCTGCCGCCAGCGCCGCGGCGCACATCGCGCAGGGCTCCAGCGTGACATAGAGCACATGGCCCGGCAGGCGTTCGGACCCGGCAGCCGCGCAGGCCTCGCGCAGCGCCAGGATCTCGGCATGGGCAGTCGGATCGCACAGCTCGCGCGTGCGGTTCCCGGCCTGCGCCACGACGTTGCCCCCGGGATCGAGCAGCACCGCGCCGACCGGAACCTCGCCGCGGGCTGCCGCGGCCCGCGCCTCGTCCAGCGCGGCCTCCATGTGGGATGTGAAGCTCATGCCCCGTCTTGCCTCCGGCACGGGATGCGCGCAAGGCTGGAACCGCGGCAGAAAAGCGGATAGGCGCCTTCCATCATGACCGAGACACCCTCCTCCCCCGCCGGCGAGCGCATCGCCAAGGTCCTGGCCCGTGCCGGGGTCGCCTCCCGCCGCGAGGCGGAGACCATCATTGCCGAAGGCCGCGTCCGCGTGAACGGCAAGATCATCAATTCGCCCGCGCTGAACGTCACGGACAGCGACCGCATCCTGGTCGACGGCGCGCCGCTGGCCGAGGCCGAGCCGCCGCGTCTGTGGCTCTACCACAAGCCCGCCGGGCTGGTGACGACGGCGAAGGACGAGAAGGGCCGCGAGACGATCTTCGACAAGCTGCCCGAGGACATGCCGCGGGTGATGAGCGTCGGGCGGCTCGACCTCAATTCCGAAGGGCTGCTGCTGCTGACCAACGATGGCGCCATCAAGCGCAAGCTGGAGCTGCCCGCGACCGGCTGGCTGCGGAAGTACCGCGTGCGGGTCAAGGGCACGCCGGAGGACAAGACGCTGGAACCCCTGCGCAAGGGCGTCACCGTCGAGGGCGAGCGATTCCAGCCGATGGAGATCAGCCTCGACCGCCAGCAGGGCGCGAATGCCTGGCTGACTGTCGGCCTGCGCGAGGGCAAGAACCGGGAAATCCGCCGCGCGATGGAGTCGGTGGGACTGGTGGTGAACCGGCTGATCCGGGTCAGCTACGGTCCGTTCCGGCTGAACGAGCTGGCGCCGGGCGCGGTCGAGGAAGTGAAGGCGCGCGTGCTGAAGGACCAGCTCGGCCTCGGCGAGCACGAGGACAAGCCGCGGCTGAAGCCGCAGCGCACCCGCCGCACCGGGCCGAAACCCGGCGGCAGGCCGCGCGAGGACGATTTCGGCGATCTCGACTCCCGCCGCCCGGCGAAACCCGCGGCCGCCCGCAGCGAGCGTCCTGCCCGCAGTTCGGGCGGGAAAGCGGACTTCGCCAAGGGCCCCCGCTCCGGCGGCAAGCCGGGAGCCCCCCGCGCCGAGCGCTCCGGCGGATTTGCAGATGCGGCCCGCGGCGACCGCCCTGCCCGCGGCGCGGGCGGCAAGCCAGACTTCGCCAACGCCCCCCGCTCCGGCGGCAAACCAGGTGCTCCGTGCGCCGAGCGCTCCGGTGGATTTGCAGATGCGGCCCGCGGCGACCGCCCTGCCCGCGGCGCGGGCGGCAAGCCGGACTTCTCCAAAGGCCCACGCTCCGGCGGCAAGCCAGGTGCTCCGCGCGCCGAGCGCTCCGGCGGATTTGCAGATGCGGCCCGCAGCGACCGCCCTGCCCGCGGCGCGGGCGGCAAGCCGGACTTCGCCAAGGCCCCCCGCTCCGGCGGCAAGCCCGGCGGCCGTCCCGGCCCCGGCGGCCCGCGCCGCACGGACGGGCCGAAGCCGGGTCCCCGCCGCAAATAGGGCCGCAAGCAAGCGGCCGCACTCCGCGGAAAGCGGCGGAGTGCTCCCGCGGCGAAGGCCACGCATCCGAGAGGAGCCGCGAAGGAACCCGCGATCCAGTTCGCCGCAGCCCGGCCAGGCCCAGCGGCCCGAAAGCTGCAGTCAGCCGATCGCAACGGACCCCGGGGCTTTGCCTGACCTGCCCATGGCGCAGGGCGGCCCCGCCCCCGAGGTCCGTTGCGATCGGCCGGCCCTAGCCGGCCACCTCGACGCAGAGCACCGTGGGCAGGTGTCGGGCGATCTCCTGCCAGCTCTCGCCCTCGTCCGCGCTGGCGAAGACCGAACCGGTATTGGTGCCGAAATACACGCCCGCGGGCGTTCCCGGCCCCACCGCCATAGCCTGGCGCAGCACCGTGAAGAAGCACGCCTCCTGCGGCAGCCCCTCGCGGCAGGCCCGCCAGGTCTCGCCCGCATCCCCGGATTTCCAAACAGCCGCCCTGGCATCGGGCGGAAACCGCCCCTGGGTGTCGCCGTTCAGCGGCAGTACCCAGAGCATGTCCGGGTTTTCCCGGTGCACGCCCACCGGGAAGCCGAAGGTGGAGGGCAGCCCGTCGCTGATGTCGTCCCAGCTGCGCCCTCCGTCGCGCGAGCGGAAGACGCCGTGATGGTTCTGCTGGTAGAGCACGTCGCCGGGCCCGCGCCCCATGTTGTGGACGCAATAGCCGATCTCGTCGGGCGATCCGAAGGGACTGCGCGGCGGACTGGCGGTGTTGGAGCGCCGGGTGCGGCGCTCCCAGCTCGCTCCGCCATCCTCGGAGGCGAAGACCCCGGCCGCGGAGATGCCGACCCAGAGCTTCGCCGGGTCGGCCGGGTCGGTGACGATCGTGTGCAGCGTCAGCCCCGCCGCGCCCGGCTCCCATTCTCCGCGGGTCGGGTGGTCGGTGAGACCGGTGAGCTTCTCCCAGGTTTCGCCGCCGTCGTCCGAGACGAACAGGGTCGCGGGCTTGGCCCCGGCCAGCAGCCGTCCGCCCTGCTGCCCCAGCGACCAGAGCGCGTCGACCTCCCCGGTGAAGGGCGCGGGCGGATCGGGCTCCATGCCGAACTGAGCCGCCATCTCCGGCTCGCGCGCCAGCCAGGCATCGGCCTGGCCGTTGGCGAGCTTCGAGAGCTGCCATGTCGCCCCGCCATCCTCCGAGCGCCAGACCCCGGCGCCGAACCACTCGTTGCCGCCCGCCGCCCAGAGCCGGCCGCCCAGCCCGATTGCGTGATTGACCGGCCAGCCGCCGCAGAGCGGTCCGGTCACGGCCCAGCCCGCCTCCTCGCGCAGCAGGAAAAGCCCCTTCGTCGTGCCGACAAGCAATGACGTCCCGGCCATGCCGCCCTCCCAGGTTGCCCTTGGGGAATCATGCCACAAGCGCCGGGCGGGGCAAGCTCAGTCTTCGCCGAGCCCCGGGATCGGCAGCGACATGGTCGCCTTGATCTCCTCCATGCTGAGAAGCGCGGTGACGTTGAAGATCCGCACTTCCTTGATCAGCGCCTGGTAGAAGACGTCATAGGCGCGGGCATTGGCGACCCGGACCTTGAGGATGTAGTCGATGTCGCCGGCCAGCCGGTGCGCCTCCAGCACCTCCGGCCTTTCCCGCAGCGTTTTCAGGAACTTCTGCTGCCATTCGGCCTCGTGCTCGGAGGTGCGGATCAGCACGAAGAAACAGGCCTCCAGCCCCAGCGCCTCGGGGTCCAGCACCACCGTTTCCGCCTTGATCACGCCCGCCTCGCGCAGCTTGCGGATGCGGTTCCAGACCGGGGTTTTCGAGGCGCCGACCCGGCGCGCAATTTCGTCCAGGGACTGGCTTGCATCGCGTTGCAGCGCGTCCAGAATTCTGCGATCTACGGCATCGAGCTGAACAGCCATGGCCAATCTCCCCCTGAAATAGCAAGATCATCCTATCACATGACGGATGGGCGGAAAAAGTTCTTATTTTGGACGGAACCTAGCGGAAATACGGGAATTTGTTCTATATTCCCTGTGACCCGAAACGAAGGACGCCCCCATGGCCCGTGCATTCACCCCCAAGGTCGTCACTGCCAACGACCTGATCGAAGGCGACGTGATCTACCTGACCGAACAGGATCAGTGGACCCGCCAGCACACCGAGGCGGAACTGATCGAGGACGAGGCCCACGCCCAGCTGCGCCTGCTTTTCGCCAACGGCCAGCAGGCCAAGGTGGTCGGCGCCTACCTGGCCGATGCCAAGGCGGGCCCGGACGGCCCCGAGCCCGTCCATTTCCGCGAAGCCTTCCGTGCCAAGGGCCCGTCGAACTACGCCCACGGCAAACAGGAAACCCGGGCCTGAGCCCGCGCAAGCCCCAATCAGGAGCCCGCTCATGTACACGTATTCCGAGTATGACGACGCCTATGTCCGCCGCCGCGTTGCCGAGTTCTCCCAGCAGATCGGGCGACGGATCGACGGCTCGCTGACCGAGGACGAGTTCAAGCCGCTGCGGCTCATGAACGGGCTCTACCTGCAGCTCCATGCCTACATGCTGCGCGTGGCCATCCCCTATGGCACGCTCGACAGCGCCAAGATGGACCAGCTGGCCTACATCGCGGAGAAGTGGGACAAGGGCTACGGCCATTTCACCACCCGCCAGAACATCCAGTACAACTGGCCGAAGCTGCCGGACGTGCCCGCCATCTTGGAGGCGCTGGCCGATGTCGGCATGCATGCGATCCAGACCTCGGGCAACACGATCCGCAACGTGACCGCGGACCATTTCGCCGGCGCCGCCGCCGACGAGATCGAGGATCCGCGTCCCGTCGCCGAGCTGCTGCGCCAGTGGTCCACGGACCATCCGGAATTCCAGTTCATGCCGCGCAAGTTCAAGATCGCCATCACCGGCAGCCCGAACGACCGCGCCGTGACCAAGGCACATGACATCGGCCTGCGCATGGTGCGCAACGAGGCGGGCGAGCCCGGCTTCGAAGTGCTGGTCGGCGGCGGCCTCGGCCGGACCCCGATGATCGGCCAGGTTATCAATCCGTTCCTGCCGAAAGCCGACCTGCTGCCCTATTGCGAGGCGATCGTGTCCGTCTGGAACACGCTGGGCCGCCGCGACAACAAGTACAAGGCGCGCATCAAGATCACCGTCGCCGAGAACGGCATGGACACGTTCCGCGCCCTCGTCGAGGAGCGCTTCGCCGAGATCCGCCCGGAATTCACCGGCGTCGACCAGGAGATCCTGGCGGCGATCGAGAAGGAATTCGCGGCACCGGCCTTCCGCAACGCCCCGGCCGAAGCCTATGACGCGGCCTATGGCGCCGACCCGGTCTTCCGCTCCTGGGCGGACACCAACCTGGCCGAGCACCGCATCGACGGCTATGCCATCGTGACCATCTCGCTGAAGGCCCATGGCCAGACCCCGGGCGACGCGACCGCGGACCAGATGCGCGTGATGGCGGATCTGGCGCGCCGCTACGGCCATGACGAGCTGCGCATCAGCCACGAGCAGAACGTGATTCTGCCGCATGTCCACAAGTCGGACCTGCCGGTGATCCATGCCGAGCTGCTGCGCGCGGGCCTGGCGACGGCCAATGTCGGCCTGATCTCGGACATCATCGCCTGCCCGGGCATGGACTACTGCGCGCTGGCGACGGCCCGCTCGATCCCGGTGGCCGAGCAGATCGCCACCCGTTTCGACGAGCTGAAGCTCGAGCACGAGATCGGCGAGATCAAGATCAAGATCTCGGGCTGCATCAATGCCTGCGGCCACCACCATGTCGGCCATATCGGCATCCTCGGGCTCGACCGCGCGGGCGTGGAGAACTACCAGATCACGCTGGGCGGCGACGGCACCGAAACCGCGGCCGTCGGCGAGCGCACCGGTCCGGGCTTCGCCTATGACGAGATCGTGCCGGCGATCGAGACGATCATCCGGACATACCTGAAGGAGCGCGAGAGCGCGGAGGAGCGCTTCCTCGACTGCTACCGCCGGGTCGGCATCAACCCGTTCAAGCTCGCCCTCTACGGCGAAGACGCGAAGGGGCGTGCCCGTGCCGCTTGAAGCCGTTCCCCTCCCCCCCACGGAGGACCGGGTTGCCTACCTGAACGACAGGTACCGGCACCACTCGGCCACCTCCGTTCTGGAGCGCGCGCTGTCCGACCCCCAGGTCGGGCGCATCGCCATGGTGTCGAGCTTCGGCGCCGAGTCGGTCGCGCTCCTGCACATGGTGGCGGTGATCAACCCGGAGACCCCGGTGCTGTTCATCGACACCCACATGCTGTTCCGCGAAACGCTCGACTACCAGACCGAGGTCGCGGAGAAGCTGGGCCTGACCGACATCCGCCGGATCACCGCGACGCAGGTGCAGCTGGAGGCGCACGACCCCGACGGGCTGCTGCACACGCAGGACACCGATGCGTGCTGCAACCTGCGCAAGACCGTGCCGCTGGAACATGCCCTGTCGCGCTTCGACGCCTGGATCACCGGCCGCAAGCGGTTCCAGAGCGCGACCCGCGCCGCGCTGGACTTCTTCGAGGCCGACGGGCCGAACCGGATCAAGGTCAACCCGCTGGCCCATTGGGCGCCGCAGGATGTCCAGGACTACATGGTCAACAACCGCCTGCCCCGCCACCCGCTGGTGGCCCAGGGCTATCCCTCCATCGGCTGCGCGCCCTGCACCTCCAAGGTCGCGCCGGGCGAAGACCCGCGCGCCGGACGCTGGCGCAACCAGCAGAAGGAGGAATGCGGGATTCACTTCATCAACGGCAAGGTCGTGCGCGGCCCGCTGCCGAAAGGAGACGCAGCATGAGCGTGATCGTCACCGACAGCGGATTTGCCGCCGAGGACTGGGCCGCGGATTTCATCGCCCTGGGCGAATTGCCCGCCGAGCATGACGGCGCGCTGGCCGTGGACGTGCCGTCGGACGGCGACGTCTCCGCCCTGAAGGACCGCGTCGGCGAGATCGACCTGATCCGCATCGACTTCCCCAGCTTCTCCGACGGCCGCGGCTTCACCCTCGCGGGCCAGCTGCGCCGCATGGGCTACCAGGGCCGCCTGCGCGCCCGCGGCCATGTCATCGCCGACCAGTACGCGATGGCCCGCCGGATGGGGATCGACGAGGTGGAGATCTCCGACGATCTTGCCGCCCGCCAGCCCGAGGACCAGTGGACCTTCCGCGCCGACTGGACCGCGTTCCACCACCAGGCCCGCCTGCGCGGCTGATCTGGATCAAGGAAAGATGTAACGGCTGCGCGGTTTATGCTGCTATGCAGCGGCGCGCGCCCATGCGATGAAGGCCGAGAGTATGACGATTCAAGAAAACATGACCGATTCCGCCATCACCTCCAAGCCGGTGACCCTGCCCGACGCCCAGACCGTGACCGAAGTCCAGCACTATACCGACCGGCTGTTCCGCTTCCGCTGCACCCGGCCGCAGTCGCTGCGCTTCCGTTCGGGCGAATTCGTGATGATCGGCCTGATGGGCGATCCCGACCCCAAGACCGGCAAGCAGAAGCCGCTCCTGCGCGCCTATTCCATCGCCTCCCCCTCCTGGGACGAGGAGCTGGAATTCTACTCGATCAAGGTCCAGGACGGCCCGCTGACCTCGAAGCTGCAGCACCTGAAGGTCGGCGACCACGTCATCCTGCGCCCGAAACCCGTCGGCACGCTGGTGCATGACGCGCTGCTGCCGGGCAAGCGGCTGTGGTTTTTCTCCACCGGCACCGGCTTCGCGCCTTTCGCCTCGCTGCTGCGCGAGCCGCAGACCTACGAGGATTACGACGAGATCGTGATCACCCATACCTGCCGCGACGTGGCCGAGCTGACCTACGGCGCCGAGCTGATCGAGAGCCTGAAGACCGACGAGCTGCTCAACGAGCTGATCGGCGAGGGCTTCTGGAAGAAGATCCGCTACTACCCGACGACCACCCGCGAGGAGAGCCCGAAAATGGGCCGGATCACCACGCTGCTCAAGGACGGCACCGTGTTCCGCGATCTCGGCATCGAGTCGGGCCGCATGGATCCGGCGACCGATCGCGCGATGATCTGCGGCTCGATGGGCCTGAACCTCGATCTCAAGGAGATCCTCGAGGGCTGGGATCTGCACGAGGGCGCCAATTCCGACCCGCAGCAATTCGTCGTCGAGAAAGCCTTCGTCGGCTGACATCGCCAATCAGGCCGCAAACGCAGCGCAAGCGCGATTTTCCCCGGAAAACGGGGCAGATCGCGCTTGAAACGCTGCGTTTGCGGCTCTATCTTTACGCACCAATCCCGATCACTATCGAAGGAACGCTGACATAGCTCGCAGACCCCATAACGCGCCCCCGACGCGTGACACCGGCCCCCGCATCAATGGACGGATCCGGGCGCCTGAAATCCGGCTTATCGGTGCTGACGGCGAAAACGTCGGCGTCTGCACGCCCTCGCGCGGCATGGAACTTGCCGAGCGCGCAGGGCTGGACCTGGTGGAGATATCGCCCAACGCGGTGCCCCCGGTCTGCAAGATCATGGATTTCGGCAAATACAAGTACGAGACCCAGAAGCGGGAAAGCGAGGCCCGCAAGAAGCAGAAGATCATCGAAGTCAAGGAAGTGAAGTTCCGTCCGGGAACCGACACCCATGACTACGAAGTGAAGATGAAGAACGTCTTCAAGTTCCTGGAAAAGGGCGACAAGGTGAAGATCACCCTGCGTTTCCGCGGCCGCGAGATGGCCCATCAGAACCTGGGCCGCGAACTTCTCGAACGCGTCGCCGAGGACGTGAAGGAAATCGGCAAGGTCGAGAACATGCCGAAGATGGAAGGCCGCCAGATGGTCATGATGATCGGTCCTTCCGCGAAGTGACCGCGGACCGGAACCGGAGGCAGAGGGGCGCTAGGCGCCCCTTTTTCTTTGCCCGGTGCCTGTCCATTCCGCAGCGCGGCACCGCCTGAGACGGCAGAATCGACGGAGTTCCGCGCAATCCGGGCAAGTCATGGCAAGTTCACTTTTACCTGAGGCAGCCGACACCTATCTATGGAGGAGTCCGGACCCGGTCTAGGCAGGGGAACCGGCCGGAACGACAGGCGGAGACTCACTTGCAACGTATCGCATTCTTTCTGCTCCTGGCGCTGATCGTCTACGTGGCTTTCGGGGGGGCTGGCTGATGGCGCGGCGCTATGCTGGCAGCTATAGCCCGGACCCGGCCGCGGAGGCAGCGCCAAGAGCCCATCCCTGGCAGGGCAAGGTGCCGACGCGCATGGGCGCGCGGGTGAACATCCTGTTCGCCCTGCCCTTCCTCTTCGTGATCCCGGCCTTCTTCTCGCCGCCCCTGGAAATGGCCGCCGATCTGGCCGCCTTCGGGGCGATGATGCTCGCGGCCTGGCTGACCCGCGAGGGCATCCGCGCCGAGGCCGCCTATGACGCGCGCACCGTCGCGCGGCGCCCGGCCATCCCGCGCAAGCTGTTCGGCTCGGCGGCGATGGGGATCGGGCTCGGCATCGCCGCCGCCCCGGGCGGCGGCCCGTTGGTCGGCGGGCTGCTCGGCGCGATCGGCGCGGGGCTGCACCTGATGGCCTTCGGTCCAGACCCGATGAAGAGCAAGGGCATCGCCACCGACGATTTCCAGTCCGGACGCGTCGCCCGCGCGGTCGACAGCGCCGAGGCCGAACTGGCCGCGATGCATCGCGCGCTCGACCCGCTGAAGGACCGCGAGCTGGAGCTGGTCGTCGCCCGCTTCCAGGCCACCGCCCGCGAGATGTTCCGCACCGTCGAGCAGGATCCGCGCGACCTGACCGCCGCGCGCAAGTACCTGGGCGTCTACCTGTCCGGCGCCCGCGAGGCGTCCGAGAAATACGCCGCCTACTATGCCCGCAGCCGCGAACCGGCCGCGCGCAGGGACTTCATGGCGCTGCTCGACGACCTCGACCGGAATTTTTCGAAAAAGACGGAAACCTTGCTTCTGGACGACCGTTCCCAGCTTGACATCGAGATGGAAGTGCTGAGAGAGCGGCTGTCGCGGGAGCCTCATCTGAGCTCGCCGAGGACAGACGAATGACCGACACCAAGCTCCAGTCCGACATCGCCGATCTGGCCGCGACCGCGCTGCCGGAACCGGCGGAGCCGCCTGCGCTGCAGCCCGGGAAACAGGCCGAGATCGAGCGCCGCATGGCCGAGATCCGCATCGGCGACACCGGCACGATCATCGGCTTCGGCTCGGCCGCGCAGGCCGAGTTGCAGACGATCAGCCAGGCGATGCTGGCCGATGTGCGCAACAAGGATCTGGGCCCGGCAGGCGACAGCCTGCGCGACATGGTGGCGACGATCCGCGGCTTCTCGACCGAGGAGCTGGACCCCGGCCGCAAGCGCAGCTGGTGGGAGAAGCTGACCGGCAAGCGCGGCGACGTCGCGAAGTTCATGTCGCAATACGAGGACGTGCAGGCCCAGATCGACGAGATCACCGGCAGCCTCGAAAAGCACGAGCACACGCTCCTGAAGGACATCAAGGGGCTCGACCTGCTCTACGGCAAGACGCTGGCCTTCTATGACGAGCTGGCGCTCTACATCGCTGCGGGCGAGATGCGGCTGGCCTCGATCGACGCCAACGACATTCCCGCCAAGGAAGCCGAGGTGCAGGCCGCGCCCGAGGGCGACCAGGTCATGACCGCGCAGGAGCTGCGCGACCTGCGCGCCGCGCGCGACGACCTGGAACGCCGGGTGCACGACCTGAAGCTCACCCGCCAGGTCACCATGCAGTCCCTGCCCTCGATCAGATTGGTGCAGGAAAACGACAAGGCGCTGATCACCAAGATCAACTCGACGCTCGTCAACACCGTGCCGCTGTGGGAGACGCAGCTGGCCCAGGCGCTGACCATCCAGCGCTCGGCCGCCGCCGCGAATGCGGTGAAGGAGGCCAGCGACCTGACCAACGAGCTTCTGACCTCGAATGCCGCCAACCTGCGCCAGGCCAATGCCCAGGTGCGCGAGCAGACCGAGCGCGGCGTCTACGACATCGAGGCGATCAAGACCGCCAATGCCGAGCTGATCGCGACGATCGAGGACAGCCTGCGCATCGCCGACGAGGGCAAGGAACGGCGCGCGGCCGCGGAAAGGGACCTGCTCCAGATGGAAGCCGAGCTGCGCGACACGCTGGCCTCGGCCAAGTCGCGCGGAACCTCCGGGGCCTGACGCAACATGGGGAACACGGGGCGGAAAACCGGCGGCTGGGCAACGGCCGCGATGCTTCTGGTGCTGGCGGGGTGCTTCTCCCCCGGATCGGCCCCCGACCCCGCGCCCGAGAAGCCGCGGCTGGTGCAGAGCTCGCCGCGGCCGCAGCCCAACCCGGTTCCCGAGGAAAGCCCGATCCGCGACATGCCGGTCGCGTCCAGCGACGAGCTGGTGCGCCGCTACGGGCTGCTCGAATCCCGGCTGATCTCGGCCGGACGGCTGCGCGAGGATACCGGCGGGCTGGACGGCATCGACGCCGACCGGCTGGCCACCAATTTCATCCGCATCGCGCTGCATGACGAATACACCCCCGTCGAGGGCGGCACCTTCATCGCGCAGGAAAGCGCCAGCCGCCTGCGCCGCTGGGACGCGCCCGTCGAGGTCTCGATGACCTTCGGCGACTCCGTCCCCCCCGGCCAGCGCGACGCCGACCGCGCCGAGGCCGCCGAGGTGGTGCGCATCATCGCCGACTCCAGCGGCCACCCGATCCGGATGACCGAGGGCGAGGGCAATTTCAGCGTCTTCGTCGTCAACGAGGACGAGCGGCTGAAGCTGCGCCCGGAGCTGCGACGCCGCGTGCCCGGCATCTCTGACCCGGTGGTCGAGTCGATGCTCGACATCCTGCCCTCGACCTTCTGCCTGGTGGTGGCCTTCTCGTCCCCCGAAGCGCCCCAGACCTATGTCCGCGCCGTCGCCATCATCCGCGGCGAGCACCCGCCCCGCCTGCGCCGCGGCTGCTTCCACGAGGAGCTGGCCCAGGGCATGGGGCTGGCCAATGACAGCCGCGAGGCGCGCCCCTCGATCTTCAACGACGACGAGGAATACACGAGGCTGACCGACCAGGACCGGCTGATGCTGAAGATGCTCTACGACCGGCGCCTGCACCCCGGCATGGACGTGGCCGAGGCCTCCGCGCCGGTGCACGAGATCGCCGAGGAGCTCCTGCCGCCGCCGGTCGCCGCCGCCCCGGCCGCGCCGGAGCCCGCCCCGGTCGAAGTGGCCGCCGCGCCCGCGGTCCAGCAGGAGTGATGCCCCGCCGGGTTGGCCCGCCGCCCGCCCCGTGCCATAACCGTCGCAGCGACGCCCCCCGAGAAGGACCAAGCGCATGTTTTCGTTCCTGTCCGGCGAGTTCATCGATGTCATCGACTGGGTGGACAGCACCCGCGACACGATGGTCTGGCGGTTCGAGCGCCACGGCCATGCCATCAAGTACGGCGCAAAGCTGACCGTGCGCGAGGGCCAGACCGCTGTCTTCGTCCACGAGGGCCAGCTGGCCGATGTCTTCACCCCCGGCCTCTACATGCTGGAGACCAACAACATGCCGGTGCTGACCACGCTGCAGCACTGGGACCACGGGTTCCGCTCGCCCTTCAAGTCCGAGGTCTATTTCGTCTCGACCGTGCGCTTCAACGGGCTGAAATGGGGCACCAAGAATCCGCTGATGCTGCGCGATCCGGAATTCGGCCCGGTGCGGCTGCGCGCCTTCGGCACCTATTCGATCCGGGTGAAGGACGCCGCGCGCTTCATGACGGAAATCGTCGGCACCGACGGCGAATTCACCTCCGACGAGATCGCCTTCCAGATCCGCAACATCATCGTCCAGGAATTCTCCCGCGTGGCGGCCAGCTCCGGCATCCCGGTGCTCGACATGGCGGCCAACACCGCCGAGTTCGGCAAGCTGATGGCCGAGCGCATCTCGCCGACGCTCGAGGGCTACGGGCTGGAGATGCCGGAACTCTACATCGAGAACATCTCGCTGCCGCCGGCGGTCGAGGCCGCGCTCGACAAGCGCAGCTCGATGGGGATCATCGGCGATCTTGCCGCCTACCAGCATTACTCGGCCGCAGAGGCGATGACCCGCGCCGCCGAGACGCCGAATTCCGGCATGGGTGCCGGGATCGGCATGGGCATGGGGATGGGAATGGGCCAGCAGATGGCGCAGGGGCCCTGGGGCGCGCGGTCCCAGAGCTACCAGCCGCCGCAGGCCGCCGTACAGCCGGTGCCGCCGCCGCCCCCGCCGGTGGAGCATGTCTGGCACATCGCAGAGAACGGCCAGACCACCGGGCCCTATTCCAAGGCGCGTCTCGGCCGGATGGTGACCGAAGGCGGGCTGCGGCGCGACAGCTATGTCTGGACCCAGGGCCAGGACGGCTGGAAGCGCGCCGAAGACGTCACCGAGCTGGCGCAGCTCTTCACCGTGATGCCGCCGCCCCCGCCGCCGCCCGGCCCCTGATCCGTCCGCCCCGCCGCCGAAGGGGCCCGTTCCGCGAGACCGTCCGCCCGAGATGACCACGCCTCCCCCGCCCCCCGGCGCGCCGAGCGTCACCGCCACCGCGCCCGAGCACCGCTTCCCCTGCGAGGCCTGTGGCGCCGCCATGCGCTTCGACCCGCGCTTGGGCGCGCTGGTCTGCGACCATTGCGGCCATGTCGCCGAGGTGGATGACCGCAACGGTCCCTGGGGCGCGCCGAACGCGATCCGCGAGCTCGATTTCCGCGCCGCCCTCGCCAATCAGCTGGATGCTGCCGACCTGGAGGAGACCCAGGTCTTCCATTGCCGCTCCTGCGGTGCCGAGGTGGAGTTCCAGCCCGGCGTGCATTCCGGCGAATGCCCGTTCTGCGCCACGCCGATCGTCGGCGACAGCGGCCCCAGCCGCCATATCAAGCCGAAGGGTCTGGTCCCCTTCGCCGTCAGCGAGGCCGATGCCCGCGAGGCGATGACCCGCTGGCTCGGGCGGCTCTGGTTCGCGCCTTCGGGCCTGCAGCAATACGCCCGCAAGGGCCGCCGGATGGAAGGGATCTACATCCCCTACTGGACCTTCGACGCCCAGACCCGGTCAAGCTATTCCGGCCAGCGCGGCACGGTGTACTTCCAGAGCCGCCGCCGCAGCGACGGGAGCGTCGAGCAGGTCGCCAAGGTCCGCTGGAGCCCCGCCCGCGGCCGGGTGGCGCGGTTCTTCGACGACGTGCTTGTGCCGGGCAGCCGCAGCCTGCCCGCCGAGATGGTCTCCGGCCTGCCGCCCTGGGACCTGTCTCGGCTGGAGCCCTACAAGCCGGAATACCTGGCCGGACTGCGCGCCGAGGCCTACGGGATCGAGCTGGACGAAGCCTTCCACGCGGCCCGCGCCCATATGGACCAGGTGATCGCGCGGGACGTGCGCTTCGACATCGGCGGCGACCGCCAGCGCATCCACCGCATCGACACCGAGGTCGCCGCGGTCACCTTCAAGCATGTGCTGCTTCCAGTCTGGGTCGGCGTCTACCGCTACCGCGGCGAGGCCTACCGGCTGCTGGTCAACGCCCAGTCCGGCCGCGTCCAGGGCGCCCGGCCCTGGTCCGCCTGGAAGATCGCCGCCGCCGTCCTCCTCGGCCTCGCCGCCGCGGCCGCCATCGGCTATGCGATCGCCCTCAACCAGGGCCTGTAGTCCGGGCACTCGCGTCCGAACGGATCGACCTTGCCCCCGGAACCCGGACCGGGGCGATATTCACTATGCCGCGATCTGGGCGGCCATGTCGATCCTTGCCTGCTACGGTGTCTGGTATCGGATGCTCGAATGGCGGTGACCTTGCCCCCGGCTCCCGAGCTGGGAGTTAAGGTACTTCCAGGGAGAGGGACTGAATAGCCCCGCGTTTCTTAGACGCCTTCATGTCTCAGTTTCTGCTGCCGCTCGAAGTCGACGGGCGACAGCATTCCGTTCCGGGCGTGCTTGCGCTTGGCGTTGTCGAACAATTCGATGCAGTCGAACACATCCCGTCTGGCCTCTGGCCGGGCCGCGGACCGAGCATTGTGGCTCAGCATGGGCTCTGTTGCGCAAATGCGGCTTGGGATTCACGGCGCAAATCCAGCATGATAGCTGGCGGCCATGAGCGGACCGGCGAAGACCACGTAAAGACCACGTAAAGACCACCAACAGGCACAGCTACAATCAGGCGCTGAGGCAGCGCGGCTCGCTGACTGTCTGGTTCGATCCCTCCATGCAATGGGACGCGGTGCCGTCAGGTCGGCGCGGCCGCCAGCAAGCGTACAGCGAATGAGGAGGATCAGGAATGGCGTTGTTGCGCAAATCCAGAGGAATTCATCCTGTGAATCCAGCATGCTAGCTGTGCGGCATGAGCAGACCTCCCAAGACGACGTACAAGACCACCAACTGGAAGAGCTACAATCAGGCACTGAGGCAGCGCGGCTCGCTGACCGTCTGGTTCGATCCCTCGATGCAATGGGACGCGGTGCCGTCCGGGCGTCGCAGCCGCCAGCAGGCATTTAGCGACGCCGCAATCCAGGCCTGCCTGACCCTCAAGGTCCTGCTCGGACTGCCCCTCCGCCAGGCCACCGGTTTCGTGGCGAGCTTGCTGGAGCTCTCCGGGCTGGACTGGTCGGTGCCGGATTTCAGCACCCTGTCCCGACGCCAGAAGACCCTGGACGTGACCATCCCGTATCGCGGTCCCAAGGGTCCGCTGCACTTGCTCGTCCCCTCTCGGGCATTGCTGCGCAATGCCCTGCCGGGCAGCGGACGGCACCGGCATCAAGCTGGAAGGCGAAGGGTGCGGAGCGACCGTGGCCCCGGCGGGGCCGCAAAAGCGCGCGGCACGGCACAGCCGAAAGCACGGCGCCTCGAAGCGCCGGGTCTGGCGCAAGATCCACATCGGCATAGACGAGAAAACATTGGAGATCCGGGCGGTCGAGGTCACCTCCAGCAATGTCGGCGACGCGCCGATGCTGCCGGAACTCCTGAAGCAGATCGGCCCGGACCAGGACATCGCGACGGTCACTGCCGACGGTGCCTAC
>NZ_JAATVU010000010.1 GCF_013184745.1 Mangrovicoccus sp. HB161399
CGTCCGGCGCGGCCGCCGGGCCGGCATGCATCCGGACCCCGCAGACGGCGCGCTTCCCGCGGCGGCCGTCCTCCAGCTTGTGCCCGGCCGGGACATGGGCGAGCCCGGTCTTCTCCGGGGCCGCGCCTGAAGTTGACTTCCGTGGCGTCCTGCCGGATCGGGACGGGACCGCCGGCGGCCCGGATGCGCAGGGCGGACGCCGCGGAATGCCCCCCGGGGATCCCGTCTCCGCTGGCAGTCCCGCCGGAGAGGAGCCGGCGGGCGCCTCGGCGTCCGGCCGGTCCCGGACCGCCGCGGGCAGCGGTTTCCCCGGCCGCTCCCCGAGGGCCCCGGGCATCGCCCCGAGCCTGCGGTCCAGCCGCCCGTCCCCCGGATCGCACCCGGCGGTTTGGCGGCCGGAACAAGCTGCCGCGAGACGGCACGGAGCGCCTGCGTCCGAGGTGCGGAACGCCGGGCCCGCAGTCGGGCCCGGCCAGGCGGACTCAGATCCCGCGGATCATGCCGCCGTCGCAGCGCAGCATGCTGCCGGTGACATAGGAGGCAGGCGCCGAGCACAGGAAGGCAGCCACGGCGGCGAATTCCTCGACCCGGCCATAGCGGCCGGCCGGGATGCTGGCGCGGGAGGCGGCGCGCACCGCGTCCAGCTCCTTGCCCTGCCGCTCGGCCGCAGCCGCGTCGAGCTGGTCGACGCGGTCGGTATGGATGCGCCCGGGCAGCAGCAGGTTCGCGGTCACCCCATCGGCCGCGACTTCGGCGGCCAGGGTCTTGGACCAGCCGGCCAGGGCCGCGCGCAGCGTGTTCGACAGAGCAAGGTTCGGGATCGGCTGCTCGACGCCGGAAGAGGCCAGGGTCAGGATACGCCCCCAGCCTGCTTCGCGCATCGCCGGAAGCAGCGCCGTGGTCAGTCCGATCACCGGCGCGACCATGGATTGCGCGGCAGCCATCACCGACTCCGCCATCATTGCGTGCGCCCCGCCGGGCTGCGGTCCGCCCGTATTGTTGACGAGGACGTCGACGCCGCCGAGCCGTTCCCCCGCGGCTTCCGCGAGCTTCGCCGCGAAACCCGGATCGGCGAGGTCGGAGGCGACCCATTGTGCCTGCCCCTGCCCTGCGGCATTGATATCCGCCGCTGCCGCGGCGAGCGCGGCCTCGTCGCGGCCGGTCAGGAGGACGGAGGCGCCCTCTGCCGCCAGCGCAGCCGCGACGCCGCGGCCCAGCCCGCGCGAAGAGGCCAGAACCAGCGCGCGCTTTCCGTTCAGTCCGAGATCCATGGGTCAGAGTCCTTCCAGCTTGCGTTCCGTCCGCGCCATCAGCCGTTCCAGTTCGGCGATGTCGGTTGCGGCGAGTGCCGGCCCCGGCGCGCGGGTGCAGGCATGGGCGATGGCGCCGCGTTTCATCAGCACATGCTTGCGCAGGGCAAGGCCCCAGCCCGGCTGCTGCTCGTGGCGCAGGATCGGGACATAGGCGTCGAACAGGTCTTCGGCCTCGTCCGGCTTGCCTGCACGGAAGAGCTCGACGCAGCGCACCAGCGCCTCGGGATATGCGAAACCGGTCATCGCGCCGTCGGCACCTCGCGCCAGTTCCTGCGGCAGGTAGAGCCCGCCATTGCCGCAGAGGATCGAAAGCCGCGGCACGCCGGCACCGGACTCATGGCCGCGCAGCGCCGAGATCTTGGTCAGCCCCGGCCAGTCCTCGTGCTTCAGCATCACCATCTGCGGCAGCTCGGTGGAGAGCCGCCGGACCAGCGCGGCCGAAACAGGGACACCGGTCGAGAGCGGGAAATCCTGGAAGCAGAGCGGGACATCCGGGCCGAGCGCCGCCGCGACCGCGTGGAAATAGGCTTCCACCCGGTCCTCGCGCGCGGGACCCCGGTTCGGGGCGACCATGACGCCCGCGGCGCCCTTCTCCATCGCATAGCGGCCGAGATCGGCGAGATTGCCGAGACCGGCGTCGGAGACGCCGACCACTACCGGCAGGTCGCCCGCGCGGTAGAGGAAGCGGTCGAGCACGGCACGGCGCTCCTCCTGGGTCAGCTTGTCGGCCTCGCCCATCATGCCGAGCACGGTCATGCCGGTGACGCCGTGGCCGCGGTAGAATTCGACCAGCGTGTCGATGCTGGCATAGTCGACGCTGCCATCCGCGGCGAAGGGGGTGGCGGCGATGATGTAGACGCCGGAGGTCCGGCGGTCGATCAGTCGGGTCATGGCGAGCCTCAGATCGCGGCGGCGCGGCGGGTGTCGATATAGAGCTGGCGCAGGTCGCGCGCGACCGGGCCGGGACGGCCGCTGCCGATCGTGGCGCCGTCGATCGAGACCACCGGCAGCACGAAATTCGTGGCGGAGGTGATGAAGGCCTCGTCGGCGGCACGGGCCTCGGCGACGGAGAAGGCGCGCTCCTCGATCTCCAGCCCGTGGCGGCGGGCCAGTTCCAGCACGCCCGCGCGGGTGACGCCGGGCAGCAGCGCGTGGGACAGCTCGCGCGTGACCAGCTTGCCGCCGGCGACGATATGGGCGGTGGCGGAAGAGGCCTCGGTCACGACGCCGTCCTCGACCAGCCAGGCATCGTCGCAGCCGCGAGCCTTGGCCTCCATCTTCGCCATCGACGGATAGAGCAGCTGCACCGTCTTGATGTCGCGGCGGCCCCAGCGCAGGTCCGGCACGGTGGCGACCTTGATGCCGCGCTCGGCGGCCGGGTTCTTCAGCGCGTTCTTGGCCTGGGTGAACATCACCAGGGTCGGGGGCGTGTCTTCGGGCGGGTAGACGAAGTCGCGGTCCTGCTCGCCGCGGGTGAGCTGCAGATAGACCATGCCCTGGTCGAGCTTGTTCATTGCGACGATCTGGCGGTGCGCCTCGAGCAGGTTCTCGTCGGAGAGCGGCACCGGAATGCCGAGCGCGGCGGCCGAGCGCTTCAGCCGCGCGGCGTGGGGAGCGTAGTCGATCAGCATGCCGTCGAGCACGCAGGTCACTTCGTAGATGGCGTCGGCCATGGTGAAGCCGCGGTCGAAGATCGACACTTTCGCTTCGGTTTCGGGCAGCCAGGCGCCGTTGAGATAGACGATGCGGGTCATTTGGGAGGTCTCGTTACTGGTACTTCGGGAAATCAGGAGCGGGCGAAGGGGGCGATGCCAACGCCGTTCTCGGCAAGTGCCGCGCGCAGGGTACGGGCCATCTCGACCGCGCCGGGCGTGTCGCCATGGACGCAGAGCGTGGCCGGCTCGACAGGCAGGCGCTTGCCGCCGGTGGTCGGGATATGGCCGTTCACGACCATTTCCAGAACCTGATCGAGGCTTTCCTGCGGGTCATGGATCACGGCGCCGGGCTGGCTGCGCGGGGTCAGCTCGCCCTGGTCGGTATAGCTTCGGTCGGCATAGATCTCGCAGGCGACGTCCAGCCCGGCCTTCTCGGCGGCGGCATAGGTCTCGGAATAGGGCAGCGAGACGTAGGTGAGCGAGGGATCGACGGTCTTCACAGCACGCACGCAGAGAGCGGCAAGATCGGCATCGACCGCGGCCATGTTGCCGAGCGCGCCATGCGTCTTCACATGGGTCATCGGATGGCCCTCGATCTCGGCCATGCCGCGCATCGCCGCGATCTGGTAGATCAGCTGCGACTCCAGATCCTCGGGACGTTCGCCCGAGATGCGGCGGCGGCCGAATCCATAGAGATCGGCGAAGGAGGGATGCGCGCCGACGGAAACGCCCTTCTCCTTTGCCAGGCGAATCGTTCGGCGCATCACCACCGGGTCGCCGGCATGGAAGCCGCAGGCGATATTCGCCGTGGAAACAAGGTCCAGCATGGCGGCGTCATCGCCGATGGTCCAAGCGCCGAAGCTCTCGCCCATGTCGCAGTTCAGGTCGATCGTCCGGATCATGTCATTCCTCTGTTGCACTCTTTGTCAGCTCCAAGCTTGTCAGGCGCTCAAATTTTGACCATTTTGTAGCGCTACATCTGCTGATGGAGCCTTGCCCGTTCCTCTCGGAATACTGATGGTATACTGAAATGGCAAGCCTCGAATGGCTGACAACCTGCCTCCACCAGCAAGGAAAATACTTATGAAACAGGGACATAACGTGGCTTTGGCTGCGCTTCTCGCTGTCGCTGCCGCTGCCCCGGCGCTTGCCGAGACCGACTGGGACATGTCCGTAGTCTGGCCGGAAGGCAACTTCCATACGCAGAACGCCATGGCCTTCGCCGAGAAGGTGAAGGAAGTGACCGACGGCGAGGTGAACATCACCGTCCATTCCGGCGGCGCGCTCGGGATCAAGGGACCGGAAGGCATGGCAGCGGTCCGCGACGGCATCGTGCCGATCGCCGACATCCTGATGAGCCAGCAGGTCGGCGAGAACCCGGCGCTCGGCGTCGAGACCCTGCCCTTCCTGGCGCCGACCAGCCAGGACCTGGCGCTGCTGCACAAGTTCTACCGTCCGCTGATCGAGAAGATCGCAGGCGAGATGAACCAGAAGCTGCTCTACATGACCCCCTGGCCGGGCCAGGCGGTGTACTCGCCGGAGCCGGTCAACACGCTGGCCGACCTGTCGGGGCTGAAGATCCGCGTCGTCGACGCAAACGGCCATGACTTCTTCGAGGCGCTCGGCGCCGCGCCGGTGCAGATGCCCTGGGGCGAGGTGATCCCGTCGCTGGCCGCGGGCACGATCGAGGGCGTGACGACCTCCTCCTCCTCGGGCGTGGACGGTGCGTTCTGGGAGTTCATGGACAACATGAGCACCTTCAACTGGCAGGCCTCCTCCAACATCGTGACCGTCAATCTCGACGCCTGGAACGACCTGTCGGACGGGGACCAGAAGGCGATCGAGGACGCTGCTGCAGGCCTGGAAGGCCAGTTCTGGCTGAACTCCCGCGCCGAGGATGCCAAGAAGATCGCCATTCTCGAAGAGCACGGCATGTCCGTCACCGCGCCCTCGGCTGAGCTGAAGGCCGAGCTGCTGGAGAAGGCGCTGCCGCTGTGGGATGCGTTCAAGGAGCGCGTGCCCGAGGCCGCGCCGGTGGTCGACGCCTACCTGGCCGCCCGCGACTGACCCCTGCCCCACCCCTGCGGCTGCCGCGCGCCCCCGCGGCGGCCGCTACCGGCCGGGCGCCCCTCCCGGCCGTGCGGCGCTGTCCCTTCCTCCCTCTTCGGGGACAGCGCCTTCCCCGAATTCCCGACAGCGGAGACCGCATGCAGAGCCCGCCGACCCATCCTGCCCCCGACGATCCCTCCGGTCCCGCCGCGGGCCGCTTCGCCTGGTTCATCGCGCCTGCCGACCGGATGGCCGACATTGCCAATGTCGCCGCCGCGCTGTGCCTGCTGGCAATCTTCGGGCTTGTCGGTGCCGAGGTGCTGGCGCGCAACCTCGCCAATACCTCGATCTCCTTTTCCTGGGATGTCGCTGCCTACCTGATGGGGTCGTGCTTCATGCTGTCCTGTGCCAGCGCGCTGAAATCCGGAAGCCACGTCCGCGTCACCGGCCTGGCCGAGATCCTGCCGACGAAAGCGGCGCGCGCGCTCGACCTCTTCGCCTGCCTCGCCGGTTTCGCAGCGGCCCTGATGCTGGCCTGGGCGATCGGGCAGATGGCCTGGCTGTCCTTCGAGCGCGGCTCGACCTCCGCCTCGGTGGTGCGCATCCCGCTGGTGTGGCCGCAATCGGTGCTGGCCTTCGGCGCCGCCCTGCTCTGCCTTCAGCTCGCTGCCCAGTTCCTGCGGCTGGTCCGCGGCGAAGGCCTTCCCGCCGGTTCCGGACTGGAGTGATCCCATGGCCAAGATTTCCTTCGCTCTCCTCGGGCTCCTCGCCCTGCTGCTCGGCTCCGGCGTCTGGATCGGGCTCGGCCTGATCGGCAGCGGCGCGGGCATGCTCGCCCTCTTCAAACCCAACATGCCGGTCGAGAAGCTGATCGCGCAGCAGGCGTTCAACGTGCTGTCCTCGGCCGAGCTTCTGGCGCTGCCGCTCTTCATCCTGATGGCGGAGCTGCTTTTCCGCACGAAGATCTCCGAGGCGCTCTTCACCGGGCTCTCGCCCTGGCTGCGCCGCGTTCCGGGGCGGCTGAGCCACCTGACCGTGCTGGGCTGCACCATGTTCGCCTCGGTCTGCGGCTCCTCGGCCGCGACCACCGCGACGGTCGGCCGGATCACCGCCAAGCAGCTTCTCGACCGCGGCTACGACCGCGGGCTGGTCACCGGCTCGCTCGCGGGCGCCGGCACGCTCGGCTTCCTGATCCCGCCCTCGACGATCATGATCATCTACGGCGTGATGGCCGAGGAATCCGTGCTGCGCCTGTTCATCGCGGGCATCCTGCCGGGGCTGATGATCGCCGCCGCCTACATGGGCTATCTCGGCCTCCGCGCGCTGCTGAACCCGTCGCTCGTCGGCAGCCCGCCCGAGCCCACCAGCTTCGTCGAAAAGCTGCGCGCGCTGAAGGATCTGGGGCCGCTGATGGTGCTGATCTTCATCGTGATCGGCTCGATGTATGCCGGTTTCGCCTCGCCGACCGAAGCGGCCGCCGTGGGCGTGTTCGGTGCCATCGCCATCGGCATCGTCCAGCGGACGCTGGACCTGCGCGGGCTTCTCGCCTCCTGCCGCGCCGCTGCCGACAGCTGCGCCATGATCGGGCTGATCATGATCGGCGCGATGTTCCTGTCCACCGCCATCGGCTATCTCGGCCTGCCGCGCTACATCGCCGGCACGATCGAGGGCTGGGGCCTCTCGCCGCTGGCGCTGATCCTGATGCTGCTGGTCTTCTACGTGATCCTCGGCACGGTGATGGAGGGTCTGGGCTGCATCGTGATGACGCTGCCGATCACCCTGCCGCTGATCGAAGCTGCCGGCTATTCAAAGGTGTGGTTCGGCATTTTCCTGGTGGTCGTGATCGAGATGGCGCAGATTTCCCCGCCCGTGGGCTTCAACCTGACCGTGATCCAGCGGATCACCGGCGACTCGATCGGCAAGATCACCCGCGCCACCATGCCCTTCTTCCTGATCCTCGCGGGCTTCGTCGTGCTGATCGCCGTGGCGCCGGGCATCGTCGACGTGGTGCCGAACATGATGGCGAACCGCTGATGCAGGCCGAGGACCACACCCCGCGCCTGCTGCCCTCGGGCGAGCAGGCGCTGACCTTCCAGATCTCCGAAGCCGTGGACGAAGGCGCCAACCGGCGGATCATCGCGCTGGCCGCGGCGCTCGACCGCGCCATCGCCGACGGCGAGATCGCGGGCGTCACCGAGCGCGTGCCGACCTACCGCTCGCTGCTCGTGCGCTACGACCCCGAGCGGATCCGCGGCGCGGCGCTCGGCGAGGCGCTGCTGGTGCTCCATGCCGGGCTGGAGACCGGAGCGGAGACCGGACGGCTCTGGCGCGTGCCGGTGCATTACGGCGGCCCAGCGGCGCTCGACCTCGAGAGCCTCGCCGGAGAGAAGGGCATGACCCCCGAGGAGCTGATCGCGCTGCATTCGGGGGCCGAATACCGCGTCTACATGATCGGTTTCGCCCCGGGCTTCGCCTATCTCGGCGGGCTGCCCGAGATCCTGCACGCCCCGCGCCTGCCGCAGCCGCGGCAGCTGGTCCCCGCGGGGGCCATCGGCATCGGCGGCAAGCAGGGCAACATCAATTCGGTGGCCGGTCCCTCGGGCTGGCGCTTCCTCGGGGCGACGCCGGTCCGGCTCTTCGATCCGCGCCGCGCCGATCCCTTCCTGCTGGAGGCAGGCGACCGCGTCCGCTTCGAGCCCGTCGATGCCGCCGCCTTCGCCCGGCTCTCCGCCGAAGCCGAGGCCGGCTCCGCCCTGATCGCGCCGGAGGAGGCCGCATGAGCCTGACCGTTCTTTCCCCCGGCCCCCTTGCCACCGTGCAGGATGCCGGGCGCGGCGGGCTGCGCCACCAGGGCGTCTCGGCCGCCGGCCCGATGGATCCGCCCGCATTCATGCTGGCCAATGCGCTGGCCGGGAACGACCCGGCCGCGGCGGCCATCGAATTCGCCGGGTTTGGCGGCAGCTTCCGCGCCGAAACCGACTGCCGCATCGCCGTCACCGGCGGGCGGATCGACCTCGCCCTGCCCGGGCAGAAGGGCGTCGCGGGCCAGGCCTACCGGCTGCGCGCGGGCGAAGAGGTCCGGATCGGCGCCGTCGGCGGCGCGACCTGGGGCTATCTCGCCGTCTCCGGCGGGATCGCCATCGCCCCGGCGCTGGGATCGCGCGCCACCCATCTGCGCAGCGGTCTCGGCGGTCTGGACGGCCGGGCGCTGCAGGCCGGCGACGTGCTGCCGCTCGGGGCCTTCGACCCGTTCGATCCCTGCCTCGCCCCGGCGGTCTCCGCGCCGGACGACAAGGAGGGCCCCGCCGAGATCCGCGTCGTGCCCGGCCCGCAGGACGACCGCTTCTCCGCCGCGACCCTCGCCCGCTTCGCCGCGGAGGAGTTCACCGTCACGCCGCAGCGCGACCGCATGGCGATGGTGCTCGGCGGCCCCGTCCTCGCAGCCGAGGGCGGCCATGACATCGTCTCCGACGGCACCGTGCCGGGCTCCGTCCAGGTGCCGGGCTCCGGCAGGCCGCTGGTGCTGATGGCCGAGGCGCAGACCACCGGCGGCTATCCCAAGATCGCCACCGTGATCGGCGCCGACCTGCCCCGGCTGGCGCAGCTGCCGACCGGCAGCCGGTTCCGCTTCGTCCCCGTCGCCCGCGACGCGGCCGAGGAGATCTGGATCGACAGCCGCCGCCGCCTGCGCGCGCGGCTGGAGGCGCTGCGGCCGAAGCCCGAGGGCACGCTGAGCTCGCACTACCTCCTGTCCTGCGACCTGGTGGGCGGGATCTGGCCCCCCGAGGAGGTCGTATGGCAGAGCTGAACGCCTCCGGCGGGCTTGCCGCCGAAGCGCACCGCCGCATCATCGGCATGATCCTCGACGGCAGCCTGGCCGCGGGCGCGCGGCTGCAGGAGGCCCCGCTCGGCGAGGCGCTCGGCATGTCGCGCACGCCGGTGCGCGAGGCGATCAAGCGGATCGAGAGCGAGGGGCTCGCCGTGCAGGAGGGCCGCTTCCTCAAGGTGCGCCGCCTGCCCCGCGCCGAGATCGAGGAGATCTTCTTCCTCCGCCTCCAGCTGGAGCCCGAAGCCACCCGGGCCGCCGCCACGGCGCTTGCCCCCGCGCGGATCGAGGAGATGGCCGCGCGCACCCGCGCCTTCATCGGCGGCAGCGAAAACGGCGGCCAGTGGGAGCTCGACGACGCGTTCCACGCGATGATGCTCGACGCGCAGAACAACCGCGCGGTGATCGACGTGGTCGCCGGGCTGCGCCGCCGCACCTGCATGTTCGACCGCTCCCAGGTGCCCGAACGCTATCTCAGGGGCTTCGAGGAGCATCTCGCGATCCTCGACGCCCTCGGCCGGGGCGACGGCGATGCCGCCGCCCGGCTGATGACCGACCACCTTGCCCATGCCCGCGACGCCGTCCTCGGACGGCTCGACGCGCTCGAAGACCAGAAGGCCCGCCGTCCATGAAATGTCTCATCATCCAGCCGATCCACGAGGAAGGCCATGCGCTGCTGCGCGCCGAGGGGATCGAGCCGGTGCGCTGCCCGGCCGCCGACATGGCCACCGTCGCCGGGCTGATCGGCGATTGCGACGCCGTCATCACCCGCGATGCCGGGCTTTCGGGCAAGGCCATCGCCGCCGCGGGCAGGCTGCGCGCGATCTCGGTCCATGGCAGCGGCCATGACGCGGTCGACAAGGACGCGGCCTCGGCCCGCGGCATCCCGGTCTGCAACATGCCCGGCGCCAATTCCCGCTCGGTGGCGGAACTGGCGCTGGGGCTCGCCCTGGCGGCGGCGCGCGGCATCGCCGGGGGCGACCGGGCGGAGCGCGCCGGGCGGACGGGCTTCCGCGAAAGCGCCTCCTTCATGGAACTGCAGGGCAAGACCGCGCTGATCGTCGGCTGGGGCAATATCGGACGGCAGCTCGCCGCGATGCTGGATCTGGCGCTCGGCATGACCGTGCTGGTGCATTCGCCGCGCGCGCCCGAGACCGGCGGCTTCGAACGCGTCGCGACGCTGGAGGAGGGGCTCGCCCGCGCCGACCTGGTGTCGCTGCACACGCCGATGCGCCCCGAGACCCGCCACATGATGAACGCCGCCCGCTTCGCCGCGATGAAGCCCGGGGCGATCCTGGTCAACACCGCCCGCCAGGGCATCCTCGACGAGGCGGCGCTGGCAGGCGCGCTGGCCTCGGGCCAGGTCGCGGCGGCCGGGCTCGACGTCTACGAGCATGGCGCGCCCGAAGGGCCGCTCGCGGCCTTCCCGCAGGTGATCTTCACCCCGCATCTGGGCGCCACCACCGAGGAGGCGCTGATCCGCGTCGCCCGCGGCGCGGCCGCCAACGTCGTCACCGTGCTGAAGGGCGGGCTGCCCGCGACCTGCGTGAATGCCGGCCGGCTGGGCGCGGAGGCGGCAGGGGCATGAGCGCGATCCGCGAGACCGTCGAGCGGGTGCTCGCCCGGGTGAATGACATCGGCCGGGACGGACCCGGCTGGACCCGGCCGTCCTTTTCGGACCTCGAAAGCCGCGCCCATGACGTGATCCGCGACGAGGCGGCCGCGCTCGGGCTGGAGATCTCGACAGACGCGGCCGGCAACCTCTTCGCGCGCATGGCCGGTGCCGACCGCAGCGCGCCCGCGCTGCATGTCGGCTCGCATCTCGACACCGTCGGCCAGGGCGGCGCCTATGACGGCCAGGCGGGGGTGGCGGCGGGGCTGGCGCTGGTCGCCGCGCTGCGGGACGAAGACATCACCCCGCCCGCGGATATCGTCGTCACCGTCACCCGCGCCGAGGAAAGCGTCTGGTTCCCCGCCTCCTATCTGGGCTCGCGCGGCGCGACCGGGCGTCTCGCCCGCGCCGATCTGGAGGTCCGCCGCAGCGACACGGGCGAGACGCTGGCCGCGCACATGGCGGCCCAGGGACTCGATCCGGAGGCCGCAATCCAGGCGCCGCCGCGCGCGCCCGCCACGTTCGTCGAGGTCCATATCGAGCAGGGGCCAGTGCTCGACGAGGCGGGCGAGAGCCATGCCATCGTGTCAGGCGTGCGCGGCGGCCTGCGCTACCGCAACGCGCAGATCCACGGTGTCTGGGCGCATTCCGGCGGCGCCCCGCGCGACAGCCGCGCCGATGCCGTCTTCGCCTTCGCAGATCTGGTCCAGGCGCTCGACGCCGACTGGGCGGAGGTGCTGGAGGGCGGCGAGGATCTGGCCGTGACCTTTGGCCGGGTCGATGCCGCCGGGCCGCTCCATGCCATGGCCAAGGTGCCCGGGCAGCTGGAATTCTGCCTCGACCTGCGCTCCGAGGACAACGCGGTGCTGGACCGGATGGATGCCGTGCTGAAGGCGCGCATCGCGGCGATCGAGGCCGCCCGGCCCGGCATCCGCTTCGAGCTCGGCGCGCAGAGCCGCTCGCAGCCGATGCAGCTTTCGCCGCGGCTGGGCGACTGGCTGGAGGCCGGCGCCGCCAGCCTCGGCGCCGCCCCGCGGCGGATGCTGTCGGGCGGCGGCCATGACGCGGCGGCCTTCGCCGCGGCGGGCTGGGAGTCGGTGATGATCTTCGTGCGCAACTGGGATGGCAGCCACTGCCCCGAAGAGGGCATGGATCCCGCCGACCTGGTCCGCGCGGTGGAGACTCTGAAGGCCGCCGTGCTGTCGGGCGCCGCCCCGGCGCCGCAGGCCGGGGAGGCAGAGGCCCCATGAGCGGCACAGCGGGAGGAGAGACCCTGGCCCAGCGGGCCTATCGCGAGATCAAGCAGGCGATCCTCGAGGCGCGGTTCTCGCCCGAGGACGTGCTCAGCGAACGCCAGCTTGCCGAGCAGACCGGCGTGTCGCGCACGCCGCTGCGTTCGGCGCTCTCGCGGCTGGAACGCGAGGGGGTGATCGGACGGATGGCCAACGGCGCGCTGGTGGTGCGGCCGGTCACGGTCGAGCACCTGCTGGAGATCGTCGCGCTGCGCCGCGCGCTGGAAAGCGCCGCCGCCGCCCGCGCCGCCGGGTTCGGCATGAACGGCGAGCTTGCCGCCTCCGAGGCCGAGACCCGGCCCTTCGCGGAAGGAAGGAGCACTGCCTTCGACACCTTCTGGGAGGTCGACGACCGCTTTCACAAGGCCGTTGCGCGCGCCGCGCGGCTCGAACTGCTGCCGGGCATTCTCGCCGAGCAGCGCGTCATCGCCCGGCGCTGCACGATCACCCGCAGCCATGACCGCTTTGCCGAGCAGGCGCGCGAGCATCTCGCCGTGATCGGCGCGATCCGAGCCGGCGATGCCGATGCCGCAAGCGCCGCCATGGCCGCCCATTTCGACAATGTAAGGGCCCGTTTCCTGGGCTGGCTCGGGCGCTGAGACCCGGGCGGAAGGACAACATGCAAGACCAAGCCCCCGCCGCCGCGCTGCGCGGCTCCGAAGCCGTTTTCCCGGCGGAGGAATTCGCCGTCCGCATCGCTGCGCTGCAGGCCGCACTGCCCGCCGGCGCCGATGCGCTGCTGCTGACCGGGCCCGAGAACATCTTCTGGGCCACCGGCCGCCAGACCGCCGGCTATTTCGCCTTCCAGGCGCTGCTGGTTCCGGCCTCCGGCGCGCCGCATCTGCTGGTGCGGCAGCTCGAGACCACCGGGGCAGCCGCGAATACCTGGCTGCAGGACATCCATGCCTACCAGGACGGCGAGGATCCGGCCGCCGCGCTGGCCGGGCTGGTGCAGCGGCTCGGCCTGACGACGCTGGCGGTCGAGCGGCAGGGCTGGTTCGTCAGCCCCGAGATGTCCGCCCGGCTGGAGGCCGCCCTGGGCGGCGTTGCGCTGGCCGACGGCTCCGGCCTGGCCGAGGGACTGCGGGCGGTGAAATCCCCGGCAGAGCTCGACCGCATCCGCCGCGCCGCCGCCCATGCCGAGGCCGGGATCCGCGCCGCGCTGGAAACCTGCCGCGCGGGCACCGACGAGAACGAGATCACCGCCGCGATGATGGCGGCAGCGATCCGCTCGGGCTCCGAAGCGATGGCGATGGAGCCGCTGGTTTCCTCCGGCCCGCGCTGCGGCATCCCGCATGCCACCTGGCGGCGCCGCGTGCTGGATGAGGGCGACGGCGTCTTCCTCGAACTCGCAGGCAGCCATGACCGCTACCACGCCGCGCTGATGCGCGCCGCATGGATCGGCGGCGTGCCCGCCGAGGTGCAGGAAATGCAGGACTGCGCGGAACGTGCGCTCGATGCCGCGCTCGATGCGATGGCACCGGGGCGGCCCTGTTCGGCGGCACATGACGCGGCGCAGGCGGTGATCGACGCGGCCGGGCACACGGCCGCCTTCCGCAAGCGGATCGGCTATTCCATGGGCGCCGCCTTCGCGCCCGACTGGGGCGAGGGCGCGATCCTGTCGCTCTTCTCCGGGGTGGAGCGCGCGCTGGAGCCGGGCATGGTCTTCCACCTGCCCGCCACTCTGCGCCGCTACGGCGCCTTCACCGTCGGCGCCTCGGAGACGGTGATCGTCACCGAAACCGGCATCGAGGTGCTTTCCTCCCTGCCGCGCGGCATCACCCGCTGCTGATCCCGCCGCCCGGCAGCCCCGCCGCCGTCCCCGCACAGAGTGCCATGAAGCGCCCGGCCGGGTCCGTCCCGGCGCCGGGCGGCGCCGCGGGATGGATGATGCCGATCTCGCGGAAGGGCCCGGGCGGGTCCAGCCCAATGATCCGCACCTGTGCCAGCTCCGCGCGGTAGGCGGCAGCCTCGGGCACGATCGACACGCCGCGGCCGTCGGCGACCAGCGCCAGGATCGTCGGGATGTCGTCAAGCTCCGCCCAGTCGCGGACCGCGATCCGCCCGGCTTCCAGATAGCGCTCCACCTGCCGCCCGCCGAATGACATCCGGTTGTAGCGCAGGAAGGGACGCGTCCCCAGCATTCCGGCCGGGCTTTCCGGCGGCCAGCCGGGCGGCGCGACCAGCACGAAGCGTTCGCGCAGGAGCGGCCTCCAGCGCAGCCCCGGCGGCAGGCCGAAGCCCGGCTGGATCACCAGCGCCAGATCCAGCTCGCCGCCGTCGAGCCGGTCGAGAAGCTCCATCGACGTTCCGGGCACGACCCGGGTTCGCATCGCAGGGAACTCCGCCAGGAAGTCCGGCAGCACCTGCCGCAGCAGCGCCAGGTGCACCGAGGCGATCGCCCCGACCGCCAGGCTGCCGGTCCGGCTGCCCGGGTCCTCGGGCGCCAGCAGCCCCTCCGCCATCTCCAGGAGCGCACCGGCCCGGGACAGCAGCAGGCGGCCATCTGCGTTCAGCTCCGCGCTGCGCCCGGTGCGGGCGAAAAGCGGCTTGCCCAGCTTCTCCTCCAGCCGCCGCATCTGGCCGCTGACCGCCGACTGGGTCAGCCCCACCCGGTCGCCTGCCGCCGCGAACGTGCCGTGGCGCGCCACGGCGAGGAAGGTCTTCAGCTCGGTCAGCATTCATCGGATTCCGCGTTGCTCAGCGCGATTATTTACCGTTTTTCATCAGCTCTGGAAATCCGTATCCGGTGGGAAACCTCATGGAGAGACCGATGACCGACCAATCCATCCGCCCGTTCCACCTGGCCTTCCCGGTCGACGACCTCGAAGCGGCGCGCGGCTTCTACAAGGGCCTGCTCGGCTGCGGCGAGGGCCGCTCCTCCGACCAATGGGTCGATTTCGACTTCCATGGCCACCAGATCGTCGCCCATCTCGCGCCCGAGGAACTCGGCGAGGCCAAGACCAACGCGGTCGACGGCCATGGCGTGCCCTGCCGCCATTTCGGCCTGGTGATGGACATGGAGACCTGGCAGGAGACCGCCGACCGCCTGACCGCGGCAGGGGTCGAGTTCATCATCGCCCCCTATGTCCGCTTCAAGGGCGAGCCGGGCGAGCAGGCGACCATGTTCTTCGCCGACCCGGCAGGCAATGCCGTCGAGCTGAAGGCCTTCCGCGACCTGGGCCAGCTCTTCGCGGTCTGACGCGTCCGGACGGGCGGCGGTGCGGACCGCCGCCAGCCTCTGCGCCCCTGCCCGCGCCTGCCGGCGGCCCCTGCGGCACTTGTCGCCCCTTCCGCTGGCACGGAGCGTCCCCTGCCGAAAGCTCGCATCGCCGCTCCGGCGGCCGTCCGCGACCGGACAAGCGGACACCCTATGAGGCGATGTTCCCCGGATCGCGCAATTCCGCCGTTTCGGCGCGCGCGAGTGCCAGGAAGGCCTCGCCGGCCGGGCCCGGTTCCGCGCCGATGGCCCGCGCGATGCCGACATCCGCCGTCGGCGGACGTTCCGCCAGATCGAGCTTCACCACGCGCCTGCCCTCGAGCGACCAGGGCCTGTAGACCAGGTCGGACAGGATCGTGACGCCGAGATCGCTCGCCACCATGCTGCGCACCGCCTCCAGCGTGTGGCAGCGGAACAGGATCCGCGGCGAGAAGCCATTGCGCTGCCAGTAGCGGCCGATCAGGCCGGAATGCTCCTCCATCGTCGGCAGGATGTAGTCCTGCTCCAGCTCGGCCAGCGACAGGCTCCGGCGCTCGGCAAGCGGGCTGCGGCTGGAGACCCAGAGCCGGCGCGGCGACGAGATCAGCTCCTCGTAATGCAGCGCGGGCGAGCGCTCGATGTTCGAGGTCAGCAGCATCGCCATGTCCAGCTCTCCCGCCCGCAGACCGGCATCGATTTCGGCATGTCCCATTTCCCGGACCTCCAGCGCGATTCCCGGAAAGCTGCGCCGCAGCTTCCGCCAGATCGGCGGCAGCACGTAGCCTGCGATGGTCTCGGTGACCCCGAGCCGCAGCCGGCCGCTGACATCCGCGGCCGCAGGGGCCAGCTCGGTCGCGTCCTCCACCGAGCGCAGGATGGCATGGCAGTGCCGCAGGAACCGCTCGCCCTCCGCGGTCAGCCTCATTCCGCGGGCCTGGCGCAGGAACAGCCGGCGTCCCAGCATCGTCTCCAGCGCGGCAATCGCCACCGTGATCGAGGATTGCGAGACATTGCAGGCAAGAGCGGCGCGCGAGACCTGGCCTGCCTCGGCGGTGGCGACGAAATAGCGGACTTGCCGGAAGGAGAACTCCATTCGGATTTTCCAATATCGCTGTTCGAAAATTAGAATTAGCAATGCTGCTGCGCTGCGGCAAGACTGCGGGCAAGAATGACGGGCGCCCCCGGCGGACAGCAGGACGCGACGCCCGGCCCGACAACAGCGAGGTCACGACATGACGGACAAATTCTCCCGCGCGGCCATGGGCCGGCGCGCCTTTCTCGGCACGGCCGCGGCAGCGGCGCTTTCCATCGGCGCCCTGCCGCGCGGTGCCCTGGCCGCGAGCGGCCGGCTCGTCGTCTCGAACTGGGGCGGCGACTGGAACGACAACATCGTCGCCGAGATGGAGCGCCCGGCCTTCGGCAGCGGGCCGATCGAGATCGTCCATGACCTCGCCCCGGTGGCCGAGCGGAAGACGCGGCTCCTGGCCGAACGCCGCCTGCCGCGCAGTTCCGTCGATGTCAGCTGGCTCAGCGACAGCGACGCCTTCGAAATGAACCAGCAGGGCGTGCTGGAAGAGCTGGACTACAGCCTCCTGCCCAATGCCGCCGCGCTGCAGGAAAAGCTGAAGGCGCCCTACTACATCCCGGCAATCTTCGGCGCGGTCTGCGTGCTCTACAATCCCGCGAAGATCGCCACGCCGCCGACCAGCTTCGCCGACCTGTGGAACCCGGCCCTTGCGGGCCGGGTCGGGCTGATGGACCAGATCTATTTCAACTACATCTACGCGGCCTCGCTGGTCGCGGGCGGCACGATGAGCGACGTCGAACCGGCCTTCGCCAAGCTGATGGAACTGAAGGCGGCGGTCGCGCCGCGGATCTATCCGTCGCACCAGGCGCTGGCGGCGGCCTTCCAGTCGGAGGAGATCTGGATCTCGGCCAATTACAGCGCCCGCGGCCGCCAATGGCAGGCCGACGGCATTCCGCTGGAACTGGCCTTCCCCGAGGAAGGCGGCATTGCCATCGCCTTCGGCGCGGGCATCCCGAAGAAGGCCGCCAACCGCGAGGCCGCCTATGCCTATCTCGACGCCATGCTGGCGCCGGAGGCCATGGCCGGGGTCGCGCGGTCGACGCATTACGCGGTCTCGACCACCGATGCCGCCCTGGCCCCCGAGGAAAAGCAGGCGCTGGAATTCTCCGGCGCGCAGATCGCCGGGCTGAACTTCGTCGACTACCCCTATGCCGCCGAACACGACTCGGACTGGCTGGAATGGTGGAACCGGGAGTTCAAGGCGTGAGCGACCTTGCCGCCACCCTGCCGCCGGGTCCCGCGAGGGTCCGGCGCAGCGTTCCCGGCTTCGCGCTGCTGCCGGTCCCGGCGCTCGTCCTGGTCGGGATCGGGCTGATCCTGCCGCTGGGACTGATCGCGCGCTACAGTCTGGCCGAATTCGACCCCGCCGACATTGCCCTGCAGGGGCTGACCGCCGGGAACTACCTGAAATTCTTCGGCGACCCGTTCTACCGCGAGGTTCTGGGCCGGACCCTCGCCGTGGCCGCCGGTTCCACCGCCGCCTGCCTGCTGCTCGGCGTGCCCGCCGCCTATGCGATCAGCAGGGCGCGTTCCGCCCGGCTGCGCAGCGCGCTCCTCCTGCTGGCCATCGTGCCGCTCCTGATGGGCAATGCCGTGCGCGCGCTGGGCTGGATGGTGCTGCTTTCCGAGCGCGGCATCGTCAACCAGGCGCTGACCGGCCTCGGCCTGGCTGACGCCCCGGTCCGGCTGATGTACACCCCGCTCGCCGTGACCCTGAGCCTCGTCGCCGTGCTCCTGCCGTTCATGGTTCTGACGCTGCAGAGCGTCTTCGACAGCATCAGCCCGGTCTACGAGGACGCCGCCGCCACCATGGGCGCGCCGCCCTGGGCCGCGTTCCGCCATGTCTTCCTGCCGCTGGCGATGCCCGGCCTCTTTTCGGGCAGCCTCCTCGTCTTCATTCTCGGCATGAACGCCTATGCCAGCCCCGTCCTGCTGGGCGGACCCGCCTTCCACATGATGGCGCCGATGGTCTACGAGCAGGCGGTCGAGGCCTTCAACTGGCCCTTCGCCTCGGCACTGGCCTTCGTCCTGATGGCCGCCACGCTGGTCCTGACGGTCCTGTCGAGCCGCGTGCTCCAGAAACGCTACGGGAGGCTCTGAGATGCTGTCCCGCCTGCTGCCTCCCGGCGCCGGATTCCGCCTGGCCATGGGCACGCTCGCCGTCCTCGCCTTCCTGCTGCTGGCCGGACCGCTGGCCACCGTCGTCTGGGTCAGCTTCTTCCAGGGCAAGATCATCGCCTTCCCGCCGGAAGGCTACACCCTGTCCTGGTATGCCGCCGCCTGGGAGATGCCGCGCTTCCGCGGCGGGCTGGCGACCAGCCTCTGGGTCGCGCTCGCCGCCACGGCCGCCAGCCTTGCCGCCGGCGTGCCCGCGGCGCTCTATCTCGCGCGGACGGAGTTCCGCGGCCGCGAAGCGATCCAGTCGGTGCTGCTCGGCCCGCTGATCGTGCCGGGGATCGTGGCGGGGCTGGCGCTCTACATGTTCCTGATCGAGGCCGAGATCCTGACCGGCGTGCAGTTCGCGCAGACGATGGGCGGGCTGGTGCTGGGCCACAGCCTGATCGCCCTGCCCTGGACCGTGCGTCTGGTCACTGCCGCGCTGGTCGGCATGGACCGGCAGGCCGAGGAGGCAGCCGCCGTGATGGGCGCGCGTCCGCTGGCAGTGTTCTTCCTCGTCACCCTGCCCGCGATCCGCTCCGGGCTGGTGGCCGGGGGACTCTTCTCCTTCGTGATCTCCTTCGTCGACCTGGAGAAGTCGCTGTTCCTCGTCGGCCCCGGCACCACCACCCTGCCGATCGCCATCATCAACTATCTCGAATGGAGCGTGGACCCGACCATCGCCGCCGTCGCCACGGCGCAGATCGCCGCGATTTCGGCGGTGATGATCGCCACCGACCGCGTCTTCAAGCTGACCCGCGCCTTCTGAGGAGACCCCAATGTCAAGCATCGCCCTCACGGAGGTGACCAAGATCTACGGCGGCCAGGCCACGGTCGACCGGCTGGATCTGAAGGTGCGCGAGGCCGAGTTCCTCGCCTTCCTCGGCCCGTCCGGCTGCGGCAAGTCGACGACGCTCAGGATGATCGCCGGGCTGGCCATCCCCGACGGCGGACATATCCGCTTCGGCGCCCGCGACGTCACCCGGCTGCCGCCCTACCAGCGCAATGCGGGCCTGGTCTTCCAGGGCTACGCGCTCTTCCCGAACATGACCGTCGCCGAAAATGTCGCCTTCGGGTTGAAGATGCGCAAGGTGGGCAAACCCGAGACCGCGGAGCGCGTCGCGCGCGCGCTCGATCTGGTGCAGCTCGGCCATCTTGCCGACCGCCTGCCCCGGCAGCTCTCGGGCGGCCAGCAGCAGCGCGTCGCGCTGGCGCGCGCCGTCGTCTACAATCCCGAAGCGCTGCTTCTGGACGAGCCGCTCTCGGCGCTCGACGCCAAGCTGCGCGGCGAGGTCCGCAGCGAGCTGCGCCGCCTGCAGCGTCGGCTGGGCCTGACGACGGTCTTCGTCACCCATGACCAGGACGAGGCGCTGGCCATTGCCGACCGCATCGTCGTCATGTCGGCGGGCCGGATCGAGCAGACCGGCACCCCCGGCGAGATCTACGCGACCCCGGCCAACCGCTTCGTCGCCGAATTCCTCGGCATGTCGAATTTCCTGCCCGGCCGCCGCGAGGGCCCGGGCCGCTTCCGCCTCGCGACCGGCGAACTGCTGGGCTACGGCTGCGAGGGCGCGCGGGCCGGGGGCCATGCGCTTGCCATCCGGCCAGAGAACATCCGCCTGCTGCCGGGGCGCGGCGCGGAGGCCGACGGCCACAGCCTGTCCGCCAGGATCGAGGAGGTGGTCTACCGCGGCAGCCTCGTCGAATACCGCCTGTCGCTTGGCGGCGGGACCCTGACCGTGCACCGCCGGAATGCCGATCACGACCCGGCCGAGCGCTTCGAGCCGGGCGAGACCGTGACCGCCTGCTGGCGCGCACCCTCCACGATCCTCATCTAGGACATCCCCATGACCCAACGCGACGACGCGGCCGGGGGCCGGGAGGTGCGGGGCTACTGCACCTTCTGCCGCTCGCGCTGCGGCACCATCAACCGCATCGAGAACGGCTGCCTGGTGTCGGTCCGCCCCGATCCGGACCATCCGACCGGCCGCGCCATCTGCCCCAAGGGCCGCGCGGCGCCCGAGATCGTCCACAGCGCGCGGCGGCTCGCACGGCCGCTGATCCGCACCCGCCCAAAGGGCGATCCCGATCCCGGCTTCCGCGAGGCGTCCTGGGACGAAGCGCTGGATCTCGTCGCAGGGAAGCTCGCGCAAGTCGCCGCCGAAAGCGGTCCGGAGGCCGCGGCCTTCGCCTTCGCCTCGCCGAGCGCGACCTCGATCTCGGACAGCATCGGCTGGCTCGAACGCTTCGTCTGGCGCTACGGCAGCCCGAACATCAGCTACGCGACCGAGCTGTGCAACTGGCACAAGGACCACTGTCACCGCTACACGCTGGGCACCGGCATGCCCGCGCCCGACTATGCGCAGAGCCGGCTGATCGTGCTCTGGGGCCACAATCCCGAGAAGACCTGGCTGGCCCAGGCGGGCGCCATCGCCGAAGCTCGCGCCGCGGGTGCCCGCCTGGCCGTGATCGACCCGCGCCGGACGCGGCTGGCCGCAGGGGCGGACCACTGGCTCCAGCCGCGTCCGGGCAGCGACGGGCCGCTGGCGATGGCGCTGATCCGCGAACTCATTGCCATCGGCGGCTTCGATGCGGCTTTCGTGCGGCGCTGGACCAATGCACCCTTCCTGGTGCGCGAGGACACCGGCAGGCTCCTGCGCGCGGGCGAGATCGGCCTCGCCCCGGCGGAGGCCCTTGTCGGCTGGGATGCCGGCGCGGGCAGGCCGGTGGCGCTCGATACCCGGCAGGACATCGGCGCGGAGATGGCGGCGCGGCTCGCCCTGGAGGGGCGGCACGAGGCGGCACCCGGCCTGGCCTGCCGACCGGTCTTCGCACATCTGCGCGAGGCGGCAGATGGCTACGCGCCCGAGCGCGCCGCGGAGCTGTGCTGGACCGAGCCCGCCGCGATCCGCGCCCTGGCGGCGGCAATCGCGGCGGCAGGGGACCGGGTCAGCTATTACGGCTGGAACGGCATCGGCCAGCATGCCGATGCCAGCCAGACCGACCGCGCCATCGCCATCCTCTTCGCGCTGACCGGCCAGCATGATGCGCCGGGCGGCAACGTGATCTGGCCCGCCCTGCCGGTGGTCCGCGCCAGCGATTTTGCCATGCTGCCGAAGGCACAGGCGGCCCGCGCGCTCGGCCTTGCCGCCCGCCCGCTGGGTCCGGCGCGCAACGGCTGGGTCACCGGCGGGGAACTCTACCGCGGCATCCTCGAGCAAGACCCCTACCGCATCCGTGCGCTGGTCAGCTTCGGCACCAACATGCTGGCTTCGCAGCCCGATCCGCAGCGCGGCCGCGCCGCCCTGGAGGCGCTGGATTTCCATGTCCATTGCGACCTGTTCCTCAATCCCAGCGCGGAATGCGCCGATGTCGTCCTGCCGGTGAACAGCGCCTGGGAACGCGACGGTCTGCGCGAGGGGTTCGAGATTTCCCGTGCCGCGCAGGAGCGCATCCAGCTTCGCCCCGCCATGGTGCCGCCGCAGGGCGAGGCGCGCTCGGATTTCGACATCGTGGCAGGTCTTGCCGGCCGACTGGGCTTCGGCGCGGACTTCCACCACGGCGACTGGGAGGCAGCGCAGGACGCGCTGCTGCGGCCCGCCGGGATCTGCATCGCCGAGCTGCGCGCCGCGCCCGGCGGCCTGACCGTGCCGCTCCGCCACGGCTTCCGGAAATATGCCGATCCTTGCGGCGGCGGCGTGCGGGGCTTCGCGACTCCCAGCCGGCGGATCGAGATACATTCCGAGACCTTTCTCGAACACGGCTATCCGCCGCTGCCCGGCTTCGGCAGCCCCGCGGAAGCGGACGCGGCCCATCCGCTGGTGCTGACCACGGCGAAGAACGGCCATTTCTGCCACACCCAGCACCGCGGCATTGCCGGGCTGCGCCGCAAGTCGCCGCTGCCCCGCGCCGATCTGCACCCGGATACGGCGGCATCCCGGGGCATCGCCGAGGGCGACCGGATCGAGATCCGCCGCGGCGGCGCCCGCATCTCGATGACCGCGCATCTCGATCCCGGCCTGCATCCGGGCGTCGCCATGGCCGAGAATGGCTGGTGGGAGGCCGCCCCCGATCTGGGCCTGCCCGGCTACCGGATCGGCGGCCGGACGGATGCCAGCTACAACAGCCTGGCGCAGGACCTGCCGCTCGATCCCGTCAGCGGCGCGCCCGCGCTGCGCTCGATGACCTGCGAGATCCGCCGCGCCGCGGACCAGCCTGCCGCCGCGCCGGGCCGCCAGCGGCTCAGGATCGAGGCCCGCCGCGAGGAAACGCCAGAGGTCGTCGCGCTGACCCTTGCCCGCGCCGATGGCGCGCCGCTTCCCGGCTTCCTGCCCGGCCAGCATGTTGCCATCGGCCTGCCGGGGGGGCCTGCGGCCCGCAGCTATTCGCTGACCGGAGCGGCGGGGGACGCGCCCGCGCGCTACGAGATTGCCATCCGGCGCAACGGTCCGGGCACGCTGTCGGCTATCTATGCGGACCTGCCCCCCGGCACCGAGCTGGAGACGGGGCGACCGGGCGGACGCTTCACGCTGCCGGTCGAAAACCGGTTCCCGCTGGTGCTGGTTGCCGCCGGGATCGGCGTGACGCCCTTTCTGGGCCTGCTCGAAACGCTGGCTTCGGGGGGGCGATCCGGACCTGAGATGCACCTGTTCCACATCGCCCGCGACGCCGCGCACCAGCCGTTCCGAAGCCGCCTCGCATCGCTGGACGCTGCCCTGCCCTTCCTCACGCTGCACAGCGTCCACAGCCGCGGCGGCTCCGGCCGGATGACCGCTGCGGAGATTGGTCCCGGGCTGATCGCGCGCCGGGCGCGGTTCTATCTCTGCGGGCCCGAGGCGATGATCGCGGAGTTCCGCAGCGGGCTGCGCGCCCGGGGCGTGCCGGACTTCGAGATCTTCCAAGAGGCCTTCTCCGCGCCGCGGTCGGACCCGCCCTCCGCCGCACGCGCTGCGGAGGTCCTGCTGAAGCGCTCGGGGACCGTGCTCGACTGGCGGCCCGGCGACGGCGCGATCCTGGACCTTGCCGCGGCGCGGGGCATCGCCCTGCCCTCCGGCTGCCGGACCGGGCAATGCGAAAGCTGCGCGGTCGACGTGCTGGAGGGACAGGCGGGACATTTCGCCGAACCCGAAGACCCCTCTGCAGACCGCTGCCTGCTGTGCCAGGCCTATCCGATGGGCCGCCTCGTGCTGGATGCCTGAGCATCGGCGGCCCGGAGCGAGGCGCGTGCCCCGCTCCGGCCGTTGCCGGTCACGCGCCGCGCAGGTTCCGGTCGAGCAGCGATGTCAGGCCATGGATCCCCTTGGTCACCGGCATTGGCTGGTCCAGACGTTCGGCCAGCTCGACCAGCGCGCCCAGGATGGGCTCCAGTTCGATCGGCCTGCCCGCTTCGACATCCTGCAGCATCGACGTGCGGAATGCGCCGAGCTTGCGGGTCGTGGCCATGCGGCCCGCGATGCCGCCGAACCCGGAAAGGCCGATGCGGTCGCCAAGGGCGGACATCTCCTCCATCATGGCGGCGATCAGGGAGGCCGTGCCCGGATTGTCCAGCAGCTGCGATGCAGTGGCGCGGGACAGGGCGGAGAGAGGATTCATGTTCGAATTCCCCCAGAGCTTGCCCCAGACCTCGCGGTGGATGTCCGCGCTGACCTGCGCGGGAATGCCGCCGCGCTGAAGGTGATCGGCGATATCCTGCGCCTGGTCCGGCTGCCCGCCGATCAGGACCCGGTCGGCCTTGACCAGCCGGATGTGGCCGGGCGCTGCGGCCAGGCTGGCCGCGTGGACGACGTTGGCCAGGATGTTGCGCGCGGGCATGATCTGCGCCAGCTGGCCGGACGGGTCCACGGCCTCCAGCGTCATCCCCTCGGCCGGACCGCCGAACCCCTCGAAGAACCAGAAGGGCAGGCCGTTGACCGCGGGCATCACCAGCGTGCCGGGTCCGGCAGCGGCACGGATCACGGGCGCCAGCGCAGGCAGGTCATGGGCCTTCACCCCCAGGAGCAGCACGTCGGCGCCTGCCAGGGCTCCGGGATCGCCGGTCGCCGCGACGGGAAGCGTCTCGCGCCTGCCCTCGGCCTCGAACACCAGGCCGTTCCGCTGCAGGGCCTGCAATGTCGCGCCGCGGGCCAGCACGGTTGCCTCTGCGCCGGCCCTGACGAAACCGGCTGTCAGCCAGCCGCCGATTGCGCCCGCTCCGATGACGGATAACTTCACGATGCCCTCCTCCCGGTACCGGAGGCGACACTAGGCTGCGGCCCGGTCCATGTCGATGGCACCGCGATGGGCCGCAGGCCGGGGCTGTCCCGGAACCGCAGCCCCGGGACCGGACCCCCTAGAACGGGCTGTCGGGATAGTAGAACTGCGCGGCGTTCTCCGGCGTCACCAGGACCGAGCCGATCGTGAACCTGCCGGAGACCGGCGCGTCCGAAACCAGCCCCACCGCCGTCATCTCGATGGCCGTCGCGATCATTCCCGGCGGATAGGTGACGTCGGCCGGAACCATCGCGTCGCCGTCGGCCACGCGCTTGACCATCTCCTTCATCCCGGCCCCGCCCAGCACGAAGCCGATGTCCTCGCGGCCGGATTGCCGGATCGCTGCCAGCACGCCGACCGCCATGTCGTCATCCGAGGCCCAGACAGCATCGATCTGCGGATGGCGCGACAGGAAGTCCTGCATCACCGTGAAGGCATCGTCGCGGTTCCAGTTGCCGTGCTCCATGCCGATGATCTCGATGCCGGTGCCCTCGATGGCGGCCTGGAAATTCTCCACCCGCTCGTTGTCGATCGTGGTCGGGATGCCGCGCAGCACGACGATCTTGCCGCCCTCGGGCAGGCGGCCGGCAAAAAACTGCCCCGAAACGCGGCCGAAGCCGGCATTGTCGCCCGCCACGTAGAGATCCTCGATCCCCTCCTGCGACAGGCCGCGGTCGACGACGGTGACCCAGGTGCCGCGCTCCGCCACGGCGGCGACCGGCCCGGTCAGCGGCTCGGATTCGAAGGGCAGCACCACCAGCGCGTCGATGTTGCGGGTCGCCACCATGTCCTCGATGTCGTTGACCTGCTGCGCCGGTCCCGAGGCCGTGGCCAGCACGAAATCGAGCTGCGGATAGGTCTCCTCCAGCCGTTCCACGGTCTGCTGCGCGTGGAAATTGAGCCCGCCCGCCCAGCCGTGGGTCGCGGCGGGGATCGAGACGCCGATCACCTGCGTGTCGTCGTCCTGCGCCAGGACCGGACCGGCGGCCAGAGCCGCGGCCAGTCCAAGATATGCCAGCTTGTTCACGTGTCTTCCTCCCTTTGTGGTTCACTCGCGCGCGGTTGACCCGCGCTGCATCAGCACCGCCAGGATGATGATCCCGCCCTGGATGGCGCCATTCAGATAGGGGCTGACCACATCGGTCAGGTTCAGGATGTTGCCGATCAGGCTGAGGATCAGCACGCCGACAACCGTGCCCCAGATCCGCCCCGACCCGCCCTTCAGCACCGTGCCGCCGATGATCACCGCGGCGATCGCCTCGAGCTCCCACAGAAGCCCGGTCGAGGCCGAGGCCGAGCCCAGCCGCGGCACGTACATGATCGTCGCAACGCCCACGAGCAGACCGAGCGCGGCATAGGTGGCCAGCCGCACGCGGTCGACCTCGACCGCGGAATAGCGCGCGACCTTCTCGCTGGCACCGATGGCGGCGCAGTGGCGGCCGAAGGGCATCCGCCGCATCGCGATCTCGCCGGCCACGGCCACGGCGGCGAAGACCAGGATCGGCCAGCTGATCCCCGCCACCGTGCCGTAATAGACAGGCCCGTAGAAGCTGCGCAGGTCGAAATCGAGCGACAGCGTGCCGCCATCGGCCATCCAGGTGACGAGGCTGCGATAGACGCCCATCGTGCCCAGCGTGACGATGAAAGGCTCGATCCCGGCGCGGGTGACCAGCAAGCCGTTGAGCAGCCCCGCCGCCAGCCCGGCGGCGAGTGCCGCTGCCATGCCGATCAGCACGGTGGCCAGCCCCGTCCCGGTCGCGGGCATCGCGGCATTCATGACGAGGATCATCAGCCCGGCAATGAAGGCGGCCATCGAACCCACCGACAGGTCAAGACCGCCCGCGGTGATCACGAAGGTCATGCCGACCGCGATGATGCCGATGAAGGCCGAGCGCGACAGCACGTTCGAGAGATTTCCGTAGCTGAGGAAATTGCCGTTGATCAGCGCGCCGAGCACGATCAGCGCGGCAAGCGCCAGGATCGGGCCCAGCACGTGGAAATCGATCTTGCGGCGCGGCGCGGAACGGGCCGGCCCTTCTGCAGTTGCGCTCATGCGGCGCGGCCTCCCTCGTCCAGTCCCATGGCGAGGCGCAGGATCGCCTCCTCGCCGATTTCCCCGCCTTCCAGCGCGCCCGCGATGGCGCCGCGGCGCATCACCAGGACGCGGTGCGCAAGGCCGATCACCTCGGGCAGTTCCGAAGACACCACGATGACCGAGCGGCCCGAGGCGGCCAGAACCGCGATGAGCCCGTAGATCTGCTGCTTGGTGCCGATGTCGATCCCGCGGGTCGGCTCGTCGATGACCACCACCTGCGGCTCGGCCAGCATCACCTTGGCGAGCAAGAGCTTCTGCTGGTTGCCGCCCGATAGCTGGCCCGCCGCCATCCGGCGGTCGCGCAGGCGGATGTCGTAGAGGCCGATGGCCTCGTCCAGCGCCCGCGCCTCCGCTGCCTTGTCGAGGAAGGGCCGGCCGAAGCGGCCGAGCGCCAGCAGTGTCAGGTTCTCGGCCAGCGGCTTCTCCAGCAGCAGTCCCCGCCCCTTGCGGTCTTCGGTCAGATAGGCGATCCCCGCCGCCCGCGCCGCGCCCGGCGAGAGCCGCGGCAGCGCCTGTCCCGCGACCTCGATGCGGCCGGTTGCGGCGCGCAGCCCCATCATGCCCTCCATCAGCTCGGTGCGGCCCGCCCCGACCAGACCGGCCAGCGCCAGAACCTCGCCGCGGCAGAGCGAGAAGGAGGCGGGCCCGGCCAGCCCCTCCACGTCGAGCCCCTCGACCGACAGGACGGTTTCCGCGCCCGGCGCGGGCGGCTTCGGCGGGAAGAGGTCGCTGAGTTCGCGGCCCACCATGGCGCGGGCCATCTCGTCCTCGGTCATGTCGGCGGCGGGTCCCGCTGCGACGACCGCCCCGTCGCGCAGCACGGTGACCCGGTCGGCAACCTGCGCCACCTCGTCGAGCTTGTGCGAGGTGAAGAGGATCGCCGTGCCGCGGTCGCGCAGCCGCGCGACCAGCCCCAGCAGCACGGCGGTTTCGCGCCGGGTCAGCACCGCGGTCGGCTCGTCCATGATCAGCACCCGCGCCTCGCGGCCGAGCGCCTTGGCAATCTCGACCATCTGCTTGTCGGAGACCGACAGATCCGCGACGCGGCGGCAAGGGTCGAGCGGGCAGTCGAGTTCGGCCAGCAGCCGCCGCGCCTCGGCGCGCATCGCGCGCTTGTCGAGAAAGGGACCGCGGCGCAGCTCGCGCCCGAGGAAGATGTTTTCCTCGACGCTGAGCGGCTCGGCGAGATTGAATTCCTGGTGGATCATCACGACGCCCGCCGCCTCGGCGCCGCGGTGCCCTGCGAAGCGGACCGGCGCGCCGTCCAGCTTCACCTGGCCGGAACTCGGCGGCAGGTAGCCGCCGAGGATCTTCATTGTGGTGGACTTGCCTGCCCCGTTCTCGCCGATCAGGGCATGGACCTCGCCGGCGCGCAGCTCCAGGTCCGCCCCGTGCAGCACCTCGATCCCGCCGAAGCTGCGGCGCACCGCCTGCAGGGACAGGACCGGGGCGATCATTCCAGCGCGGTCCAGGCGGCATCGGCCCGCGACGAGCGCACGCAGGCGGCGACGAAGCGCACGCCCATCAGCCCGTCGGCAATGCCCGGAAAGCTGACCTCCGGCTCCGGCGCGCGGCCGTCGCGATGCGCCCGGATCGCCGCGGCCGCCTCGGAATAGATATTGGCGAAGCCTTCCAGATAGCCCTCGGGATGGCCGCCCGGCGTGCGCGACAGCCGCTGCGAAGCCGCCGTGGCCCCCGCTCCGTTCCGGGTCAGCAGCCGCGACGGTTCGCCGAAAGGCGTGAACCAGAGCCTGTTCGGCTCCTCCTGCGACCACTCGATCCCGCCGGTCTCGCCATAGACCCGGAGCCGCAGCGCATTCTCGTTGCCGACAGCGACCTGGCTGCACCAGAGCATGCCCTTGGCGCCGCCCTCGTAGCGCAGCAGCACATGGCCGTTGTCGTCCACCTGCCGGCCCGGCACGAAAGCGTCGAGATCGGCGGCGAGCTTCTCGATCTTCAGCCCGGTGACGAAGCCCGCCAGATGCACGGCATGGGTGCCGATGTCGCCGGTCGCCCCGCCCGCGCCCGAGCGCGCCGGATCGGTACGCCAGTCGGCCTGCTTGTTCTCGGGCCCCGCCGCCTCGGCCAGCCAGTCCTGCGGATACTCGACCTGCACGACGCGGATCCGGCCGAGCTCGCCCGCTGCGACCATGGCCTGCGCCTGGCGGATCATCGGATAGCCGGTATAGTTGTGGGTCAGGATGAAGAGCATGTCAGAGGCCGCCGCGGCCGCGGCCAGCGCCTCGGCATCTGCCAGCGTCGCGGTCAGCGGCTTGTCGCAGATCACGTGGATGCCGGCCTCGAGGAAGGCCCGGGCCGCAGGGGCATGCATGTGGTTCGGGGTGACGATGGCCACCGCCTCGATCCCGTCGTCCCGCGCGGCCTCCGCTGCGGCCATGGCGGCGAAATCGTCATAGATGCGGTCCGGCTCCAGTCCCAGCTCGCGCCCGGATGCCTGCGCCTTTTCCGGGGTCGAGGAGAGCGCGCCGGCGACCAGCTCGTACGCGCCGTCGAGCCGCGCCGCGATGCGGTGCACCGCGCCGATGAAGGCCCCCTGCCCGCCGCCGACCATGCCCAGCCGGATCGGCCCCGTCCGTCCCTGAAATCGCGTCATCGGTCCAGCCCCAGGATGCGGCGGTTGGCGGCTGCGTCGCTGCCCCCGTCCGCGAAATCGTCGAAAGCGCGCTCGGTGACGCGGATGATGTGGTCCTTCACGAAGGCCGCGCCCTCGCGCGCGCCGTCCTCGGGATGCTTCAGCGCGCATTCCCATTCGACGACGGCCCATCCGTCGAAGCCCGCCGCCGAAAGCTTGGAGAAGACCGCGCCGAAATCGACCTGGCCGTCGCCGGGGCTGCGGAACCGCCCGGCGCGGTCCTTCCAGCTCTGGAAGCCGCCATAGACGCCCTTGCGTCCGGTGGGGTTCAGCTCGGCATCCTTCACGTGGAAGGCGCCGATCCGCTCCATGTAGATGTCGAGATTGTCGAGATAATCGAGCGCCTGCAGCACGTAGTGGCTGGGATCGTAGAGCATCATCGCGCGGGCATGGCCGCCGACGCGGTCGAGGAACATCTCGTAGCTGTCGCCGTCATGCAGATCCTCGCCGGGATGGATTTCATAGCAGACATCGACCCCCATCTCGTCCGCATGGTCGAGGATCGGCCGCCAGCGCGCGGCGAGCTCGTCGAAGGCCTGCTCGATCAGTCCCGGCGGCCGCTGCGGCCAGGGATAGACATAGGGCCAGGCCAGCGCGCCGGAAAAGCTCGGCATCGCCGTCAGACCCATGTTGCGCGAGGCGGTCAGGCAGAGATTCACCTGCTCCACCGCCCAGTGCTGCCGCGCCGCCGGATTGCCGCGCATCTCGGGCACGGTGAAGCCGTCGAACATCTCGTCATAGGCGGGATGCACGGCGACGAGCTGGCCCTGCAGATGCGTGGAAAGCTCGGTCACCTCGACGCCGCTCTCGGCCGCAATTCCCTTGAACTCGTCGCAGTAGTCCTTCGAGTCCGCCGCTTTCGCGAGGTCGATCAGCCGGGTGTCCCAGCTCGGCACCTGCACGCCCCGGTAGCCGCAATCCGCCGCCCAGCGGGTGATGGCCGGCCAGGAATTGAACGGCGCCTCGTCCCCGGCGAATTGCGCCAGGAACAGCGCCGGGCCCTTCAAAGTCTTCATCTTGTCCTCCCGTGCCCGTGGCGGCCGCCTGCGCGGCCACCGGGGGCGGTTCAGCTCATGTAGCGGTTCACAAGGTTTTCCAGCCGTTCCTGCCGACCGGAGCGCGGCTCCGGGCGCAGGTCGGCGGCCACCGCGCGGTCACCGATATCGGCCAGCCCTCCGGCCAGCAGGCCGTCCGCCTCCGGGGCGTCCCAGCCGGCATAGCGCTCCGTCCGGAGCGCCTCGAGCCGCCCGTCTTCCAGCATCGCCGCCGCGATCTTCAGCCCCTTGGCGCAGACATCGATGGCGCCGACATGGCCAAGCACCAGGTCGGCCGCGTCGATCGACTGGCGGCGCACCCGCGCGTCGAAATTCGTGCCGCCGGTGCCGAGCCCGCCGGCCTTCAGCACCTCGTAATAGGCCAGCGCGACCTCGGGCACGTTGTTCGGGAACTGGTCGGTATCCCAGCCCGACTGGTAGTCGTTGCGGTTCATGTCGATCGAGCCCAGCATCCCCAGCGACCCCGCCAGCGCCAGCTCGTGCTCGAAGCTGTGCCCGGCGAGGATGGCATGGCCCTGCTCGATGTTCAGCTTCACCTCGTCCTCGAAGCCGTAGCGCTTCAGGAAGCCATGGACCGTGGCGACATCGTAGTCGTACTGGTGCTTGGTCGGCTCCTGCGGCTTCGGCTCGATCAGCAGCGTGCCCTTGAAGCCGATCTTGTGCTTGTAGTCGATCACGAGCCCGAGCATCCGTGCCGCCTGGTCGGCCTCGCGCCCCAGATCGGTGTTCAGGAGCGTCTCGTAGCCCTCGCGCCCGCCCCACATCACGTAGTTCTCGCCGCCGAGCCGGTGGGTGACGTCCATGCAGGAGCGGATCGTGGCCGCCGACCAGGCAAAGACCTCCGGATCCGGGTTGGTCGCCGCGCCCGCCATGAAGCGCGGATCGGTGAACAGGTTGGCCGTGCCCCAGAGGAGCTTCACCCCGGTTTCCTCCATCTTCTGCGCGAAGAGGTCGCCGATCTCGTCGAGCCCGGCGATGTTCTCCCGCAGGCTGCCGGTCTCGGGGCGGACATCGGCATCGTGGAAGCAGAAATAGGGGGTGCCGAGGATGCGGAAGAGCTCGAAGGCGCTTTCCGCCTTCAGCCGTGCAGCCTCCATCCCCGCCCCCGACCAGGGCCGCTCCAGCGTCGGGCCGCCGAACGGGTCAGTGCCGGTCCAGGCGAGGCTGTGCCAGTAGGCGACGGCCAGGCGCAGGTGGTCCTCCAGCCGCCTGCCCAGCACGACCTCGTCGGGATTGTAGTGGCGGTAGGCGAATTCGCCCTCCGCTCCGGGGCCTTCATAGGCGATCTGCGGGATGCCCTCGAAAAAGCGCGAAACTCTGGTGCCGTCCATCTGGGGGCCTCCCTCATGCTGCGTCGCGCGCGGCCCAGAGCAGGCCGCGGCGGAGGATTTCCTTCATTTGCGGATGCTCGAATTCCGCGGCCTTGTGGCCGAGCGCCGAGTAGAACACCCGGCCCTCGCCATGGCGGTGCTTCCACACCACTGGCATGCGCGTGCCCGCGACCCAGGGCGCGTGCTCGCCCGAGAAAACGGTCGCGGCCAGCACCTCGATGCGCGGATCGACATGCATGTAGTACTGTTCCGAGCGGTAGTCGAAATCGCCGATCCCGGCGAGCAGAGGGTCGCCCGGCGCCGCCATCTCGACGCGGTAGTCGATGACATTGCCCGGATGGGCGACGAACTGGCCGCCGACCATGAACTGGTAGTCGGTGTTCTTCCGGAAGGTGTCGCCCATGCCGCCATGGAAGCCGCCGAGCCCGGTCCCGGCCTCGACCGCCGCGGTCAGCGCCGCGACCTCTTCCTTTTCCGGTTCGGCCATGGTCATCACCGGGACGATCAGGTCGAAGCCGGCCAGATCTGCCGTGGCGAGAATGGCGGTGCCTTCCTCGCGGGTGACCTCGAAGCCCTCGGCGGCGAGCAGGCCGGCCGCGATTTCCGAAGCCGGGCCGGGTTCGTGCCCGTCCCAGCCGCCATAGAATACCAGCGCCTTGCGGGTCATTGGGCCATCTCCGGTTCTTCGATGCGGCCCGTCCCGGTGCCCGCGGGCAGCGGCGCGGGACGGTCGCAGGTTGTGGACAGGGTCTCCGCCCGGTCGGAAGCCGCCGAGCGCAGGAGCGACTCCATCACGTCGAGCACATGCAGCGCGAGCTGCCCCGAGGCGCGGTGGTCCCGGCCCGCGGCGATGGCGCCGGCCATGTCGGCGAGCCCGAGCCCGCGGTAGTTGCCGTCGCCATGGGCGTGGCGCATCGGCTGGGCCTGCCAGTCCTCGCCATACAGCATCACCTCGCCGTCGAAGCGGTTCGGGTCGGGGATCAGCATCGCGCCTTCGGTGCCGTAAAGCTCCAGCGGAGTGTGCCGGTGCGCCTTGACGTCGAAGCTGGTGACGATCTGGACGAGCGCGCCGGAGGCGAATTCCATCACGCCTGTGACATGGGTGGGCGTCGCGACCGGGATCTCCTGCCCGGCGCGCGGCCCGGTGGCGATGATGCGGCGGTCGCGGCCCTTCGCGGCCATGCCGGTCACGCGCGAGACCGGGCCAAGCAGGTTGACCATCGCGGTCACGTAATAGGGGCCCATATCCATCAGCGGCCCGGCGCCCTCGCCCGCATAGTAGAAATCCGGATTGGGATGCCAGCGCTCGTGGCCGGCGACCATCATGGTGGCCGTTCCTGCGGTGGGACGGCCGATGCGCCCGGTATCGACCAGCGCCCGCGCGGTCTGGTGCGCGCCGCCGAGGAAGGTGTCGGGCGCCGAGCCCAGGCGCAGACCGCGCGCCGCGGCAGCCTCGACCAGGCGGCGGCCATCGGCGACCGAGCCTGCCAGCGGCTTCTCGGCATAGACGTGCTTGCCGACCTCGAGCGCCATCAGCCCGACCTCGACATGCGCCTTCGGGATGGTGAGGTTCAACACGATATCGACGTCCTCGCGCGCAAGCAGCTCCGCGACAGTGACCGCCGGGACGCCGTATTCCGCGCCCTTCGCGGCGGCGGCCTCGATGTTCAGGTCGGCGACCGCGGCCAGCCGGATCTGCGGGAAGACCGCGCAGTTCTTCATGTAGATATCGCTGATCACGCCGCAGCCGATCACGCCAATGCCCAGAGGGGTCATGCGAGGGCCTCCATGCGCTGTCCTTTCCGGTCGTAGAGATGCAGGTTCGCGGCATCGGGCGTCAGGAACAGCCGGTCCCCCGCCCTGAGCCGCATATGTCCGGGCAGCCGGACGGTGATGCTGTCGATGCCCTCGGCGGACATGTAGGCGATGGTGTCGGCGCCCAGCGTCTCGACCACCTCGGCGCGGGCCGCCCAGGTGCCCGCGCTGCCATCGACCTGGATATGCTCGGGGCGGATGCCCGCGGTCGCCACGTCCTGCCGCCCGATGCTGCGGCCCGGCAGCAGGTTCATCTTCGGCGAGCCGATGAAGGCGGCGACGAATTCGGTGGCGGGCCGGTCGTAAAGCTCCATCGGCGCGCCGACCTGCTCGATCTTCCCGGCGTTCATCACCACGATCTGGTCGGCCAGTGTCATCGCCTCGACCTGGTCATGGGTGACGTAGATCATCGTCGAGCCGAGCGAGAGGTGGAGCTGCGCCAGCTCCACCCGCATCTGGCCCCTGAGCGCCGCGTCGAGGTTCGACAGCGGCTCGTCGAGCAGGAAGACCTTGGGATTGCGGACAATCGAGCGGCCGATGGCGACCCGCTGGCGCTGCCCGCCCGAGAGCTGCGAGGGCTTGCGGTCGAGATAGCTTTCCAGCGCCAGGATCTTCGCGGCACGGGCGACGCGCTCCTCGCGCTCGGCCTTGGGCATCTTCTGCAGGCGCAGCCCGAAATCGATGTTCTGCGCCACCGTCATATGCGGGAAGAGCGCGTAGGACTGGAAGACCATCGAGATCTCGCGGCGCGAGGGTTCCTCGTCCGTCACGTTGCGCCCGCCGATCACGACGCGGCCCGCGCTCGGCGTTTCGAGCCCCGAGATGATGCGCAGGAGCGTGGACTTGCCGCAGCCCGAAGGCCCCACCAGCACGGTGAAGGACCCGTCCGGGACCAGCAGGTTCAGCTCGGGGATGACGGTCAGCGCCCCGAAGCTCTTGGTGATGTCGTCCAGCCGGACCTCTGCCATGATGGCCTCCTGTTCACGCCGGGCGGGGCGCGTAGGTGAAACGGGAAAAATCTGCGGGGGTGGCGGTGCCCGCGATGTCATGGGCGGCCATGCCGACGAAGGCGCCGGTATGGCTGCCGCAGGCATTGCCCGCGGCCTCGTCGGCCAGAAGCGAGGCGTCGAGCGTGACGGGGAGCTCCTGCCAGTCGCCGCCGGGCAGCGCGTAGCGGAAGCGCAGGCTCTCGCGGTCCACCGAGACGCCGAGCCGGATGGTGCCTTCGGCGGGCAGCGGCACCGGGTCGAGCGGATAGTCGAGCGTGCCGGTCGGGTAGTCGCCCTTGACCGACATGACGATCAGCTCGCGCGCCCCCTCCTCGGTCGCAGTGACGGCGAGATAGTGGAAGAGATAGGCGTTGTAGTAGCAGAGAAGCCCAGCCATCTGCAGATAGCCCGCGGGGGCGAAGTCGAGCTCGGTCTCCGCGTCATAGGCCCATTCGGTCTGGCGGTGCATGACGACTGCATGCTCGAAGCGGTTGCCGGGGGACTCGCGGCCATAGATCCTGAGCCAGCCCGGGCGCGCATCGAGCGAGAAGATCCGGTCCGCCTCCGGCGTGCGCAGCCACTGCAGCGGCTGGGGCAGCGGGCCGGGGGCGAAACCGAAGTCGCGCTGCGGCTCGTTCCAGGGCTGCGCGGGAAGGTCGGGCGCCGCGACCTCGACGGCGGGCACCACCCCGCCATGGGCGAGGCGCGGGAATTCGCCGGGCTCCCAGATGATCTTCTGGATCGCGGTCTCGCGCCCGCAGACCGAACGGCGCAGCCCCGGCAGCGGCCGCGAACAGAGATGCACCATGTAATGCTCGCCCGCCTGGGTCTCGACGATATCGGCATGGCCCGCGCGCTGGAGCGCGGCGTCGGGCGCGTCCTTCGAGGTCAGCATGTGCTTCGCCGGGTCGGTCTCGTAAGGGCCGAGGAGGGTCCGCGAGCGCGCCATGGTGACGGCGTGGCTGTATTCCGTGCCGCCCTCCGCGGTCAGCATCCAGTACCAGCCGTCGCGGCGGTAGAGATGCGGGCCCTCGGTCAGCTTCAGGTCGGTGCCGCGGTAGATATTGGTGACCGGGCCGACCAGCCGCCTTTCTTCCACCGAGTATTCCTGGATCAGGATGCCGCCGAACTTGCCGCCCTTTTCCTGGCTGCGGTGGTTCCAGACCATGTTCAAGAGGTATTTCCGCCCGTCCTCGTCATGAAAGAGCGAGGGGTCGAAGCCCGAGGAATTCAGATAGACCGGATCGGACCACGGGCCTTCGATAGTCTCGGCGGTCACGAGATAGTTGCGGCTGTCCTTGAAGGCGCCGGTGCGACGCTTCAGGTCCGAGTAGATCAGCCAGAATTTCCCGTCGGCATGGGTCAGGCAGGGCGCCCAGACGCCGCCCGATTCCTCGGCGCCGCGCATGTCGAGCTGGCTGGCGCGGTCGAGCGGACGGGTGACGAGCCGCCAGTTCGCAAGGTCGCGCGAATGGTGGATCTGGACCCCCGGGAACCATTCGAAGGTGGAGGTGGCGATATAGTAGTCGTCGCCCACGCGGATGATCGAGGGGTCGGGGTTGAAGCCCCGCAGGATCGGGTTCTGGATGGTGGCGGTTGCGGTCATGGGTCAGCCTTTGACGGCGCCACCGGTCAGCCCGGCGACGATGTATTTCTGCGCGGCGACGAAGAAGACGACGGCGGGCAGGATGGTGAGGGTGACGAAGGCGAGGGTGCGGTTCCATTCCACCGCATATTCGCCGCGGTACTGCATCATGCCGAGCGGCCAGGTGAAGGCCTCGCGCGAGTTCAGCACGACGAGCGGCAGCAGGAAATTGTTCCAGCTCTGCACGAAGACGAAGACCCCCACCGTGGCCAGGATCGGCGTCGAGAGCGGCAGGGTGAACTGCCAGAAGAACCGGACATAGCCGCAACCCTCGACATAGGCGGCCTCGAAAAGCTCCTTCGGCAGCTCGCCGAAGAAGGTGCGGAAGAGAAGGATCGCCAGCGACAGCCCGAAAGCGGTCTGCGGCAGGATCACCGCCCAGTAGGTGTCGAGGAGCCCGAGGTCGCGGACCTGCACGAAGAGCGGCAGGATCGCGGTGGCGAAGGGGAACATCAGCCCCAGCGACAGGTAGGAGAACAGCATCCGCGAGCCGAAGAACCGGATCTGGGCGAAGACATAGGCCGCGGCCGCGCCGATCAGCAGCGTCAGCGCCACGGTGGCGACGGAGATCACCAGAGAGTTGCCCAGGTAGCGCCAGAAGCCCGGATCGGCGAGGATGTCGGCATAGATGTCGGTGCGCCAGACGGCCGGCAGGCTCAGCGCGCTGGTCTGGATCTCCTCGTTCGACTTGAACCCGCCCAGCACGGTGGCCAGCAAGGGCCCCAGAACGAAGCTCGCGACGATGCACAGGAAGCCTATGCGGAGGATCTGGCGGATCAGGTTGGCGCGGGTCATGCGGGCTTCCTCATGAACAGGCGCTGGTAGAAGACCGCGACCAGCACGGCGGCAATGAACAGCGTCACCCCGATGGCCGAGCCGTAGCCGATCTTCAGCCGCGCCAGGCCGAAGGTGTAGAGATAGGTGACGATGGTGTGGGACGAGTTCGACGGGCCGCCATTGGTCAGCGGGATGACCACGTCGAAGACCTGCAGCGCGCCGATCACCGAGAAGAACACCGAGACGATGATCGCGGGCCTGATCATCGGGATCTGGACGTGGCGGATGACGCCGAAGCGGCTGGCCCCCTCGATCCGCGCGGCCTCGATCATGTCCTTCGGCACGCCCTGCAGCGCGGCGATGTAGATCATCATGTGGAAGCCGAAATATTTCCAGACGATCACGACCATCACGGCGGTGAAGGCCCAGCTGCGGTCGGAGGTGATGAAATAGGGCTCCATCCCCAGCGCGCGGGTCAGGTCGCCGACCACCCCGTAATTGCCGTCGACGATAAAGCTCCAGATCAGCCCTGCGGCGATCTCGGCGAGGATGTAGGGCAGGAAGAAGATCAGCCGGAAGGCGGTGTTCTCGGGCGTGCGGCGGTAGATCAGCAGCGCCAGCAGCAGCGCCATCGGCAGCTGCACGATCAGCGACACGGCGATGACCTTCAGCGAGTTCATCACCGATTGCTGGAACACCGAATGCCCGGCCATGCGCTCGAAATTGCCGAAGCCCACGAAATCGGTGGGCGTATTGTAGCCATTCCAGTCATAGAAGGCATAGACCCCCGACCCGGCCAGCGGATAGATCACGAAGAGCGTGAAGAGGATCAGCGCCGGCGGCAGCAGCACGATGGCCGCCGTCATCCGCCCGCTGGTGATCCTGCGGCGCAGCTTCTCGGTCGCGGAGGGGCTCTCCGCAGTCATCTCGACGGCAGCCATGCTGCTTGCCTTTCCTTGGGAATGTCGCATTGCGGCTGCGCCGCCGGGAGAGCGGCGCAGCCCGCTTCCGCGGGACGGAGGAGCGCCCTAGCGGAAGTCCCAGGCCTCCTGGATGCGCGCGGCCGCGTCCTCGGGCGTCACGTCGCCGGAGACGAGTTCGGCGGAGATGTCGTTGATCGTGCCGCCGACCGAGGCTCCGAGGAACTGGTCGAGGAAGATCTGGTGCTCGGGCGCGGCCTCGATCATTGCGTTGATCTGCTGCGAGAACGGCGTTTCTATGGCGTCGCCGGTGCCCTGGATCACCGGCACGAAGAGCCCGCGGCGGGCGCCGTCGCGCTGATGCTCGGCATTGACCAGGAACTTCAGGAAGTCGATGGCCTCCGGCGGAGCGCCGGTGGTCACCGCATAGCCGTTGATGCCGCCAAGCGTCGCCGCCGGATCGCCCGCGCCGCCCACGACCGAGGGGAAAGGCAGGATCTCCAGGTTGCCTTCCAGCAGGCTGCCCTGGGACACGCCGATGGTCTGGGTGTAGGCCCAGTCGCCCATCAGCAGGAAGGCCGCCTTGCCTTCGCCGAACATCGTGTTGCCCTGCTCGGCCGAGGCCGAGAGAACGCCGGGCTGGAACGGGTCGAGCGCGGCGAGCTGCGCCATCTTCTGTCCCGCGGCGATGAAGGCAGGCGACTCGAAGCCTTCGTCATCGCCTTCCATCGCGGCCCGGATCGCTTCGGCACCGCCCTCGCGGAGCACGAGATAGCTGTAGTAGAAATGCAGCGGCCACTTGTCCTTGCCGCCCGAGACCAGCGGCGTGATCCCGGCCTCCTTCAGCGTGGCGACGGCGCCGAGAAGATCGTCCCAGGTCTTGATCCCGGACAGGTCGATCCCCGCCTTGTCCGTCAGTTCGGTATTGGCGAAGAACACCACGAGCCGCTCGGTCATCGGCAGGCCGTAGACCTTGCCGCCGTCGCTGAAGGCCGCAAGCGCGCCTGGCGAGAAACTGTCGAGATAGTTCTGGTCCAGCTCGCCGGAAATGTCCTGCACCAGCCCGGCCTTGACCTGGTCGACGAGCGTGAGTCCGGCCCAGCTATAGATCAGATCCGGCCGCGCATCGGATTGCAGCATGGTCGGCAGCTTGGTCTTGTAGGCCTCGGAAGCGAAATATTCGATCTCGACATCCACATCGGGATGCGCCGCCTCGTATTCCGCGATCACGTCCTGCCAAAACTGCTGCAGCGCGGGGCTGTTGGATTCCGGGCGCAGCACCTTGACCGAAGTTTCGGCATGCGCACTCACGGCGGCAAAAGCGCATAGCGCCGCCGCCCCTGCAATGGACTTCATTCTCTCCTCCCATGTACCGCCGGATGCCCCGGCTTGCTTATTTTTGACTAACGTACATCAGATTCGAGAATTGGCAACCATCAATGCAGGCTGCGCAGATTGTTGCCGATGGCTCAGGGAAGGTTGTCGCGCATGAAGATGTCGATGCTTATGCTTTCCTGCGCATCGAATGTGGGGCGGCCGTCAATGAGGGCCTTCAGGATCCGGACCGCACTGCGGATTTCGTGCCCGGCGTCCTGGTTGATCACGGCATCGAACACGCCCGAGATCAGCGCGCCGCGGGCATAGGGCGTCAGCTCGTGGACGACGACCTGGATGCGCGGATCGCCCCTCCTCCGGTCCAGGGCGCGCACGATGCCACGGTTGCCGGCGCCGAGGCTGTAGATACCCACGATCCCCGGCTCGGCTGCCAGCCGGGCGGACAGGAGCTGCTCGACCGTATCCGCGTCGTCCCGGCCCTCGATCGGCGGCAGGCATCGCAAATGGGGATATTCGCGGGCGATCACGGTCTCGAATCCCAGGCGCCGCTCCACATGGTCGCGCAGGAGCGCCGAGCCCATGACGATGCAGATCTGCCCCGGCGCCGCGCAGAACCTGCCGAGCAGCCCGGCGGCCGTGCGGCCCGCTACAACGTTGTCAATGCCTACGAATCTTGCACGGACGGAGGTCGGCGCATCGGAAACCAGGGTCAGGACGCGGACGCCGCGCGCGGCCAGCCGGGCAATGGCGTCGCGCACCTCCGGCGAGTCCGTCGCGACCACGGCGACGCCATCCGTTTCCTCTGGGTCGAGCGCGTCGAGCGCCGCCGCCAGGGCCGGGCCGTCGAAGGGCGGCACCAGCACGGTCTGCAGTTCGATCCGGTCCATGCTGGTGAAGGAGGCCGTGTTGCGGACCGCATCGCGCAGCATGTGCATGAAGCTGTTGGTGCCATCGGCGAGCAGGAAAACCAGCCGGTAGTGGCGGCGCTTCGACAGGTTGGCGGCGGCCATGTCGCGCTGGTAGCCCAGCCGCTCCATTGCCTCCGCCACGCGCCGGGCCGTGACCTTGCGGACGCCGGGGCGGTCGTTCAGGACGCGGTCCACTGTGGCGAGGCTGACGCCCGCCTCTCGCGCCACGTCGCGCACGGTGGGGCGGCCCGGCACCCCGTCCGCTGCCCGCCCCCGGTCTTCCCTGTCGCTTCGCACCATGCCTGTCCTTGTCAATATTTTGAGTATCGTACATCAAAACATGTACCGGCACCAAGACCGCGTTGCCGGGCGGGCGTCACGCCCCGCCGGAGCTCGCTCCGGCGACGAAGCTGCCGCGGAACAGCTGGGGCACCGTCCGGGCCTCCGCCTGATCCCTGCGCGGCAGCTCGCCCAGCAGGCGCCGCGCCAGCGCCCGGCCGATGGCGGCATGGTCGAAACGGTAGCAGGCAAGGGCCGGGGAAAGGAACCGGGTCTGCCGGCTTTCGAGGAATCCGATCAGCGCCAGGTCGCGCCCCGGTTCCAGCCCCGCCCCGCGGAGGGCATGGTAGAAGCCGATGGCCCAAAGGCTGTCGGTCATGACGGTAGCGCCCGGCCTGTCCGCCATGGACTGCCACTGCGCCAGCGCGGTGACCGCCCCCTCCGGGTCCCGCGGCACGCGCAGCACCAAGTCTGGGTCATAGGCGATCCCGGCCGTTTCCAGCGCCGCGCGGTAGCCGTCGTGGTAGACATGGGCCAGATTGGCCTCTCCGGCCGGAAGGAAGGCGGCGATCCTGCGGTGCCCGGCCGCCGAGAGGCGCGCAACGCTGTCCCGGGCAGCATGGTCGAAATCCAGATCGACATAGGCATGGCTATCTGCGGGGCCGCTGCGCCCGAGCGTCACGAAGGGAATCCGCAGCCGCGACAGCAGGCCCACCCGCGGATCGCCGCGCGTCGTGGCCGTGATGATCATGCCGTCCACGAGGCGCCGCGCCACCATCCTCTGCAGATAGGCGGCCGGCTCCTCCTCGCGGCTGCAGGGCAGGATGACCAGATCCATCCCCTCCTCGCGCAGCTCCTCCTGGATGCCCGCCGCCACCTCCATGAAGAAGCTCGACGCGCCGGTCGTCCCGCCCTGGCTGGTCATCACCATGAAGCCGACCGTGTTCGTGGCGCCTGCCTTCAGCGACCGCCCCGACTGGTTCGGAACATAGCCCAGCTCCTGCGCGGCCTGCATGACGCGGGCCCGCGTCTCGGGATTGACGTCGGGACGGCCGTTCAGCGCCCGGGACACCGTGCCGATCGAGATGTCGAGATGCCGTGCCAGATCCTTGATTCCGATCATCCGCCCGCTGCGCTCCAAAAACGTTTACGGTTCCTTGTTGACACGTTCGGAGCGGCAAGACTAGGGTCGTAATCGTTTACGGCCGCACGAGTCGGCCGGAGCGCAGGGAGGAAATCCAGAATGCTGAGCGCCGTCATGGCGGGGTGCGGAGCCATGTCCGAGGGCTGGCTGCGCGCGCTGTCGCAGGTTCCGCGCGCCGCGGAGCGGCTGGAGCTTGCGGGCTTCGTCGATCTAGACCCGGGCCGCGCCCGACAACTTGCGCAGGCGGCAGGCGCGCCGGGGGCCGCCACCGGCACCGATCTTGCCGCGATGCTGGAGGCCGTGCGGCCGGACATCGTGTTCGACGTCGTGATCCCCGGCGCGCGGCGGACCGTGGCGGAAACCGCGCTGGCCCGCGGCTGCCACGTGCTGTCGGAGAAGCCGATGGCCGAGAGCCTGGCCGATGCAGCGGCGCTGATCGAGGCGGCGCGGCGGGCCGGGCGCATCCATGCCGTGGTTCAGAACCGCCGCTTCGTCCCCGGCATCCGCCGCCTGCGGCGGCTGATCGAGGAGCGCCGCATCGGCCGGCTGACCGGGGTGCATTGCGACTTCTTCGTCGGCGCGCATTTCGGCGGCTTCCGCGAGCAGATGGACCATGTGCTGCTGCTCGACATGTCGATCCACACGCTGGACGCCGCGCGCTACCTGATCGGCGCCGCACCGCAGGCGGTCTATTGCCACGAAACCAATCCGACCGGCTCCTGGTATTCCCATGGCGCGGCGGCCAGCGCGATCTTCGAATTCCCCGAGAACGTCACCTTCACCTATCGCGGCTCGTGGTGCGCGGAAGGCGCCAACACCTCCTGGGAGGGCGCCTGGCGGGTGACCGGCACCGAGGGCACCGCGACCTGGGACGGGGCCGAGGATCTGCGGCTCGGCCGGGTCACCGGCACCGAGGGGCTCCTGCGCGCGGTCTCGGCCGCCGAGGTGCCCGAACCGCCCGATCCCGGCCGCACGCTCGGCCATGCCAGCGTCATCGACGAATTCCTGTCGGCCATCGAGACCGGGCGCGCCCCGGAGACGGCCGCCGAGGACAATATCCGGAGCCTCGCCATGGTTCTGGCCGCCATCGACAGCGCGGAACGCCGCGCCCGTGTCACCATCGACGTGTAGGAGACATCACATGAGCAAGGACGCATTGCGCATCGGCACCATGATCTCGGCCTCGGGCGGCGCCGCCGCCGCGCGGATCGGCCAGATCGCCGACATGGGCTTCGAGAGCTTCGAGCCCTTCTTCTGGCAGACCACCAACGGCCAGGATCTGGCCGAGCTGGGCAAGCGCTGCCGCGACGCGATCGGCGAGCGGGACATCACCATGTCGACGCTGGGCATGTTCGGCAACCCGCTTGAGGAGCAGCCGCTCGACCTCGACACGCTGCAGGGCTGGAAGGACTGCATCGACAACGCGCATCATTTCGGCGCGACCTGCGTGGCGGGCTTCACCGGGCGGCTGCGCGGGCGGCCCCTGCCCGAGAGCCTGCCGCGCTACCGCGAGATCTGGTCGGAACTCGGCAAGCGCGCGGCCGACAAGGGGGTGAAGATCGCCTTCGAGAACTGCGCCATGGACGGCAACTGGCAGACCGGCGACTGGAACATCGCGCACAACCCCGACGCCTGGGAGCTGATCTTCAACGAAACGCCGGAGGACCATTTCGGCCTCGAATGGGAACCCTGCCACCAGATGGTCTATCTGATCGACCCGCTGCCGCAGATCCGCAAATGGGGGCCGAAAATCTTCCATGTCCACGGCAAGGACGCGACGATCCGCTGGGACGTGATCCGCGAGCACGGCATCTTCGGAAAGCTGCCGCACGTGTTCATGCGCACGCCGGGCTTCGGCGACTCGAACTGGACCGACATCGTCACCGAGCTGCGGCTGGCGGGCTATGCCGGGTCCATCGACATCGAGGGCTGGCACGATCCGGTCTATCGCGACGCGCTGGAAATGACCGGACAGCTGCATGCGCTGGAACACCTGAAGACGGCCCGCGGCGGGCGCTTCGTCGAGGAAAGCGTGGCCTATGAGGGCGGCGACCCGTCGCTGCTGCGCGCCACGGCCTGAACCCGCTTCCGGACCCCGCGCCCGGGAGGGGCGCGGACCGCCATCACCTGAGGGAGGACAGGATGGGACTCAACAAGACTGCCAAGGCAGCGCTCCTGGCCACGTCGGCGGGGCTCCTGCCCCTGGCCGCAGCGGCCGAACAGACGGTACTCGATCTCTGGACGATCGACGATCCGGGCGAATACCACTATGTGCTGGCAAAGGAGTTCGAGGAGGCGAACCCCGGCATCAAGATCAATGTCCGCACCGTGCAGTTCGGCGACATGATCAACGACCTCGCCCGGGCCATCGCCGCGGGCGACGCACCGGACGTGACCTATGTCGACAATCCCGAAGTGGCGCTGCTGGCCGCGCGCGGGCTGCTTCTGGACATCGCGCCGATGATCGAGGACTCGGACATCGTGAACCGCGACGACATCTTTCCCGGGCCGCTCTCGTCGGTGACCTGGAAGGACGGCATCTATGGCCTGCCGCGCGGGGCGAATACCATCGCGCTCTACTACAATGCCGACATGTTCCGCGCCGCCGGTCTCGATCCCGACGCGCCGCCCGCGACCTGGGCCGAGCTGAAGGCGGCGGCCGAGGCGCTGAGCGATCCCGACGACAATGTCTACGGCCTGGCCTTCTCGGCCATCGCCACCGAGGAAGGGACCTTCCAGTTCCTGCCCTGGCTGCAGATGGCGGGGGGCGACTACGACCACGTCGACACCGAAGGCGGCGCCGAGGCGCTGGCCTTCTGGAAATCGCTGCTCGATGCAAAGCTCGCCTCGCCCGACACGCTGATCCGCAGCCAGTGGGACAGCACCGCGACCTTCAATGCCGGCAATGCCGCCATGGCGATCTCGGGCCCGTGGGAACTGCCGCGGATGGCGAAGGAGGCGACGTTCGACTACCGCGCCGCGATGCTGCCCGTGCCCGAGGCCGGGGCCACCCGTGCCTCGGCGCTAGGCGAGGGCGACAACGTGATCCTCGCCTCGACGAACCATCCCGCGGAGGCCTTCCGCTTCCTCGAATTCCTCTATGCCCAGATGCCGCGGGTCTGGAACGAGTTCGGTTACCTGCCCGCCGCAGAGGTCGCGGTGGAGAACCCCGAGAACGAGGCGATCTACCGGGTCTTCGAGGAGTCGATGAAATACGCCCGCAACCGCGGCCCCTCGCCCGAGTGGCCGCAGGTCTCGAAGGCGATCCAGGGCGCGATGCAATCCGCGCTGACTGGACAGGCGACGCCCGAAGAGGCGCTGGCCACCGCGCAGGGGAAGATCGACCGTGTCCTCGACTGACATGCCGGCCCTGTCCCTGCCCCGCAGCTTCCGCCCGGGGTTGACCCTGGGCGGGCTCATAGACGGGCGCGGCTTCGACACGCTCCTGGTGATGACCGCGCTCGGCTATCTCGCGGTCTTCTCGGCTTGGCCGCTGGTGTACAACCTGATCATGTCGCTGCAGGAGGTCGACCTCTTCTCGCTGGCCTCCTTCGACCGGCCCTTCGTCGGGCTCGGCAACTACCGCGACGTGCTGGGCGCCCCCGAGATGCCGCAGATCTTCCGCAACACGGCGGTGTTCGTCGCCGCCTCGGTTTCGCTGCAGCTTGCGATCGGCTTCGCGCTGGCCCTGTTCTTCGAGCTGCGCTTTCCCGGCGCGAGCTTCCTGCGCGGGCTGTTCCTGGCGGGCTGGATCATGCCGCCGCTGGTCGTCGGCGCGATCTGGTCCTGGATCCTCGCGGGCGATTTCGGCGTGCTGAACTACGCGCTGAAGAGCCTCGGGATCATCGACGAGAACATCTTCTGGCTCTCCGATCCGGCGCGCTCGCTGTGGTCGGTGATCATCGCGAACATCTGGCTCGGCGTGCCCTTCAACCTGATCCTGCTCTCGGTCGGGCTGGCGGGCATCCCCGAGGACCTCTACGAGGCGGCCGAGATGGACGGGGCCACGCGGGTGCAGCGCTTCTTCACCATCACTTTGCCGCTCATGCGCGCCCAGCTGGGCGCGGTGATCTCGCTGGGCACCATCTTCACGCTGCAGCAGTTCGACCTTTTCGCCGGCCTTACCCAGGGCGGGCCCTCGAACAGCTCGAACGTGATGCAGTACTGGTCGTGGCAGCTCAGCTTCCAGGAATACCAGATCGGGCTGGGCAGCGTGATCTCGGTGCTGATGATCGGCGTCGTCGTCGGACTCGCCGCGATCTATGTCCGCTCCACCCGCCACGAACAGGTGTACTGATGGACAGGCTCAAGGGAAACGCACTGATGCTGGCGGGGGCGCTCCTCGCCGCCATCTACCTCTTTCCGCTCTACTGGATGTACGTCACCGCGCTGAAGAGCGGCACCGAGATCATGGCCTATCCGCCGAGCTTCTGGCCCGCGGATCCGACGCCGATCTTCGGCGAGGTCTGGGGGCGGCTGCAGATGGCGAGCTACCTGAAGAACTCGGTGCTGATCGCCGGCGGCACCACGGCTCTGGTCGTGCTCTTCGGCACCGGCTGCGCCTATGCCATGTCGCGGGTCAAATCGGTCTGGATCGACATCGCGCTCTTTGCCGTTCTGATGATGCAGGTGCTGCCCTCGTCGCTGATGGTCACGCCGATCTTCGTCTTCTTCAACCAGATCGGCCTGATGGACTGGCCGCGCGGCGCGGTGATCCTGGCGCAGGCGGCGAAGATGCTGCCTCTGTACATCGTGCTGGTGCGGGCTGCCTTCCTGCAGGTCCCCGCCGAGCTGGAGGAGGCCGCGCTGGTCGACGGCAATTCCCGCGTCGGCGCCTTCCTGTCGATCATGGTGCCGCTGGCGCGCAACGGCATCCTGGTGACCGGCGTGCTCGTCTTCCTGCAGTCCTTCGGCGAATACGTCTATGCCCGCTCGATGATCGGCGCGCGCGAGCTGCAGCCCGCCACCGTCGGCCTGCAATCCTTCATGGGGCCGAACTCGTCGGACTGGTCGGGGGTGATGAGCTATGCCGCCATCTACGTCACGCCGGTCCTCGCCATCTTCGTCCTGCTGCAACGCCGCATCGTCAGCGGCCTGACTTCCGGAGCCCTGAAATGACCCAGCTTCAGATCGAACTCGACGGCGTGGACAAGCATTACGGCGCCTATCATGCGCTGAAGGCGATCGACCTCGCCATCCCGAAGGGTACCTTCGTCGCGCTGGTCGGACCGTCAGGCTGCGGGAAATCCACGCTCCTGCGCACCATCGCCGGGCTGGAGAAGATCACCGGCGGCGAGATGCGCATCGCCGGCGCCAACATGACCGGCACCCCGCCCAGGAAGCGCGACCTGGCGATGGTGTTCCAGTCCTATGCGCTCTACCCGCACAAGACCGTGCGCCAGAACCTGACCTATTCGCTGCGGCTGAAGCGCATGTCCCGCGCCGAGGCGGACCGCAAGGCGGAGGAGGTCGCGCGGATCACCGGGCTCGAGCAGCTTCTGGAGCGCTATCCGCGCGAGCTCTCGGGCGGGCAGCGCCAGCGCGTCGCCATGGGCCGCGCCATCGTCAGGAACCCCAAGGCCTTTCTCTTCGACGAGCCGCTCTCCAATCTCGACGCAGCGCTGCGCGTGCAGATGCGCGCCGAGGTGCGGCGGCTGCATGACCGGCTGGGGGCGACCTCGGTCTATGTCACCCATGACCAGGTCGAGGCAATGACCATGGCCGACCATGTCGTGGTGCTGCGCGCGGGCCGGATCGAGCAGCAGGGCGCGCCGATGGAGCTCTACGACCGCCCCGCCAACCGCTTCGTGGCCGGGTTCATCGGCTCGCCCGCGACCAATTTCGTGCCCGGCCGGACTACCGCGGATGGGAGCGCCGTCCAGCTCGACCTGCCCGGCACGCCCTGCGTGCCGGTTGCCGGGGCGGCCCCTGACAGGCCGGTCATCGCCGGGCTCAGGCCCGAACATCTCCAGCCCTGCGATCCGGACCGGCCGGGCGCGCTGCAGCTGCCGATTGCCGTGGTCGAAGCCACGGGAAGCCAGTCCTTCCTCGTCTCCGACACCGATCCGGCCCTGACCATCTGCCTTGCCGGGCGCAGTCCCGTCGTCCCGGGCGGCACGCTCGCCGCGGAGATCGCGCCGCATCTGGTGATGCTCTTCGATCCGGACACCGGGGCGGCGCTGCGCTAGCCCGCGGCTCTCGCGGCACCCCCGCTCCGTCCTACGGCGGAGGAAGCGGGTAGACCTCGAGCCGGAGCCATCGCCTGCGCCGCGCGAAGCAGGGGGGGCGGCTTTCCTCGTGGTCGCGCCCTCCCCCGAAGTTGTCCGCCGCCAATGGCCCCGGCAGGTCCCGCCCTGCGTCCGACGCGAATGCAGACCCGTCCTCCGGTGCCTTCTCCGCGCCTGGCGCAAGGCACCACCGGCCGGGAGGACCCGCACCGCCGGGCCGTTCGATGCACCATCGGCGCCGGACACTGCGCGGCACGGCAAGCTGCGCGTGGCCGTGACGCCCCCGGGCGCAGGACGGCCAATGAGGTTCGCCGCTGCCCAAGGCGGATCTCGCGGGTTTCGGCATCCGGCGCCGATCAAGCCAAGGCGAACGGGTTGTCCCTGCCCTGCAGATCCCGTGCCTTCCGCCCTGCGGACTCCCCGCGGCTGGGCGTCCCCATCGGCAGGAGGCCACCGGACCCGGCGTCCGGGCCCGGCGCTGCCGGAGCACGTCCCGGCCGCGGCGCCGGCATCCGCATGAAGCGCTCCACCTCTGCCGCCCCCGCGCCGCTTCTGTCCGCGGGCTCCCAAGCCACCTCGGACAGCCTGGGCGAGGCCCCGCCCAAGCTACGGAATGCTCAGACGGCACGAACCTTGCCCTGCTCGGGCACCGCGCCGCAGTCCGGCCGACGCGGGTCCGGACAGGCAGCGCAGGGCCGTCGGCGGATCGGGGCATCCCGGCACGAAGACCCCCATATCGGCGGTTGCGCTCGCGGACCCATGCCATATTGTATGATCGTATACATTCTTGGAGTTCCCCGTGCAGATCGTCAACTATCCCGGCCACCCGCCGGACTCCCGGCCGCTCGGACCGGCCCCCCTGACCCCGGCGCTGCGCCGCGGCGACTGGGTCATGACTTCGGGCCAGGTCGGCATCGATCCCGACACCGCGCAGATCGCGGGCCCGGGCTTCGCCGAGCAGGCGCACCAGGCCTTCGGCAACATCCGGGCGCTGCTGGCCAATGCCGGGATGGAGATGTCGGACGTGATGAAGGTCACGGTCTTCCTCACCCGCGCCGAGGATTTCGCCGAGCTGAACGACATCTACCGCAGCTATTTCTCCGAGCCCTATCCCTGCCGCTCCACCCTGATCGTGGCGCTCCAGCCCGCGAGCCTGCTGATCGAAGCCGAGGCCACGGCCTACCAACCGGGAAGCGGCGCATGACCCGGCTGCATGTCCTGAACGCCCCCGGCACGCTGACCTTCGACGAGCCCGCCCTTCTGGACCGGCTGGCGGCCGCAGGCGGGCTGGAGGTCACCGTGTCGCGCGATCTCGCCACGTTGGCGGACGACATCGGCGATGCCCGAATCCTCTACACCAACACCAAGACCGATCTCGGCGCACTTTCGGCGGCAGCGCCGCATCTGGAATGGGTGCAGATCATCTCGGCGGGGGTCGAGACGCTGCTGCCGACGCTGCCCGAAGGGCTGGATCTGACCAATGCGTCCGGCGTCCATGCCGAGAAGGGGGCGGAATTCGTCCTCGCCTCGGTGCTGCTGCTGAACTATCGCATCCCCGCATTCCAGGAGAAGCAGCGCCGCCATGACTGGGCGCCGGATTTCGTCCGCCCGCTGCGGGGCAAGCGCGCGCTGGTGCTGGGATCGGGTGCCATCGGCGGCGAGGCGATCCGCCTGCTGGCCGGGCGCGGCATGGAGGTGATCGCGGTCAACCGCTCCGGCCGCCCGGCCGAAGGCGCAGCCGCCACGGTGACGCTCGGCGGCTTCGACAAATGGCTGCCCGGTGCCTCGGTGCTGGTCTCCGCCCTGCCCGCGACCCCAGAAACCGTCGGCATGGTCGATCCGCGGCGGCTCGGGCTCCTGCCGCAGGGCGCGGGCGTGGTCAGCGTCGGCCGCGCGGCGGTCTTCGACCATGGCGCGCTCTGCGAGGCGCTGCGCTCCGGCCATCTGGGCGGCGCGGTGCTCGATGTCTTCCCGCAGGAGCCGATGCCCGCCGACGATCCGACCTGGGACGTGCCGGGCGTGGTGGTGACGCCGCATTGCAGCGTCGACGATAACAAGGGCTATCTCGACCGCTGCACCGACATCTTCCTGCAGAACCTTGAGGCCCGGCGCGCGGGTCGGCCGATGCCGACCCGGGTCGATCCGGCGGCGGGCTACTGAACTTCGCGCGGGGGGCTGCAGCCCCCGCGCCATCGCGGCTCAGCGCACCAGGTATTTCTCGATGATCGCCGGATCGGGCTCGACGCCCAGCCCCGGCTCCGACGGCAGAAGCGCATGGCCGTCCTCGAAGGTCACCGGGTTCCGCGCCAGCTTGCGCGCGATCTCGTTGGGCTCCACGCAGTATTCCATCACCAGCGCATTGCGGATCGCGCAGAGGAAATGCAGCGAGGCGGCGGTGTTGATGTCGGTGGTGAAGTTGTGGTTGCACACTTTGCGGCCGCGCGAGGCGGCATAGTCCGCGACCCGGATCGCCTGGGTGAAACCGACCCGCGTCAGGTCGATCTGCACGATGTCCACCCCGCCCTCGTCGATCAGCCGCTCGAACTGCGCCACGGAACTGTCCTGCTCGCCCGCCGCCAGCGGCTGGGACATGGACCGCGACAGGCGGCCATAGCCGCCGATGTCCTCCGGATGCAGCGGTTCCTCGATCCAGAACAGGTTGTAGGGCTCCAGAAGCTCCGCCCGCCGCATCGCCGTCCGCGCGTCCCAGGCATGGCCCGCATCCAGCATGAAGTCGACCTTGTCGCCGATGGCGCTGCGGATCGCCTCGACATAGGCGATGTCGGTCTTCTCGTCGCGGCCGAAGGGCTCCCAGCCGAATTTCACGCCGGTATGGCCCTCATCCACGGCCGCCTTCGCGCGCGCCACCGTGTCCTCGACCGAGAACTGGAACATGTTCGACGAATAGACGCGCATCCGGTCGCGCAGCGCGCCGCCCAGCAGCGTGACGATCGGCTGGCCGAGGGCCTTGCCCTTGATGTCCCAGAGCGCGATGTCGATCCCCGCCATCGCCTGCAGCACCGCGCCGGCGCGGCCATAGAAGATCGTGGCGTCATACATCTTCTGCCAGAGCCGCCCGGTTTCCAGCGGGTTCTCGCCGATCAGGAGCCGCTTCAGCCCGCTGACCATGGTGTGCGAATAGGGCGCTTCGATGATCGCCTGCACCACGGTCGGCGCAGAGTCGACCTCGCCCCAGCCGGTGATCCCGGCATCGGTCGAGATCCGGATCAGCAGCGTGTCCTGCGAGCTGTCGGTGCGGGCCTCCACCTTGGGAAGGCTCAGGTAGAAGGTTTCGACATCGGTGATCTTCATGGGGCATCCTTCGGCCGGGGCCGGTCTTCTGGTCGTGGATCTTCAGGTGGGGTCGGGGATGGGCGGGGGCCTAGCGGCCGCGCCGCGCCCGGTGCTTCTCGATCAGCAGATCGAAGTCGATCACGTGGATCTGGGTGCGGATATGTTCCTCGAGCTCGCTGCGCATCGCCGCGAGGTCGCCGCCCGAAAGCAGCGCCAGCAGGCGGACATGCTCCTCGACGATGTCGTCCATCGCCTTTTCCAGCGCGGTCAGGCCGATGATCACGGTCAGCTGCCGCGCCAGCGTCTGCCACAGGGCGAGCAGCGGCTGGTTGCCCGAAAGCTGGACCAGATGCTGGTGGAAGCGCGTGTCCGCCTCGGCGAGCCCATAGGCATCGCGGCGGTCGCACATCAGCTGCATCTCGCGGATTTCCGCCCCGAGCGGCGCCAGCCGCTCCGGCGTCAGCGCTCCCGCCTCATGCGCACGGGTGACGGCCAGAGTCTCCAGCGCCACGCGGACATCGAGGATCTGCTCCAGCCGGTCCTTCGAGACATCCATCAGCCGCGTGCCCTTGTAGGGCGCGGAATCCACCACGCCGAGGCTTTCCAGCGCGCGCAGCGCCTCGCGGATCGGCACCCGGGAAAGCCCGAGCATCTCGCCCAGATCCTTCTCGGTCAGCCGCTCGCCAGGAAGGATCACGCCGCGGGCCGCCGCCGCGATGATCGCGTCGATGGCATGGTCCACCAGCGTACGCGGCCGCGGAGCCTGCCAGTCTTCCTTGCGGGTGGAGATGGCGCACATGTCCTGTCCTCGATCTGGCCGCCCGCGGAAGCCGCGGGGAGAGGCACTGCCGCCTCACGGTAAATGGAGTAGCGGCAAACAAGCCCCTTGCCAAGAGTATTATTGTTATACAATGCTACAATCGCAAATCGCGGGCCCCTCCCCGATGCCCGCCTTCTGCCCGACAGGGAAACGCAAGGATGACAAAAATGACCTCTCCGACCCCCATGATCGCCTGCGCCGCCGCTCTGGCCGCCGTCATGGCGCCCGGCATCGCCTCCGCCCGCGCCTCCGAGGAACTAAAGCCCGCCCCGGCGGATTTCGCCGAGATGGAAGCCTGCCAAGGCCTCCGCGCCAAATATCCCGATCTCGCGGGCAAGACGCTCAATGTCGGGCTCGGCGGCTACAACATGGGCTTCCAGCAGCCGGTGGACGGCAATCCCGACGACCTCGAAGGGCTTGACCCCGACATGCTCGACCGTCTCGGCGCCTGTCTCGGCTTCGACTACGAATTCCAGCTCGGCGCTTTCAACGTCCTGGTGACCTCGGTCATGTCCGGCCGTCTCGACATCGGCCCGTCGATCTACGTCACCCCGGCCCGCTCCGAGCAGGTCGCCTTCGTCTCCTCCTACCAGGTGGTCGACGGCTCGGTCGTGCCGAATGGCAACCCGAAGAACCTGCAATCGGTCGACGATCTCTGCGGCATGACCATCTCGGCCGCGGCCGGCACCTACGAGGCGACGACCATCGCTCCCGAACAGACCGAGAAATGCCTGGCCGCCGGCAAGCCCGCGGTCGACGTGCTGCTGGTGCAGAACACCGACAACGCCATCATGGCCGTGCAGTCGGGCCGCGCAGACATCCACCTGACCTCGGGCGCGGTCGCGGCGGGGCTCGCCAATGCCGACGACCGGCTGGAGCAGGCCTTCTATGTCGACCTGCCGATCCGCAGCGGCTATCCGATCGCCAAGGACAACACGATGCTGCAGAACGCGGTGCTCGACGGCATCAAGGTGATCCAGGAGACCGGCGTGCAGAAGCTGATCATGGACAAGTGGGGCCAGGGCGGCGAAGCCCAGCGTCCGGTCGAGCTGTTCGACTGATCCCCTGACCCTTCCGGCGCCGCCCCCGCGCGGCGCCGGTCCTCCTGCCCGGGGCCCCCATGGACACGTTTCTCCACTACCTGACCTTCCCCTATCTCTGGGAAGGCGCCGTCATCGCCGTGCAGCTTCTGATCGGCGCGCTGACCGGCGGCATCGTCATCGGCTTCTTCCTGTCGCTCGCCAGCCTGTCGAAGGCCTGGTACGTGCGCCTGCCGGTCAAGACCTATATCTACCTCCTGCGCGGCACGCCGGTCCTCTTGCAGCTGATCATCCTCTACAACGTGCTGCCGCAATTCGGCCTGGTGCTCAGCCCCTTCGTCTCGGCGCTGCTGGCTCTGACCATCAACGAGACCGCCTATTGCGCCGAGATCATCCGCGGCGGCATCATCTCCGCCAGCCGCGACCAGCGCACCGCGGCGCAGGCCTTCGGCTATACCCGCTCCCAGGAGATGCGCTTCGTCGTCATCCCGCAGGCGCTGCGCGCGATCCTGCCCACCCTGGGCAATGAAAGCGTGGGCCTGCTGAAATCCACCTCGCTGGCCTCGGTCGTCGGCGTCGCCGAGCTGACCATGCGCGGCCAGACGATCGTGTCGCAGAACTTCCAGTTCCTGCCGGTGCTGCTGGCCTCGGGCGGCATCTACGTGATCATGTCCACCGTGCTGGCCGCGGGCCAGTGGTGGCTGGAGAACCGGGTGAATCTCGAGCCGCGCGCCGCCCGCGCGGGCCGCCGCAAGATCCCCGAGATCCCCGCCGGAACGCCGCTCGTGGCGGCCGATCCGCCCTCGCCGCAATCCGACCGGATGCTGGAGATCCGCGATCTGAAGGTCGGCTACAACGGCACGCCAGTGCTGAAGAAGCTGACGCTGGTGGTGAAGCGCTCCGAGGTCGTCGTGCTGCTCGGCCGTTCCGGCTCGGGCAAGTCGACGCTGCTCAAGGCGATCCTGGCGCTGATCCCGTCGAGCGCCGGGAACATCCGCGTCGGCGGCGTGGTGATGGGACAGGGGCCGACCGGTCGCCCGCTGCTGCCCCGCGCGCTGCCCGCCAACCGCATTGCCGCACGGATCGGCATAGTGTTCCAGAACTTCGCGCTCTTCGACCATCTCACGGCGGAGGAAAACGTCATGGCGGTCCAGACCGTGGTCCAGCGCCGCCCGAAGACGGAAGCCCGCGCCGCCGCCCGCGCCGCTCTGGCGCAGGTCGGGCTCGGTCCCTATCTCAACCGCCTGCCGCACGAGATGTCGGGCGGCCAGCAGCAGCGCGTCGCCATCGCCCGGGCGCTGGCCTGCCGGCCGCAGCTCCTGCTGTTCGACGAGCCGACCTCGGCGCTCGACCCGGAACTGGTGCGCGAGGTCAACGGTACGATCCGCGACTTGGCCCAGACCGGGTTAACCATGGTGATCTCAACCCATGATGTCGGTTTCGCGCGGACCGTCGCCGACCGCATCGTGTTCCTCAAGGACGGAGTGCTGGTCGAAGAGGGCCCGCCCGCGATCCTCGACAATCCGAAGACCGAGACCTTTGCCGCCTATCTGCGGCAGGAAGCGGAAGAGGCGCATGAGCCGCCCCTGCCGCAGCGCCTGCCCGATCCCCTGCCCCTGCCCGCAACGGAGCGCTGAGCATGTCCCTTCCCTTTGCCGCCGAGGCACGCGCCGCGCTCGGGCCAGCGCTTTTCGACTACATGCAAGGCCGCGCGGGCGACAGCCACGCGGCCCCCGGCGAAGATGCCAATGCCGCGGCTTTCGCCCGGCTCCGCCTCATCCCCCGGCTTTTCTCCGAGGCCGGGCCGCCGGACCTAGCGACGGAGCTGGCAGGCCGCCGGATGGCCGCACCGGTGATGATCGGCGCCTTCGCCGGCGACCGGGTGTTCCACGCCGAGGGCATCCTGCCGGTCGCGCGGGTGGCCGCGCGGCTGGGGCTGGACCTCGTGCTGTCGGAGGAAACCGTGACGCCGCTGGCCGAGGTGACGGCGGCGCATCCCGGCACCTGGCTGCAGCTGCGCGCCGCAGGCAGCGAGGACCGCATCGCCCGCATCGTCTCCGCCGCCGCCGGGGCAGGTGCAGCCGGCATCGTGCTGACGCTGATGGCGCCGTCGCATCCCCGCCCCGGCCAGCGTCCCGGCGGCTTCGACATCGGCGCCGAACTCGTCTCCCGCGGCTGGAGCACCATCGGCACCCAGCTCGACGGATCGCACCGTCCGGGCGTCGCGCCGCTCGAGGCCTTCCCGCGCTGGGACGCGGCCCGGCTCGGCCGGATCGCGGCGCTGGCCCGCAGCCTCGGCCTGCCGCTGATGGTCAAGGGCGTGCTGAATCCGGCCGACCTGGCGCCGCTCGCGGATTGCGGAGTCGCAGGGGCGGTCGCCTCGAATGTCGGGCTGCGCCAGAGCAGCCGCTGGGCGCTGGCGCTCGACCAGCTTCCGGCGCTGGCTGCGGCCCGGCCCGCTGGCCTTCCCCTGCTACTCGATGGCGGGGTTCGCCACGGCGCCGACGTGATCGCTGCCAGCCTCCTCGGCGCTGCCGCCTGCGTCGCGACCCGGCCCGTGCTCTGCGCGCTGGCAGCGGGCGGAGAGGCGGCGGTCGAGGCCTGGCTGAACGGGCTTCTCGACAATCTCTACGCGATGACCGCCTGGATGGGCGCGGCGCATCCCGCCGCGCTCGATCCCGGACAGCTGCTCCGGGACTGACCTCGCCGGGGCTCAGGCCCCGGCGCGCCGCTGGAACCGTCCGCGGCCAGGCGCGCCGAGGTCGCGCCCCTCGCGGAACACCTGGTCGCCGCGTGACAGCGTGGCGACAAGCCGGCCGCGCATCTTCCGCCCCTCGAAGGCCGAGAACTTTGCCCGTCCGCGGAACGCTGCGCCGGCAACCACCGTCTCGCCCGACGGATCCCAGAGCGTGAGATCGGCGTCGGCGCCCGCCCGGATCGCGCCCTTCCGCGGCCAGAGCCCGAAGCGCCGCGCAGGCGCCTCCGCGGTCATCCGCGCGAACTGCTCCAGCGGCATCCCGCGGCCTAGCACCCCTTCGCTCATCAGCAGCGGCACATTGGTCTCGATGCCCGTGAGACCCATCCCCGCCTGCCAGACCGGCAGGCCGGCGGCCTTGTCCTCCGGCGGATAGGGGCAGTGATCCGAGGCGACCATGTCGATCCCGCCGGCCAGCACATGCTCCCACAGCGCCGCCAGTATCGGCGCCGGTCGCAGCGGCGGGCCGCAGCGCGCGACATTGCCGATCCGCACCAGGTCGTCCTCGTCGAGCAGCAGGTAGTGCAGGCAGGTCTCGGCGCTGATATCGGTCCCGGCGGCACGGGCGCGGGCCAGCACCTCGGCAGCGCGCGGCGAGCTCATATGGACGACATGCGCCGCCACTCCGGTCTCGGCGGCCAGAAGCGCCAGCCGCTGCACCGCCTCCAGCTCGGCGATCTCCGGTCCCGCCCCGGCATGGGCGCGCATGTCCGTCCGCCCGGCCGCCTCCATCCGCCGCCGCGCCGCCAGCAGGATGTCCTGGTTCTCGGAATGCACCCCGAGCAGCGAGCCCGCCGCGCGGATCTCCGCCATCGCCTCCAGCAGGTCGCCATCGCCCACCGCCGGAAGCGCGGTCTCGTCCGGTGCCCCGCCATCGAGGCGCGGGCTGCACAGGAAGGCCTTGAAGGCTACGGCGCCGTCCTCCGCCAGCCCGGCGATCTCGGCCGCATTGCGCCCCGTCAGCCCGGCCCAGAGCGCGAAATCCACCGCCGCGTGCGCCTCGCAAAGCGCGCGCTTCGCCGCAAGGCTGGCGCGGTCGACCGCGGGCGGCAGGCCATGCGGCATCTCGATCACCGTGGTCACGCCGCCCGCCGCCGCGCCGCAGGTCCCCGCGAAGACCTCCGCGCCGCGATCCGGGCCGCAGGCGGTGAAATGGGTATGGGCGTCGATCGCGCCGGGCAGGAGCCAGAGCCCGCCCGCGTCGATCCTGCGGGCCGCGTCCGGCCCCGTGCCCGGGACGTGGAGCCCCTCGATCACGCCGCCGGTGACGGTGATGTCGAGCGCCTGCGCGCCCTCCGGAGTGACGGCGAGCGCGCCGGAAATCCTCAGGTCAGGCATCGGCCGCCTCCGCCAGAAGGTCGCGGGTCAGGGCCGCCGGATCGGGCAGGTCCCGGATCCAGCCGGAGGCCTGCAGCAGCCGGCCGAAGCGCAGCATGTCCGCGGCCGGAATGCGGTGATCCCCCGGCCAGAGCCCGGCGGCGCGGTAGAACGCCACGATCCGGGCGATGACCTCGGGCGCAAGATCCGGGAAGGCGGGCGCGACGGTCGCGGCGACCGCTTCCGGCCCTGCCGCCGCAAGCCAGGCCAGGGCCTGCCGGATGGCGCGGGTGAACGCCGCGAAGGCCTCCGGCTGCGCATCGATCGCGCCGGGCCGCGCGATATAGGCGCTCCAGGGCACGCCGCCGGTCGCCCCCGCCAGGCTGCAGACGGCATGGAGCCGCCCCTCTGCCATCAGCGGCGCGGCAGCATGCAGGTGATGGATGGCGAATTCCATGTCCGAGGCCAGGAAATCCCCTGCCGTCGCGGCGGCTCCGGGGTCTTCCCGCCGCGCCGCGATGCCCTGCTCGGCCATGACCGCATCGAAGATGAAGCCCGCAGTGCCGATTCTGGCGATGTCGAAGACGCGCTGCCCGTCGAGATCGGCCAGCACGAAGCCCGGCATCGGCCGCCGCGCGAGAACCACCCAGGGGTTTGAGCGCACCGCGGCTGCAAAGCTGACCAGCGGCCGGCCTTCCTCGGCCAGCTTCATCGTCACCATCGGTCCGCCGATGGTCAGGTCGGCGCAGCCGTCGAGCACCGAGGGGATCTGCCCGCCGGTGACGGTCTCGCCGCCGGACGCGCTCTGCACCGGTTCGATCTGCAGGCCCTCGGCCGCGAAGAAGCCCAGCCGCTCCGCCAGCACATGCGGCAGGTAGTAGATCCGCGCCTCGGACGGATCGCCGAGATTCATTGTCAGCCGCTGCACCTTCACCTGTCCTTGATTGTTATACAATATGACAATGGCTAGCGCGATGTGCCCCGGTTTACAAGCCGCAATGGCCGCGACGGCGCGGCCGCCCCATCCTGGCGGGACGGGGCGCTGCATCGCCATTCGGCCTAACGGCGGTGCGCCACGCTCAGAACTGGAAGGGTTGCCCGATCATCATCTGCACCCGGAGGCCTTCGTCCGAGAAGGCGGCATCCGCCCGGACGACGAAGCCCTGCACCCAGGCGCGCAGACCGGTGCCCGCATCCCATTTCATGTCGGAATGCAGCTCGCCGAAACCGTAGCTGTCCGCGACGCGGCCGATCTCGACGAAGGGAACGACCTGGATCCATTCGATCCCCAGCCGCTCCTGCACGGCGGACCAGGAATCGAACGGGTTCCAGTGCGGCGTCAGGCGCAGTTCGGCGGAGTAGTAGATCGCCGACCGGTCGTTGAACCGCTGCGCCGGATAGCCCCGCATCCGCCACAGACCGCCCAGCGTGGCGCCGGTATAGGCCGGGGAGCGGTGGCGGATCTCTTCCCCGTCGATTTCCCAGGACGGCGTGTCGGCTGTCCAGAAATCGAAGGCCAGGACCCGCTTCCGGAACCATGCGCTCCCGCCGTAGCCGCGATAGGCGTCGATCTCGGCCTGCACGACCGTCCAGGAATCCGAGCTGTCGAACAGGCCGAAATCCCGCGAGACCTGGAGCCTGGCGCCGGTGCCCCGCGACGGGTTGTAGGGGAAATCCCGGTTGTCCCAGAAATACGCGAGGTCGAGCCCGTTCGTCCGGATGTCGCCGTCGAACGTGTCGCCGTCGATCTCCAGCGCCCTCTGGAACGGCCTCACTTCCAGATAGCTGCGGCCGCTCCCGAACGGATCGAGGGACTCGGCGCCGGTCGCGCCGGAATACAGCTCTCCATCGAGCACCTTGTAGTCCGGAACGACCTGGTCGCGCCCGTGTCCGATCGGCAGGAGGTACTTGAACCGCACCCGCGAGAAGACGTCCGAGACGTTCCCGGACAGGAAATTGTCCTCGTCCGAGCCGTTCGTGCCCGCCCGCTGGCCGGGAAAGCCTGGATTGCCGTCGATATAGGTGTCGGCATCGGCGTAATGGCCGAAGGAGAGCACCGGATCTACGAACAGGCGGTCCAGCCCGGAGAACCGCAGATCCTGCGCCATGAGGAAGGCCAGCTGCGACCCTTCGGACCCGGCCATCACGGTGCCAAGCACACGGGCATTCGGCTGCGGGTATCCGATCCGCCCGATGACCCAGCCGCCGGTCGCCCCGAACGTCTCGTTGTAGAAGGCATAGGGCAGGCTCAGCTTCAGCCCCGAATAGTCCTCGACCTCGTCCGCCCGGCCCGGCACCGGCAGCAGGACGGAACAGGCAAGGGCAAGCATGGAGAGCCGCGCCACCGCCCTGGCTCCGCAAGCGCGCCCGGCCCGTCTCAGTCCAGCATGCGGTCCCACGGAGTCCTCGTGCACAATGTCCCGGCGCCTCCCTGCACGCAGGTCCCGTCCATCGCCCGCAGATCGCGGAAAGGGAAAGCCCCGGCGCGGGAAGTCAAAATCGCTTCTTCACGGCACAGTCATACCGGATCGGATCCGGCCGTTCGAGAGAATTGGCTGCGACCCGGTGACCGGCCGCCGCCGGAACCGGATGCAGCAGCGGGCAGCCGGGCCCCTCAAGCAGGCACCGGCGGTCGAGGCGCGGCCGCCGGTAGCTGCACGCCCGCGACGGCGATCATCCTGCGGCAGGCAGCGGGGCGGGGCGGGCATTCGTCCGGAACCGTCCGGCGCGATGGCTGCGGCCATCGGAACCCGGCCGGGCGCCGCCTGACCGGCCGGACCGGATTGGCGGCAGCGCCGGCCATGGCTTGCACCGGCCTTCCGGGCGTTCCCCCTGGCCGGGCGCGCCGGCGGTCTGCGCGGCTGCCAACGGCGAGCTCAGCCGTCCGTTCCGAATGCGCGGAGCCCGCTTGTGCTCCGCACATTGCCGGCCGGGACGGTGCCGCCACCGGGCTTCCCGGCCTAGCCGTCGTAGCGGAGCGTCACCTTGGCGGCTGCCTCGCGGGCCGCAGCGCGGGCGGTGCCGGTATCGCCGTCCGCCGCCAGCGCCAGGGCAACGCCCATGCGGCGATAGGGACGCGTGACCGGCTTGTTGAAGATCCGCAGGTCGAGATCGATGCCCGGCCCCGAGGGCTGCAGGGCCTCCGCAAGGCCTTCGGCGCGGAAGCTGCCGCTGTCGCGGTCGGCGAGGATCACCGCCGAGGCGCTGGCACCGTAATGGGTGAGTCCGGGGATCGGCAGGCCGAGAATGGCCCGGACATGCAGGTCGAACTCGCTGAGGTTCTGCGAAATCAGCGTGACCATCCCGGTGTCGTGCGGGCGGGGCGACAGTTCGGAGAAGATCACCTGGTCGCCCTCGACGAAGAACTCCACCCCGAACAGGCCATAGCCGCCGAGATTGTCGACCACCGCCTTGGCCATCGCCTGCGCATCGGCAATCGCCTGCGCGGACATCGCCGCGGGCTGCCAGCTTTCCTGGTAGTCGCCGCGTTCCTGGCGGTGCCCGATGGGATCGCAGAACACCACGCCCTCGCGGGTGCGTACGGTCAGCAGCGTGATTTCGTAGTCGAAGGCGATGAAGGCCTCGACGATCACCCGCTGGCGGTCGCCGCGCATGCCCTCGACCGCATAGGCCCAGGCCGCGTCGATCCCGCCGGCGTCGCGGACGGTCGACTGGCCCTTGCCCGAGGAGGACATCACCGGCTTGACCACGCAGGGCAGGCCGACCTCGGCCACGGCCGCATGCATCTCCTCCAGGCTTTCCGCGTAGAGGAACTTCGACGTCGGCAGCCCCAGCTCCCGCGCCGCCAGATCGCGGATGCGGTCGCGGTTCATCGTCAGCTGGGTGGCGCGGGCCGAGGGGACCACGGTGAAGCCGCGGTCCTCGACCTCCTTGAGGATTTCGGTCCGGATCGCTTCGACCTCGGGCACGATATAGTCCGGCTGGTGCTTGTCGATGGCAGCGCGCAGGGCGTCGCCGTCGAGCATGGAGAAGACCTCCGCATGGTCGGCCACCTGCATGGCGGGCGCGCCGGCATAGCTGTCGCAGGCGATCACTTCGGCGCCCAGCCGCTTGGCCGAGATCACGACCTCGCGGCCCAGTTCGCCGGACCCGAGGAGGAGGATTTTTGCGCTGGCGGCCATCGTCGGAGCTCCTGTGCCTGCCTGGAAGAGGGGACGGGCCGCAAGCTGGGAAAGCGGCCCTTTCAGAGGGCCCGTTCATGCGGGAGCGCATCCGCGGATGCAAGCTCTGTCAGCGGGAGCGACGCCGAAACCGCTCCCCTTTCTCGCGATCCGGCCCGGAAACCAGCGGCTCCACAGCCGGCCCGGGGTTCTCCGCAACGCAACGGGCCCCGGCCGTGCCTCGGCGCAGTCCATGCGGATGCCGGGCCGGACAATGCGGTCGGGCGCAGGCTGCTGCGGAAGCATGTCGGCGGGGCCGTTCCCCGGGACACATCGCGGCCTCGAGAGGAAGTCTGCCATGCTCCGGGACCAAGGCCCCCTGTCCGAGCTGCAAGAGCGTCCGCCGCAGCGATTGCTGCCGGGGCTCCGGCGGGATCGGCGGCCATGCCGGACGGAGAGACCCGGCTCGGGCGGCGGAAGGTGCTACGTCTTTCACGGCCGCCGCCTTGTGCCGGAGCGGAGGCTCCGGCAGGACGGATGCCCCGCCTGCATGGCGAGGGCCACGGCCATTCGATCCGATCTGGGCGGAAGACCCAGCCGGTCCGCAGGACCGCACGCGAAGCGTCAGGGTCTGGCAACGGCCGCTTCATTCGCGGCCCCCGGCTGCCTGTCCTGAACGCCGGGAGCGCCGCCATTCCACGGAAACGCACTTGCCGATTTCAGGATACGGCTGCCGGTCATCGGGACGTCCTGATCCGATCGTCCATGGGGACCTCGGACGGGGGACGCCGCGTTGCCTAGCCTGCCCCCCCGGCTGGCGGTGCCAGGGCCTACGACTGCCGGAGAGCCTGCCATCCGACGCGCTTTCGGAGGCCCCGTTGCCGGCGGGCCGGAGCAGATGCGCCAATGCAGCGCATCCGCCATGCGGCCGCGGCGGATACTCTCGGCGCATGACCAGACCCGGACAGCCAGAAGGAAGCGCCATGTCCAGCAGCCCGGAACAGCCCGGCCCGGTCCTCGAGGGAGAGATCGGCATTCTCGCCCGCCGCCGGATCGAGGCCGAGATCATTGCCCCGATCTACGAGGAAATGTGCGCCCGGATCGGCAAGGAGGCCGCGCAGGAGATCCTCGGCACCGCGATCCGCAAGGCGGCCTTCCGGGCGGGGCGGAGCTTTGCCGGAAAGACGCCCGGCGGCACGGACCTGCGCAGCTTCCAGGACCTGCAGCCGCTCTGGACGCAGGACGATGCCCTGGAGATCGAGGTCGAGGAAGCCACGGACACGTCCTTCCGCTACCAGGTGACCCGCTGCCGCTATGCCGAGATGTACCGCGAAATGGGGCTCGGCGAGATCGGGCACCTGCTGTCCTGCAACCGCGACTTCGTCTTCCCGGAGGGCTACAACGATGACATTTCCCTCGACCGCCCGCAGACGCTGATGGAAGGCGCGCCCTGCTGCATCTTCCGCTACAGCTACGGTCCCGCGACCGGCGGCAGCTGACATCTGGCGTCACCCCGCGGGGTCCGCCCCCACGGTCTCGGCGAACACCCAGTCGGCATAGTCCCGGTTGGCGGCCGCGACATCCAGGCAGAGGATCGACGGAGTCTCGTAGGGATGGAGCTTCCGCGCGGCCTCGGCGACCCGGCCGAACAGCTCCTTGCGCGTCTTGAGGAGGAGCGGCACCTCCTCGGCCTCGACCGCCCTGCCCTTCCAGAAGTAGCGGCTGGCAATCTTCGGATAGCGGTTCGCGCTGGCCACCAGGCGCATGTCCATGAGGCCGCGCGCCAGCTGGACCGCGACCTCCTCCGACGGGCAGTTGATCCAGATTTCGACGATCATGCCGGAAGCTCCCTCCCTTTTGCTCCCGGCCAGCATGGAACGGGGCGGCCGCCAAGGGAAGCCGGCAGCCGCGGACCGGGCCGCGCGCGGAAAGGTGAGCGCACTCCGCGGTTCCATCCTTGCCCGTCGGCCGCAAAGCTGGTCAGAACCACGTCAGGGCGGCCGGTTCCGCAGGTGCGGCGCGGCAGGCAAACAGGAGGCAAGCAATGAAGATCTGGGGCCGCGGGAACTCGACCAACGTGCGCAAGGTGCTGTGGTGCGCCGAAGAGCTCGGGCTGCAATATGAGCATGTTCCGGCCGGCGGCGCGTTCGGGCATGTCTCCACGCCGGAATACCGCGCGCTGAACCCGAACGGCCTGGTGCCCTGCCTGCAGGACGGGTCCCTGGTGCTCTGGGAATCCAATGCCATCGTCCGCTATCTCGCCCGCGAATACGGCGCGGACGGATTCGCACCGGCGGATGCGCGGTCCTGGGCAATGGCCGACCAATGGATGGACTGGACATCGCTGTCCTTCTCGGCGCCGTTCCGCGACCTCTTCTGGAACCTGGTGCGGTGCACGCCCGAGACCCGCGACGACGCGGCCATCGAGCGCGGCGCCCCGCAATGCGCGGCCCTCATGGCGATCGCGGATGACGCGCTTGCCGAGACGTCCTGGCTTTCCGGCGCGGCGTTCGGGATCGGAGACATACCCTTGGGCTGCATTGCCTATGCCTGGTTCAACCTGCCGATCGAGCGGCCGAGCCTGCCCGCGCTCGAAGCCTGGTACGGTCGCCTTTCCGAGCGTCCGGCCTATCGCAAGGCCGTGATGACCGAGCTGACCTGACCGGCCTGTTTGGATGGCTCCTGCATGGCAAGCGGGAAATTGGCGGAAACTCACCCTTCCAGAAGCGGTCCTGTGTCCGGCCTGCTTGCGCGGGTCTCGGACCGGCGGCCCTGACGGGGTCCGCCGACCAGGGACCTGATTGCTTCGCGGGCCATGGCGCCCTGGCCAGCCGGCGGGATTTCCCGGTGTTGCGGCCGAGGGCGTCTCCGTCATCTCGCCGACCTTGCGAGCCCGGATGCCGTCGCCGTCAGGCAGCGCGCGGCATGAAGGGCGCGTTGCGGGACAGCACCGCCCGGGCAATCCGCGCGGACCTGTCCGCCATGACGGCGGCGGCGGCCGGACGGCAGCGCCTTTCCCCCGGCGGCCCGGCGAGCCGCGGAACTCCCCGTGCGGGGCGCTTCTCCGCCCGGAGCGCCGGAGACGCCATTCCCGCGCCGAGAAGCTTGCCACAATGCCGGTCTCCCATTTTGGATATTCCGCCAGCCGCGCCTTGCCGCGGCCGGACTTGCCCTTCGGTGCCAGCCCGATCCGCGCAGAGGATTCCCGCCCGCTCCGGAACGGCCTGCCGCTGCCGGTCGTCGCGACGATCGCACATGCCGTGATCCGCTGCCCGGCAGGCGATTTGGCAGAACCCAATCTGCCGGGAGGGGACCCGGTGCCCGGAACGGCCCGCAGGAGCTGCACCTTCGGGTTCGTCCGCGCCCCCTCCGCAGGTGCATGCCCAGCCAGCGAAAGAGCCCTCGAACCGGCTGGAGCTGGACGGAAGGAACCCGGATCGCATCCCGGCCAGCGTCCGGGAGTCCGGGCCCTGTCCCTGCGGCAGCCTCCTTCGGGAAGATGGCCGCGTGCGCGGGGCCTTCCCCCGATCTCCGCCAGCTGCGCCCGGAGCATGTTGGACAGCTGCGTTCCCTGGCGCATCGCGGGCTCCCGGGTCCGGTGCAGGCAGGGCAGGGCCTGCCGGCACTCCGGCTTCACCTCGGCGCAACGCATGGACGGACGGGTGGCCGCCGCGCAGATGGCCTCGGCATCTGTCGCCCCGGACTTGCCCCGTTTCACGCAGGGCTTGACCCAACGAGGGACTTCAGCCGGGCTTCGCGGCCCAGCGTCGACAGCTGCCGGGCCCAGTGATGGCTGGATGCACAGGCTTCCATGCCGGCAAGGCACGCTTCAAGCCGCCCGGAGAACGCCAGCAGCTGGGAGCGGCGCAACGGCTTGCCGAAGGCGGCTGCGCATTCGGCGGTGACGCCGTGAACCTGGAAGACATTCTTCGCCAGACCGAGGACGACTGCCGCAACCTTCATGGGGTGGTTTCTCTCGATGCAGACGACAACACCTGCACCATGGCGCATCGCGACGCCGGAGCGCAGGAGCCATCCAACGGATCTGGCTAGGGCTGGCTTGTCCGGCCGGGGTCCGGAAATCCGGACTCCGCCCCTGCCGGGCCGCCCGGCCACTTGCTACAGGAGACAACCCAGAGTAGAATTGCGGGTCAGAGGTAAGTCCTACAGCGGCAAGCGGCCTTCCTGCTCAATCTCTTGATATGGAAGGATCGACAAATGAAACTTCTTGTAATTGCGTCAGCATTCGTGACGGCATGGGCTGCGACGGCGCAGGCCGGTGACCAGTTGGCCCTGAGTCTCGGGGTCGAGCCCGGCATGTATTCCACGTCCGAGCTCGTGAGCCTGATGAACGCCCGGGAAGATGGCGATGCCCAGCGTGAGAAGTTCATTCTCAACGGCGGCAACGAGATCATTTCGACCCAGAGCTTCGGCAGCGAGCGAAACAGCCAGCTGGCCATGAGCCTGGGCGTCGAGCCCGGCATGTATTCGACATCCGAACTCACCGGCCTGATGCACGCGCGCGAAAACAACGACATACAGCGCGTGAACTTCATCCTCGGCGGCAGGGCCGCGGAATAGCGCCCGGCAGCCGGCCAGCCGAAAAGAACGGGCGAGCCTGCCCGGGCTCGCCCCCATGCGCCGTGTCTCCCGCCGGTCAGCCGGACCCGAGCACGCTCCGGGCAAGCGTTCCGACTTGCCCGCCCACGGCCCCAGCGGTCATGCCGGGATGCAGGCTGTCGTGATAGAGCATCCGCAGCAGCAGTTCGTCATGGCGGGTCAGCACGGCGAATTCCTCGTCGTCGTTGAAAATCGACGGCCACGCCTCGCGGCTGTCATTCGGCAGCCCCATGCCCTGTGCCAGCTCCTCTTCCATGCAGGACTTGCGCATGGCGGGGGAGTGTTCGGCACGGATCACCGAGACCGCCTCTCGGTAGCCGTCGGAGGGCGACCTTCCCGGAATGGCGACGACCATGCAGAAGATGTTGGGTTTCATGTTCAGGATGGCGTTCTGGGCCGCCCGGCTCATCGTCGGGGCAAGCTCGCGCAGCAGCGGTCCGGCATTGCGGCGTTCCCGGTCGTTCAGGATCAGCACATGGAAGTTCGCGCCGCTCCCGGCGAGGCCGACGGGATGGCCGCTGGCCCGCGCCAGCCGCGCGGCCACGCTGCGGATCGCCGCCATGTCGGCATCCTGCTGGCCCGCGCCGACGGAGGCGCCGAACTGCACGCCGATGCGGACCGGCGTTTCCCAGCGCCGCAGCGGCACCGAGTCTCCGGACCGGCTGATGGTGCCGCTTTTCAGCGAGTACTCGGATTTCATCGCGATCGCCATGAAGTCCCGGGCCAGCTCTTCCGGCGACAGCTTGGCGGGATTTCGGTCCGTGCGCAGGTAGCCTTTCGCCACGAGCTTGCGTTCGATGCCGCGGTAGTAGCCCGCCAGCTGCGGCGTTCCCGCGGGGCCGACCTTGGCGGGCGCGGCGGCAGCCGCCATCTTCTGGGAGGAATACGCCGTTTCCGCGGCAGCGCCGCCGGACAGGGCGGCTAGTGAAACGGCAATCGCAAAAGCAGTCCTAGCAAGCGCACCCACGGAGGGCGTGTTGCGGGATGGAAACATGTACTTCTCCAGGCTCCATATGCCTGGCACAACCTACGCGAGCACCAGGTGACCGGGAGAAAGTCGCCGGGAATGCCTGATTCTGTCAACAATCATTGATGTCTCGCTCCATTTCCTCTCTGATCTCGGAAAACGAAAACCACCCAGGGATGCATATCCCGTTGCATTCCATGGCGTTTTCCTGCCGTAGCGGCGGGCAGTCCCCTGCGCGGAAATCCGCCCGCCGAGGGCGGCCGATGGCCGGGGAACGGCCGCGCGCGACCGGCTGCATCTCGGGTCTGTCCGCGACGGCAAGAGGCGGGCGCATCTCTGCGCCCGCTTCCGGGAGATGCCCTGGCGCGCCTTCCGCCCGTGACGGGGGCCGACCGCGTCGAGCCGTGCCATGGCCAGTTGGCGGCCCGCCCCGCAGGGACGGTTTCCGGTCGCGTCCCGCCCAGCCGGCGGGCCCGCGGCGAGGATGGTCCGCTCCGGTGCTCCCCGGACCTGCAGGTCCGCCGCGCCGTCCCTGGCGGCATCCTGCGCCTTGCCGCTGCCAGAGGAAATCCCGCACCCTGCCTCCCGGCAGGGTGCGGGTCCGGGCCGCGGGGTTCAGCCCAGGTCGAAATGGAAGGCGTCGGCCTGTGCGTCCCACGCCGCCTCGAAGGCGAAGTACTTGTTCTTGCCGCCGATATCGTCGCTGATATGCTCTTCCCAGGGATCGAAGACGCCGTTGCCGTTGGCGTCGTGAACCGCAGTGATCTGCGCCTTCCCGCCCTTGTTGATGTTGTAGTAGATGTCGAAGATGCCGTCCGCGTCGGTCTTGCCGGAGGCCAGGACTCCGCTCTGGCGAGAGTCGAGGAAGAGGACGTCCACCCCCTCCACCGGCTTGCCGTTCGCGTCCATGAACACCGCATGGCCGCCCTTGAAGGCCGGCACGCGGTTGTAGCTGGTCACCTCCTTCTCGCCGAGCGCTTCGAGACTGCCGGCATCGGCGCCCGAATAGGCGTTGAAGTCCCAGACCATCCCGTCGAGGATGGTTGCCCGGTCCTCGCCGCCGACTTCCGGGTTGTCCATGACGTCGCTTGCCACCCCGTCGCCATCGGCATCGAAGGGCGTCCAGCCGGTCTCGCCCTTCTGCGAGGCTTCCAGATGCAGCGTCAGCATCACCGTGTCGAGATCGGGCGCCTGCCAGTCCTGCAGCAGCACCGTCACCTTCTCGCCCGGATCGATCGAGCCGTCGCCGTTGATGTCGTCCCAGCTGAACTGGATCTGCGGATCGTCCAGCTTGAACTGGGCGATGGCATTCTCGAAGTCCGGAACCACGCAGCCATGCTCGTTCTCGTGCAGGTCCTCGTCGCGCACGATGTGGAAGGGCGTCGCCCCGTGCGGCATGAAGAACCCGTCGAACTCGAACTTCCAGGTGAAGGGATCGGGGCTGCCGTCGCCATCGGCATCGACGATCTCCTGGAAGCCCTTGATATAGAACTGGCCGTCATTCGTCGTGGTCAGCTTCAGGTTCTGCGACGTGCCGCTGGTGGATCGCATGTCATTGGTGAAGACGATCCGGAAATCATCGATCTCGCAATGCTCGGTATTGGTGACGATGGTGCCCTTGACGCCCTTGTAGGCGGCGTCATCCGAGGCCGTCAGCGGCGGGATGGTGCCGCAGTCCAGATCCGGAGCCGAGGCAACGACGGTCGCGCGGTTCTCGTGCTGGCCCTCCACCCAGGAGGCATCCTCGTACCTGAGGAAGAAGGCCTCGCCCGCCCCCAGCGTCGCCAGGGTGAAGGCGCCGTCGCCGCTGTCCGGGTCGCCATAGGCGTCGGCATCGGCCGCGGTCGGGACACCGGTGAAATCGAAGCCGAGCGTGCCGCCCTCGTCCAGCGCGACCGAGAAATCGGGATCGGCCGCGTCCAGCGTCACGTAGTCCGCGGACAGCCCGTCAAGGTCGAAGGGCGCCTCCCCCGGCGGCTGCAGGATCAGGTCCGACAGGGTGACGCCGGACAGGGCCACATTGCCGGTATTCATCACGAAATAGCCGAAGACCGGATGGTTGTCCGGCGTGTCGACCACCAGCGGCCCGGTCGGGTCGTCGGCATCGTGCCAGGTCTGGCCGCCATCGACGGAGACCAGCTTCTGCAGGGTGATCCCCGCCGCCACGCCGAAATACGCCGCCGAGGCGCTGGCCTGGTCGCCGTCGCTGCCGCAATCCGCCTGGTATTCCGTGCTCGCCGTCGCCGTGTTGGCGATCCAGCCGTCCGGATCCGACGGATCCGTGCCCGCGCTCGCCCCGGCCGTGGCATAGAGGTCCAGCACCGCCGTCGCGCCGGCCGCCACCATCACCTGGTAGCCGTTCGCCGCGTCGCCGTCGGCATCCGCCCCGGCCTGCGCCACCAGCGCGTCATAGCCGAACATGCTGTCCTCGAGCGTCACCGCCAGCTCCACGTTCGAGCTGTGCGACAGCTCGATCACGTAGTGCAGCTCCGCCCCCTCGGCGACGGTCGCCCCGTCCTCCAGCGGGTCGGCGCCGCAATAGAGCGTCTTCTCCAGGCTCAGCGCGATGTCCGCCACGCCGAAATACGCCGCCGAGGCGCTGGCCTGGTCGCCGTCGCTGCCGCAATCCGCCTGGTATTCCGTGCTCGCCGTCGCCGTGTTGGCGATCCAGCCGTCCGGATCCGACGGATCCGTGCCCGCGCTCGCCCCGGCCGTGGCGGAGAGCGTGGCCGAGAGTGTCGCGCCCGCGGCGATCATGATCTGGTAGCCGTCCATGCCGGCATCGGCATCGGCTGCGCCGAAGGCCGCGACCAGCGCGGCATCGGAGAAGGCGGGATCTGCGACGGTGACCATGAGCTCGACATTGGAGTTGTTGGACAAGGCCAGCTCGTAGGCGATGTCCGAGCCCTCGGTCACGGTCGCGCCGTCAGAGAGCGGGTTGCCGTCGCAGAGCAGCGTCTTGGCGAGGCCGATGTCGATGTCGGAGACGCCGAAGTAATGCGCCGAGTCCGGCGCGCTGGAGAAGGTCTCGCCAAGGATGTCGACCGAGGCGACGGCCGTGTCCTTGTGGTTGCCCTCGACCCAGCCGGCCTCGTAGTAGATCTCCACAGCCGATCCGGCCGCGAGTGTGCCGATGATGATGTCGCCGCCGTCATAGCTGATCGAGGCATCCGACCAGGAATTCGTGGCGTCGAAGACCACGTCCACGCCGTCCTCGGGGTTCGCGGTGCCCGGCGCGCCCAGATCGGTGCCGCCGCTGACATGGAGAACGTCGGAGAGGCGGACATTCGCGAGGTCGCCGGCGCTGTTGTTCACCAGCACGTACTTGAAGGTGATCAGCCCGTCATCGTCCTGGACGAAGCTCGGCCCCCATTCGGCATCCGCGGCAAAGAATTCCTCGTCCGCCGTGCCCGGCGCGCAGACCACGCCCTTCTCGAGGACGAATTCGTTCTCGCGCAGGCTGCTGCCGGTATTGAGGAACAGCACCGTGATGTCGTCGCCGGGACTGACCGAGAATTCGCTGGTCTGCAGCCCGGTGCCGGCCGCCTCGGGCGAGGAAAGGTCGCCATCCGTGTCGATGTACCAGCCGGTGCTCCAGTAGATCGAGGAGAAGGCCTCCGAGACCGAGAAGGTCGTGCCGAAATCGAAGTCGGCCGGCAGCGTGTAGGTGATGTAGTTCAGCCCGTCGGCATTCATCCCCGTGCCGCTGACATTGTCGGTCAGGGTGAACTGCTCGGAGGTCGTGCCGTCGGTCAGCGTGAAATCGAAATCGAAGCCGATCGGCGCGGATTCCTTGATGATGGTGATCGTCGCCCGGGAGGCATTTCCGAAGTTCAGCGTGCCGTCGCCTTCGGCCCCGACCTCGTAGAGGCCCCGGTATTCGGGCGTCGCGCCGGAGATCAGGAAGCCGCCCCAGTGGTCGGGCGCGGAGGGGAAGGTCTGGACGAACCCGTCCGGCTCCACCTCGGAGACGAAATAGGTCTCGCCGCTCAGCAGCGGCTTGTCGGGCTGCACCGCGGTGGAGAACTCGTAGTATCCGGCCGCGTCGATGCTGCCGTCACCATTGACGTCGGTGGTGCCGTCGCTGGTCGTCGTGGTCGAATAGAGCTCGTCGGCCGCGGTCAGCGCGCCGTCGCCGTCCGCATCGCGCCAGAGCTGGATCATCACGCCGGCCATGCCGGTTTCGCCGTCGCCCTCGTCCCAGTTGCCGTCGGAATCCTGGTCGTTCCACTTCCAGCCCGAGATCACGCCGCGCAGCACGGCATCGAGCGAGAAGGGAATGGCGCCGGTCGACAGCACGTCGATCGGGTCGGAGGGATCGTTCACGGTCTGCACCCGCAGGCTGGACCCGGTGAAATCGGCGGCGCCGGGCGCATCGTCGTAGGCCTCGCCCGGAAGCGCCAGCCGAAGCCCGTAATAGATGGTGAAATCGCTGGTGTCTGCCGCCGCGTCGATGGTGAAGACGATCTCGGCGGTGCGCAGCTTGTCGCCGCTGCCGGTGTCGAGCGCCAGGTAGGTCAGGCTGGTGATGTCGAGATCGGTGTCATCGACGAAGAAGTTCACGGCCGGGGCATCGACCGGCAGGACGCCCGCATCCTGGTCCGTGAAGGTGTAGGTGCCGTCGCCGAACAGCCCGGCCGCGTCCGGGAAATCCGGGTTCGACGTGGTGCCGGGATTGTTGATCGTCGTGTCGTATTCATCGAGATAGATGAACCCGCCGGCGCCCGAGGACCCCTGGAAATAGTCGAAATTCAGGATCAGCTTGTAGGTGCCGCCCGCCGCCATGTCGGTGACGTGGAACAGGTGGGGCACGACATCGCCCTCGAGATAGCCCGCGGTGGTGTCGTTCACAGCGTTCTTGGTCCAGCTCTCCTGCAGGTTCTCCCAGTGCTGGTGGTCCTTCAGCGCGGGCTGGGCGTCGGTGAAGCTGGCCGAGGCGACCGCGGAATAGGTGTCGTCACCGCCGCCGGGCAGGCCGTCAGCGCCGGTCGATCCGATTTCGGAGGCCGTGAGCAGGAAGCGCTCGCCCAGCGAGTCCGGCTCGCGGACATACCAGGAGGTCACGATCTGGCCGTTCTTCTCGCCGTCGAGATCGGGTTGCAGCCAGCTGATTTCGTAGCTGTCCAAATCGGCATTGTAGACGACATAGCGGCCGCTTTCGGCGTCGTAGACAAGGTCGTCATCGGTCCCGGCCAGGCCGTCCAGACCTTCCAGCCCGACCCCGTCGATGGCGTAGAAGGCATCGTGATCGGAGGAATAGCCGCCCGGTGCCGGGCCGTAGCCGTCATCGGCTGTGCCGTAGATCCCGTCGGCCCCGGCATCGAGCTGGTCATCCAGCGTGCCGTAGATGCCGTCAGGGCCTGCGCCGTCGACATGCATGATGCGGAACTCCACCGTTCCGCCGACCGTGACATTTGATGCCGTGATGGTCACGGTACTGCCCGGAAGATAGTCCAGCTTGTCCGTTCCGACCGAGAAATCGACGGTATCAATCGAAGATGCGTCCGACATGGCGAGCCCCCCCTTGCTCCAGCCAGCCATTCCGCAGCTTGCCTGCGTCCTGCAGGAGATGCGGGATGTGAGCTCGACTGCCAGGTACGGCCTAGGTGCCGGCACAAACGTTCCGACTGCCAACGAGGGCAGATGGGCATGGACATGATGGTGCCGCCCTGCACGGGAGACAGGCTCCGCGCACTTGCCCTCGGCGGCATCGGTTCAGATTTTCAGACTCGAAATTCCGGCACGCGCGGTCCTTGCTCGTCGAGCGACCGTTAACGTAAATTTAACTATTCTCCGACTGGTTTTTCTTGGCAAGTGATTTTCCCGGCGCTGCCTTCGCAGAAAAGGCCCGCGCCTGCGCGATCACCGCGGAGGCCACCCGAAATCACGAAATTCAATATAAAAATCACTTCATGAGAGGAGATGGAACGGTGTGTCTATTTTTTGTGCAAAATATGCAACCAAGAGGTGCATTTTGGCACGATATGAACAACTGGTGCGTTTGCATTACCAACGAATACTACCTATGCGTGCATTTTCCGCATGCCGTCGGCGAATTCGACTCACTTGCCCCAAGTCGGCCCAACTCGGCCCACGGTCGGCGTGCCTCACGTTCGGGCCTGGTCCGCAAGGCGGCCGCCGGACCGCAGAGGAGCAACCGGCGCCTGCCCTCGCCGTCCCGCATGGACCATGGCGGATGCAGTAGCATGCGGCCCCCGCCCGCCGCGGCGCCAGGCTCCGCCTTGCTTTGGGCGCGGCGGCAGCGAAGGCCGGCCATTCGTCCCTGCCTGCCGCTTCGGCCGGGGGAATTGGAATGCCGGGCGGCCCGCGGACCAGCGGCAGCTCGGCCGGATGGCGGGGACCGGCGGGACGGCTTGCTACCAGCCGAAATCAGGCTCCTGCGCGAAAACCAGGGCAAAGCTGTCCACTGCAATGCTGTCCTCCAGCGGCACCAAGGCCCCGGCGCAAAGTTCGATCGTCTCCGTCAGGTCGGTATCGGCATCTCCGCCGGCTGCCGCGGTGCCGCCTGCAGAGACCTGGAAATTGAAGTTCCGGTATGGATCGCCCATCGTTTCCTCCTGCTTGATGCCCGGAAGGCCCCGGGCGGCCGCCGCCGATCCTGGGCGCAGCCTGTTTCAGCCGGATGTCGCGGCCTGTTTCAATTGAAACAGGCGCCGGAGCGATGGCCAGGCCAGGCTCGTGTGCTGCGGCCCCGCTATGCGAAGAGGGCGGCGTAGCGCGGCGCGAAGAATTTCGTGAATGCCTTCACTTCCGGGCGGCGGTAGGCTTCCGGGGACACCAGCATCAGGTGCTCCGCCGACATTTCCTCGGGCGCATCGAAGCAGCACAGGAGCCGCCCCGCCGCTTCGTCGGCTTCGGCCAACCTGAGATTCATGATCCCCAGCCCGTGCCCGGACAGGATGGCCGCCTCCAGCAGGCCGATCTCGCTGAAGGACATGGCGATCTGCTCGGGCGGCACGTAGCGCATCAGCCAGTCGTGATAGACCGCGGGCGCATCCCTGGGCTCGTAGGTCACGAAGACATGTCCCCGCAGGTCTCCGGGAGATGCGGGCAGCCCGTGGCGCGCGGCATATCCGGGCGACCCGAAGAGGGTGAACCGCGCCGTGCTGATCCGGCGGCAGATGAGCGACGGATCAGGCAGGGTGCGGGTGATCCGCAGGGCGATGTCGGCCTCGCCCGCAGAGAGGTCCAGAGGCGCGACGCCGGGCAGGAACTCGAACCGGATCTCGGGATGCCGCGTGGAGAACTCGCTGAAGATCTGGTTCACCCGCGGCGAGAAATTGGCGGAAAAGGCGGTGATCCTGATCGGCCGCGGCCGCGAGAGATCGAGGGCGCGCGCAGCAAGTGCCCCGGCCGCTGCCTCCAGGTCCTCCGCCAGCGGCACGAGGGCGCGGGCCACACCGGTGGGGCGGAACCCCCGGTTGCCGCGCTCGAAAAGAACGAGGCCCAGTTCGTGCTCCAGCGCCTCGATGCGCCGTGCGACCGTCGGCTGCGCGATGCCGAGCTTCCGCGACGCGGCCAGCGTGGAGCCCTCCCGGACGACTGCCAGGAAGGTTGCCACATCCGACCAGTTGCGGAACCGGTTCTTCATTTTTGCAGAACAGCACAACGGCGGGACTGATACCAGCGCAAGATGCCGCAAGGTAAGATCAGGGACAGATCAAGCTGCGCCGAGAGGACTCCAGACATGGCAACCCTTCCGCTTTCCGGCTTCGGCCCGTTCGCTTTCCTTCGGCCGCGGCTCCGGCGCCGCGCCATCGCCCCGGCACCGAGCCCGGCACCGGAGGATCCGTCCGCCGACGCGCGGGCGCAGCGGGATTTCGTCCGCGACATGGTCGCGCGCAGCCCCGCCGCCTTCTCGAGCGACCTCGACCTGCAGGAGATGATGCTGTTTCTTCCCGAAAGGGGCTGATCCCGCGGCCCGGCAGACCGTGGCGGGCTCTGCACGGGGCCCTGGCTTGCATCGGGGAGAGCCGGACGGCGACGTCAGCTAGGTCCGGGCGCCGCGCGGGGCAAAAGGCAGGCCTTGCCCGCCGCGGATTCGCAGGAAGCCGCTTGCCGCACTGGAAAGGGGGCCGCCCGCGGCGGCCGACAGATTTCCCGGTGCCGGTCGTCCTGCCAATCCGTCGCGCGGAAAAGCCGGCTAGCCTCCGCGGATGCTGCGGTCGTTTGGGGCGGCTGGCTGCGGGGTGCCCATGTCGTCAGGGCCCTCGCAGCGCAGCCCGGCAAGCCGAGCCATGTCCAACGCGAAGCACGCCTTGTGGCGGCATGCGCCGAAGTCCGGCAGGGAAAGGGCAGCGACGGCGGCGAGGGACCTGGCAAGGTGCTGAAAATAGTCGAGCGAACAGAATGGCCTGCGCCTTTTGGGGACGTAGCGGCGCAACCTCTCGGCCATTGGTGGCCACGCTGCATAGGTAGCGCGGCGGTTGCCATCTTCGGATGGCCAGCACCTCGGCAAGCGGGCGAGGTTTGCCGCCGCCAGGACAGTCAACCGGGATCGCACCCGCTCGGCCCCGCGATGGACAGTCTGCGCCGCGACACCCACAGTCTTGGGCCAGCCTGAGAACGCCTCAATGCATTTCTGGTACCTCTGCAACAGCGCATGGCCCGCGCGCCGAGCGGTCCGTCCGCCGATCGCCGAGAACAGCGCGGCCTGCGGGTCGATGCGAGCCTGCCTGATGTCGGCCAATCCCCCCTCAACGGCGCTCGGATCGATGACGCATCCGCTGGCACCTCCATGCCCAGCGTCAGCCACCGGGTCGGGTTCGGTGGGTGGCGGTGCATCAAGACCTGCCCGGCCCTGCGCGCGGCGTGCCCGTCGCCGCCGGTCAGGTCGCCCTGGGCGGCAAAGCCGTTTCGACTTTCCCTGGCACGATGCCCCGGTGACCCACGGCGTCGCTCCGGTGCCGCGCGGCTTCCGGCAGTGCCGCGCACCCGGATCGGTCACGCAAGCCTGCGTCGAATTCGGCGCCCACCTCCGGGAGCGGGGACACGAACGCCACCGGCATGGGAGAGAGTCCGAACGGCTTCGGCATTGCGGCTTGGTCTGGCGGCAGGCGGCATCGGGCGGGTTTCAGTTTCGGGCTGGGAGGATTGATCTTGCCTGGTGGCGTCCTGCGGTGGCACATCGCCGTGCTCCGTCGGCCGTACCCTCTTCTTCCGCGGCGAGGCATGTAGTCGACATGGTTCGGGACCAATGGCGAACGCCTTCGCCAGCGCTCCGCCGACCGAGAAATGACCGTCCGGAAGCAGCGGGGCGACCTCGCGGTGGGCGAGCACGGCAGCCATGACCTTGCGCGGCACGTCCGTGGCCAGAAGGCTGTCGCGGTTCTTCCTGCGCATCATCGGGACCCGCAGGACGTCGACGAGGCCGACGCGGCGAACCAGCGAAACGCCAGGTTGTTCTGCAGCTGCTCCAGATGCCGCCGTACCGACAACAGTATTTCCTGCAGGCTGGCGTGGATCAGCCGCGCGGGGGCAATCGCGGAACGGCCGGAATCGACGCAGACGACCGCGCGTCCAGCATCAAGGCTGGCCAGCGCGCTCGCCACGGGCATCAGACTCATCGCGGCTCCATGGCTCGCTTTGCCACCTGCCGGCGCTTTCGCAGCGGATGCCCAGCGTGGATGCACGCCGCGGGCTCCACGTCCAAACACGTCTCATCGGCCCCGCGCATGCCCGTCTCCGCCATTGATCCGCCGCAGATTACTCGCGTCGTGGAACCGGCGTCGTAGCCCGACCGCTTCAGCGCCCTGCCTGGTCAGGTACCGGAGACAAGCACGGCTCGCCAGTGCGACCCGGACCAGCATCGGCGGCTTGGCCTGCTGCCGGTTTCGCGGACGCGAAGATAAGATCGTGACCACGGCACCGGAGACAGCAGATGAAGAGACGGACCGCCAGAAAAGAGTTCAAGATCGAGGCCGCGAGGCTGGTGCAGGAACGCGGCTCCGCCGTGGTTCGGGCCAGCCGGGATCCAGAGGTCGCAGAGAGCGTCCCGCGCCGATGGATCAGGGAAGCCAACGCGGCTCCTGCATCCGCCTTCCCCGGCAATGGGCAGCAACGCGCAGAGCTGGCGGAGATCGCGGCCCCGAAGAAAGAGGCCGCCAAACTCAAGGCGGAGCGCGACATCCCAAACTGAGGAGGATCGGAAAGCAGTCCGGAGAAGTTCAGGCGGTCCGCGCCGGCGGCAAATCCTCCTGTGGAGGACTTGAGGGCTGGACGGGCGGAGCCCTCCCCGGCGAAGGCGGCAGCATACTTCGCGCGGGAAGCGACATGACTTTCGCCTTCGTTGCGAAGCATCGGCATATCTGGCCTGTCAGCTGGATGTGCGAGGTTCTGGATGTCTCCCGATCCGGCTTCCACGCGTGGCTCAGAAGACTGCTCGGCGAGCGCGCGGCCCATGGCGCAAAGCTCGTGCAAGCGATCGACAGGAGCTTCAAGGCGAGCGATCGCACCTAGGGTGCCCGGCGGGTCTGGCCTGCGGCCTGCACCGGATCGAGCGGCTCATGCGGCAGAATGCCATGCGGGCCCGTCCCAGGCGTCCCGGCAAGCCTGAAGACGATGGCGAACGATCCGTCATCGCCGACAATATTCTGGATCGCGATTTCCGCGCGGAAGCCCCGGACCAGAAGTGGCTCGCGGACTTCAGCTGCATCTGGACGGCCGAGGGCCGGCTCCATGTGGCGCCTCGCCATTGGTCCAAGGGCAATGGCTCGATGCCGGACCTGTTCTCGCGACGCGTGGTGGGCTGGTCAATGACGGCGGATCGCGAGCCACATTGGTCATGGACGCGCTCATGACGGCCGTCTGGCGCCGCGGCAAGGACGGCGAGCTGCTTGGCCATTCGGACCAGGGGGCGCAATACACGAGCAAGCAGTTCCAGTGGCTGTTGCTCGACCATGGGATCACATGCTCGATGAGCAGAGCTGGAAACGTCTGGGACAATTCGGCATGGAGAGCTTCTGTTCTTCCCTCAAGACCGAACGGACCGCGCGCAAGGTCTACCGCACCCGTGACGCCGCCCGAGCTGACGTCTTTGACCAAATCGAATGCTTCTGTAACCTGGGACGCCGGCATTCGAGGCTGGGCCATCCAAGTCCGGTAGAGTTTGAAGCCCGAGCCATGCAAACCTAGCCCGATCTCCACGAAACCGGCAGCAGGCCAGATCCCGCTCCAGCATTGCGGCCGACCAAGGCACCGGCGTCCCGCAGTCCGGCCCGCAATGCCGCCCGGCTCGACGGCACAATCGGGACATTGGTGCCAAGATCAAGCGCCGCGCCGGGGAAAACGCGGGGGCCTGCCGCCCGATGGGCTCCGGCCCTCCGCTCCTCAATTCTCCCACCGGAGAATTTCCCGCTTGAATTGACCGGCCCGGAAACACGGGCACCCGCCTCCTGATCGCCGCGGCGACCGCCACGCTGACACCGTATCCGGGCATTTTTCTGCAAGCGCAGCGTTTTCTCCGTCGGCACGACAGTCCCCGTACGGCTACCTGATCCTACCAACCCTGGTTTCGACTAACCAAACGGCAACCTTCGACGGGAGCGAAGCTGCAGCCGGGCGCCATGGACCTGAAACAGGTTCCTCTCCAACCTGTCGGCGACAGCACTGCATTCGCCTGCCGGTCAGCCGATCAAGTCCGGCCGCGGCGCCATCCGGCTTGGCAGCCACCCAATCCTGGAATTTGCGCGCTTCCACCTCCGAATGTCGGTCCCGTCGGGCGAGGCACAGTGCCGAAGCGGTTCAAACCTCCCGCCCCCCTCTGCATCGCCCTGGCACATGTGCCGTCAGGACGAACTGCCCGGCCCGCCATCGATGCCTGTTGAACCTGGCGCCGTTTTGCCGGATCTTTCCCTCAGGCAGACAGGCACGCCGCTGGAACACCATATGTTGAACATGAAATCCGGGCACTCCAAGACAGGGCCGGGCGGCGCGTCCGGCGGACCCGCCTGCCCCGTCGTATGGCTGCTCGGCAAGACCGGGGCAGGCAAGTCGTCGCTCGTCTGCGCCCTCACCGGGGAATCCGCCGCCGAAATCGGAAACGGGTTCAAGCCCTGCACGCGCTCCGCCCGGAGCTACGACTTCCCGCCGGAGCAGCCGCTCGTCCGCTTCCTCGACACGCGCGGCCTGGGAGAATCCGGCTACCGGCCGGAGGACGATCTCGAAGCCTGCCGGAACCGGAGCCACGTGCTGCTCGTCCTGTGCCGTCTCGACGATCCGGTGCAGGGCATGGTTGCCGGCGCGCTGGCCGACATCCTGCGCCACGACCGCAAGATGCCCGCCATTCTGGTCCTGACCGGCAGGGACCTCGTCGTCGATCCCGGTGCGCTGGAACGCGCAGAGCGCACCATTGCCGCCGGGATGAACCGGGCCGCCGGCCGGGACCTGCCTGCCGCCGTGCTGTCTCTGGCGCCCGGCAGGGCCGCCGACGGCGAGGGGCTCGACGTCCTCCGGCAGCTCCTGCTGGACGCCCTCCCGGCGGCCGGGCTGGTCCTCGAGAAGACCCGGGCAGGCGATGCCGAGCAGCTCGAGTTCCAGAAGCACAAGCGCTTCATCCTGTCCTGTGCCGGGGTTGCGTTCACCAGCGACGTCGCCCCGGTCGTCGGCATGGTCGCGGTACCCGCCACGCAATTGAAGATGCTCCACGACCTGGGCCGCCGCTACGGGGTGAAGTGGGACCGGAAGATCGGCTCGGCATTCCTGGGCACGATGGGGCTGGGCATCGGCGCCCGGTTCGCGGCGAATTTCGGCCTGCGCGAGCTGGCCAAGCTGGTCCCGGTCTACGGCCAGACCGCCGGAGCCGCCGCCGCCGGGGCGATCAGCTTCGCGACCACCTACGCGCTCGGACGCGCCGCGGCCTACTTCCTCTACCGGACGGCCAACGGCAGCCCGCCCGGCGAGGAAGAGCTGCGCCAAGTCTACCGGCGCGCCTTCGACAGGTCCTCGAATGAAGCTGGCTGAGCGCCTCCGCCCGGCCCTGCTGCGCTGGGACCGCATCCTGGCGGTCGCGGCGCTGGCGCTGCCCTTCCTGGCGGCCATGGCAGCAGGCTTCGCGTGGATGATCGAGCACGGCCATCTCGTTGCCTTCATCGTCGCCTCGATCTCGCTGGGGGGCGTGGTGGCTGCCATCCGGCTGGCGCGAATCTGGATGCGGTCGCGGGACACCGGACAGGCGGCGCGCCCCGACCAGCTGCATGCCCGGATCGATCCGGCCTGGGGCGAGAGCGAAACTGCGGCATTCCGGGCCGCGCAGTCATACATCGAGCAAAAGACGGCAAGTCCCCTGCCCTGGGACGAGCTCCAGCCGGCAGCGCTGGACGTGGTGCTGATGGTCGCGGCCGCCTCGGGAAAGGGCGGCAAGGGGCTGCTGGATTTCACCGTGCCCGAGGCCCTGCTTCTCATGGACCGGATCTCGGTGCGCCTGCGGTCCGACATCCGCGACAAGGTCCCGTTCTCGGACAGCATCTCGGTCGGCACGCTGCTCTGGCTATGGGAGCGCCGCGACGTCGCGCGCAAGATCCGCAGGCACGGCTGGAACGCATGGCGGGTGATCCGGGCGGTCAAGTCCCTGCCCACGGCCGTCCTGCGCGAGATCGAGGGCGTGATTGCCGAAGGCCACACGTCCTTCGTCACCAGCGAGGGCGCGGCCATCCTGCAGGCGCTCCTGCTCGAGGAAGTGGCGGCGGCGGCGGTCGATCTCTATTCCGGACGGCTGAGATTTTCTGACTCCGAACTGCTCGACCTCGGCCTTGCCGCAAGCGATCTGGACCGGGCGCGCCTGGCCTCGGGGGACATGCCGCTGCGCATCGCCGTTGCCGGCCAAGTCAGCGCCGGCAAGTCGAGCCTCGTCAACGCGCTGCTGGGAAGCGATCTTGCCGAGGTCGACGTGATCCCGACCACCGACGCGCCGAAGGCCTATCCGGCATGCTTCGCCGGCGTGGATGCGGTCCTCCTCGACATGCCCGGGCTCGACGGCTCGAAGGAGCTGGAAAAGAAGGTCGCCGCGGAACTTTCGCGGGCGGATCTCGTCATCTGGACGGTCCGCGCCAACCGGCCCGCGCGCGATGCGGACCGTTCGGCGATCGCGGCGCTGCGCAACGCCGTCTCCGGCGACCCGCGGCGGCGGATGCCGCCGGCCATCGTTGCCGTTTCCTGCGTGGACGAGGTGCTGGAGACCTGGCCCTTCCCCGAGGGCCATCTGACCGAGGGCGCGATGGAGCGCGTCGTCGAGGTGGTCGAGGCCGTGCAGAAGGACCTGGACGACCCGCGCATCGCCGCCAGCACGATCCCGGTCGTTCTTGCCGCGCCGGACTGGCATGTCGACCGGCTGCGCGACCGCATCGGCAGCCTCATCGGCCCGGCGCTCGACACGCAGCGGAACCGCCTCCGCATCGAGGGAAAGACCTCGGGCGCACGGAAGGAGGCGTCTCGCGCCGGGTCGGGCCTGCGCAGCGCGATCTCGGCCATCGGACGGCGGTATTCGCAACCGGACGGCGACGGCGGCGGGCAAAGCTGAACGGCCCGATTTCGCCGCCCCATGGTCCCATGCCGGCGGACAGGACGGCACGGGCAGAGGCGGATTGCGCGCATGCCCGCCTGCCCCGGCGACGTCAGAAACTGCCCTCCGGGCGGCCGCCGATGAAAGGCGACAGCACGGCATAGGCGAATTCGTGGCACGGCGTCGGGATGCCCAGGTCCCGGCCGCGGCGGATGACTTCGCCGGAAATCCAGTCAAGCTCGATCCGCTTGCCGCGCAGCAGGTCGTCGAGCATTGAGGCGTGGATGTCCGGCGGCAGCCCCATGAGGAAATCGAAGGCGCTCCGGGCGGCATCCGCGGGGATGGCCGCATGGGACGCCCGCGCGATCGCCGCGGCTTCTCCGACCAACGATTCCAGGAGGTTGCGCGCTGCTTCCGTCTGCTGGATGGCGCCGATGTTCAGCCTTGCCGAGACGGTCGCCGCCGAATAGGCGGAAAGCCGGATGAATTTCTCCCAGAGAGCCCGCCAGATGTCCTCCGACAGCGTGGCCGGAACGCCGGCCTCCAGGAAGGCGGCGTGCAGCCCGGCGGCCCGCTCCGACGTCCCTCCGCCGTAGGGGCCGAATGTGATGCCGCCCAGTTGCGCCTCGGCGGGGGTCCTGACGACCCCGGGTTCCCTGATGTCCGCCGGGAGCAGCACGACACCCGGCAGGACCCGCTCCGCGCCGAAGGCCTCCGCCAGCACCGGCTGCGCCCAGACGCCGTTCTGCACCGTCAGTATCGCGGTCCCAGGTCCCACGAGGCCCGCCATTTGCCGGACCGCCTGCTCGACGTCGTAGTTTTTGACCGCGAAGAAGATCAGGTCGCCGCGGGCGACCCTCGACACGTCGCCGGTCGCATCGACCCGGTCCAGCCGGAAATTGCCCGAGCGGCTCTCGATGCTCAGGCCGTTGCGCTGCATCGCGTCCAGATGCGCCCCGCGGGCAATGTAGGTGACGTCGTGACCGCTGCGCTGCAGCCGGGCACCGAAGAAGCACCCCATCGCACCGGCGCCAAAGATGATCGTCCTCATGCAGCCTCCCTTCCCGGCGGGAGCCTGGATCTGGCCCGCCTGCGTTCTGTCCGGAACATGGCGCCTGCCGCCCGCGCGGCCGACCGGCAGCGGACCGCCGGCCGGTTCACGCGGCCCGCGCGGAAATCATCGCGACGGGCGCGGGCACGGTGTACCACTCCCCGTCGGAATGGCTTTCGCGGACGCTCCTCGTGATCGCGCCGGAGATTTTCCCGACGGTCTCCGCGGTCTGGCTCCGGATCAGCATTCCGGCGCCCACGGTCGCCGTCAGGAAAATCTCGAAGAGCTCCTCCGGCCGCTCCAGCCTCCAGGCCGCGGGAAGCGTGCGGTGCTCGGCCAAGTCCAGCCCCGCGCCCGCCAGCATCTCCCGCGCCGTGTCCGGATCCGCGAAGGCGAACAGGTCGGGCTGCGCCGGCGCGGCCGAGAAATCTGCATTGGCCTTGAGCGCAGCGAAGACCGCACCGAAGGCCGGCGAGGCGCCGGGACCGACCCAGGTCGCCATAGCGAACTGCCCGCCGGGCTTCAGCACGCGCCTGACTTCGGACAGCGCCTTGGGCTGGTCGGCTATGTGCATCATCCCGAAATTGCACACGACCTTGTCGAACTGCGCGTCCGCGAACGGCATTGCCGCCGCGCCGCCCGCGGCAAGCGCCGCCGTGAGCGTTCCCTGGCCGCAGCACAGATCCAGCACCTCGTCGCCGGGCGATATCTGCGTCGCAACGATCTCGCGGGCAATGCTGTCCGTGATGGGACCGAAATGCCGGACATAGGCGTCCACGATGCTGCCATCCGACCAGCCGTCGCGTTCGCGGGTGCCGAATTCGGAATAATCTGCCATGGCGGAGCATCCTTCCGAAATGCTGCGCACAACCTATCATGGATGCCCCCTTTCCCGAAGCCCGCCTGGCGTGCGATCGGGCACTGGGCCCAAACGGCCCGGGGCGGTCAGATTTCTATCAGCGACCCCGCACCGGGCCTGTCATAGCCGAACTCGGTCTGGAGCCGCGCCTGGATGTCGAAGGACACGCAATGGACCGGCAGAAGGCGCGGAATGCCTTCCGCCTTGAACCACGCGATCGTCTCGTCGACGGCAGGCTTCTCGGGATTGACCAGATGGAACCCGCCGATGACGGCATGCAGGTCCTGGCCGGTCACCGCTTTCGCATGGGTGCAGATGTTGCAGATGCCGCTGTGCGAACACCCTGTCAGCACGACCGCGCCCTCGGAGGTCCTGAAGGCAAGCGCCGTGTCATCCTCCATCGCATCCTCGTAATAGCGGCCGCGTTCGAACGGCACGACCCGCGGGATCTGCCCGAGGAAGAACGCGCCGGGTGCGATCTCATGCGGCTCCGCGGCCTCGACAATCTCGAAATCCGCGCGGATCTTCCGCTCGATCTCGGAATACCTGTGGGGAAGGTGGCGGTCGGGCGGCTCGATGAACGGATCGAGCAGCGCGCTCAGGACCCGCGGGTGCAGGACGAGCCGCTTCCTGTCCTCGAAAGGGTGGAACAGCAGGCCGCGGGTATGGTCGCTGTGGAAATGCGACAGCACCACGGCATCGGCGGATTGCAGGTCGACGCCCGCCGTCTCGGCGTTCCGGCGCCAGACATCCGACCAGCCGGTGTCGAAGACGATGTTCGTCCCGCCGTATTCCACCCAGGCGGAGAAGCCCCATTCCGCCAGCCAGAGCAGATCGGAAACGAGGTTCTCGTTCAAAAGCCGGATCTTCATGGGCTCCGCCCCTCCATCCCTGCCGGAGAGCAGCCTAGCAGGTTTCCCGAGAAACTCCCACGGTTGCATTCCGGGCACCCACTTCATGGCAAGATTGTCTGCCGCAGGGCCCGGCCCGGACGGACGGAAGGGGCGCGGATACCCCGCGCCACACCGCGTCACGCTGCGTCCGCTGCCGGCCAGCCCGATCGTCACCCGCTCAGGATCGCGCTTCAGCCCGCAGCGGGAAATCATCGCGGCCGAGGGGGCGTTGTCCGGCTTGGGTTTTTCGAGAACCCAGGGCCAGCCGAAACGCCCACGGCCCCGGCAAGGAGTGCCGCGTTCGCCCGCAGGCCGGGGCCGCAGCCGCGATGCTCCGGGCTGACCGAGACTCCCCCGGCGAAAAACCGGCCCGCCATCGGCCCGCCGGGGTGGTTGCGCATGCAGCCTGAGGCACAGGCCGCGATCCCGACTTCGGCATCCCGGATGCCGGTCCGCAGCGACGGCACGTGCTCCCCGTTGAGGCAATAGGCCGGCGCCAGAGCAACCCCGGACGCGGCATGGTGCGCCTGCACGGAATGGATGGCCGCGTCGCCGTAACGGTCGTCATGTCCGGTCTCCGCCCCGCTCGGCATGGATAGGCCGCATCCTGCCACTGATCCAATCGCAGTTTGCCATGAATGACATCGCCATGGCCAACATCAGGAGCCTCGATCTCGACCTGCCCGCAACGTTCGACGCGCTCTGCCCGGAGCGGAGCGTCACCCGCGCCGCGGAACGGCTGGCGCCGACCCAGCCCGCGGTCTCGGGCATGGTCAAGCGCTTGAGGGCAGCCTTCGGAGACGAGCTCTTCCTGCGCAGCGCGCACGGCATCGTGCCGACGCACGAGCCGCTGGACCTCGAGCCGCAGGTCGCGCAGATCGTCGGAGCCGCGCGGACTCCTGGCGGCGGAGACCTTCGATCCCGGCAAGACGCGGTTCACGGTCCGCCCCTGCGGCAGCGGGTTCCTGCACGAGACGCTGCTGGGCGCCTATGCGGCCGGCATCCTGGCCGCGGCACCGCGGCGAAGGTGCTGCAGGCGGACCGCCCCGCCGAAGGGGCGCCGGAGCCGGAGGCCGGGGCCGAAAGCCTTCTTGCACACGGCGGCATCGACCTGCCGGTCGGCATCGGCGAAACCGCGCCGCCGGAATATCCGGCGCTGCCGCTCCGGTAGGAGACGCTTGTCTGCGCCTCCAGCTATCCCAGGCCCCGCGACGGCCAGGCCATCCCGCTGGAAGAGCTCTGCCGGCTGCGCCATGTCATCCTGCGGCGGGGCCGCAGCGGCGCCATGCGGGGCTCCGTGGACGGCAGGCTCGGCGCGGGCAGGCTGGCACGCGCATCACCCTGGAGGTTCCCAAATTTTGCCTCCCAGTTCCAGGCGAAGCGGAACGGCGGCTTCGTGTCGTTCCTGCCCGGGCGGCTGGCCCGGATTAACGCGGCCTCGGCCCGGGTGCCGCGCACGGGGCTCGACATGCCCGGCCGCACCGGCGTTGCGCAGCATGCCTGGCCGAGGGAGGGGCTGCTGGCCGCCGCGGCCCGGCTGCAGGACCCGGGCCCGGCAGGCTAGGCTCCGGCCCGGCCCGTCTTCAGGCGGGCACCTTGGAAGCAGAAGGCCGTCACCAGCTCCGCCCGCTCGATCCGCAGGTTCGCGCACGCCGCCTGCGAGGCCAGGTTGCCCTCCTTGACGCCGGTGCGGAAGCTGCGCATGCCCTGCTCTTGCCACATCTCGGCGATGGCCATGGCGCCCAGCTGCCGGCCAAGCCCTGCCCCCGGAGATCCTCCGGCGTTGCCGGCGCGCGAAGATACCGGCGCATGCATCGCGCAGGACGTGGCCGTCGCCACCGGCGCGCCCGCCCTGTCGATGGCCACCAGGCAGAGACCCGGCAGGATCCCGCCCCGCATCGCTTCGCCCGGCATGGTCGGAAGCCCGCAGGACCGGCACAGCTCCACCGTCGCCGTGACCGGCGCGGACGGCGAACCGGCGTCCAGCCGGAGAATTCCGAGCCCCTCCGGAACGGTCCGCGCGGCCAGAAGCGTCCGGCTCGCGGCATGGGCTGCGGCGCCGCCCCGATGGATCGGGCTCGAGGCGACACGCAGGCCATGGCCGCGGAGTTCGTCCATCACCGGCTCCAGCCCGGAACCGGGAAGGAAGAAGCACATTCCAAGCCCCTGCAGCCGCGCAAGTCCCGGCAGGATCTCCGCCGTGTCCCCCCGTGGATCGCTCAGCGACAGCACGGTTCCGCAATGGGCAACGCGGGGATCGCCGCGCATCAGGCTCCAGAGCGCGGCCGCGCGCTGCAGGAGCCCCTCGTGCGCGTCGTCTCCGAACAGTTCCCGGCAGTGCATGGCCCGATTTCCCACCGTGTCGCTCTGGAACCGCGGCGCCGTCAATCTGCCGCGCTTGCAGGGCCGTTCCGCAAGCTGGCAGGTGCCGCCTTCGCGGACGGACAGGCCGATCCGCGCGGGCAGGCGGCATTGCACCCGACCGGCGGGGCCACAATCGGAAGCGGCCGCCGCCATCGCAAGGCAAGGGATCGGCCGGAACCAGGGCCGACATGACGATCGCACGCACCGCGCGGCGTGCGGGCAATCAGTACCGGCTCAGCGCAGCGGCGGAGCGGAACCGTCTTGCCGGACACGGACCAGGCACGCTGGATAGCCTTGCAGCCAAGGGAATGCGCCTTGCGACGCGCCGCGGCGGCGAAGGCATGACGTCTCCTGCGGCCCGCAGTGCACCTATCGTTCGTAGGGATGTTCAAGGGCCGGGATTACCTTGCCCCTGGCCTCTCCGAAGCCGATGGTGTAGCCGTCGCCTTTCGTGGCGCCGCGCAGGGTCAGGGTGTCGTTGTCGGCGATGAAGCTGCGGGTCAGGCCGCCGGGCAGGTCCAGCGGTTCCTTGCCGCCCCAGCTCAGCTCCAGCAGGCTGCCGCGGTTGCCCTTCTCTGGCCCCGAGATCGTGCCGGAACCGAGAAGATCGCCGACGCGCATCGAACATCCGCTGGTCGTGTGATGCGCCAGCTGCTGGGCCGCCGAGAAATACATCTCGCAGTAATTCGTGCGGGAAATTACCGTTTCCTCGCCGCCCTCGGGGGTCAGGCCGACCTCCAGCGCGATGTCGTAGAGGCCGGGCAGCGCCTCCTCCAGGTAGGGCAGGATTTCGCGCTCGCGCGGCGGGATCGCCACGCGGAACGGCTCCAGAGCCGCCGCCGTCACGATCCAGGGGCTGATTGTCGTCGCCGTCGCCTTGGCCTGGAACGGCCCCAGCGGCTGGTATTCCCAGGCCTGGATGTCGCGCGCCGACCAGTCGTTCAGCAGGACATAGCCGAAGATCATCGCCCCGGCCTCGGCCACCGTCACCGGGCCGGAACTCGGCTGGCCGACAATGGCGCCGAGCTCCAGCTCGATGTCGAAGCGCGCCGAGGGCGCGAAGCGCGGCAGCGCGTCGTCCGGTCCCTTCACCTGCCCCCAGGGGCGGCGCACTTCGGTGCCCGAGACCACGACCGAGGACGCCCGGCCGTTATAGCCGATCGGGATCGACAGCCAGTTCGGCGGCAGCGCATTCTCGGCGCCGCGGAACATCGTGCCGACATTCATCGCATGGTGCTTCGAGGCGTAGAAATCGGTGTATTCGGCAACCGTCATCGGCATGTGGAGCGCCGCCTCCGCCAGCGGCACCAGATGCTGCGCGACGGCCGCTTCGCTGTCCGAGCCCTCGCCCAGAAGCGCCGTCAGCTCGGCCCGGAAGGAGGCCCAGAGCGCCGGGCCATGGGCCATGAAGGCGTTCCAGGCGGGCGCATCGAAGGTGCCCGGCGGCACCGCGACGAGGCCCGCGGCCGCCAGCGCCGCGACGTCGAGCACCTTGTCGCCGATCGCCGTGCAGCAGCGGGGCGCGCCGCCTGCCACCGAGAACACGCCGCAGGGCAGGTTGTTGAGCGGGAAGGGACAGGCCGCGTCATTGGCAGCCGGGAGCCAGGAACGGATCAGGGTCATGGGAACTTTCGCGTGTCTTCTGTTCGGGACCGGCGGGGGCCGGGAAGGGCCCCCGCCGCCTGTGCCGCTGCCGGACGGGACAGCCGGCGGCGGCGCGTGACCTTTCTGCCCGGAGGGGCGGCGTCATTTTTCGCCGGGCGTGCCGTCGAACTTCTTCTCCAGCGAGGTCCAGCAGTCGATGTAGTCGTCCTGCATCGGCGCTTCGCGGGCGGCGAATTCGGTCAGGTGCTGCGGGAAACGGGTCTCGAACATGAAGGACATCGTCTTGTCCTGGAAGACCGGCTCCATCGGCTCGTTCGAAGCGCCCTCGAAGGCGTTGCGGTCCGGGCCGTGCGGCAGCATCATGTTGTGGAGGCTGATGCCGCCCGGCACGAAGCCCTGCGGCTTGGCGTCGTAGATGCCGTAGATGTTGCCCATCAGCTCCGACATGATGTTCTTGTGGTACCAGGGCGGGCGGAAGGTGTTCTCGGCCACCATCCAGCGCTCGCGGAACAGCACGAAATCGATGTTGGCGGTGCCTTCCTGGCCCGAGGGCGCGGTCAGGACGGTGAAGATCGACGGGTCGGGATGGTCGAACAGGATCGCGCCAACCGGGGAATAGGTGCGCAGGTCGTATTTGTAGGCGCAGTAATTGCCATGCCAGGCGACCACGTCCAAGGGCGAATGGCCGATCCAGGTCTCGTGGAACTCGCCGCACCACTTGATGACGACGCGGGATTTCGCCTCGCGGTCCTCGAAGGCGGCGACCGGGGACTTGAAGTCGCGCGGGTTGGCCAGGCAGTTGGCGCCGATCGGACCGCGGTTCGGCAGGTCGAATTTCTGGCCGTAATTCTCGCAGACGAAGCCGCGGCAGGGGCCCTCCAGCACCTCGACGCGGTAGACGAGGCCGCGCGGCAGGATGGCGATTTCCTTGGGCTCGAGGTCGATCACGCCGAGCTCGGTGCAGAAGCGCAGCCGGCCCTCCTGCGGCACGACCAGCAGCTCGCTGTCGGCGGAATAGAAATACTCGTCCACCATCGACTCGTTGACCAGATAGACATGCGTGGCCATGCCGACCTGGATGTTGACGTCGCCCGCGGTCGTCATGGTGCGCATGCCGGTGATCCAGGTCATCGGCTCTTCGGAATGCGGGATCGGGTCCCAGCGGTACTGGCCGAGCGAGACGATGTCATTGGCCGCCGCGCTGTCCTTCGCGGTGGTCACGTGGGGGGCGGTCTTCCAGTAGGGCACCGCGATCCTGGCGAAGCGCCCGGCATGCTTGACACTGGGCCGGATGCGGTAGCACCAGGTCCGCTCGTTCTGCCCGCGCGGCGCGGTGAAGGCGGTGCCGGAGAGCTGCTCGGCATAGAGGCCATAGGCGCATTTCTGCGGGCTGTTCTGGCCCTGCGGCAGCGCGCCCGGCAGGGCCTCGGTCTCGAAGTCGTTGCCGAAGCCCGGCATGTAGCCCTCATGCGTCCCGGCCGTCCCGGCCGCACGGACCATTCCCTCGGGAAGGCTGTGGCTCGTCATCGTGAAATCCTCCGTTGCGGCCGGGTCTCCCGTCCCGGCCTGTGCCTTGGTTATTCATTGCATTTGCAATGATGTCAAGCTAGATGTTGCATATGCAATGATTTGACCCTTGCAAGGCAGCGGTAGCGCGGGCGAAACTGGCATGGTGGACAAGGAGATTTCCATGGAAGATCAGGATGATCCTGCCCTGCCCGGCTTCGATCTGGACCGTTTCACGCCCTACCGGCTCTCGGTGGCGGCGGAGCGGGCTTCCGAAGGGCTCGCCCGGCTCTACCGCGCCAGATTCGGCATCTCGGTGGCGGAATGGCGGGTGCTGGCGCATCTGGAGCATTCCGGCAATGTCTCGGTCCGGGACATCGAGGCGCGGGTGGCGCTGGAGAAATCCAAGGTCTCGCGCGCGGCGTCCCGCCTGGAAACGGCGGGCCTGATCGCCAAGGCGGTCGATCCGGCGGACCGGCGGCTGCTGCAGCTGAGCCTGACGCCGGAAGGGCGCGCGCTGATGGCGGAGATGCTGCCGGTGGCCCTAGGCTTCCAGGCGGAGATCGAGGCGCGGCTGGGCGATGCGCTCGCGGGCTTCGAGCGAGGGTTGCAACGGCTTCTCGACGACATGGAGGACAAGGATGATCCGTCTGCATGACTATTGGCGCAGCTCGGCCAGCTACCGGGTGCGCATCGCTCTGGGACTGGCCGGGCTGGACTGGGAGGCGCTGCCGGTCGACCTGACGGCGGGCGCGCAGCGCGGCCCGGCGCATCTGGCGCGGAACCCGCAGGGGCTGGTGCCGGTGCTGGAGATCGACGGGCTGCAACTGACCCAGTCGCTTGCCATCGTCGAGTATCTCGACGAGACCCGCGGGCTGGGGCTCCTGCCGGGCGATGCCGCGATGCGCGCCCGCGTGCGGGCGCTGGCGCATGCGGTGGCAATGGAGATCCACCCGGTCTGCAACCTGCGCGTCGCACGCCATGCGGCCGCGAATTCGGGCGGCGGGATCACCATGGAAAGCTGGATGCGCGACTTCATCGCGCCCGGCCTAGCGGCGCTGGAGGCGATGGTCGATGACGGCGATTTCTGCGCGGGCGGCAGCCTGACGCTCGCCGATATCTGCCTCGTGCCGCAGCTCTACAATGCCCGCCGCTGGGGCATCGACCTCGCCCCGCTGCCCCGGCTGTCGCGGATCGGCACGCATCTCGACACAGTTCCCGCGGTTGCCGCCGCCCATCCCGACCGCGTGCAGCAGCCTGAAAAGGCTTGACATCGCCCGGCCGTTTCCGTTGCAACGACCCGGACACGGCCGGAGACCCCATGCAGATCGAAACCTTCTTCCCCTACCGCCTGGCCATCGCGGCCGAGGGATTTTCGCGCCGCCTGGCCTCCGTCTACGGGCAGGAATTCGGGCTCAGCCGCGAAGAATGGCGGCTGCTCTTCCTGGTCAAGGACGGCACGATCGACTCGAACGTGCTGGCGCGGAGAACGACGCTGGACAAGGTGCAGGTGACCCGCGCCTCGCAGCGGCTGGAGGACCGCGGGCTGATCACGCGGCGCACCTCGCCCAACGACCGCCGCCTGCGCGAATTCGAGATCACGCAAGAGGGCCGCGCCGTCTTCGAGGCGGCCCTCCCGCAGGTGGAGGCGGTGGCGGCGGAGACGCTGGCCCGGCTCGCGCCCGGCGACCGTGCCGCGCTGGAGCAGGGGCTCGACGCGCTTCTCAGGGCGATGGACGCCCTGCCCGTCCCGCCGCGGGACACCGGCCCGGAGGGATGACCCCTCCCGGACCGCGCCGGTTCACCGGATGACCATCAGGTCCTCGCCGACGACGATCTCGCCGTCGAACGTCGCCGAGACGCCGTCGCGCCAGTGCTCTTCCGTGTCGAATCCCGGAACCCCCGCGGGAACGAAATGGGTCAGCACCAGCTTGCCCACGCCCGCCTCCCGAGCCACGCGGCCGACATCGGCGAGGGTGGTGTGCGCCTCGATGATATGTTCCTTCAGCGTCTCGTTGCCAGGGTCGATCCGTTCGATGATCGCGTCGACGCCCTCGATGCTGACCACCTCATGGACCAGCACGTCGGCATCCTGCGCCAGCGCGATCAGCGGCTCGCTGTACTCCGTATCGCCGCTGAACACCGCCGCCCAGCCGCCGATGTCGAAGCGCAGCGCATAGGCGGGGGCGGCATCGCCATGCGGGGTCTCGACCGCGGTGACCCGGAGCGGCCCGCTTTCATAGACGAGCCCGTCATCGTCGAATTCCGAAACGTCGATCAGGTCCCCGAGCGGCGGACGGCCCTCGTCGGCGATCCTCAGCGCGATGTCCCATTTGGCGTAGCTGAGGTAGTCCTCCGTCATTTGCCCGAGCGAGGCCGGGCCGAAGGCATGGACCGGAGTCCGCAGCCCGCTGGCCCAGGCACGCAGCAGCAGCGGCCCGTAGCCCGCGATATGGTCCGAATGCAGATGGGTGATGAAGACGCCGCGGATCTTGCGGGGGTCGAGCCCGGCAAGGCCCATCTGGCGTGCCACCCCGTCCCCGGCATCGATCACGTAGATGTCGTCGCCGTGGACGACCGCCGCGGCCGGCTGGGCGCGCGCGGCCTTGACCGACGGGCCGCCCGCGGTGCCGAGCAGCACGATCCGCGGGGCATCGGCGTCCTGCGCCAGCAGGGGCTGCGCGGCTCCGGCCGCAAGGCATGCGGCCGCGATGGCCGCCTTGAGGTTGGCAGACATGGTTTCCTCCCAGTTGTCCGTGGAAAATCAGTCGGGGCGCCGCACCCGGATGTGCCCGGGCGCGGCGCCGCCCTAGCCGACCAGCCAGAGCGAAAGCGACGGCACGCCGACGATCAGCGCGATCCTCAGGATGTCGGCCACCCAGAACCAGAACACGCCGCGGAAGATCGTGCCGAGCTGCACGTCCCGCACCACCGAACGCAGCACGAAGACGTTCATGCCGACCGGCGGGGTGATCAGGCTGATTTCGGTGGCAACCACGACGATGATGGCGAACCAGATCACGACATGCTCGGGGTCGCGCAGGATCGGCGAGGCGAATTGCAGGTATTCGACGACCGGATAGAAGACCGGCACCGTCAGCAGGATCATCGACAGGCTCTCGAAGACCGTGCCGAGCGCCAGGTAGATCGCCACGATCGCCAGCATCACCAGCCAGGGGTTGATGTCGAGGTCGTAGACCAGGTCGGCAATGGCGTCAGGCAGCCCCGCGAAGCTGACGAAATTGCCGAAGATCTCGGCGCCGATGATGATCGCGAAGATCATCGCCGTGGCCGAGGCGGTGTCGGCGAAGGCCCGTCCCAGCGCGGCAAGCGTCATCTCGCCCATGCCGAAGGCGATCAGCAGCGAGGCGCCCGCGCCCATGCCCGCGGCCTCGATCGGAGTGAAGAAGCCGCCGTAGATCCCCGCCATGATGAAGGCGAAGAGCCCCAGCGTGCCCAGCACCCCCATCGTGTCGCGGCGCGACATCGGCACGGTCTCCGACACCGGCGGCGCGAGCTTGGGGTTCATCCGCACGGCGACCAGCACCGCGATCAGGTAGAGCGCAATGCCCAGCACCCCGGGCAGCAGGCCCGCAACGAAGAGCTTGCCGATGTCGCTTTCAGTCAGGATTCCGTAGATGATCAGGATCACCGAGGGCGGGATCAGGATGCCCAGCGTGCCGCCCGCGGCAATGGCCCCGGTGGACAGGCTGTCATGGTAGCCGAAGCGGCGCATCGAGGGCATGGCGACCTTGGACATGGTGGCCGCGGTCGCCAGCGACGAGCCGCAGACCGCCGAGAAGCCGCCGCAGCTGAGCACGGTGGCCATGGCCAGCCCGCCGCGGAACCGCCCGAACAGCCGGTCGGCGCCGGAGAACAGCCCGTGCGCGATGCCCGAGGCGGCCAGCACGTTGCCCATGAAGATGAAGAGCGGCACGACCGAGAGCGAATAGCTCAGCCCGGTCTCGAATACGGCCTGGCCGACCATGGCACCCGCGGCGTCGGGGCCGCGCAGCATGGCGAAGCCAGCCGCACCGGTCAGCGCCATGGCGAAGGCGATCGGCACCCGCAGGAAGGCGAGGCCGAGCAGCAGGGCGAAGGCGATGAGCGAGGCGGTCATGGATTGCGCGCTCCGGCCAGGGCGATCGCGGCGGACACCGCGCAGCTTGCCACGCCCACGCCCGCGATCGCGGCCATCGGCAGGCCGAGCGCGGCGCTGCGCGCGCCGGTGGCGGCCTGGTCTCCGGCCACGATGCCGAGGCGCACCGCGAAGAAGGCCAGCGCCGCCGCGGTGACGAGGGCGGCGAAGATGCCGAAGGCCCGGATCAGCCGAGGCGTCAGGACATGGGCCATCAGGTCGACCTCGACATGCTCGCGCCGCGCAGTGGTCAGCGGCAGCGCGGCGAAGACCAGTAGCGCCAGCAGGATCTGGGTCAGTTCGAACGCGCCCGGCAGGGGCGCGTTCAGGATGTAGCGGCCGACCACGTCGGTGACGGTCACGAGGATCAGCGCGGCCAGCAGCAGCGCCGAGAGCCCCCTGAGCGCGGAGAGGAAAGCCCGGGTCATTCCGCGGCGGCGCCGGTCATCTCGCGGAACGTCGCCAGCGCGGCCAGCCCGTCGCGGTCGTCATCCAGCGTGTCCGCCCAGGCAGCTTCCAGCTTGGACGCCTGCATGCGGATCGCCTCCTCGACCGGCGCAGGCGCCGGATAGAGCAGGATGCCCGCCTTCTCGATCTCGGCCTCGGCCGCCGCATCGGCGTCGTTCCAGGCCTTTCCCACGCGCGCGGCGAAGGCCTCGCCCGAAATCGCCTCGATCGCGGCCTGGTCCTCCGCCGAGATGCCGTCCCACTTGCCCTGGTTCATCACCAGGAACCAGGTGGTGTTGTAGATGCCGCCCGGCACGGTCATCGAGTACTTGATGTCGTCGGTCAGGCGGAAGGCGGTCAGCGCCTCGTAGGTGAAGGCCACGCCGTCAATGACGCCGCGGCTGAGCTTCTCGTAGACCTCGGGCGAGGACATGAACAGCGGCGTTGCGCCGAGCCCGGCCATCAGGTCGGCGGCATAGCCGCCCGGCACGCGGATCTTCATCCCCTGGAGGTCCGAGACCTGGGTGATCTCCATCTTGTTGTTGTGCAAGAGTCCCGGCCCGTGCATGAACAGGCCCAGCAGCTTGGTCCCCGCATGTTCCTGCTCGGCCCCCAGCTTGTCGCGGTAGACCGACCAGAAGGCCCCGGAGTTCGCCGCGGCATCGTCTCCGAGGAAGCTGAACTGGCCCAGCTCCGCGCCCTTGAACCGGTCGTCCTCGGTGAAGCTGTGCAGCCCGTAGGTGATGTCGGCCACGCCGTCCCGGGCCATGTCGAAATGCGCCGCCGGGCTGCCCAGCGGCTTGCGCAGCACGCGCACGGTGACGCGGCCATCGGTGACCTTCTCCACCTCATCGGCCCAGGGCTCGATCGCGTTGACCACGATCGGGTGTCGCGGCGGCAGCCAGCTCGACAGCACCAGCTCTTCCGCCATGGCGGAACCGGCGGCAAGGCAGAGCGCGGCAGCGGCCGCGAAGGTCGTGAATCTGGACATGGGATCCTCCCTGAGAGTTGTCCGGTCTCTTCGATGTTTCCCCGGCGGACCTCCCCGCCCGCCGGGTCGCGCGTTCTCAGGCGTCAGCCGCGGGCGCGGGCCAGCGCCTCGTCGATGACCTTCTGGTCCCCGACATGGTTCATGAGGATGAGGATGAGCCGGGCGTTCATCGCGTGGCTCTCGGCCTCGGCCAGGCCCTCATGGGCGGCGATCAGGCGGGCATAGGCCTCGTCCGGATCGGCCAGGTTCGGGGCGGTCGTCAGCATGCGGGTTCCCTCGATCGCGGTCTCAATCATGGCCGAGCGCCTTTCTCGCAGCGGCCAGCACCGCCGCCTCGTCGAAATGGTCCCAGCGGGCCGCCACGTGCTGGTCGGGGCGGATCAGGTAGACAGCCGAAGCCGCCGCGCCGAGGAAGCGTGCCCCGGCCTCGGGCGTCTCAGCCGGGATGGATAGCCCGGTCACCGGCAGGCCCGCACCGTCGAGCCACGCCGGAACCTCGCAGCCCATGCCCAGGAGCGTGAAGCCGTCTTCGGCCAGCGCCTTCAGCAGCCAGCCGTCGCCGAGCGCCAGATCCGGCACCGGGCTGCCTGGGCGGGTGCGCGCCGGCATCGCCGCATCGTCGGGGCCGTTCAGGCCCGAGCCGTCATAGGTGCAGGGCACTGAAAGCCGTCCGGAATTCACGATGGTCCGCGCGAATGGCATGGTTTCGGCCAGATCCAGCACCGCGTTGCGGAACATGTGGCTGACCGGGCTTTTCGGCGTGATGAAATCCGTGGCGCGGGTCGAGTTCAGGATGTTCTCGTCGGCGCCATGGACGCGCTCGGCGTCATAGCTGTCGAGCAGGCTCTCTGGCGCGGCGCCATTGATCACCGCCGCGAGCTTCCAGCCGAGGTTGTCGACATCCTGGATGCCGGAATTGGCGCCGCGAGCACCGAAGGGGCTGACCTGATGCGCGGCGTCGCCCGCGAACAGCACCCGGCCATGGCGGAACTTCTCCATCCGGCGGCACTGGAAAGTGTAGATCGAGGTCCAAACCAGATCGTATTCGGCCCCCTCGCCCAGCATCGCGTCGATGCGGGCGCGGATATTCTCCTCCTTCAGCTCCTTTTCGCGGTCGATGTCCCAGCCGAGCTGGAAGTCGATCCGCCAGACATCGTCCGGCTGCTTGTGCAGGAGCGCCGAGGCGCCGGACTTGAAATGCGGCTCGAACCAGAACCAGCGCTCGGTCGGGAACTCGGCCGTCATCTTCACGTCGGCGATCAGGAAATTGTCCTCGAAGACCCGGCCCTCGAAGCCCAGCCCCAGCATGTCGCGCAAGGGCGAGCGCGCGCCGTCGCAGCCGATCAGCCAGTCGGCGCTAATCCGGTAGGGCCCGTCCGGCGTCATCAGGTCGAGCGTCGCGCCGTGCTCGGAGCTCTCCACCGCATCGACGCGGTTGGCGCCGCGGATCTCGATCGGCGCGCCTGCCGCCTGCGCACGCAGGATGGCGTCATGCAGGAACTTCTCGAAGGCGGGCTGCTGGAGGTTGATGAAGGCAGGGTGCTTGTGGCCGGCCTCGGGCAGCAGGTTGAACTCGTAGAGCTGGCGGTCGTCATGGAAGACCTTGCCCAAGTTCCACTGCACGCCCTTGGCGACCATCTCGTCGCCGGCGCCCAGCCGGTCGCAGATCTCCAGCGTGCGCTTGGCGAAGCAGATGGCGCGGCTGCCCATGCCGACGCCCTCATGGTCGTCGATGACCAGAACGGGGATACCGCGGCGGCCGAGATCAAGCGCGGTGGCAAGCCCGATCGGCCCGCCGCCCATGACCACGACCGGATGGCGCGCGGGGCTTCCCGCGTCCTGGTCGGGAGATTTCTCGTAGGGGTACAGCTTGTACGCGAGCTGGTAGCGCGGTGCGACGAAGTCTTTCATGGCTCCTCCCGGCGTGGCGGCACGCCTCTCCCGGCCGGGCGCTGCAGGCGCCCGGGGCGATTGTTTCGGATCGGTGTCAGATGAGGCGCCGGGTCTTCGCCCGGCGCGGGACAGGCTCAGCCTTGCAGGTCTGCCCACATCTGCTGGTCGCGCTCGGCGGTCCAGACGCGGGGGGTGTCGATGCCGCGGGCCTCGTCCCAAGCACGGGCGACGTTGAAGGGCAGGCAGTGCTCGTAGATCGCGTAATCCCCGAATTTCGGGTCGCATTCCGCGCGCACCGCGTCCCAGGCCTCCTTCAGCGTGCCGCCCCGCGCCGCGACCTTGGCCACCGGCTTGTAGGTCGAGGCGACGAAATCCGCCGTGTTGGCAAGGGCTTCGGCCACCATTGCCTCGCCCACCAGCGCATCGCCGCGGCCCGGCGCGATCGATTTGGGCGCGAACTCCGCGATCGCGGCCAGGGTGTCGGGCCAGTCGCCGAAATGGCCGTCGCCGCAATAGCAGGCCGAGTGGTATTCCACGATGTCGCCGGTGAACATCACCTCCTGGTCGGGCACCCAGATCACAGCGTCGCCCGCGGTATGGGCGCGACCCAGATGCATGATGTCGACGCGGCGGCGGCCGAGATACACGGTCATGCGGTCCGAGAAGGTCGTGGTCGGCCAGGTCAGGCCGGGGATTTCCTCATGGCCCTGGAAGAGCCGCGGGAAGCGGCCGAATTCGCTGTCCCAGTCCTCCTGGCCGCGCTCGGCGACCTGGGCGCGGGCGGTGTCGGACATGATCATCTCGCGCGCGCCATAGGCCGAGGCGCCGAGCACGCGCACGGCGTGGTAATGGGTCAGCACCAGATGCGAGATCGGCTTGTCGGTGACCGAGCGAACGCAGTCCATGACCTTGCGGGCGAGGCGCGGGGTGGCCTGGGCCTCGACGATCATGACGCTCTCGTCGCCGATGATGACGCCGGTATTGGGATCGCCCTGCGCGGTGAAGGCATAGAGCCCCTCGCCCACCTCGGTGAAGCTGACGACCTTCTCCTCAAGGTCCCCGGCAGATGCAAATGCCTTGTTCATCGCGTTTCCTCGTCTTCGGGCACAGGTCGAGGAGCGCCGGGACCGCCCTCCTTGGCGCTGCCCGGCCGGATCTCCTCCCCGAAACCCGTCGCTGTTGCAACGTCATTAGTCGTTACATTTGCAACGGTGTCAAGTGCAACTTTTTATCGAGAGACAAGCCGCCGATGCCCTCTTCGCATCGCGAGTGTCGCCAGCATATATATGTGCATTCTTCCAGCATATTATAGGGTGTATCGCCAGGCCCGCATGTCGATCCGACCCTGAAACCTTGCAGCCAGCTCCCACAATTCGGTGCATCAGTAACTATATTCGCGGACGAATCCCGTTGCAGTTGCACCCAGACGCCAAGTCCTGCCATAACAGGACCAGCCGCAGACGGAGACACGCTTGCCCCGCAAAGACCAGCCCCCGGAGCCAGAATTCAACCTGGAGAACTTCCTGCCCTACCTGCTGAACCAGGCGGCGGAACGCACCAGCGAGGAGTTCCACGAGCATTACCGCGCCGAATACGACCTGACCCGGACGCAGTGGCGCGTCGTCGCCAATCTCGGGCGCTTCGGCTCGATGGCCGCGGCAGAGATCTGCCGCATCTCGCATATCGAGAAGACTGCGGTCAGCCGCGCTGTGTCAGTGCTGGAATCGCGCGGACTGCTGGCGCGCAGCCGCGATGCGGCGGACAAGCGGCAGGAGAGCCTGACCCTGACGCCCGCGGGAACGGAGGTGTTCCGCACACTGGGGAAGCGGGCCATCGATTATGACGACCGCCTGCGCAGCCGCCTCGGGCCGCATCTGAGCTCGCAGCTCGAGGCGATGCTGCGGCAGCTGATCCTCGCGGCCGGCAGCGGAGACGGAGACGGCTGACGCTCATCCGCCGATCAGCACCATGCCGTCCTCGAGTTGCAGCGGCACCGGGTCGAGGCCGCAGGGGGCGACCAGGTCCGCCGCGCCGGTGACGGCATCGAACATCGCCCCATGCGCGGTGCACATCAGCCGCGTGCCGTCCGCCGACAGGATGTTGCCGCCCTGATAGTCCAGCGGCAGGTACTGGTGCGGGCAGGCATTGACGAAGGCACGCAGCCCCGCCCCGTCGCGGACAAGCAGCAGCGGGAACTGCCCGGCCGCGCTATCCACCGTTAGGGCCTGAACCCTGTCCAGATCGGCAAGCGCGCAGACTTGCGTGCCCGCGGGCGGCGCAGAGCTGTAATCGGTCCAGGGCATCGCGGTCTCTCCGGGCACGGACAAGGCCGCCCCGGTCGCCCGGAGCGGCGGGATCATCGGGACAGGGAGGCTATTCCGCCGGCTCGGCCTTCAGCACGCCGCGGCGGATCTGGTCCTCCTCGATCGACTCGAAGAGCGCGCGGAAATTGCCCTCGCCGAATCCGTCATCGCCCTTGCGCTGGATGAATTCGAAGAAGATCGGGCCGATCACCGTCCTGGAGAAGATCTGCAGCAGGATCCGGGTCTCGCCGCCGCCGACCACGCCCTCGCCGTCGATCAGGATGCCGTGCTTCCGCATCCGCTCCAGCGGCTCCTGGTGGCCCGTCACCCGGCGGCGGGACATCTCGTAATAGGTGTCCGGCGGCCCCGGCATGAAGTCCATGCCCGCCGCCGCGATCGCGTCGGTCCCGGCATAGATGTCCTCGGAGGCGATGGCGATGTGCTGGATGCCCTCGCCCTTGTATTCCTTGAGATATTCCTCGATCTGGCTGTGCTCGTCCGTGGACTCGTTGATCGGGATGCGGATCTTGCCGTCCGGCGAGGTCAGCGCCCGGCTGACCAGCCCGGTCTGCTTGCCCTTGATGTCGAAATACTTGATTTCGCGGAAATTGAACGTGTCGTGGTAGAACTTGTACCAGGTGTCCATGTTGCCGCGCACGACATTGTGGGTCAGGTGGTCGAGATAGTAGAAGCCGAAGCCCTCGGGACGCGGGTTCTCCTCGCCCAGCCAGTCGAATTCCGCCGCATAGCAGGAGCCGTCCGCGCCATAGGTGTCAACGAAATACAGCAGCGATCCGCCGATGCCATGGACCGCCGGGACGTCCAGCGACTTGCCCGGCCCGGTGTATTCCGTGGCACCCGTGTCGAGCGCGCGCTGCAGGGCCTTCTGCGCATCGACCACGCGCCAGGCCATGGCAGGGGCGCAAGGACCGTGGTCCGCGACGAAGCCCGCGGCATGGCTGCCCGGTTCGGCATTCAGCAGGTAGTTGATGTCGCCCTGGCGGTAGAGGGTGATCGCCTTGCTGCGATGCCTGGCGACCGGAACGAAGCCCATCTGGCGGAAGATCGTGTCGAGCTTTTCCGGCTCGGGATGGGCGAATTCGACGAATTCGAACCCGTCCGTGCCGGCCGGGTTCCTGGCGGAAATTTCGGGCTTCGGGGCGTCATGCGGGAAGGGTCCCATGCGCATCTCCTCCTCTGGGCTGTTCTCCTGCCACAATGCGGGAAACCGGATGCAAGGGGGTTGCATTTGAAACCATCCAGGATGGAAAGATGACCGCAGGGATGCATGATTTCGGGAAAGGATGCACGGAATGCGCATCGATGATTACGACCGCGCAATCTTGGACGCATTGCAGCACGACGGGGCGATGACCAATGCGGCACTGTCGGAGCTGGCGAACCTCTCGGCCTCGCAATGTTCGCGGCGCCGCGCGGCGCTGGAGGCGGCCGGGATCATCTCGGGCTACGCGGCGCGGCTCGACGCGAAGAAGCTGGGGCTCGGCCTCCGGGCGATCACGCGGGTCAACCTGCGCATGCACGGACAGGGCAGCGAGGACAGTTTCGCCCGCTTCGTGGCCCTCCAGCCCGAGATCCGCGCGGCCTATTCCGTTTCGGGCGATGCCGATTACGTGCTGGAGATCAACGCGCGCGACCTGGAGGCCTTCGCGGAGTTCATCCATGGCCGCCTGCTGCCGCATCCGCAGGTGGCGCAGGTCCGCTCGGAAATCGTGCTGCAGGTCCTCAAGGACCGCGAGGGCCTGGATCTGGACGCCCTGCTGCCGCGCTGACCGCCGCGGATCAGGCCTCGCCGTATTCGGCCACGGGCCGCGGCAGCTTCCGGCTGGGACCGTCGCAGAGTTCGGCCGTGATCCTCTGGGCGGCCTCCGTCACGATGGTCCGGAAGGCGCGCGGCTGCGCCTCGTGCCGGGTGCGGGGGACATACAGGCTGACCGCGGCGAAAGCCTCGCCGGCATGGTTGCGGATCGAGGCAGCGACGGCGGCGATGTCCCGCTCCCGCGCCAGCTCGCCCGCGGCAAAGCCTGCCGCCGCCATCGACGCATAGGCCTCTGCCCGCCGTCCCGGCGGCAGCATCGGCGGGCGCGCCTCGGCATGCTGCACCGCGTAATCGGCCTGCCGCGCCTCGCCGGCGGCCGCAAGGTGCAGCATGCCGGTCGGCGTCTCGTGCAGCGGCATCGCGCCCTTCAGCACGTCTGCCGCGACGCGCAGCGCGCGCGTGCCCTCGACGGATTCCACGACCGTCAGCCGCCCGCCATCCAGCACCGTCACGAAGCCTGTCTCGCCGTAATCCGCGACCAGCCCCTCCAGCACCGGCCGCGATGCCGCCACCAGCGCGGAACTGTCGTTCAGCACCCGTCCCAGCGTTGCCGCCAAAGGACCGAGACGGTAGCGGCCGCGTGTCACCCGCTGCAGCAGCCCGATCCTTGTCAGCCCGTCGGCGAGGTCGAAGGCCCCGCTCGTCGACACCCCCAGTTCCCGCGCGATCTCCGTCAGGCTCCATTCCGGTGCGACGGCGGAAAAAAGCCTCAGAACCTGCCCCGTTTTCCGCAATGAGCGCATTTCCGCATTCTCCCTTTCCCGGTGAAACCACTTTTCCGTTCATTCCGGAAAAAAGACAGGTATCTTCCGATACCTTTCGGCATGTCCGCCCGCCTGCGAATTTCGCTTCAGAACCTGAAACCTGAACGGTTCGCTCTATGGGAGGAGCATCATGAAAGACCAGATCGCCCCGGCAACGACCCTGCCCTATACCGGCGCGGAATTCCTCGACAGCATCCGCGACGGGCGCGAAATCTATGTCCATGGCGAGCGCGTCCGGGACGTCACCGCGCATCCGGCCTTCCGCAACTCCGCCCGCATGGTCGCCCGCTGGTACGACCGGCTGGCCGCGGAGCGGGACACGCTGGGCCGTCCGACCGATACGGGCTCGGGCGGCTGGACCCATCCCTATTTCCTCGGCCCGAAAAGCGCGGAGGAGCTGGTCGCCGGGCGCGACGCGATCGCGCGGCTGCAGAAGGTGGCCAATGGCTGGATGGGCCGGTCGCCCGACTACAAGGCGGCGTTCCTGGGCACGCTCGGCGCCAATGCGGAGTTCTACGGCGAATATGCCGGCAATGCCCGTGCCTGGTATGCCCGCACGCAGGAGCGGGTCGACTACTGGAACCACGCCATCGTCAACCCGCCGATCGACCGCCACCTGCCGGTGGAGGAGACCGGCAATGTCTTCATGCAGGTGGAGAGGGAAACCGATGCCGGGCTGGTCGTGTCGGGCGCCAAGGTGGTCGCCACCGGCTCGGCCCTGACGCACTACAATTTCATCGCCCATTACGGCATCCCCATCAAGGAGAAGAAATTCGCGCTGATCTTCACCGCACCGATGGCCTCCGAGGGCGTCAAGCTGATCAGCCGCGCCAGCTACGAGCTGAACGCCGCCGTCATGGGCACGCCCTTCGACTACCCACTCAGTTCCCGGCTCGACGAGAACGACGCGATCCTGGTCTTCGACAAGGTGCTGGTGCCGTGGGAGAACGTCTTCGTCTACGGCGATGTCGAGAAGATCAACGCGTTCTTCCCGGCTTCTGGCTTCGTGCCGCGCTTCACGCTGCATGGTGCCACGCGGCTGGCGGTGAAGCTCGACTTCATCTCGGGGCTGTTCTCCAAAGCGCTGGAGGCGACCGGCTCCGGCGTGTTCCGAGGCCCGCAGACGGCGGTGGGCGAGGTCCTGGCCTGGCGCAACCTGTTCTGGGGCATCTCGGATGCCATGGTGAAATCGCCGATCCCTTGGGAGGGCACAGACGGCTACGTCCTGCCGAACATGAATTACGGCCTCGCCTCGCGGGTCTTCGCGCCGATGGCCTATTCCCGGATCAAGGAGCTGATCGAAAGGCACGTGGCTTCGGGGCTGATCTACCTGCCGTCCTCCGCGCTCGATTTCGCCAACGAGGATGTCCGCCCCTATCTCGACCGCTTCGTGCGCGGCTCCAACGGCATGGTGGCGATCGACCGGGTGAAGCTGCTGAAGCTGCTGTGGGATGCGATGGGATCGGAATTCGGCGGGCGGCACGAACTCTACGAGACCAACTACGCGGGCAACTACGAGAACATCCGCATCGAGACCCTGCTGACCGCGAAGGCCACGGGCGAGATGGACATGCTGCACGGGCTCGTCGAGGACTACATGTCCGAATACGACCTCTCGGGCTGGACCGCGCCCGATCTGGTGAACCCCTGGGACGTCAACCGGCTCTCGGCCGGCTTCCAGTAAAGCGCGGCACCGAGGGTGCGGGAGGGCGGATGCTCTCCCGCATCGCCGCCGCAAGGAGGACTGCCATGCTCGATTTCTGCGGAGACGCGACACGGGTGCTGCCGGACCATGCCGTGCGGCTCGCGGCCTCGGTCGTCACCATCGGCGCCTTCGACGGCGTCCATCTGGGGCATCAGTCCCTGGTCCGCGGTGCCGTCGCCGAGGCCCGCGAGATCGGCGTCCCGGCCGTGGTCTGGACGTTCGATCCGCCGCCCAAGGTAATGTTCGGCCGGGCGGAACCGCTGGTCTCCACCGCCGGAAAGCTGGCGCGGCTGGCCGCGCTCGGCCCGGACGTGATCGTGCTGGCCTCCTTCACCCGCGCCTATGCCGCCCGTCCGGCCGCGGCCTTCCTCGCCGACCTAGCCCGCATCGCGCCGCGGCGGGTCCATGTCGGCGCGGATTTCCGCTTCGGCGCGGGACAGGCGGGCGACGTGGCGCTGCTGGCCCGGCATCTGCCGGTCCATGTGCCGCGGAAACTCTGCTGCCCGGCGGGCGTGCCGGTCTCGTCCACCCGCATCCGGGCGCTGCTGCGCGCGGGACGCCCAGCCGAGGCGCAAGCGCTGATGACCGGCGGATTTCCGGCCCGCGCGGCCGGGCACCGCCTGATCGAGGATTTCAGAGGGAGGATCTGACCCCATGACCGAGACGACCACCATCGATCCGCGCCTGCTGCGCGATGCCTGCGGCCGCTTCGCCACCGGCGTGACCGTGATCACCACGCGCAGCGGCGCGGGCGATTTCGGCATGACCGCGAACGCCTTCATGTCGGTGTCGCTCGACCCGCCGCTGATCGCGGTCTCGCTCGGGCGCAAGGCCCGGATGCTGGCCGAGATACGCGCGGCGCGCCGCTATGCCGTCAACGTCCTGGCCGGGGACATGGAACCGGTCGCAATGCATTTCGCCGGCCGCCACGACCCGGCTCTGGCCTCGGTGCTGGGCGAAGAGGACGGCCTGCCGGTTCTGGCCGGGGCGGCGGCCGTGTTCCACACCGACGTGGTGCAGGAGATCGAAGCGGGCGACCACGTCCTGTTCATCGGCCATGTCCGCCGCATTGCGCAGGACGCGGATGCGCCGCCCCTCCTTTTCCACGCCGGACGCTTCGGCCTTCTCGCGCCTCCGCGCCGCGCAGCCTGAGCGGGCGCCTGCGGTGCGGGGCGCAGCCGCAAGCCGCGGTCGCCATCTGAGCATTTCCGCGCAGGTGCAACATCCCGCCGCTCTTCGCGGGACAAGCGCAACAGGTCCGACCGGAGGACGCCCGCGCCGGTGCCGCATCGTCGGCCGCAACAGGCCGGGCGGACCGCGCCGCGCGCCTCCAAGGAGGCCGGAGACGGAGCCGTTTCCCCGCATGGCGAAACCCGGCAGGGACGCCAGCCGGCCAGACCCCGGCTCCCGCCCGCCCGCTGCCGGAATCCGGACCGAAGGCCCGCGCTGCAACGGACGCCGCGAAGAGCCGGAAGGCCCCCGGGCCTGCGGACTCAGATCGTCATGTAGGTCTCGACGACCGCGTCGGTCAGCCCGGCAATCGGGCCGCCGCAGGCGATCCGGCCCTTTTCCAGCATGGCGAACTGGCTGGCCGCGCGGCGCAGGAAGCCGATATTCTGCTCCACCAGGATCACGGTCAGCCCCAGCTCGTCGCGCATCCTGAGGATCACCGCCTCGATCTCCTCGACGATCGAGGGCTGGATGCCCTCGTTCGGCTCGTCGAGCAGCACGATGTCGGGCTCCGCCGCCAGCGCCCGCGCGATGGCCAGCTGCTGCTGCTGGCCACCCGACAGCACCCCACCGGGGCGGGCCATGTTGGCGGCCAGATAGGGGAAGAGCTCGGGCACGATATCGGGCACCGCGCGCCGCCCCGAGCGGGCGGCAAACCCGCCCATCAGGATGTTTTCCCGCACGGTGAATTCCGGGATGATGCCCCGGCCCTGCGGCACATAGGCGATGCCTGCCCGCGCCCGCTCATGCGTCGGCCGCCGGGCATAGTCGGTGCCGCCGACCAGAAGCTGCCCCGATTTCGTCTCGGTCAGCCCCATGATCGTCTTCAGGAGCGTCGTCTTGCCGGTGCCGTTGCGCCCGGCAATCCCGGTGATCTCGCCCCTGGGGACCTTGAGGTCGATGCCCTCGAGCGCGCGCGAGCGCCCGTAATAGCCGTCCAGATTGACCAGTTCGAGCATCATGCGATCCCCTGCTTGCCCAGATAGGCGGCCTTCACCTCCGGGTGGTTCTCGATGAAGGCGACGCTGCCCTCGGCCAGCACGCGGCCCAGATGCAGCACCGTGATCCGCTCGGCGATGTCGCGCACGAAGGCCATGTCGTGCTCCACCACCAGGAGCGTGTGCCGCCCCTTCAGCCGGTTGATGATCTCGGCGGTCTTCGCCGTCTCGCCCTGGGTCATCCCCGCGGTCGGCTCGTCGAGCAGGATCACCGAAGCGTCCTGGATCATCAGCATGCCAAGCTCCAGCCACTGCGTCTGGCCATGGCTCAGCAGCCCCGCCTCGCGCCCGGCCTCGGCTTCGAGCCCGATCAGCTCCAGCACCTCGGCAAGCCGCGCCTTCTCGGACATGCCGAGGGCAAAGCGCAGGTTCGACCAGACCGAGGGGCGCCTGGACTGCGCGACCTCGAGATTCTGGCGCAGGGTCAGCCCGGAGAAGACCGAGGGGATCTGGAACTTGCGCCCCACGCCGGCGCGGGCGATGCGGTGCTCGCGCAGTCCGGTCACGTCGCGCCCCTGGACCAGCACCTTGCCCTCGGTCGCCCGGGTCTTGCCCGAGATCAGGTCCATCAGCGTCGTCTTGCCCGCGCCATTGGCGCCGAGCAGCACGCGCAGCTCGCCCTGGGCCACCGCCATGGACACGCCGTCCACCGCGCGGAAGCCGGAGAAATCGACGGCCAGCCCGTCAAGCATCAAGGCAGCGGTCATTGCCCGGCCTCCTCTTTGAGCCGCAGCGCCGGACGGCGCATCCGCAAGCGGGCGATGCCGTCATGCGCGAGCCCCGACAGGCCCTTGGGCAGGTAGATGACAGTCACGACGAAGAGCAGCCCGATGATCGCCTTCCAGGCCTCGACCAGCGCCTCGGTTTCGGAAACGCGGGCCTCGATCATGTTGATGAGGATCGCGCCGACGGCCGCGCCGAGGATCGAGCCGCGCCCGCCCACGGCCGCCCAGACCACCATGGTGATCGAGAAGGACAGCTCCAGGAACGAGGGCGAGGCGAATTCCGAGACGATGACATAGAGCATGCCCGCCAGCCCCGCGATCCCCGCCGAGACGGCGAAGAAGAACGTCTGGTAGGCCGGAACGTCATAGCCGAGATAGAGCGCGCGGGTGTCGCTGTCGCGGGTCGCCTGCAGGATCGTGCCCGCCCGCGTCGCCACGAGGATCCGCGACAGGCCGAGCACGAGGATCAGCGCCACCGCCACGAGGTAGTAGGTGCCTTTCGCATAGGGGTCGAATTCATGGCCCGCGACGGTCAGCCAGCCGAGATCGGTCAGCCCGTTGAAGCCATTGGTCAGCGGCTGGGCATCGACCACGACGAGCCGCACGAGGAGCACCAGCGCCAGGGTGATGATCGACACGAAGACGCCCGAGATGCGCTGGCCGAAGATGATCCGGCCCATGATCCCCGCCAGCAGCACCGGCAGCACCACGGCCACGATCACGCCCGTCCATTGCCACTGGAACGGCAGCCAGAGCCAGGATCCGGGGGTGATGCAGCAGAGCTCGGTCGGGGCGCCGGGCTGGGCGTTCCACAGCATGAAATCCGGCACCGGCTGGTCCGATCCCTGCTGCAGCGAGGTGTAGCTCTTCAGTTTCAGCCCCATCGCCATGGCATAGGCGCCGATTCCGAAGAACAGCCCCTGCCCGAGGTTCAGCACCCCGGCATAGCCCCAGGTCAGCGCGACGGCGGCGCCGAGCATGCCGTAGCAGAGGTATTTCGCCACGCGGTTCAGCCAGAATTCGTCGCCGACGAGCGGCAGCGCCAGCAGCAGGACGGCAAGGCCCGCATAGGCCCAGAAACGGTAGTTCGCCAGAGGTCCGGCCATGTCAGCGCCCCTTGAAGGTGAAGAGCCCGGCGGGCTTGAGGAGGATGACGCCGATCACCACGGCAAAGACCGCGGCCCGGCCGATGATGTCGTTGGAGGCCATGGCGACGAGCGCGTTGAATTCGCCGAGCAGCCCCGAGGCCGCGACCGTGCCCAGGAGGCTGCCGACCCCGCCGGTCACCACCACCATGAAGCCGTCCACGACCAGCGTCGCGCCCATGTCGGGGGCCACGGTCTTGAACCCGGCCATCAGCACGCCGGCGACGCCCGCAAGCCCAGAGCCGAGCGCGAAGGTCAGCGCATTGGTGCGCGCCACGGCGATGCCGCAGGCGGCGGCCATCTGCGGGTTGCGGATGATCGCGCGCACCTTCATGCCGAGCGCCGTGCGGTACATCACCGCCCAGGTCGCCACGGCCAGCACCGCCGTCATCGCGACGATGAAGATGCGGTAGGCGTTGAAATCGTGGCCGAGCAGCCGCACCGTCCCCTGCAGCGCGGCGGGCACCGGCACGTTCTGCAGCCCCGAGCCGAGCCCGGCGATATGGATGCCGAGGAAGCTGAGGCCGAATTCCAGCCGGATCGCCTGCTGCAGCAGGATCGCGATGCCCCAGGTCGCCAGCAGCGTGTCGAGAAGCCGGCCATAGAGGCGGCGGACGACCAGCCGCTCGATGGCGAGCCCGGCCAGCGCCGTGACGGCGAAGGCCAGCGGGATCGACGCGATCAGCCCGAGCCCGAGCCAGATCTTGGCCATGACGGCGGTATAGGCGCCGATCATGACCATCTCGCCATGCGCCATGTTGATGATCCCCATGGCACCGTAGGTCACGGCCAGGCCGAGCGCCACCAGGAGGAGGATCGAGCTGAGCGAGAGCCCGATGAACAGGATGTCGACCACGTCAACTGTCTCCTTGTCGTGAGGGGGCCCGCATCCCGGAGGATGCGGGCGGGCGGCGGCTCAGAGCTTGGAGCTGTCGAGCCCTTCGCGGGTGCAGAACAGGTTGTCTGCGGTCTCGCCATAGGCCGCATAGGGCAGCGGCTTGATCGGCGCCGGGTATTCGTCGACGATCTTCGACTGGCCATCCGCCTGCCATTGTCCGATGCGCGGGGTCAGCCAGCAATGCAGGTTGTCCTCGTCGATCTTCACCTCGCCGCCCGGCGCCGCATATTCCTGGCCGCGCACGCCCTCGCGGATCGCCTCCGCGGTGATGTCGCCCGAGGCCTCGACCGCCTGCTTCCACAGGAAGACCTGGAAATAGGCCGCTTCGAGCGAGTGGTAGGTCGTGGCCTGCGGATCGCCCACGAAGGCGCGGTAGCGCTCGATGAAGCTGTGGTTCGCCGGGGTGTCGAGCGACATGAAATACGGGAAGGAGGTGTAGCTGCCGGCCGCGTATTCCGGGCCCATGGCCGCGATCTCGATCTCCGAGGTCACCGTCGCGCAGATCGGGATTTCCTCATGGCTGAGGCCCTGGTTGATGAACTCGCGGTAGAAGGAGATGATCGAGTCGCCGACCACGTTCGACAGCACCACGTCGGCGCCCGAGTCCTTGATCTTGTTGACCATCACCGCCCATTCCGAATGGCCGAGCTCGAGATATTCGTCAGCCACCCATTCGGCGCCGCCGGCCTCGATCAGGCCCTTCGAGACCTTCGCCATCTCGCGCGGATAGACGTAGTTCGAGCCGACGATGAAGACCTTCTTCTTGCCCAGCGTCTCGAGGATCCAGGGCAGGTAGTTGCCCAGCTGCTGGTTCGGCACGGCGCCCGAATAGACCACGTTCGGCGAGCATTCGAAGCCCTCGTAGTGGGTCTGGTAGAACAGCATCGCGCCGCGGCGCTCGAAGATCGGCAGCACCGCCTTGCGCGAGGCCGAGGTGTGGCAGCCGAAGACGGTGGAGACGCGGTCGCGGATCACTAGCTTCTGCGCCTTCTCGGCATAGGTCTTGGGATCGGAGGCACCGTCCTCGACGAGGACCTCGATCGGGCGGCCCATCACGCCGCCTGCGGCATTGATCTCCTCGGCAGCCATGCGCACGCCCGCGGCCAGCATCTTCTCGACGACGGACAGGCCGCCGGTCTGGGAATAGAGCGCGCCGACCTGGATCGGCTCGCCCGCAGCCATGGCGCGGCGCAGATAGCCCGGCGCGGCCAGCGCGGCCCCGGCGGTTGCGGTGGTGGTCAGGAATTTGCGGCGGTTCAGATTCATTTTTTCTGTCCCTGTTGGACGCGCGCAGGGGACCGGCCCGCAGCATGCAGGAAACCGGGCGCTCGGGCGCGGAACGGATGGAGAGGAAGCCGACGACGCTGTCGAAACGCAAAACGCCCGCAGGGTCCCTGCGGGGGACCGGTGCGGGCGTCTTTGCCTATGGGGCGGCACCTTGCGGCGCCTCCGGGCTGATGGCCAATGCTGGGGACCAGACCGGAATGGAGCGAGGCTAGCGCAAGGCCCGGCCCGAGGACAAGGCCCTTTGCCGGGCCTGCGTCAAGTTTTTGCGCCCTGCCCCGCAGGGGCGGCGGCGTCATGGCGTTCCACCAGTTCGCGGGCCATGATCTCGATGGCGATGCGCCGCTTCATCGCGCGGGCGCGCAGCTCGCGATGCGCTTCGTCCTCGTTCAGACCCTCGCCGGCCATCAGGATGGTCTTGGCGCGCAGCACCATCTGGTCTCCCATCACCTTGCGCTTGAAGCGCCGCGCGTCGCGGGCGAGCTGCTGGTTCTGCTTCCAGACATTGCGGGTGATCGCCAGGTTGGTGAGCAGGCCGAACGGCTTGATCGGGCGGCTCAGCACCGCCATCGCGCCGCTTTCCAGCACCAGCTGAAGCGTCGCGGGGTTCTCGTAGCCGACGATCGCCAGGATGGTCGGCGCCGGATTCGGGATCGAACGCAGGAAACCGCGCAGCTCCTCGCGGGCATGGTCCTCGATGGCGAGGATCAGGATGTCGGTGCGCTCGGGCAGGCGCTCGGGCACCGGCCAGATCAGCTGCGGCTGGCAGCCGATCCGGCGCAGGTGGTCGGTCAGCGCGGTGCCCTCCTCGTCCATCGGATGCAGCACGACGACCGAGAGATTGCGCAGTTCCTTCAGGAAGGCCGAAGACATGGGCGCGCCTCCTCAGCAGAGCCCGGGGGCGGAGGCCTCTTCCGGCTCCTCCGCGCCCGCGACGTCTATCAGGTAGGGATCGGGCGGCACGCGGCGCCGCGGATCGCTGACGATCTCGTAGGGCTTTCCCTCGCGGATCCGCGCGACCCGCGGCCACAGATGGGTGTGGTTGGTCAGCCGGTCGATCCGCACCGGCCCCTGCGGCGCCTCGTATTCCACCTCGTAGAGCGCCGGCAGCAGCCGGTCGACATGGTCGTCTCCGGCCAGCGCCAGCGCGCGCGCATAGAGATGCACCGAGAAATAGGCCGCCTCCGCCGGAGCGGTCACCGGCAGCGCGCCGCCGGTCGCCGCGCGGAACGCCCCGGCGAATCCCTGCGCCGCGGGCGTGCCGAGCGAATCGAAGAACGGCGCGGCAATGACATGGCCATCCGCCGTGCCCGGCTTCATCCGCATCACGTCGACCTCCGATGTCGACTGGCTGGCGATGGGAAGCGTCTCGGGGTCGTGCCCGGCGGCGCGGTAGGCCTCGTAGAAGCGCACGATTCCGTCGCCGACCAGCGTCGAGTAGATCACGTCGGGCCGGGTTTCCGCGACCAGCTCGAGAAGCCGCGCCACATGCTCGCCGCGCAGGTCGAGCGGGACATAGACCTCGTCCAGAACCTCGCCGCCCTTGGAGCGGAAGAGATCGCCGACGATCCGGTTCGATTCATAGGGATAGACGTAGTCCGAGCCGATCAGCAGCAGCCGCCGCCCGAAGGCGGCATAGAGATAGTCGACCAGCGGCACCGAATTCTGGTTGGGCGCGGCGCCGGTATAGATGCAGTGCCGCGAATACTCGAAGCCCTCGTAGAGCGTCGGATAGAACATCAACGCGTTCTGCGCCTCGACCATCGGCAGCATCGCCTTGCGCGTGCTCGACATATGCCCGCCGAATATCACCCGCACGCCGTGATCGCGGCACAATTCCAGCACCTGGTCACGGTAGCGCCGCGGCGTCGAGGCCGGATCGCGCCAGAGCGGCGCCAGCGCCCTGCCCCGCACCCCGCCCGCGGCATTGATCTCGTCAACCGCCAGCCGGACGGCGGCGACCTGCGTCTTCTCGATCATGCCGGTCACGCCGGTCTCGGACATCACGATGCCGATCGGCCAGGTATCCTCGGTGCTCAACTCATCATCCCATCGTCGCAAACGGCAAAGGGCGGCCCCGTCCGGTCGCCGATGACCGGAAGAGAGCCGCCCTGCTCAAGGTTCTTCGGGCGGCAGGAAAGGCGAAGCGGACGGCAATGTCAAATCCCTTCGCTGCAGGGCGGCATTTTCATTTTCGATCTTGACCGGCCCCGGGACGCGGCGCAGGATCGGCACCGTTCCGGTCCCCTGGGCAGCTGTCCCGGGCCACCGGAGGCCCGCATCCCGCGATGCGGCATCCCGGGCGCCAAGCCCCCTGACAGCGCTGTCAGCACCCCCATTCCCCGCCGCAGATCCATGCGCCGCGTCCCGTTCCGGGGCCTTGCCTGCCTGCGGCCAACATCTTCACTGACCTGCCGCGGAGCCCGCTCCGGCGGCACCGGCGGCGCCATGCCCGGCGCCGGGAAAGGACCCCCGAGATGAGCGACACGCTCGACCAGACCGCAGCCATCACGCCCGAGATGCTGGGCACGCTGACCATTCCCGCGATCCGCGAGGGCCTGGCCTCGGGCCGCTTCACCGCCCTCGCCCTGGCCGAAGCCGCGCTGGCCCAGGTCGCGGCGCTGAACGGCAGGTACAACGCCATCATCTTCGAGAACCCCGAGGCGCTGGACACTGCGCGCGAGATCGACCGCCGCCGCGCCGCGGGCGAGCCGCTCGGCCCGCTGGCGGGCGTGCCGGTCGTGGTCAAGGACCCGATGGACATGAAAGGCTTTCCCTCCACCGCGGGCTGGCGGCTGCTGCATGCCGCCTCTGGCGGGGTCGACCTGATGCCCGAGCGCGACAGCCCGGTCGTGGCGCGGATGCGCGCCGCCGATGCGGTGATCCTCGGCAAGACCAATGTGCCGATCCTCAGCTGGACCGGCACCCATGCCAATGACAGCTGGGCCGGGCCGACGATCAACCCGGCCATCGAGGACCGCGCCCCGGGCGGCTCCAGCGCCGGGACGGCTGCCGCGGTCGCCACGCATATGGCCGTGGTGGGCCTCGCCGAGGAAACCGGCGGCTCGATCCAGAACCCGGCCTCGGCGCAGGATCTCGTCGGCATCAAGCCGACCATCGGGCTGGTGCCGAATGCCGGGGTCGTGCCGCTGTCGGGCAACCGCGACGTCGTCGGGCCGATCGCGCGCACGGTCGAGGATGCGGCGCTCTGCCTCGACGTGCTGGCGGGCTTCACCACCGAGGATCCGAAGACGCTGGCCTCGATCGGGCGGATCCCGGCGGGCGGCTATGCGGCGGGGCTCTCGGCGGACGGGCTGAAGGGCAAGCGGATCGGGCTCTACGGCCCCGGCTGGCGGCCGGATGCGCTGTCGGACGAGGCGGCGGCGCTCTACGCGCGGGCGAAAGCCGAGCTCGAGGCCGCCGGTGCCATCCTCGTCGAGGATCCCTTTGCCGGGACCGAGTTCGCGACGCTGCGGCAGGTGACGCCGGGCACGCCGTTCTTCGACGGTCGCGGGCTGGAATCCATCGCCTATGACGTGACCTGCTATCTGCGCCGCCTCGGCCCGGATGCCGCGATCCGGACCTGGGCGGAATTCGTCGAGGCCACGAAATCCGAGGACCCCTTCGCTCCGGGCGCGATCCTCGGCTATCTCAACGAGCTGCCGGATTTCGTCGAAGCGATGAAATCGCCCGAGACGCCGCCGGCGCTGCCGGAATTCACCGCGCTGAAGGCCCGCTATCTGGAGCTGCTCGGCGAGGTGTTCGAGCGCCACGCGCTCGACGCGCTGTGCTATCCGCAGATGCTGCGCGAGCTGCCGGGGCTGCATTCGGGCGACGCGATCCTCGAGACCACAGTGGGCGAGCTGAACATCGCGGGCATTCCCGGGGTAACCGTGCCCGCGGGCTACTATGCCTCCGGCGCGCCCTTCGAGCTGATCTTCCTCGGGCTGCAATGGAGCGAGGACGGGTTGATCAAGTGCGCCCATGCCTATGAGCAGGCGACCCGCCACCGCCGCCCGGCAGTCTGACGGAGCGGACTGGCCGGGAGGTCCGGGGGCACCGGACCTCCCGCGCGGTCAGGCGCCGATCTGCGCGATCATGCGCTCGAGCCGTTCCATCGCCCGGACGCCATCGGCAATGTCCGGCACCGGCCGCGCCTCGCCGCGGAACACCGCCGCCACATCGGCAAGAAGCGCGGCATAGCCCTTGTGATCCTCATTGGCCGCCGCGGTGAAGTTCGGCCGCCAGCTCAGCGTGTCGCAGGCCGGATCGAGCGTTGCGCCCGGGTCCTCCGCCTTGAAGGGCGGATCGCGGTAGAGCGCCACGTCGATGATGTTGTCGACATGGAGCCGCGCATGGTCGCCCATGATGCGGATCTCCTCCATCGGCGTGCCGCGCGACTGCACCGTGCCCATCACCACATTGCCGATCACCCCCTCTGCGGTGGTGAAGTTCAGGTGGATCAGCAGCTTGCCCGGCGCGGGCGAGGCGCTGCGCACCGTCATATCGCCGAAATCGCCGCCCGCAAACCACGGGATCAGGTCCATGTAATGCACGCAGTGATGCAGGTAGAAGCCCGTGTAATCCGGCTCGCCCGCGAAATAGGTGGGCGCCGTCATGTAGGCGCCGGTGATGCCCAGCACGGGGCCGAAGCTGCCACCGCCGAGCACGTTCTTCGCGATCCGGTTGCCGGTGGAATAGCGCTTCATGAAGCCGACGATCACCGGCTTGCCCGCGCGCTCCGCCGCGGCCGCCACTTCGCGCGCGCCCTCCGCATCGGCGGCGGGCGGCTTCTCCATGAAGACCGGCAGGCCCTTCTCCAGCGCGGCGATGGTCGCGGCGCGGTGCAGATCCGGCCCCACCGCCATGCCGATGGCATCGAGCCCGGGCGTGGCGATCAGCTCGCGGAAATCCGAACAGAGCGCCGTGACGCCGTATTCCGCCGCGGTGCGGGCCAGCATCTCGGGATCGCGGTCGCAGAGCGCAGCGATGCGGATGCCGTTGCGGCCGAGCTGCGGCAGCAGCATCTGGCGGGCGTGACGGCCGCAGCCGATCCAGCCGATATTGATCATTGGTCCACCTCGGCGAGGGTCAGGGCATTGCGGATCACGCCGAGCCCGGCGCGGAGCTTGGCGCTTTCGTCTTCGCGCGGCGCGCGCCAATGCGCGATGGGCAGCGCGATGCGGTCATCGGCGCGGCGGAACGGCTCCAGCGAGATCGGCCCGCGATAGTCCACCTGCGCCAGCGCGCGCATGATCGCGGTCCAGTCGAGATGCCCGGTGCCGGGATGGCCGCGATGGTTCTCGTTGGCCTGGAAATGCACGATCCGGTCACCCGCAAGGCGGATCGCATCGGGGATCGAGCGGTCCTCCATGTTCATGTGGAAGGTGTCGAGCATCAGCTTCACCCCGGCATCGCCGACGGCATCGACCAGCTCCACCGCCTGACGCGTGGTCGAGAGGATATCGGTCTCGAACCGGTTCAGCGCCTCGACCGCCAGTGTCACTCCCCGGGCGCGGGCATGCGGGGCGACCGCGGCCAGCCCCTCGATGGTGCGCATGGCGCGCTCGGCGATCTCGGCATCCGAGCGCGGCACCGGCGGCCGTCCGGCAAAGACCATGGGCTCGCCATAGAGCGGGCCGCCGACGATGGGGCATTCGAGTTCCGAGGCGACATCGGCGCAGTGGCGCAGGTAGTCGAGCCCGCCCTTGCGCGCTGTCTCGTCGTCGGAGGCGATGGAGCGCTGCACGTTCACCCGTGCGGCCAGCACGAGGAAGATGCCTGCCTCCTCCGCCGCCTTGCGCGCCGCAGCAAGGGGCAGCTCGTCCTCGGGTTCGGGCACCAGGAGCTCGACGAAGTCGAAGCCGAGCTCTGCCGCCTTGGCGAAATAGTGCAGGTCGGTGCCGCGGAACGGCCGGATGAACTGCATGGAGATGATGCCGATGGGATTGTCCAAGTCCTCGTCCTTTCTCAGCCCTTCACCGCGCCCTGGGTCAGGCCGGAGATCAGGCGTTTCTGCACCAGCAGGAACAGGAGCGTGGCCGGCAGCGCGCCGGTGATGCCGCCCGCAGTCAGCAGGCCCCATTGCACCTCGTATTCGCCGATCAGGGTCTGCACGGCGACGGTGATCGTGCGCACGTTGCGGCCGCCCAGGGTCAGCGCGTAGAGATACTCGTTCCAGGAGGTGATGAAGATGTAGATGCCGGTGGCGATGATCCCCGGCAGGCAGAGCGGCAGCACGACGCGCACCAGCGCCTGCAGCCGCGTGCATCCGTCCGTCATCGCCGCCTCGTCGAGCGAGCGCGGGATGCCGTTCATGTAGCTGACCATCATCCAGATCGAGAACGGGATGGCGACGGTCGAATTGGCGATGATCAGCGCCGCGTGAGTGTCCAGAAGCCCCAGCACCCGGAAGAGCACGAAGAGCGGCAGGATCAGCAGGACCAGCGGGAACATGTTGATCAGCAGGAACTGCAGCATCAGCAGGCGCTTGCCCGGGAAGTTGAAGCGCGAGAAGGCATAGGCCGCCGTCACGCTGAGCGAGAGCCCCACCGCGACCGTCCCCGCCGAGACGATCAGGCTGTCCATCAGGTTCGAGCCGAAGCCGACCGTCTCGAACAGACGGACATAGTTTGCGACGCTCGCGCCGGCCAGCGACGGCCCCTCGGTGAAGAGCGTGTCCTCGTTGCTGACCGAGGTCAGGAACATCCACAGGTACGGTCCCAGCGTGAAGGTGAGGATCGCCGCCATGGGCAGGTCGACGGTCAGGATGCGGCGGAGCGTGGAGGGCCTGCGCAATGCCATCACTCCACCGCCTTTCCGGTGCGGCGCAGGTAGATCACGACGACGACCATCAGGAGCATGGTGAAGAGGACGGCGATGGCCGAGCCGTAGCCGAAATCCAGGTTGGTGCGCGCCTTGACGAAGGCATAGAGCGGCAGCGTGTAGGTCGCGTAGCCGGGCCCGCCGCCGGTCATCACGAAGATCACGTCGAAGCTGTTAGCCACCCAGATCAGCCGCAGCAGCACGGCAGTCATCATCACGCCGGAGATCCCCGGGAGCGTGATGTGCCAGAACTGCCGCCAGGCGGAGGCGCCGTCGATAGAGGCGGCTTCGTAATAGCTTTTCGGGATCGACTGCAGGCCGGCGAGGATCATCACCGCGAAGAAGGGAAAGCCCTGCCAGGTCAGCGTCAGGATGATCGCGCCGAGCGCGGTGTCGGGATCGGCGAGCCACGGGATCGCCTGGCGGATCAGGCCGAGGCGCAGCAGGAACTCGTTGGCGACGCCGTAGTTGCTGTCGTAGATCCAGACCCACATCAGCGCGATCACCACCGAAGGCAGCGCCCAGGGAATGATGATCAGCGCGCGGGCCAGAGGCCGCCAGGGGAAATGCTGGTTCAGCAGCATCGCGGTGGCGAGCCCGAGCAGAAGCTGCGCCGGGATCGTTGCCGCCATCCAGATCACGGTATGGCCGAGCGAGATCCAGAACACCTCGTCGGCCAGCGCCGTGCGGAAGTTCTGCAGCCCGACCCACTCGAAATCGTTGGGGCGGAAGAGCACGTAGTCATGCAGGCTCATCCAGGCGGTCTGGATCATCGGCAGGAACACGATCGCCAGCGTGACGAGCACGGCCGGGGACAGCATCGCATAGGGCAGCACCCGGCGCGACAGAGAACGGCGCGGCAGGCTGCCGCCTGGGGTCTGGGCATGGGTCATGGTTGCGTCGGTCATGGTCCGGATCGCTTCGGGGAAATCGGGGGATGCGGGCGGGCCGGGGCGGCGGGCGCCCCGGCGGACAGGATCAGTCGTCGAAGAGCGCGGTGATCTCTTCGTTCATCTCCGCCGCGGTGATGTCGCCGGTCAGCACGCGCTGCATGGCGGTCGGCCAGACGGTGTTGACGAAATCCGCCGTGGCCGAGCTGTTCGGCAGCAGATGCGCGAAGGGCAGGCTGTCGACCGTGGCCTCGACGAAGCGCTGCGGATGCATCGACCAGCTTTCGCTGTCAGCCTTGACCACCGGCAGCTGGCCGGTCGCCTCGTTGAACCGCGCATTGTTGCCCGCGGAGGAGAGGAAGGAGATCCACTTCCACGCGGCCTCCTTGTCCGACGCGGAGGACAGCACCGCGGTGCTCTCGTCGCCGAAGGCGGTCCAGCGCCCGCCGCCGCATTCCGGCACCGGCGCGGCCGAAACCTTGTCGCCGAGCGCCTCGACCATGCCGTTGGCCGATCCGATATGGTGGATGGTCATCGCGGTCTTGCCGGCCTTGAAGGCGCCGATGATCTCCTGGAAGCCGTCATTCGGCGCGGAGGGCGGGAACACCTTGTCCTCGCGGAACAGGTCGGCGACGAATTGCGTGCCCGCGATGCCGGCCTCGCTGTTCAGCCCGTTTTCGAGGCTGACGCCGTCGCGGCCCAGCGTGAAGCTGGCCCAGTGGTCATGGCCGCCCTTGGCGCCGCGGAAGCCGAAGCCGTAGACATCGGTCTGGCCGTCGCCGTCCGTGTCGCGGGTCAGCGCCTTGGCCGCCGCGCGGAAGCCGTCGCAGGTCTGCGGCACCTCGAGCCCGAGTTCCTCGAACATGTCGGCGCGATAGTAGAGATAGAGCACGACATACTGCACCGGCAGGTAGTAGTGGCTGCCATCCGCCGCCTTGGTCAGCTCCAGCAGGTTGTCCTGCAGCCCGTCCGTGCCCTCCCAGGACGCGAGCTGCTCGTCGATCGGCTCCAGCGCGCCCATCTCCACCAGCCGCGGCTGGGCGAACATCTTGACCATCGCCGCGTCGGGGGCGTTGCCGCCGATGATCGCGGTGTAGAGCTGGTCGTAGTAGCTGTTCCAGGGCACGTTCTCGGCCTCGACCGCGATGCCCGGATTGGCCGCCTCGAATTCCTCGACCAGCGCGTCCATCGGGTTGTCGGCATTGTCGAAATGGTACCAGAAATGAACCGTGCTGTCGGCATGCGCCAGCCCGGCGGCGAGGGCCAGCGCCGAAGCTGCCCCGATCCTTGCGAGTTTCATGTGTCCTCCTCCCTGTTTGTCCCGCCTCCTCAAGCGGGTTTGCGTGCAAAGGCCTCCCCGGCCGCGGCGAAGGCGTCCCGCGCCTCCGGCAGGGCGCTGCCCATCTGCATGAAGCCGTGAACGACCCCCTCCACGAGATCGAACCGGTCGCTGCGCCCCAGCGCGGCAAGCCGCCCTGCCAGGGCTTCGGTTTCCGACCGCAGCGGGTCGAGCCCGGCCGCGTTCAGGTACAGGGGCGGCAGCGCGGTCAGCGCCGCATCCGTTGCCGCCAGCGGTGCCACCTCGGGGTCGGCGCGCGCCGCCTCGGGCGCGTACCAGTCCCAATAGCGCTGCATCTTGGCCCGGGTCAGGCCCGGGCCGAATTCATGCGCGATGTAGCTCGGCGTCGCGAAGTCCGCGCCGAAGACACCGTAGAACAAGAGGCCCATCGCGGGCAGATCAGCCCCCTGCCCCGCCAGCCGCAGCAGCGCCGCCAGCGCCAGGTTCGCCCCGGCGCTGTCCCCGGCGATGCTCCAGCGCCGCGCCGGATCGCGCGCTTCCCAGGCGGCCAGCACATCGTCAAGCCCGGCCGGAAACGGATGCTCGGGGGCCAGCCGGTACTCAACCGTCAGCACCGGACAGCCGCAGGCAATGGCCAGCCGCCGCGCCGCGCCCTCATGGGTCGCCGCCGAGCAGAAGGCCCAGCCGCCGCCATGGACATGCAGGATCGCCTCCGCGCCGCCGTCATTTTCCGGCACGACCAGCCGCGCGGGCAGGTCGGCATGCATCACGGTGCGCGCCTCTGCCACCCCGGGCAGATCGGCATTCCAGCGCAGGTTGGCCAGCGCCGCCAGCGCCCGCCCGGATTGCGGGTCGAGCAGCGTCGGATCGCCAAGCCCGGCATCCTCCGCCGCCAGGCGGTCCAGCACCGCCTGCATGCTGTCGGTGGGGCCGCTCATTCCGTCTCCTCCCCGCCGGTCAGGTCGGGCCCGAAATCGACGATGGTCGCAATATGGTGCGCCAGAAGCGCCTGCAGCCGTTCGACATCCCGGGCCTCCAGCGCCGCCAGGATCGGCACATGCCGTTCGGCGGTCTCCTCCAGCGCACGGTTCGGCTGCGAGTTCAGGATCTTGTAGCGGTGCGCATGGATCAGGCACCGGGTCAGGATCGGCGAGACCAGCGGCAGCTCCGCCGCCTCGAACAGCCGCGCGTGGAAGGCCCGGTCCTGCACCGACAGCAGGTATTCGTCATCGTCGCGCGCCGCGTTGCGCATCGCGTTGAGATGGCCGTGCAGGTCGGACATAAGCCGGGCGTCGCTGCGTTCCGCGACCCGGTCAAGGTGGCGGCACTCGATCTCGCGGCGCAGCTGCAGCAGCGCGCGGGCATCCGCGGCATGGCAGGGCGCGACATGCGTGCCGCGGTTCGGCAGCCGCTTGACCAGCCCCTCCTCGTTGAGCTGCATCAGCGCTTCGCGCACCGTGCCCTGGCTGCAGCCGAAGCGCTGCGCGAGGTCCAGCTCGGTCAGCGCCAGGCCCGGCGCGAGGCTGCCCAGCACGATCTCGCGTTGCAGTGCCACGAAGACCGCATGGCTCCTGCGGCTCGACTGGCGCGGCACGAAATCGGCCAGCGGGGACGTGCTGAAGCTTTCCACGGCCATCTGCCGGATGATCCTCCCAGGGCCGCCCGATGCGGGCTTGTTTTCCATTATCAATATCGATAACGTCATCATTATCGATAATGCAAGCCCAAATTTCCGCGGGCAGCAGGGAGGAGAACCCATGGCCGATATCCGTCTGGACGGGATCGTGAAGGATTACGGGGCGCACCGGGCGATCCACGGCATCGACCTTTCGGTGCAGGATGGCGAATTCGTGGCCTTCGTCGGCCCCTCGGGCTGCGGCAAGTCGACGATGCTGCGGATGATCGCCGGGCTGGAGGCGATCTCGGGCGGCACGCTGAAGATCGGCGGCAGGGTGGTCAACGAGGTCGAGCCCAAGCACCGCGACGTGGCGATGGTGTTCCAGGACTACGCGCTCTACCCGCACATGACGGTGCGCGAGAATATCGGCTTCGGGCTGAAGATGCGCGGCCGCAAGCCCGCGGAAATCGCCCCCAGGGTCGAAGAGGCCGCGGCGATCCTGCAGATCGGCGACTATCTCGACCGCAAGCCCGGCCAGCTGTCGGGCGGCCAGCGCCAGCGCGTCGCCATGGGCCGCGCGATCGTGCGCGAACCATCGGTCTTCCTGTTCGACGAGCCGCTGTCCAACCTCGATGCCAAGCTGCGGGTGGAGATGCGCACCCAGATCAAGCGGCTTCACGCGATGCTGGGAACGACCACGGTCTATGTCACCCATGACCAGACCGAGGCGATGACGCTCGCCGACCGCGTCGTGGTGCTGCGCGGCGGGCGGCTGGTGCAGGAGGGCCCGCCGATGGAGCTCTACAACCGTCCGAACTGCCGCTTCGTCGGCGAGTTCATCGGCTCGCCGCAGATGAACATCTTCCCCGGCACGCTCGACCGCAGCGGACCGTCCCCGCGGCTGCGGGTCGGCAACCTGGCGCTCGATCTCGGCGAGGTTGCCGCACGGGACGGGGCGCGGCTCGATGTCGGCATCCGGCCCGAGCACCTGCTCCCCGCCGCGCCCGGTGCCGTGCGGCTGAGCCCGGTGGTGGATGTCTGCGAGCCGCTGGGGTCGGACACGCTGGCGATCTGCCGGTTCGGCGGGCAGGAGCTGACCGCGCGGCTGGCCCCGGACGTTGCGCTGCAGCGCAACCAGGAGATCCCGCTGGGCTACGACACCGCCGACCTGCATTATTTCGACAGCGAGACCGGCCGGAGGCTGGAGGCGGCCTGAGCCCCCGCCCAGGTCCCGGCGCGGAAGTCAGACAGCGTCCTCCTTCCAGGAGTGGCGGTAATCCGAGAAGCGGCCGATCAGGTAGGGGCCGGACACCACCGGCGGCAGGACCGGCGTGCCATCGGCGATGCCGGGGATCTCGGCCGGGTTCACGTCCGTGTCGAAATCCGGGTTGAAGAAGAACGGGATCGAATGGCGGTCGACGCCGGGGCGGTTGATCACCCGGTGCAGCGTCGAGCGGAACCGCCCGTTGGTCCAGTGCGACAGCAGATCGCCGATATTGACCACGAAAGTGCCGGGGACGGGCGGCGCGGGCATCCAGCTGCCCGAAGCCGCCTGCACTTCCAGCCCGCCATTGTTGTCCTGCCACAGGATGGTGATGACGCCGTGGTCGGTGTGGTCGAACGTGCCGAACTCCACCCCCTCGCCGTCCTGCGGCGGGTAATGCGCCAGCCGCATGTCGGCGACCGGGCGGGTGAAGGTGCCGGAGAAGTAGTCCTCGGGCAGGCCGAAATGCAGCGCGAAGCCGCGCAGCAGCCGCATGCCCAGGTCGAAGACGGCGAAGTAATGCGCCTCCACCGGCTCGCGGAAGCCGTCCAGATCGGGCCAGCGGTTCGGCGCCCGCACCGGGTTCGATCCGTCGAAATCCGGGTCCTCCGGCGGCACCGGAAAGCCCAGTTCGAAGCCTTCGTTGACGTCCGGCTTGCCTTCCTCGTGCTCGGATTCCCGCAGCGGGGTGTAGCCGCGGTTGGTCGCGCCCGCGCGGATCTCCAGCCGCTTCTCCAGCGGCTGCGCGAAGAAGCGGCGCGCAGCGCCGACCCCGCCCTGGATCACCTCTTCGGGGATGCCGTGGCCCGAGACGTAGAAGAAGCCGTGTTCGACGCAGGCGCGGCCGATTTCGCCGGCTACTGCCTTGCGGGTGGCGGCATCCGGGGAGGCGAGGCCGGAGACGTCGATGACGGGGAGCGCTGTCTGTGCCATCGTCACGCTCCGGCGACCATGCGGTCGCGCAGGGCGGCCAGGAAGGGGATGTCGCGGAACTGGTCGGGCTGGACCTGCTCCCAGTCGACCCCCTTCGGCCGCGGGGCGGCGTTGCCGGTGACGACCAGCTCGGCCTCGGTGGCGAACATGTCGAGAGGGCTGTCATGCGCCATCATCGTCATCTGGTCCTCGTCCACGACCTGGGTGGAATGCACCAGCGTGACCATCGGCGTATCCGGGCGGATGGTGCCGAGTTCGCGGAAAATCCCGGTCTCGAGATCGGCGAAACCGGCCCCCTTGCCGATCCGCCCGCCCGACCGCGTCACTGCCACCGAGCCGACGATGCAGAAATCCAAGCCGGGCACGTCCTCGAAGCCGAGCCGGCGGCCATGCTGCATGTAGCCTTCCGAGGTCGCGGCCAGTTCGAAGCTGACGCCCTTCTTCTCCAGCTCCGCCGGGTCGATCTCCAGATAGGGGAAGTCCCGGGTCAGCGCCGGGACCGGGCAGTAGAGCACCTTGCCCTCGTAGAGCGCGCGCAGGCGCAGCGGGATCTGCGGCGGGTCGGGGTTGCACTTGACGTTTCTGGCGGCTTTCCAGGCATCGGTCTGCACCATGCGGAAGGCCGCGGTGTCGGCCCCGGCAAAATTCGGGATGTTGTTGCGGGCCGGTCCGACGGCGACGCCGGACTCTTCGAGCGCGGCCCAGATGCGGTCGCGGACGACCTGTTTTGCCGGGCTGCGCCTGGCCCAGAGTTCGCTCTGCTCGCTCATGGCTGTTCCTCTTCTGCAAGCTGTTCGATGGCCACGGGATCGCCCGTGGCGGTGTCGTAGAGCAGGGGGCGCTCCGGCAGGGCGATGCGGATCTGCGGACCCGCCACCGTCTCGCCGCGGCCGAGCCGGACGGCCAGCGGCTGGCCGAAGGCCTCGGCCAGGGCCAGCTGGTCGGCCCCCTGGAATTCGATGCGCCGGAGCTTGGCCGGCAGGCAGGCCGGGCCTGCGCCCAGGACCAGATCCTCGGGGCGCAGCGCCATGGTGACGCCGCCGCGCCGGATCGCGTCGCGGAGGAGGGGCGGCGGCTGCCAGCCTGCTGCCCCGGCGGCGGCAGCCGACGGCAGCGGAAACAGCGCCGCGGGCGGGTTGCCGACGAAGCTGGCCGCGAAGGCCGTGGCGGGCCTGCCGTAGATTTCCTTCGGCGTCCCGGCCTGCACGACGCTGCCATCCTTCATCAGGATCACCCGGTCGGCGATCGACAGCGCCTCGGACTGGTCATGGGTGACCATGACCGTGGTGATGCCGGTGCGGTCATGCAGCTCGCGCAGCTCGGAGCGGACCGAACTGCGCAGCACCGCGTCGAGATTGGAGAGCGGTTCGTCGAGCAGCAGGAGCCGCGGCCGGATGGCGATGGCCCGCGCGATGGCGACGCGCTGCTGCTGGCCGCCGGACAGCTCCGAGGGACGCCGCCGGTCGAGCCCGGCCAGGCCGACGGCGGCCAGCGCATCGACGACGCGGGTCCGGGTCTCGCCGCGCGACAGCCGCCGCATCTCCAGCCCGAAGCCCACGTTCTGCGCCACGGTCATGTGGGGGAAGAGCGCGTAGTTCTGGAAGACGAGGCCGATGTCGCGGTCCCATGCCGGGAGCCGGGTGATGTCCTCGCCGCCCAGCAGGATGCGGCCGCGGTCCGGCTCCAGCAGCCCCGAGAGGATGCGCAGCAGCGTGGATTTCCCGCAGCCCGAGGGGCCGAGCAGGGCGGCGAACTCGCCCTCGCCGATCTCGATGGTCGCACCGCGGAGCGCAGGAGCACCGCCATAGGACTTGGCGATGCCGTCAATCAGGACATGGGGGGACATCATAGCCGGCGGGACCACTTGAATTTCAGCTCGCCCGCGATCACCGCGGCGAGGATCAGGGCGACGATCATCGCGCCGATGGCAAGGGTGATCGGGTCGACCCCCTGGCCGCGCAGCTGCGAATACATCCGCACCGGGAAGGTCATCCAGCGCGCTCCCGCGATGAAGGTCGTCACCACGACATCGTTGAACGAGACGAGGAAGGAGAACACCGCCGCCGTCAGCACGCCGGGCAGCGCCAGCGGAAAGGTCGTGCGCAGGAAGGCGCGCAGGGGCCGCGCGCCGAGGCTGCGGGCGGCCTCCTCCATCTGCGGGTCGATGCCAGCCAGCGTCGCCAGCAGGATGCGCACCGAGAGCGGCAGGGTGATGACGGCATGGGCCAGCACCAGCCCGCCGAACGTGCCGCTGATCCCGAGCCTAGCGTAGATCTGCAGCAGCGCGATCGCCCAGACCACCAGCGGCAGGGTCAGCGGCGCGAGCAGCAGCAGCTCGACCAGCGCCCGGCTTTTCAGCCCGCCCCGCGACAGGCCCGTCGCCGCCATCAGCCCGGCAGTGACCGAGATCGCGGTCGAGACGCAGGCGATGATCGTGCTGTTGATCAGCGCGCTGCGGTATTCCGGGCTCTCCAGCGCCGCCCCGAACCAGCGCAGCGACAGCCCGCGCGGCGGGAACCGGAAGAACTTGCCGTCGTCGAAGGCGGAGAAGATCAGCACGGCCACCGGGGCGAGAAGGAAGAGCAGGACGGCGCCGGTCAGCAGCGCCCAGAGAACCGCGGAGAGCTTCATCGCGCGGCTCCGGGCAGCGCCTGCCGGACCGCCCAGCCGAGCGCGCCGATGGCGGCCAGGATCGCCAGCATGACGACCGCGAGCGCCGAAGCGAAGGGCCAGTCAAGCACCAGCGAAGCCTGCTGGTAGGCCATGGTGGCGAAGGTCGGGATCTTGCCCTGGCCGAGGATCAGCGGGGTGACAAAGGCGGTCAGCGTAGCGCAGAAGACCAGCGCCGATCCCGCCAGCAGGCCGGGCGCGCAGAGCGGCAGGATGATCCGCGTCCAGACCGCCCGGCGCCGTGCGCCCAGCGACATGGCGGCGCCTTCGGCGTCGCGGGGCAGCCGGTCCATCGACGCCACCAGGGGCAGCACCATCAGCGGCAGGAAGGCATGGACCAGCCCGATCAGGATGCCCGCCTGCGTGCCGAGCAGCTTCCAGGACCGCTCGATCAGGCCGAGGCTCTTCAGCGTGCCGTTGAGCACGCCCAAGGGGCCGATCAAGTTGACGATCCCCAGCGTCGGCAGCAGCGCGCCGCAGACCATCGGGATCAGCACGACGGCGAGGATCAGCCCGCGAAACCGCCCCGCGCGGCGCACGATCCACCAGGCCAGCGGCAGGGACAGCACCGCGCAGATGGCGGTTGTGGCGAGGCTGAGCCAGATCGTCCGCGCGAGCCCGCCCATGTAGTAGGCGTCGGTGGTGATCCGCCGGTAGTTTTCGCCCGTCGGCGTGACGTCGAGCATCAGCGACCCCGGCGGCTGCGACCACAGGCTCATCGCCAGAAGCAGCAGGAAGGGCGCAAGGAAAACGCCGGCCGTCAGGATGACGGCCGGAGCGACAAGGCCTCTGGCGCTCTTCGCGGCAAGCATTGCGGCGTCCCTACTGCGCGAGGATTTCCTTGTTCCAGCGCTCGGTCCAGTCGGAGCGCTGCTCGATCAGCCAGGGCCAGTCGAGCTGCAGCAGGCTCGCCACCTCTTCGGGCGAGTTGATCGTGTCGGCCGCCGCGGCCTCGCTCAGCTCCACCGTCGAATTGGTCGGGCCGAAATAGATCTCCTCGGCATAGGCTTTCTGGGTCTCGGGCGAGAGCGCATACTCGATGAACATCTCCGCCAGTTCCGGATTCGGGCTCTTCGCCACCTGGCAGACCATGTCGCGGATCAGCACCGGGCCGGGGTCGGTCGGGAAGCTGAAGCCGATGCCGGGGAATTCCTTGAGACCGGCCAGGACATAGCCCGAGATCATCGGCGCCATGGCGACCTCGCCGGCCTCCATCAGCGCGAAGACCTCGTCGAGGCTGGTATAGACCAGCGCAGGCGCGCCGAGCTCGGACACCTTGGCAAAGGCCGCATCCGGGTCATGTTCGTCCGTGCCCTCGAGCCGCGCCGCGACGCCCAGAAGCCCGTCGCCTTCGGAGCTGGGATAGGGCGCCATGCCGATCATGCCCTTGTATTCCGGCTTCCACATGTCGGCCCATTCCGGCGGTTCGGAGACCAGCTCCTTCGAATAGGCAATGCCCAGGCCGACCAGCGACATGGCATAGCAGCCCTCGTTCATGCCGTCCCAGACATCCTTGTACATCTGGCTGTCGGGATCGGGCGGCACGACCAGCCCGTCGGCCAGCAGCTGCGGCGCCTCGTAGATGTTCTGGAAGGTGACATCCATGGTCGGGTTCTGGCGCTCGGCATAGAGCTTCGACATCCGGTCGCCCGAGCCGCCGAGCAGGAATTCGACCTTTGCGCCGGTCTTCTCCTCCAGGGGTTTCGCGGCATGTTCCTTCAGCAGCCGCTCGATGTCGCCGCCCCAGGTGCCGACGACCAGCGTCTTCCCGGAATAATCCTGCGCTCCGGCGGCCCCGGCCGCGATGACGGCCCCTGCAGCAAGGGTCGCCCTGATGAAAGTCCTCGATCCGAACACGCTGTAATCTCCCGATAATCGAATGGCACGGACCCGGACAGCCCGCGCTCTCGCCGCCACGCTGTCCTGTCGGATGGCGGCTTGGAAGTTCCTTGCAACATGTTTTTCCGCACCTATGGCTCAGCGGTGAAATATTCATCGGCCAAAACCGCGTCAGACGGGAAATTGGTCCATCCGTGGCATCCCCCGGGGTCCGGCAAGCCTCCGGCGCAGGGCCGCGCGGGCGCGCAGCACCTGACCCGCCGCCACCTCCGGCATGGGATTCCCGCTCGCCAATTCCCGCTTTCCCCGACCTGCTGCCGGAAATCGTGCCGACCTTGGGGGGGCCCCGCGCAGGAACATCTCCGAGGCGGCCATGTTGTCGCGAATGGCCGCGGACAGCCCCGACAAGGCAGTGATGTCCCGCATGAACCGGCCTGCGGAAGGCAGGGCGGAACCCGTCGAGATGGCGCAGCCGGGCAGTGCATCCGCCTGCCAACCTTGGCCGACATCGCCTTGGGCGCGCCCTTGATGCACCGCGCGTCGCCATCCGCATGGCATTGCGGGCCGGCAATCCAAATGTCGCCGCGCGCCGAGTGCCGCGCTGGGTGCCGAACATCCTTTCCTGCGAAGGTCCCATCAAGACGCGTCCGACAGGCGATGGCGCGGACCGGCGGCAGCCGCCTTCTCCGATCGGCCGGAGGCACCGCATCGATTCCGGCGCCCGGCAGTTCCGGTGCCCGTGGACAGGGAAACCCCTGGCGATCCGGCCCGACCTCCCCCCTGCACGGAGATCCTTCCGGACCGCATTCGGCCCTGTCCCGGGGCCACCACGGGCGCCCTTCCGGCTTGCCGGACCCGTTTGGCCGACCCTGCGGGCCATGGGGCGACTCGGCCTGCCCGAACCCTCGTGCCGGCCTGTGCCGCAGAGGCCCGAGTTTCCATTCTGCCTAACTGGCGCACATCGGCCGCCTTCGCCGGCCGGGCTGGAATGTGCCGCGGCGGACGGCAACAGCGGCCGGTCCGCCCCCAAGCGCCATAGTCCGATTTCAGAATTCCTCTTTTTTTGTCAATCAGTTGGAGCCCGTGTCCCAGTCCTGTCCCCACCCGCAAGGTACCTACGACAGAGCTGAATTATATAACTTAGGATTATAATTCTAGTTCCATTATAAGGCAGAATTCTTTTGCCTCGCTGCGGGCACGCGGGCTTCTGGACCCTGCAAGCATCCGAAGATGCCAAGAAACGTGTACCAACATGGAGCCCCTCATGACGCCGTCCCGCATCCTGCCCCTGGCGCTTGCCGCCGCCCTTCCCCTTGCCGCCCAGGCCGATGGCTACAAGGTGGCGCTAGACGGAACCTTCGCGCCGCACGCGATGCCCAGCCTCTCCGGCGGCGTCGAGGGCTTCAATGTCGACCTGGCCGCCGCCATCGGCGAGGCGCTCGGCGTCGACATGGAAGTCGTCGCGGCGCAGTTCTCCGGCCTGATCCCGGCGCTGCAGGCCGGCACCTACGACTTTCTCGTCGCGCCCACCACGGTGACCGCGGAGCGCTCGGCGAACCTGCTCTTCTCCGAAGGCTTCATGGATACCAACTTCGCCTTCACCGTGCCCGCGGGAAGCCCGGCCATGGACGGGCTCGACGCGTTCAAGGGCAAGACCATCGCGGTCAACAAGGGCTCGGTCTACGAAAGCTTCCTGAACGAGCGCGCCGGCGAATACGGCTGGACCGTGGTTTCCTACGGCACCAATACCGACGCGGTCGAAGCCGTCGCGACCGGCCGCGCCGATGCCAACCTGGCAGGCGCCACCGCCTCGGCCTGGGCCGCCAAGCAGAACCCGCGCATCGACCTGAGCTACGAATACCCGACCGGCCTGGTCTGGGCCTTCCCCTTCCGCAAGGACGACACCGCCACCCGCGACAAGATCGACGCGGTGCTGGAATGCCTGAAGTCGAACGGCACGCTGGCCGGCCTGTCCGAGAAGTGGTTCGGCGTCACCCCCGCCGAGGGCACGACCATCGTCACGCCCACGCCCGGCTATGGCACGCCGGGCTTCGACGGCTACGAGGACACTCCCCACGAGGTCACCTGCGACTTCTGATGCGCCATTCCGGGCGGGATCCGTCCCGCCCGGCCACAAAGGACCCGAGATGACCGCTCCCTCCCCCGTGCACCAGCGACCGATGCTGGAGATCAACCGCCTGGAAAAGCGCTTCGGCGATACCGAGGTGCTGAAATCCATCGACCTGCGGGTGCAGCCTGGCGAGCTGGTCTTCGTGATCGGTCCCTCGGGCTCGGGCAAGTCGACCATGCTGCGCTGCTGCAACCGGCTGGAGGAGCCGAGCGCGGGCACGATCCTGCTGGACGGCGAACATGTCACCGACTGCCGCGGCGCCGCGCTCGACCGGATGCGGCTGAAGATCGGCATGGTCTTCCAGGGCTTCCACCTCTACCCGCACAAAAGCGTTCTGGACAATGTGATGCTGGCGCAGCTGCGCGCGCTGAAGCGGCCGAAGGCGGAGGCCAAGGCCCGCGCCATGGAGATGCTCAGCCATGTCGGACTGGCCCACAAGGCCGATGCCATGCCGTCCGAGCTGTCGGGCGGCCAGCAGCAGCGGGTCGCCATCGCCCGCGCGCTGGCGCTCGATCCCAAGGTGATGCTCTTCGACGAGCCGACCTCGGCGCTTGACCCCGAACTCGTGGGCTCGGTGCTGAAGGTGATGCGGCAGCTGCGCGACGAGGGCATGACCATGCTGGTCGTCAGCCACGAGATGGGCTTCGCCCGCGAGGCCGCCGACCGCGTGGTCTTCATGGATGGCGGCGTGGTGGTCGAGGCCGGTCCGCCCGAGGCGATCTTCGGCAACCCGCAATCCGACCGGCTGAAGAGCTTCCTCGCCCGCGTGTCGAAGGCAGAAGAATGAGGTTCCTCGAGACATTCTTCAACGGCGCGGTGATGGCGAAGTACCTGCCGGATCTGCTCTCGGCCATCGTCACGACGCTGTGGCTGAGCGCGGTGATCCTCGTCCTCGGCCTGTCCCTGGGGCTGGCGCTGGCCTGCCTGCGCAGCCTCGGGCGCTGGTACCTGACCCTGCCCATCGTCGCCTTCGCGGATATCGGCCGGGCGCTGCCGCCGCTCGTGGTGATCCTGATCTTCTATTTCGGCTTGCCGGGCCTCGGCATCAGCCTCTCGGGACCTGCCGTACTGATCCTGGTCCTGTCAGGCGTGCTGGCCGCCTTCGCGGAGGAAATCTTCTGGGCCGGCCTCACCGCGGTGCCGAAGGGCCAGTGGGAAGCAGGACGCGCCACCGGCCTCAGCTTCGCGCGCACGCTCTTCGAGATCGCGCTGCCGCAGGCCATCCGCCTCGGCATCCCGCCGCTCGTCAACCGCGCGCTCGCCATCACCAAGATGACCGCGCTCGGCTCGGTGATCGGGGTGAAGGAAATCCTCTCGGTCTCTTCCTCGGCGCAGAGCTTTTCCGGCTCCGCCACGCCGCTGACCATGGCCGCGCTGGCCTATCTGGCGATCTTCCTGCCTGCCGTGCTGCTCTCGCGGCTGCTCGAGCGGCGCTATTCCTGGGCGGTGTGACATGGGCGACTTCATCGACCTCTTCCTGAATGCCGAGATCATGGCGAAATCCTGGCCGCTCCTGCTGAAGGGCCTCGGCATCACCGCCAAGCTCTGCGCCGCGGTGATCGGGCTGGGGCTGGCGGGCGGGCTGATGCTGTCGCTCGGCGCGCTGTCGCCCAGGGCCTGGCTGAAATGGCCCGCCATCGCCTTCATCGACCTGTTCCGCGCGATCCCGCCGCTGGTGCTGCTGGTCTTCGTCTTCTCCGGCCTGCCCTTCGCCGGGCTAGACCTGACGCCCTTCGCCGCCGTTGTCGTGGCCTTCTTCCTCAACAACTCGGCCTATTACGCCGAGGTCTTCCGCGCGGGCATCCAGTCCGTGGCGAAGGGCCAGGCCGAAGCCGCCCGCGCCACCGGGCTGAGCCAGGCGCAGGCGATGGTCCACGTGATCCTGCCGCAGGCAGTGCGCAACGTGCTGCCCGACCTGCTGTCGAACACCGTCGAAGTGGTGAAGCTCACTTCGCTGGCCTCCGTCGTCTCGCTGGCCGAGCTCCTGTATTCGGCCAACATGGCCCGCTCCGTCACCTACAATTCCTCGCCGCTCGTGCTTGCCGCGCTGATCTATCTCGCGATCCTCTGGCCTCTGGTCCGGCTGATCTCGCGCTACCAGCGCGGCCTCGCGGCGCACTGATCCCCGAAAGGAAAGACCCATGTCCAAGATGATCATCGGCGGCGCCCAGATCGGCGGCATCCAGAAGGACGAGACCCGCGAAGAGGTCGTCGCCCGGATGATTGCCCTCATGGATGAGGCGCATGGGAAGGGCGTCAAGTATCTCGCCTATCCCGAGATGACGCTGACCACCTTCTTCCCGCGCTTCTACGTGGAGGACCGCGCCGAGTTCGACCATTGGTTCGAGACCCAGATGCCCAATGCCGCGACGCAGCCGCTCTTCGACCGGGCGCGCGACTACGGCATGGGCTTCACCTTCGGCTATTGCGAGCTGACGCCGGAAGGACAGCATTTCAACACCTCGGTGATCGTCTCGCCCGAGGGCGAGATCATCCTGAAATACCGCAAGACCCACCTGCCCGGCCATTCCGAATACGAGCCCGAGCGCACCCACCAGCATCTGGAAAAGCGCTATTTCCTGCCCGGCGATACCGGCTTCAACGTGGTGCGCAGCCAGGGCGTCATCATGGGCATGTCGATCTGCAACGACCGCCGCTGGCCGGAAAGCTGGCGGGTGATGGGGCTGCAGGGCGTCGAGCTGGTCACCATCGGCTACAACACTCCTTCGCAGAACAACCTCTCGGCCGAGGAAGGCATCGAGCGGCGGGTCTACCATCACGAGCTGTCGGTCTGCGCCGGGGCCTACCAGAATTCCACCTATGCCGTGGCCGTCGCCAAATGCGGGCTGGAGGACGGCAACCACATGTTCGCGGGATCGATCATCGTCGATCCCGACGGTTTCGTGGTTGCCCGGGCGGAAGGCGAAGGCGACGAGCTGATCACGCACGAAGCCGATTTCGCCAAATGCGCCTTCGGCAAATCGACCGTCTTCAACTTCGCCGCCCACCGCCGGACCGAGCATTACGGCTTGATCTGCGAGCGCACCGGCGTCCAGATCGACGTCTGACACAGGGGAACGGACAGATGGACTTCGACACCGTCATCCATGGCGGCACGATCGCGACCGCCTCGGAGATCTACGAGGGCGATATCGGCATCAAGGACGGGCGCATCGCCGCCGTGGCCGAGCGGCTGCCGGGCGGCGGCAGGCGGATCGATGCGGGCGGGCGGATCGTCATGCCCGGCGGCATCGAGGCGCATGCCCATATCGCGCAGGAAAGCTCCTCCGGCGTCATGACTGCCGACGACTACCTCACGGGGTCGGTCTCGGCAGCCTTCGGCGGCAATTCGTCCTTCATCCCCTTCGCCGCCCAGCATCGCGGCCAATCGGTCGACGAGGTGATCGCCACCTATGGCGCGCGGGCCGCGCGCTCGGTGATCGACTATTCCTGGCACCTGATCATCTCGGATCCGCAGCCCGAGGTGCTGGAGGACCAGCTGCCCCGCGCCTTCGCCTCGGGCATCACGTCCTACAAGGTCTTCATGACCTATGACCTGATGAACTTGGGCGACGGCGGCATGCTCGACATCCTGACGGTCGCGCGCGAACACGGCGCGGTCACCATGGTCCATGCCGAGAACAACGACATGGTCAAATGGATGAACCGCCAGCTCGCCGCAAAGGGGCTGACCGCGCCGAAATACCATGCGATCTCGCGGCCCGAGCTGGCCGAGGAAGAGGCGATCAACCGCGCGATCCAGCTGGCGAAGCTCGTCGATGCACCGCTCTTCATCGTCCATGTCTCCACCGCCGGCGGCGCCGCCATTGTCCAGCGCGAGAAGCTGGCGGGCGCAAAGCTCTATGCCGAGACCTGCCCGCAATACCTGGCACTGACCCGCGACGACCTCGACCGCCCGGGGATGGAAGGCGCTAGATACATCTGCTCGCCCCCCTTGCGGGACCATGCCACGCAGGACGCGCTCTGGCGCCATATCGCGTCGGGCACCTTCGAGAGCGTCAGCTCGGACCACGCACCCTACCGCGCCGACCAGTCGGGCAAGTTCCTCAACGGCTTCGACGTGCCCTATCCGAAGATCGCCAACGGCATGCCCGGCATCGCCGCCCGGCTGCCCTGGCTGTTCTCGGAAGGCGTCGCGAAGGGGCGGATCACGCTGGAACAGTTCGTGGCGCTGTCCTCGACAAATGCGGCGAAGACCTTCGGCTGCGACCGCAAGGGCCGGATCGCGCCCGGCATGGATGCGGACATTGCCATCTGGAACCCGGAGACCCGCCGCAAGGTCACGCTGGCCGACCAGCATGACAACATGGACTACACCCCGTTTGAGGGCCTGGAGCTGACCGGCGTGCCGGAGATTGTCATGACCCGCGGCGAGACCATCGTCGCGCATGGGGAACTGAAGGCCGCCGAAGGACAGGGCCGGTTTGTCGCGCGAAAGCCTGTCGACCTGCGCGGCCGCGGCGGCTGGCAGGCCAAGGAGTTCGACCCGGCCCAGAATTTCGGCGCGGAGCTGCGCTGATGCGGGGGCCGGTCCTGATCGTGAACCCGAATTCCTCCGCCGCGGTGACGGAGGGCATCCGCGAGGCCATCGCGCATCTGTCCCCGGCCGCGGGCGCGGGCTTCGAGGTGACGGACCTGCCCGGCAGCCCGGCGACGATCCTGACCAACGAGGACGTGGCGCGCGCGGGCCTCGGCGTTGCCGCGCTGGCGCAGGCCCGTCCCGATGCCGCGGCCTTCGTCATCGGCTGCTTTTCCGATCCCGGGCTCGACCTGGCGCGCTCGCTGGTGCCGCAGCCGGTGATCGGCTGCCAGGAGGCAGGCATCCTCACAGCCATGGCGCGCTCCGACCTCTTCGGCATCATCGCGCTCTCGCCGGTTTCCGTCGCGCGCCACCGCATCCGCATCCGCGCCATGGGGGTGGAGTCCCGCCTGGCCGGCGAGCTGCCCCTGCCCGGCGTCTCCGCCGAGGCCTCGGGCCGCGACCCGGCAGTCTATGACCGCTGCGTCGCGCTGGCCCGCGAGCTGGGAGACGCAGGGGCCGGAGCCGTCGTTCTGGGCTGCGCAGGCATGGCGCCGGTGCGCGCGCGGCTGGAACAGGATGCCGGGCTTGCCGTCATCGACCCGGTCCAGGCTGCTGCCGCCATGGCGCTCGGCCTCGCCGGAGCCCCGTGATGGCCAGCGGCGACGCCCTGCCCGAGGTTTCGCTGCGGCTGCTGGAGATCTTCGCGGCCATGATGCGCTGCGCGACCACGGTGGAAGCCGCCGAGCAGCTGCGCATCTCCCAGCCGGCCGTCTCCGCCGGGATCCGGCAGCTGGAGACCCAGCTGGGCCTGACGCTGTTCGAGCGCACCGGCCGGCGGCTGGTCCCCACGGCCGAGGCCAAGGCACTGCATGCCGAGATCCGCCCGGTCTTCGGGCTGATGCGCGGCGTCGCCCAGCGGGCGCGCGACATGAAGCTGGGCATGGCGGGACGGCTGAAGATCATCGCCACGCCACCGCTGGGCTATTCGGTGGCACCGGTGGCGCTGCGGAATTTCCTCGATGCAAGGCCTGATGTCTCCGTCGCCTTCGACGTGCGGCGGCTGGAGCAGGTCCGCGACGCGGTGCAGACCGGCCAGGCGGACATCGGGCTGGCCATCGACCGCGGCCGCCATGCCGCGCTCAACAGCGACATCCTGCAGCGCAGCCACATGGTCGCGCTGGTGCCGCAGGACGGGCTGCTCGGCGCGAAGCCGCATGTCAGCGCGCTCGATCTCGCGCCCTATCCGATGATCGGGCTCGACGCCGCCTCCAATCTCGGCCAGCTCGTCCGGGCTGCCTACGCCTCCGTCGGCGCCATCTACGCGCCGAGGATCGAGGTCCGCTACTGCGCCACGGCGACCGCGCTTGCCGCGCGCAATCTCGGCGTGACCGTGGTCGATCCCTATTCCGCCTCGATCCATCGCGGCGAGGGCCTGGCCTGCCGCCCCTTCCTGCCGGCCTGCGACATCAACGCGGTGATGTACACCCGCCGCGGCGTGCCGCATTCCGGGCTCTTGCTGAGCTTCATGGCGGAGCTGCGCGCCGCAGTGGACGGGGCGGACCTGCTGGCAGCGGATCCCGCACCCCCGGCCTGACCGCGCGCAGACTCCGCCCGGTTCTCCGGCCGGCCCGCATGCGGCGCGGTCCTGCGGCGGCCGGACATGCGGAAGCGCCCCGGAGGGCGCTTCAGCGGAACCGGTGCCGGGCCGGATCAGTGGCTGCCGCCGCCGGTCGCCTCGAGATGGAGCGCGGCCAGCGTCGCAGCATCGTATTGCCCGGGTTCGAGGTCCAGCGCGCGGGCCAGCTGCCGGTTGCCGTCCGGGGCGGACACGCCGCGCGAAACGGTCCCGCCGCCGCCGAGGATGAAGGCGACGCGCGCGTGGTCGCCCTGCTCGATCGCCGATTTCAACGCGGCAAGTTCGGCGGCAGAGTAGCGGCCCGGCTAGAGACCGAGGCTCAGGGCCAGCTGGCTGCCCGATGCGTCCGCGGTGCCGCCGCCGCCGGGGATGAAGCCGGCACGCTGGCTGTCGCCGTCTTCGAGAGCGCCGCGCAGCTGCACCAGTTGCGCGGCGCTGTAGACGCCCGGTCCGACGCACAGCGAGAGGGCCAGCTGGTCGGCGCCATTGGCGGTTGCGGAGAAGCCCGTGGCGACGAGGGCGGCGAAGGGCGCTGTTGCGCAAAACAGCTGGCGAGCGCAATCTCCCTTTCCCCGGGCACACCTATCCTGCGGCCACCGTCATCGGGATGCCGAGTGCCGTGGAGCAGTTGAGGAATG
>NZ_JAATVU010000100.1 GCF_013184745.1 Mangrovicoccus sp. HB161399
CCAGGCAGCGCGATCCGGCAACGCCGCCGACGCAGATCGCGGCAGCCCTCGACGCGCCGCTGACGACGATCCTGCGCGACATCGAGGCGCTCAAGCTGGCAGGGCTGATCGAATGACGCCCTTTATATACCAGCGCAGACATTCTCTGCATTCCGTTCCGCATCGCCGATGGGTCAAGCTAACACCTGGTCGTGCCATGAACCGACAACGGCCGAAGGATTACCGTCCGGGTTATGCATGCTCCTGGATGGCTAAACGTAACGGGAGAGCTTGGCTCAGAATCGTCCGGAAAGTCTGCCTCGGGAAGGGTCGGTATGAGTACATCTTCTCAGGTCTCCCCAAGAGGAGCCGCCCATGACCTCCCGCCTCGCGCCTCTGGCCGTCTCAGAACGGACGGCCGCAGCCATGCTCGACATGCCGCCCACAAAGTTCCGGACACTGGTCAGCCAGGGCGCGCTGCCGCAGGCGAAGCGGATCGGCGACGAACTCAGGTGGAGCGTCGGCGAGCTGGAGGCTATCGTCTCCGGAAACGCCGCCCTGCCGGAGCAGTCGAGGTTCGAGGCATGATCCGCCGCCTGTCCAGAAAGCACCTGAAATGGCGCAAGCGCCGCCGCGCCGACGGCACTGTCGTCGAATACCCGGTCCATCTGGTGACCTGGACGGAAGGAGGCAGGCAGAGGGAGCGGCAGATCACGCTCGACTGGAAGGGCGACCCGGCCGAGCTAGACAGGCTCTACTGGATGGCCGAAAGCGGCCGGCACCCGGCGCAGATCGCGCTGCCGACGAGGACCTGGGGCGATCTGGTAAAGGCATGGCAGGCCGACCCGCGCGAGCAGAAGCGCTTGTCGCCCGCCACGCTCACGAGCTACCGCCGCGAGATGCGCTACATCACCGACAAGAACGCCGACAAGCCGGTCTCGGGCCTGACCCGCGCCGATGTCCGCGCAGTGCACGCCAAGCTCGCCGACACGCCTCGCAAGGCCGACTGGCGCGTGCAGATGATTTCCAAGCTATGGAACTATGCAGTCGAGAAGCAGGACTGGTCGCTGGGGCCGAACCCCGCGAAGGGGATCGACCTCTACGGCACCCGGAACCCGTTCGAGCCCTGGCCGGAGTGGATGGTCGAGGCCCTCGAGGACGCGCCAGCCCGGGTGCGCACCCTGTCGCGGCTGATCCTCGGCCGAGGCGAACGTCCAGGCGCCGCCGTGATGGCCCGCTGGGACCATTTCCGGGGCGAATGGATGACCGTCACCGACGAGAAAACGGACACCACCTACGAGGTATTCTGCCCGCCGAACCTGTCCGAATACCTCGGCACGATCCCGCGATCAGGCGCCTATGTGCTGGCGAAGAACCTGACCGAGCCGACCGGCTATGATGCGATCGAAAAGGAATTCAGGGCGTGGCGGAAGACACTGGGCCACGAGGCAAAGCCATTCGTGCTGCACGGATTGCGCAAGCTCGCGATCGTCCGCCTGGCCGAGGCCGGGTGCAGCGACGCCGAGATCCAGGCGATCACCAATCAGACGCCGGAGACCATCGCCTACTACCGATCCCGTGCGAACCGCAAAATCATGTCGCGCAACGCGCACCGGCGCGGAACGAACAGAGAATGAACGAACCGTGAAACTAGGACACGGTTCTGGGACACGCAGGCACAGAGAAGGCCGCCAACATAGCCCGAAAACACCCTAAGTCATTGAAGCTGGGCTGGTACCCGAGGTCGGATTCGAACCGACATGACCGAAGTCGGGGGATTTTGAATCCCCTGCGTCTACCATTCCGCCACTCGGGCCCAGTTTTCCGCAGATACGACGGCGGCCCGGCCGGGTCAACTGGCATCGGCCCGCCCCGCGTCCCGGAATGCGACAGCATGGCACAAGAGCCGGCGCCGCGATTGACCCAGATCGGCCGCAAGGGCAAGACAATCCCGTTCAACAAGGTGCCGAGTATGATCCGCAAGCTGTACGACTGGACGATGGGCCTGGCCGAAACCCGCTACGCGCTCTGGGCGCTCGCCGCGGTTTCCTTCGTGGAGAGCTCGGTCTTCCCGATCCCCCCCGACATCCTGATGATCCCGATGATCATCGCCGCGCCGCACCGCGCCTGGCGGATCGCGGCGGTCTGCACGGTCTCATCGGTGCTGGGCGCGCTGCTGGGCTACTACATCGGCTACGGCCTGTTCGAGGCCGTCGGCAGGCCGGTGCTCGAGTTCTACGGCAAGCTCGAATATTTCGACGAGTTCAAGGCACGCTACAACGAGTGGGGCGCCTGGGCGGTGCTGATCGCGGGGGTCACCCCCTTCCCCTTCAAGGTGATCACCATCACCTCCGGGGCCACCGCGCTGTCGCTGCCGGTCTTCGTCATCGCCTCGATCGCCGCGCGCGGACTGCGTTTCTTCATCGTGGCTGCGCTGCTGTGGAAGTTCGGGCCGCCGATCCGCGAATTCATCGAAAAGCGCCTCGGACTGATGTTCACCATCTTTTGCGTTCTTCTCCTGGGCGGTTTCGTCCTAGTGAAGTACTTGTGAAGACCAGCTGGACGACCCGATGACCACAAAGCTCTCCCGCCTCGCCGCCCTCACCGCAGGCGCAGGCTCCCTCGCGCTCCTGCTCGGCGCCTTCGCCTTCCAGTATGTCGGCGGACTGAGCCCCTGCCCGATGTGCCTCTGGCAGCGCTGGCCGCATGCCCTGGGCGCGCTCCTGGCCGTCGCCGTGGCCGCCACCGGCATCGCCCGCCTGCCCGCCATCCTTGGCGCCGCCGCCATGGCGGTCAGCACCGGGCTGGGCGTCTTCCATTCGGGGGTGGAGCGCGGCTGGTGGGAAGGTCCGAACACCTGCACCTCGGGACCGATCGGCGGCCTCACCCCGGACCAGCTGATGGACCAGATCATGGCCGCCCCGCTGGTGCGCTGCGACGAGATCGCCTGGGAAATGTTCGGACTGACCATGCCGAACTACAACGCGCTGATCTCTCTCGCGCTGATGGCGCTGTGGATCGCCGCGTTCAGGACCGCGCGGCGGGGCTGAGCCGCGCGCTCCCCGGCCGTCAGAAGCCCATGATCATGCCTTCGAGGGCGGTCTTCTCCATCGCCATCTCGGCGAGCCGCGCCTTGACCACGTCGCCGATCGAGATCAGCCCGATCATCTCGCCGTCCTCGACCACCGGCATGTGGCGGAACCGGCCCTCGGTCATCTTGCCGAAGATCTCGTCGCTGTTCTCGCCGGGCCCGCAGGACACCGGGTTGGCCGTCATGATCTGCCGCGCCTTGTCTTGCAGGCAGACCGCGCCCCGGCGGCCCAGCTCGCGGACGATGTCGCGCTCGGACAGGATGCCGTCGACGCCGCGGCCGTCGGCCGAGACGATCACTGCGCCGATCTTCTTCGCCGAAAGAAGCTCCGCCACCTCGCCCACGCTCTGATCCGGCGTGACGGTGATCACGCCGTTCACATCCTTCGACTTGAGGATCTGTCCTACTTGCATTCCGTTCTCCCAGTTTGATGCGCCGCGCGCGGCGCATGCCGCTCCTCGCACAAGGGTCGCCGCGACATAACGACCTGTCAAGACGACAGAAGTCGGAGACCGGCAAATCGCGCGCAGCAGCGCGGAAGAGGCCATGGGACAGCAAGAAGCCGCCCGCATTGACTGCGGACGGCCCGATTTTCGGTCCAGCTTGCGACTGGACGCGTCAGGACTTGCGGCGGCGCGCTGCAGCTGCGCCCAGCACGCCGACGCCCGAGAGCATCATCCAGGCTGCGGCCGGCAGCGGGACTTCGCCCTGCAGGAATTCCGGCGGAATGTAGCCGCCGCCAGCCAGGCCGTAGAGAGTGAAGTGGCTGATGTTGGTGTCGTTGCCGCTGTTGATGTTGAAGAACGGCGTCTCGTAATCGCCGGCCGTGCCGTCAGCTGCGGTGAAGGCGTAGGCCACATAGGCATCCGGACGGATCGGAACCCCTTCGCCGCCCTTCAGCACGATGATGAACGCGACATAGTCGTCGAAGATCGAGCTGGACACGCTCCACGTGCCATCCACGGTCCCGCCGGAGATGGTCAGGGCATAGCTGCCGTCCGAACCGCTGCCGCCATCGACCTTGCCGAGATATTCCCAGTTGCTCACGCCGAAGACCGCTTCGGTGTTCACGGTCATCGGATCGCTGACGAAGTCCTGGGCGGTATCGCCAAGCCAGCAGCCGCTGTTGGTGCCGCTCGGCTGCGCAACGACGTTGTCGTCGATGTCATACGCAACGGAAACGCCGCCATCGAGATAGGTTTCAGAGCTACAGGTTGCCGAGAAAGCGGCTCCGGAGGCCGCAAGGCTGAGCGCGCCCGCGACCAGGGCACTCGAAATAGTCTTCATTAGGATTCTCCCCACAATTGCAAGGGTATGTTTATACTCTACTACGGGTTGCACAAAGCGGTATCGGAGCTTTGTAACAAATTATTAAGATGTTACCCGTAAACTGTTAACGTATTAAGAAAATATCGTCGCCATGTCTAGCGCAAATGCAGGTAATCCCCTTGAAAAAAGGTGAAGATCTTCACTTTTGGCGCGGCGATCTCACAGCTGCATCTCAGGTGGATGCGGGCCGGATCAGCCAAGCATGTCAGGAACACAAAATCACATTGGATCCCGCCGGATTCAGGGGATCTCGCCCATAACGGGCGGCATGCCGGATCAGATCAACCTCTGCCCCGCATTGGTTCACGCTGGATATAACTTACATGTTAAGCTTGGCAAGGCACAAAATGCCTGCCGCAGCGGCAGCTCCGGTCTCCGGATCCGCGCCCGCTCAGCCGAGCCCGGCCAGAATCGCCGAGACGTATTTCTGGGTTTCGCTGTAGGGCGGCACGCCGTTGTGGCGGCTCACCGCCTCCGGCCCGGCATTGTAGGCGGCAAGGGCCAGCCGCCAGGAGCCGAAGCGGTTGTACTGCTGGCGCAGGTAGCGCGCCCCGCCCTCGAGATTCTGGCGCGGATCACGCGGATCGACCCCGAGGAGCTGCGCCGTCCCCGGCATGAGCTGGGCAAGGCCGATCGCACCCTTGTGGGACATCGCATTCGGATTCCAGCCGCTCTCCTGCTGCACCAGGCGGGTGAACAGGCTCTCGGGAATGCCGTGGCGCCGCGCGGCCTCGGAGGCCATCGGCATGTACATCTTGCGGTACTTGGAATTGCCGCCGCGCGCGGGCGGCAGGCTCAGCTTTCCGTCCCAGGCCGAGGGCGGCATCAGCCGTTCGGAATAGGCGTATTGGGTGGCCCCGCGCTTGTCGAGGAAGCTGGTCTGCTGCCGGAAAAGGTTCGTCCGGTCCGAGGAGACCGACTGCGCCTGTGCCGCCCCGGCGGCCATGACGAAAGCAAACGCCGCGACCGCGAAGGGCGCGCCAACCCGAAATCCCGCCTGCATGCACAAGACCCCTGCCGTTTTTCTTGCGGCGCTTATACCTTCAACTTTCATCAAGATCCAGAAGAACGAAGGAACCCGGCCCTTTGGCTTGCCGCCCTCCGCGGGCTGAAGTAACAGGAGGGCCGCAGCCAAGACAGGAAGGGAGAACCCATGGCGGGGTCTGTGAACAAGGTCATTCTGGTCGGCAACCTCGGGCGCGACCCGGAGGTGCGGACCTTCCAGAACGGCGGAAAGGTGTGCAACCTGCGCATCGCGACGTCCGAGCGCTGGCGCGACCGCAATACCGGCGAAAACCGCGAGCGCACCGAGTGGCATTCCGTGGCCATCTTTTCCGAACCGCTCGCAAAGATCGCCGAACAGTACCTGCGCAAGGGCTCCAAGGTCTATATCGAGGGCCAGCTCGAGACCCGCAAATGGCAGGACCAGTCCGGCCAGGACCGCTATTCCACCGAAGTCGTGCTGCGCCCCTTCCGCGGCGAGCTGACCCTGCTCGACGGCCGCGGCGAAGGCGGCGGTTCGGGCGGCGGCTATGGCGGCGATTCCGGCTACGGCGATGACCGCGGCGGCTATGGCGGCGGCTCGGGCGGCGGCAGTTCCTCGGGCGGCGGCTTCGGCGGCGGCTCCTCCGGGGGCGGCTATGGCGGCGGTTCGGGCGGCGGCAGCTCCTCGGGCGGCGGCTTCGGCGGCGGCCGGGGCGATCTCGACGACGAAATCCCGTTCTGAGGCCGGGACATCGGGTTCAGGGCCGCCTCCGGGCGGCCCTTTCCGTTTGCGGGCTCAGCTGCCCGCGACGGCGACCGGCGGCGGCAGCGGCATGTCGCGCACCTGCCGCAGCAATTCGGTGAAGCCCGCCACCGCGTGATCGGCCATCAGCACGCCCTTTTCCCGCGTCGCGATGCTGGCATCGCCCACCGTGCCTTCGGGATTGAGATCGGTCGCCACCCAGCCATAGGAGGTCGGCCCGATCGGCTGGATCGCGGTCCGCTCGGCGCTGGAGCGGAAATTCCGCGCCTCGGCCATGTCGACCGTGTGCGGCTGGAATTCCAGCATCAGCGAAGTCTCGACATCGCCGCCATGGATGCCGAAGCGCCGCTCGCGCTCGGTGAAGACGCCCTCGGGATGGCCGAAGCTCATCCACTGGGTCTTGACCGCAAGCATCGCCGCCCGCACCCGCAGCTCGCGCGACAGGATCGACACCAGGTCCAGGTTGCCGCCATGCGAATTGGCGATGACGATCTTGCGCACGCCTGCGCGCGCCACCGACAGGCCGATCTCCACCCAGGCGCGCAGCGCCGTCTCGGCGGCCAGCGTCAGCGTTCCGGTGGCATGCAGATGCTCGTTCGACTTGCCCACCGCCTGGATCGGCAGGATGCGGATGTCCAGGTCCTCCGGACAGGTCGCGCGCAGCCGCGCCAGCATGCCAGCGGCAATCATCGTGTCGGTGCCCACGGGCAGATGCGGCCCGTGCTGCTCGATCGCCGCCGTCGGCAGGATAGCGATCACCTTTTCCGGATCGATGTCCCGGAATTCCGCAAAGCGGTATTCGGCCCAGTCCAGCCGCCTCATCTCAGTCTCCTTTTCGGGGTGTTCCCCTCTTGCCGGGCGCGGTTGCAACCTGCAACCATGTGCCCGGAACGCGGTTTCAAGCCGAAACCGCTGACCCCGCGCCGCGCTCCCGCGCCAGGCCGAGGAATTTGTCGAGCTTCGCCGAAACCCGCTTCAGATGCGCCTCGCGGCTGGGCCCGGTCGAGCTGTCCATCAGGTAATGCGCGGCAAAGGCCGTCCGGCAGCGCTTGGCGCAAAGCAGCCGCACGCCCCTCAGCAGCGTCCGCCGTCCCGGCGCGCCGATGAACCGGGTCAGCCACCAGCTGGCCCCGCAGGTGGTGAAGACGCCCAGCCGGGTGATGTGCGTCAGCCCCGGCCGGATCGTGGCATTGTGCTGGTCGGGCATCAGGAAGGCGACATCGGGCAGCAGCACCCGGTCGAGCCAGCCCTTCAGCATCGCCGGCAGCCCGTACCACCAGGTCGGATAGACGAAAATGAGCGTATCGCACCAGCGCACCTTCTCCACCTCGCGCTCGACGGGGCCGACATTGCCCGGGCAGTCGAGATAGCTGTCGAGTTCGCCCGCCGAGAGGATCGGCTGGAACCCGTCGGCATAGAGATCGCTCACCTTCACTTCCGCCCCCGCCGCGTCGAGCTTCTCCAGCACGAGCCGGAGCACCCCGGCATTGAAGCTGTCGGGTTTCGGGTGGCAATACACAACGAGGGCACGCATTCAGAGGGTCTCCATCTCCCGGCCCACCCTCTGGAGGAACTGACCGCGTTTCGCGTCATCGGCGCGATTCATGTCATACAGCGCCAGATAGCGCATCTTCTCGGGGCGCGTCACGTGCCACACGGCGCGCGTCACGCATTTCCGGGGCGGATCTCCCGCCCCGATCGCCCGCCACCGCGTGCCGCCATAGGTGGTGACGGCCGCAAGCCTGCGGATATGGGTGAGGTTCGGCTTCACCTTGCCGTTCTCCAGCCGGAAGGACACGCCCGGCAGGAAGACCCGGTCGAGGAACCCCTTGAGGATCGCCGGATAGCCGAAATTCCACACCGGAAAGACCATGACCAGCGCCTCGGCCGCCATCAGCCGGTCGATATAGGGCTGGACCGCGCTGCGGTCGCTGCCCGTCTCGTGATAGTCGCGCCGCTCCGCCTCGGTCAGGACCGGGCTGAAGCCTTCGGCATTCAGGTCGCAGTCATCGACGTCCCAGCCCGCTTCCGCCAGCTTGCCGACGACCTGGCCATGCAGGGCCGCGGAGAAGCTCTCGGGACAGGGATGGGCGAATAGGACGAGGGCCCGGCTCATCTGCAATCTTCCGTCATGGTTTCACTTTAAAGCCGCCATGCAATTCATTCTGCCGGCTGAAGTTTTCCATAGGCGTACATGCTGGAGTAATCCCAGTCCGGCACGTCCCAGGAAATCATCTTGCCCGGGTTGAGCAAGCCCTTGGGATCCGCCTCGCGCTTGAAGGCAAGCTGGCGGTCATCCACGGTCTGCCGTCCGCCTTCCTCCAGCGTGTAGCGATGCGGATTGAAGATCAGGCAACCGGCGTCCTCGTGGATGCGGATGATTTCGTCCAGCCGCTCTTCCGACGTGAACTTCACCATGGAAAGACCTGCAAATATTGTCTTTCCGTTCTCGCGCATGACTTCCAGATGCTGCATGACCTCGCCGCCCGGGAAAGCTGCGCGCATCTTCTCGACCTTCTCGATATGATCCGGCGCACCGTAGCGGATCTGCAGGTAAGTGATCGACGGATCGACCTTCAGCGCGCGCAGAGTCGTGTGGTTCCAGCCGTATTCGAAGACCGGCCCCGGCGTGCGGTCCCAGCCGGAGGCATCGGACCGGTAGATAAGCTTCGCCCCCGGGCGGCGCCCGAGGAAGGTCAGGAAGGCCTCCATCGCGTGGGGTGCCACCATCAGGCCGATCAGGTTGCTCTCCGGCGTGACATGCGGCTTCACCCGCTGAAAATAGTCATGCGCGATCGGCGCCTCGTAGACGCTGGCCAGCTTGATCAGGATGCCGTCCTCGTTCGCCAGCTCGCTGGCGAAAGTCGAGGCCTCAGGGAAGCTCTCGGTCGTGACGAAGATGTCCACCCAGTCATAGGCAGGCGCCAGCGGCATCTCCAATTCGGTGATGATGCCGTTGGTACCGTAGGCATGGCTGACCCGGGCCAGTTCCTCGCCGCGGAATTCCAGGATCCGCGGAGTTTCCTCCATGGTTGCAACACGCAACCGGATGATGTTGCCCAGATCCCTGAGCGCGCCCCAGGTGCAGGAACCGATCCCGCCGGAACCCCCGGCGATGAATCCCCCGATCGTCGCCGTCGCCCAGGTCGAGGAGAACATGCGCAGCTCCTGCCCGCTTGCCTCCTTGCAATGGGCGTCGAGATCCTTCAGCAGGCAGCCCGGCTCGACGATGACGCGGCCGGGATGGACCTCCTTCACGCGGTTGAGGTTCTTCAGCGACATGACGCATCCGCCTGCCAGCGGCATGGCCTGGCCGTAATTGCCGGTGCCTGCACCGCGGGTCGTGACCGGGCAATCGTGCCTGTAGCATGTCGCAAGGATCTCGAGCACGTCGTCTTCGGTCTTCGGATAGACGACGAAATCTGCCACGACATGGTCGAGGCGTGCCTTGAGCACCGGGGAATACCAGAAGAAATCGCGGCTCATGGAGCGGATGGTGGCCTCGCGCTCCTCGATCTCGAGATGCGACAAGGCGGCCTTGGCGGCGGCGATATTCGGGGTCATGCGGGCTCCATGAGGTCGTCAAGTTCGGAATAATCCGGCAGGGCCGTGTCGATGGCGCGTCCGTCGCGCAGCACGATCCGGTCAGATTGCGGACGGGAAAACAGTTCCGTCCAGTCGCGCCCCTTGCAGATCACCAGATCTGCCGGGGCGCCGCTCGCCAGAGAGGGCGGTTGCAAACCGCAAGCACGGGCGGGATTGGCAAGGAATGCGTCGGTCCAGTCGGTTTCGCTGTGGTCGAGATGGCCGATCCGCGTCGCCTGGCGCATCACCTCGATCATGTCGAGATCGCCATAGGCGTAGAATGGGTCGCGGGTATTGTCCGACGCGAAGGAGACATTGACGCCGCGCGCCTTGAGCTCGTGCACCAGCGTGATGCCGCGCCTCCGCGGCGTGCCGGGACCACGGTCCTGGAGGTAGAGGTTGCACATCGGCAGGCTGACGACATGTATCCCCGCCTTTGCCACCAAGTCCATTGTGCGGGCGGCGGTCGCCTCGTCCTGTGTGGAGAGCGAACAGCAATGGCCCACCGTCACGCGGTTCGGGAAGCCGGTGGCCAGGACGGTCTCGGCAATGGTGCGCAGCGAATCCACCGACGGATCCATCGTTTCGTCCACATGAAAGTCGACGTCCAAGCCATTGGTTTCTGCCAGCTTGAAGAATTTCAGCAGACGATCTTCGAGATCGGCGCAGGGGTATGTGACCATGCCGAGCACGCCGCCGTTCTCCGCCACCAGCTCGACGGTCCGCAGAAAGCGGCCTTCGAATTCCGCGGTGTCCACGGCCACGAGGTTGGAGGCCTGCAGCTCGATCCGGCCCTTCCATCGCTCGCGCATCTCGGCGAAGACCGGCCAGCTGATCTCGTCCTGCGGGGCAAGGCTGTCGAGATGGGTGCGGATCGCGCGGGTGCCGTGGGCATAGGCGCAGCGCAGCGAGAACTCCATCCGGCGGCGGACATCCTCGTCGCTCCAGCGGGCCATGCGGTCCTGCCCCACGGTGGTCAGCGCGCCCATGAAGGTGCCGTCGGGGTTCGGGCTGCGCGGCCAGATATGGCCCTTGTCAAGATGCGTGTGCATGTCGACGAAGCAGGGAAAGACCATCGCCCCGCCCATCTCGACCGGCTGGCCCGGCACGTCCGTCAGGCGGCCATCGGCGATATGCAGGTCGGTGCGGACGAGGTCCTGGGGCGATTGCAGGATGCAACCGGGCACCGTCACGTTTCGGAGGGTCATCGGCCCCTCCGGCAAAGTCTTGAAGCTGGTCATGTTTCTCTCTTGATCGCGCTTTCGTGCCATTTCCTGAGCAGCATGTGGCTGAGGAAGGACAGCGAGGCGAAGATGACGATGCCCGTCAGGGCAATCAGCAGGAGCGCCGCGAACATCCGCGGGATGTTGAGCCGGTAGCCGGCCTCCAGGATGCGGAAGGCAAGGCCCGACCCGATGCCCCCCGTTCCAGCAACGTATTCGGCGACCACGGCACCGATGAGCGACAGGCCGCCCGCAATGCGGAGACCACCGAGAAAGTACGGCAGCGCCGAGGGAAGCTGCAGGAAGCGCAGCCTCTGCCAGCGGTTGGCGCCGTAGACCTTGAAGAGGTCGCGCAGGTTGTGGTCGGCGGAGTTCAGGCCCAGCGTCGTGTTCGACAGGATCGGGAAGAAAGCGACGATCCAGGCGCAGATCAGCAGGCCCGCGATCTTGCTGTCGACATAGATGAAGATCAGCGGCGCGATCGAGACGATCGGCGTGACCTGCAGGATGACGGCATAGGGGAAGAAGCTCATCTCGATCCAGCGCGACTGGGTGAAGAGCACGGCAAGGCCGACGCCCCCCAGCACCGCGATGGCCAGCGCCCCCATGGTGATCTGCAGAGTCACCAGAAGGGAGTCGAACAGGATCGGCCAGTCCTCGATCAGCGTCTTGGCGACGAGGCCGGGGCGCGGCAGGATGTAATGCGGGATCTCGTTGATCACCACGATCCGGTCCCAGGCGAATATGGTCAGCACCACCACAAGCGCGGGCAGAACCCATTGGCCGATTTTCTCGGCGCGGCGGCGGCGCAGGCGCGCCATTTCCTCGGTATCGGCGGCGATCGCAGGGGCGGTTGCAGGTTGCAACCGGCCATCCTGGCCAAGTGTTTCGTCAGTGGTCGTCATGGGCCCCCATTGCCTCTTTCAGCGCCTCGGAGGCCGCGCGGCACTGCGCGGCGTAGTCCGAGGAGGTGCGGAACACCTCGGTGCGGGGATAGGGTTCGCCGACGCGCAACTCACGGATCACGCGGCCCGGACGGGCAGCCATGATGACGATGCGGTCCGACAGGAAGACGGATTCGAAGACCGAATGGGTCACGAAGATCACCGTGCAGCCGATCTTCTCGCGCATCGCGAGGATGTCGTTGTTCAGCTTGAAGCGGGTAATCTCGTCGAGCGCGGCGAAGGGTTCGTCCATCAGCATCAGCCGCGGCCGGGTGACCAGCGCGCGGGCGATGGAGACGCGCATCTTCATGCCGCCCGACAGCTCGCGCGGATAGGCGTTCTGGAACTTCTCCAGCCCGACGAGCTTAAGCGCCTCGAGGATCTCGTCGCGCACCGCGCGGAAGCGGCGCCCCTGCAGGCGGAAGGGCAGCCAGACATTCTGTGCCACGGTCGCCCAGGGCATCAGCGTCGGTTCCTGCAGCACCACCGACAGATCGCCGTCGACGCGGTCCTGCGCCCAGCGGATCGAGCCGGAGGTCGGATGCGACAGTCCCGCGATCAGCCGCAGCGCCGTCGACTTGCCGCAGCCCGACGGGCCGAGCAGCGAGATGAAGTCGCCCTGCCCGACATCGAGCGTCATGTCCCGTAGCGCCACCACGTCGCGGCCGAAGACCTTGTCGACATGGGACATCGACAGGAGCGGAGAACGCTCCCCCGCCGGGGCGGAAGAGCGGGTTGCAGCCATCGGCGTCACTTGCCCGTCAGCTCCTTGACGGTGGCCAGCGCGGCGCCGGTATTGGAGAATTCGGTCGTGTAGGAGGACGCGATGTCGATGCCGTCCTCGATGACGCCGGAGGCGACCATCTTCTGGTAGAAATCCTGGTTGCGTTCGTCGGTCATGGCGCCGATGCCCATCTCCAGCGTGTCGCCGGAGTCCACGATGCCGTATTCCTTAAGCTTCTCGATGGAGAAGGCGATCTGCTCGTCGCTCATGTCGGGGTTGTCGCCCTTGATCGCCTCGACCGCCGCGGCGTTGTCGCCGTAGAGGAAGTTCGCCCAGCCGATGGCCGTGCCCTCGACGAAGCATTTCACCACTTCGGGGTGCTCGTCGATCGTGGCCTGCATGGTCTCGATCGTGGTCGAATAGGTGGAGAAGCCGGCATCCGCCAGAAGCCAGATGTCGGGGACGAATCCGCCCTCCTTCTCGACCGCATAGGGCTCGGAGGTGATGTAGCCCTGCTGCGCGGAATCCTCGTCGGCGATGAAGCGTGCCGGGTTGAAGGTGTAGGGCACGCGCTTCTCGGCGGAGAAGCCGTAATCGTGGATCAGCCACTGGTAGTAGGACTGGAAGCCGTTGTCGCCGATGATCATCGTGCCGAGGTCCTTGAGCCCCTCGAAGCTCGAGACCTTGCCCGGATGGGTCATCAGAACCTGCGGCTCCTTCTGGAAGGAGGCCGCGACGACGACGAGCGGGATGCCCTCCTTCACCGCGTTGTAGGCCAGCAGCATGTTGCCGCCCATGTTGAACTCGATCTTCCCGGCCATCAGCAGCGCGCGGTTGTTGGCCTGCGGGCCGCCCGGCACGATGGTCACGTCGAGCCCGCAGGCTTCGTAGGTGCCGTCGGCCACGGCCTGGTAGAAGCCGCCATGCTCTGCCTGGGCGACCCAGTTGGTGCCGAAGCTCACTTCGGTCAGATCCTGTGCGGTGGCGGCGGAGGACAGCGCCGCCAGGGCGGCGGTCGCGGTCAGGAATGTCTTGGCCATGTCGTCGGTTCTCCCAGTCGGTGCGGTCTTTGCTTGACCTTGTGCCGGTACATTGCCTGCCCCCGGGCGGCACGGAAGCGCGCGATCCCCAAATGCGCGGTTTCGACCGGATCCCGTGGCGGCAAGACGCGGCATTTGCCTAAAGTATAGTCAAATGCTGCGCGGCCGGACGGCAAGGCTTGCAAACACCGCCTGCGCGCGCGAGCAAATCGGCATGCGAGTCCTCTCTCCGCCCACGATTGCCCCGCCCTTCGCCCGCTACGCCCATGGCGTGGAAGTCCCGCCCGGCGCGCGCCTTGCCGCGACTTCGGGCCAGCTGGGCCTTGCCGCCGACGGCACCGTGCCCGAGGGCGTGGAGGCGCAGGCGCGGATCTGCTTCGCCAACATCTCCGCCATCCTCGCCGAAGCCGGAATGGGCCCGGAGAACGCGGTGCGGATCAACGCCTACGTCACAGGCCGCGAGCACATGGCCGGCTACATGGAGATCCGCGACGAATGGCTGGCCGGAACGGACCGCCTGCCCGCTTCGACGCTGATGGTCGTCTCGGGCTTCACCCGGCCGGAATTCGTGGTCGAGGTCGAGGTTCTGGCCGCCGCGGACGGGTCCGGCTGACCCGCTTTCTCTGGCGTCAGGCGCCGTTTCGGCGTAGTGATGCCGCGCCTGACGCCCCCGGACGATCCGGGAGCGCATCCGATCGGAGACCACGTCCATGCTTCGCCTTCTCGTCCTCAACGGCCCAAACCTCAACCTGCTCGGCACCCGCCAGCCCGAGGTCTACGGCTCCACGACGCTGGCCGAGGTGGAAGCGATGTGCAAGGCGCTGGAGGGCGAGCTGGAGGCCGAGATCACCTGTGCCCAGTCGAACCACGAGGGCGTGCTGATCGACCATATCCACGCCGCGAAGGGCACGATGGACGGGATCGTGCTGAATGCGGGCGCCTATACGCATACCTCCCTGGCACTGATGGACGCGATTGCCTCGGTCGAGCTGCCCGTGGTGGAGCTTCATGTCTCCAACATCCACGCCCGCGAGGAATTCCGCCACAAGACCTATATCGGCCGCGTCGCGCTCGGCCAGATCTGCGGCTTCGGCCCGGCCGGCTATCCGCTGGCCCTGCGCGCGCTTGCCGGACATTTGAGGAGCAAATGACATGGAATTGAAGGATTATCTCGAAGCGGTCACAGATGCCCACAGCATGGAGCAGGTCTGGCAGATCCATGTCGACGCGATGTCCGCCTACGGGTTCGACCGGCTGATCTACGGCTTCACCCGCTTCCGCACGGCGAATTCCTTCGGGGCGCCGGAAGACCTGCTGATCCTGACCAACCATGACGAGAGCTATACCGACCGCTTCATCGGCGAGGGCATGTATTTCCATGCCCCGATGGTGAAATGGGCCTCGGAGAATGTCGGCGCCTGCAGCTGGGGCTGGATCGCCCGCGCGATCGACAGCATGACGCCCTCCGAGCTGAAGGTCGTTGAGTTCAACCGGTCCCAGGGGGTCACCGCGGGCTATTCGGTGAGCTTCAACAACTCTTCGCGGCGCTCCAAGGGCGCGATCGCTCTGACCGGCAAGCGCGGCACGCCCCAGGCCGAGCTCGACGAGATGTGGGCCGAGAAGGGCCGCGAGATCGTGCTGATGAACAACGTGGCCCATCTGAAGATCATCGACCTGCCCTTCACCCATACCAAGCGCAGCCTGACCAAGCGCCAGCGCGAGACGCTGGAATGGGTGGGCGACGGCAAGACCACGCAGGACATCGCGACGATCATGGGGCTGACCGCAGCGACCATCGAGAAGCACCTGCGGCTGGCACGAGAGGCACTGGACGTGGAGACCACGGCCCAGGCGGTGCTCAAGGCCTCCTTCCAGAACCAGATCTTCGTGATCGAGGGCTGAGGGCTCCGCGGCGCGCTTGCCGCGGTCTGGAAATCCCCACTGTATTTACGGTCCGTTAACTGGAAGATTGGCACTGTTCCCGATTGCTGGTGGCGAAAGCCAGGGAACCCCGCGGCAGGGCCGAAATAGATGCGGTCTTGCCTCGGACTTTTGGGAGCGGCCGTCTGTGGTCCCGGACGCTCCCGCACCGATCGGCGGGTTCATCCCCAATTTCCCCGTTCGTTCAGGGAAGGCGGTCCGGGCTAGGCTCGGGCCGCTTTCTTTTTTTCGCGGAAGTTCGCTTTTCTGGCATTCTGCCTCTTGAACTCCCCTCTCGGGCCGGGCTAAGAGCGCCTCCACGGAGAGGTGGCCGAGTGGTCGAAGGCGCACGCCTGGAAAGTGTGTAGGCGGGTAACCGTCTCCAGGGTTCGAATCCCTGTCTCTCCGCCAGTTACCCTAAAATCAATGACTTAGAGCTTAGGGCATGCAGATGCGACACAGAGTGGAGCACACGCATGAAGCTCGATTCATACCTGTCGCAGTCCCGTCACGGGATTTTCTACTTCCGCTGGCCCCTGCCGCGCATCGACGACCAGCAGCGCAGCACCGTTAGGATATCCTTAGGGACTCGCTGCCCTCATGCCGCTGGCGACCTCGCCCGGTATCTTGCGAGCCACGGGCGGCTGATCCGGGGCGACGAACGGTTGGCGAAGCTGCGACATGACGAGATGCGCCGCATGGTGCGGGACTACTTCAGGTCCGTTCAGGCCAAGTTCGAGGAACGGCTGAATAGTCAGGGCCTGCACCCGCGCATGATCCCCTCCCTGACAGAAGACCTTGAATTCATCGAAGACGCCATCGCCCATCAGGACGGCGAGAGCATGGGCGCGAACGTCAATTTCGATGCTTGGATCACGGACGGGTTCCGCGAGCATGCCGGTCTGGACGAGGCGCAATGGCAGGACTGAGCTTGCCCCCGGATGCCGGACTGGGCCGATATTCACTATGCGGCCATCTTGGCGGCCATGTCGATCCTTGCCTGCTCCGGCGTGCGATA
>NZ_JAATVU010000101.1 GCF_013184745.1 Mangrovicoccus sp. HB161399
GATCTTTTCCTCGTCAGACCACTCCCGCCGACGCCCGGCATCACCGGGGCCCAGGAGCTCAAATTGCGAAATAACCTTAGCGCATGCCATAAGGCATGCTCTTAGACGGGCGTCACAGACCTCGGAAGACGGCCCTCACCGCAGGGATACGCGGAATCCAATATGCCAACGGCGATTACCGGCGGCTTCTGGATGCATGGAAGGCCAATGCCTCCATGAGCCGGAAGGGAGATTGTCTCGATAATGCCCCCATGGAGAGCTTCTTCGGCTCCTTGAAGACCGAGCTCGTCCACCGCACCAGGTTCCGGTCCCGCCGCGAGGCCAAGGCGGCACTGTTCGAATACATCGCAGTCTTTTACAACCGGAAGCGCCGCCACTCGAGCATCGGATACCGCACGCCCGAGCAGGCAAGGATCGACATGGCCGCCGCGATGGCCGCATAGAGAATATCGCCCCAGTCCGGGATCCGGGGGCAAGGTCACCCCGAGCTGCGGCTCTACGTCGAAGCGGCCGACACGGCCGCCGCCGAGGCGCTAATCGACGCGGCCTCGCCGAGCTGCGCCGCGCCGTCCCCGGATAAGGCGCGCAGGCCGGTCGGTAGCCTCCGCTGTCGCCCGGCTAGCTTGCGAAGATCCGCAAATCGAAACTCTTGCTGCGAACCGCGGCAAAAAGGATCGCCCCCCCCGCCAGCGCCGACAGGAAAAGCCCCGTGAACAGGGCGACATGTGCATTGTGGAACTCGGCATTGACCGCGTAGTGAATCGCCACCGCGGCAAGGAAGTAGGCGGCGAAGAACAGGGTTGCGCGCATGAGCGCCACCGCCACCGGCCGTATCTCCACGCCGCTGAACACGGACATCAGCTTGAACCCGACACAGCTTGCCGCCAGGGCCACGAAGGCGCCCGTCCAGGCGAGCACCTCCATGCCGAAACCGGCGGTCAGCGGGATGACCGCCACCTGGATCGCGGTCCATAAGGCGGAATGGGCGAGCACCACGTTGGTGTGCCCCGACGAGGCAAGCACCGGTTCCACATAGGTGTCGCCGAGCCCCATCATCGCCCGGAGGGACATGGCGTAGGCCACCATGAGCGCGCCGGCGTATTCGGGCTGGAAGAAGAGATCGACGATATCGCGCCCGAAGACGAAGATGGTCCCGGCGATGCAGCCGATCAGGATCAATGCCGCCGAGCCGAACCGCTCGATCGTCGGGCCGAAGGCCGTGCCGTTCCGGTTGGCAGCGCCGAATTGCGCTTCGGCGAAGCTCCGCATGGGCTGGTTCACCACGTCGATCGCGCCGGTCGCGATCTTGTTGCCGAAACGATAGAGACCGACTTCCGCCGTGGTGAACATGAGACCGAGCGCAAGATCGGCGCCGTAGGTCGAGGCGAAGGTCAGCACCCTGCTGCCGAACAGACCGTAGGAAAACCGCAGGGCGCTCAGGGCGATCGAGCCGCGGACCGACAGCCCGGGGCGGACACGGCTGAAGACAAGGTACAACAGGGCGCCGCTGAGCGCCCGCGCCAGCCGGTAGACCACCAGCGCGAAGACCGATTGCCACATCACCAGGATCGCCACGCCGACGACCAGGGAAAAGACGTTCTGCGCCATGAGGATCTTGAAATGCAGATGCATCCGGTTCTGCCGCATCAGCACGGCGGAGCACCAGGCGGTGAGCGCGACCAGCGGCTGGAGGGCCGAGAACATCCAGAGCACCGGGCCCAGATCCGGCGCGTCGAAGATCTGCGCGATGGCATGGGCCGACACGAAAAGGATTGCCGAGCCGGTGACCGACAGCCCCAGCATCAGCCAGAAGCAGGTGTCGGCGACCTCGTCCTCCTCGCCCTTGGCCCTCACCGTGTAATGGAAGAACCCGGTGTAGGTGAGCATCTGAAGGAACGCCGAGAAGAGCGCGGCGAGCGCATAGACACCGTATTCGGCCGGGGCGAGGTATCTCGCGGCCAGGAGCGTCAGCAAGAATGTCGTGATCTGCTGGAGCGACTGCGACGAAAAGGCAAAGGTTGCGACCCAGATCCTGCGCAGCCGCTGATACCAGCGTGCCTTGAGCTCGGTACTCGACATACTATCCTCTGGGTTGGCGGAATTCAGGAGCTCCGCCGCCGCACATGAAAATTCGCTGGAGGCCGCTTTGCGTCAAGGAGCGACGACCTCGGGCAAGGATCAAGAATATTGGGCGAAACGAGCCAAGCTGGCGGCCCGGAACGACTGAAATGTCTTGCTGCAATCGCTGGCCAGCGTATGTCACGCCAGCGCGGCCGTTCAACGACTTTCGCCCTGGGCCAGGCCCTTGCCGGTTGCTGTCCCTTCGTTCTGCCAAAATACAAGCAGGCTGCCGTCTGGCATGAGCGGAGCCTTGTCCGGGGCGCAGGAGGCCTGACCTTGCTTGCAGGGCGGGGGCGCAGGCGCGGACTGCCGCCTCGCGGACCCGGCTGTCGATCACGCGAAGAGGAAAGCATCGTCGATGTATTTCTGCTGCAGGTAGTTCTCCATGGAGATCCTGTCCGCATCGGAAAGCGCCTCATCGTAGATGAAGGCCGCCGCCACCTCCATGCCCTTGGTCGCGGCGCCGGCAATCTCTTCGCCGATGACGATGCGCTGTGGGTCGGTGTTGAACTCATGCGTGCCGCTGTCGATCAGCCCGCCGTTCAGGTAGTGGCTGAAATCGTTGCCCGACAGGACCACCGACTGCACGACCCAGCCGTCTGCGGGGGTGTCGGAGTCGAAATCGTTCTTGCCGCCGTAGCCTTGGAGCGTGAGCGATTGATCAGCGACCGCCGTCGTCAGGCCGAAGGTCTGGTTCACCTGCCCGTCGCCATAGGCGAAACCGGCGGACGTCAGGTTGTCTCCGGTGTAATCGACCACGAAGAACATCGTGCGATCGCTCGACGTCGAGGGCAGGCTGTTGAGTGTATCGACGCTGCCGAGGCGTTCCAGGAAATCGCCGTCGCCGTCGAACACGACGGCGGCCTGGCCGGTCGGCGTGGCATTGGTGACAAGCGTCGGGTCTCCGGCCGCCTCGAGGTCGTTGCCGTAGCCGGATTCGTCAATCCAGCCGATCACCATGTCGCCGATGGTCGAGACCTGGGCGTCCGACTGGTAGGCCGCGATCAGCCCGGTCTCGACCAGCCCGGTTTCGACCGAGCGCACCGTGACGGTGACCGTCCCGGTGGAACTGCCGTCATCGTCCGACACCGTGTAGGTGAAGCTGTCGGTGCCGGTGAAGTCGAGGTTCGGCGTGTAGAGGATCAGATCGTCGGCGGTGTCGCCCGGCGTGCCGTTGTCGTCCAGCGTGACCGTCCCGTTGGTCGCCGTTCCGAGGGCGGAGATCGCCAGCACGTCGCCGTCGATCTCGGTGTCGTTGGCCAGGGCGTCGATGAGCACCGCCACGTTCTGCGCGGTGGTGGCGCTGTCGTCCGCCGCGATCGGCGGGTTCGACCCGACCGGGGCCGTCACTGTGACGGTGACGGTCGCGGTGTCTTCGCCGTCGTCGTCGGCGATGGTGTATTCGAAGCTGTCGGTGCCCACGTAGCTCGCATCCGAAACGTAGCGGATGACGTCGTCGGTGGGGTCGCCGGGCGTGCCGCCGTCGTCGATCTCGGCGGTTCCATGTGCGGCCGCGCCGACCGCGGTGATGGTGATGACATCGCCGTCGGCGTCGCTGTCGTTGGCCAGCACGTCGATGAGGGTGGTCGCGCCCTGCTCGACGGTGACGTCCGGATCGTCGACGGCGACCGGGGCCGAGGCGACCGGCCCCGAGGTGATGTACTTGGATTGCAGGAAGGATTCGACCCGCTGCCGTTCGGATTCGGACAGCGCCCGGTCGTAGACCATGACCGCGGCGATCTTCATCTGCGCCTCGCCGTCGCCGCTCATGTCGGCCCCGAGAATGATCTTCTGCAGGTCCGTGGCATAGGTGTGCGTCTGCGTGTCGATCAGCGTGCCGTTGTGGTAGTGCGAGACGGTGTCGGCCGAAACGATGGCGGACTGGACGAGGAAACCGCCCGCAACGCCGTCGACGTCGGAGGTGATGTCCTTGCTCCCGCCGTAGCCCTGCACGCCCAGGAAGCCCTTGCGGTTGGCCACCGTGCCGAAGGTCTGGTTGACCTGGCTGTCGCCGAAGGCGAAGCCGGCGCTGACGTTTTCGGGGGCGATGTAGTCGACCACGAAGAAGACCGTTCTGTCGTCGGAGCCCGAGGGCAGGTTGTTGATCGAGTCCTCCGAGGCGACGCGCTGCAGCAGGTCGGCGTCGCCGTCGAAGACGATCGCTGGTTTGCCCGTGGGGGTCTGGTTGTCCGCGAGGATCGGATCGCCCTGGGCAAAGAGGTTGTTGCCCTGCCCCGAGCCGTCGAGCCAGGAAATCACGGTGTTGCCGTCACCGACCCCGATCTTGATGTCGGCCTCGAGCAGCAGCACGAGCCCGGCCCCGACCGGAAACTCCGAAGCCTCGCCGATCTGTACGAAAATGTCGTCGGAGCGGGTGGTCTGCGTGCCGTCGTTTACCTCGAGATAAGCGCCGTAGGTCCCGTCCGAGTCGAAGCTGTGCGTCGCCGTCACGGTGCCGTCGGTCCCGACGACGCCGGTGGCGGACTGCCCGTCGCCGAAATACCAGGTATAGGTCAGGGTGTCGTCTTCGGGGTCGCTCACGCTCGCCGTATAGGTGATCTCGGTGCCGATCTGCCCGATGACGATGTCGGACTCCTCGCCGGTGATCTCGGGAGGCAGGTTGATCTCGCCGGCCTGGACCTGGATGGACTGGGCAAGCGATGTCTTGCCGCCGTCGGAGACGGAGAAGGAGACCTCGTAGATGCCGTTCTCGGAATAGGTGTGAGACACCGAGATGGTTCCGTCGGGCGCGACGTCGCCGCTCACCGCGGCGGAGCCGTCGCCGAAGTTGATCAGGTAGGTCATCGCATCGCCGTCGGCATCGGTGACGACGGCGGTGTAGGTCACTTCGAAGGGCAGGGCGCCCTGGAGCTCGTCGACCCCGGCCGACACGATGTCGGGCGCGAAGTTCACGTTGCTGCCCTCGTAGACGATGCGGCCGACGATCCCGCTGGCGATCCGCGCGTAGTAGAGCGCGCCATCCTCGCCGGCGACGATCGACACCACGTCCCGCGGCTCGTCGCCCATCGCGTCCGACGGCAGGAACTCGTAGTCGCCGAGAACATTCAGCCCGGTGTCGTCGAGCACGAGGTAGCGGATGTAGTTCTTCGTGTAGTTGCCGTAGAAGTAGACCCCGTCCCATTCGGAGGGGAACATGTCGCCGCGATAGACCTCGCCGCCGGTGAGCGAGTTGGTCAGCGCGTCATGCGGCAGCGACCAGATCGGGGCAGAGTAGTAGTCGCCTTCGGCGGCATTGGCGATATCGTTGTCCGGCTGCGGAAAATCCGCCGGGTCGTATGCGCTTCTGCCGTCGCTGGTGAAGGTGTTCTCGGTGCCCTCGTAGAAGGGCCAGCCATAGAAGGCGCCGGCCTGCTCGAGGCTGGTCGTGTGCAGGTCCTCGTGGGCAAGGTCCTGCTGGTTGCCGCCCACCTCGCCGATATACATCTGGCCGTATTCGAAGTCCCAGCGCGCGCGGAACGGGTTGCGCAGACCATAGGCCCAGATCGAGTCGTCGTTGCCGCCCGGACCATCGATGAAGGGGTTGGCGGCCCAGCCATCGGTGCCGTCGGGGATCGTCCCGTCCGAGTTGATGCGGATGATCTTGCCGGTCGAGGACGTGAGATCGAGCATCCGGTCGTCGCCGTTGCCCTCGCCGATGGTGCTGGACTGGAATTTGTCCGACGCCGTCAGCCAGAGCTTCCCATCCGGCCCGAAATCGAGCCCGGCGCCATAGTGGCAGCATTTGATGTAGCCGTCGGTGTCCGTCCATACGGTGAACTCGGAGCTCGCATCGCCCCGCGCCGTGAGGCCGCCGGAATTTTCCTGATGCTGGAAGCGTGCGATGACCGCGTTCTTGGGATCGGCGGGCGTGTAGTAGAGGTAGAAATAGCCGTTGGTCTCGAAGTCCGGATCCAGCGTGATGTCCAGGAGCCCGCGCTCGCCGTTGGTGTCGGCGTCGAGCGTCATGTAGAGCTCATTGTTCCCAGTCTCGGGGTCGACGATGCGAATGACGCCGGTCTTGGACAGCAGCAGCATCCGGTTGTCGGGCAGGAAAGCCATCGAGATCGGCTGGAAGTCAGGCTCCGGGATTCCGTCCCGCGTGAGGACCTCCTCGTTCGAGAACCCTTCGAGCGACAGCGGGCCGGTCGGGGCGTCGTCCCTGACCGTGACCGTGACCGTCGCCGTGCTGGTTCCGTCGTCGTCGGCCACCGTGTAGCTGAAGCTGTCGGTGCCGATGAAGCTGCCGTTCGGTGTGTAGAGCACCCGGTCGTCGAAGGGATCGGCGGTGCCGTAATCCTCGAGCACCGCGGTGCCATTCGTGGGGGTGCCGAGCTGGATGATGGAAAAGCTCTCGCCCGCAGCGTCGCTGTCGTTTGCAAGGACGTCAATCAGCACCGAGCTGTCGTGCAGGACGCTCACGCTGTCATCTTCCGCGACCACCACCTGAAGCTCCGGCGGCAGGATCACATCCACCGACACGGTGGCGCTCGACGTGCCGTCATCGCCGGTGATCTCGTAGGTGAACGTGGCAGTCCCGAGGAAGTCGGTCGCGGGCACATAGAGGATCTGGTCGTCGCTGGGGTCGGCTGTCCCGCCGTCGTCCAGCGTCGCCTGGCCGGCCGAAGCCGGTCCGATCGCGGTGATCTCGAAGATCTCGCCATCGGCATCCGTGTCGTTGGCGAGGACGTCGATCAAGACCGACGTGTTGATATCCGTCCCGGCGCTGTCGTCCGCGGCCACCGGCGGGGCCTCGCCCACCGGGTAGTCGACGGTGACGCTCACCGTCGCCGTGCTGGTCCCGTCGTCGTCGGTGATACTGTAGGTGAAGCTGTCGGTCCCGACGAAGCCCACGGCGGGAATGTAGCGGATCAGGTCGTCCGCGGGATCCGAGGGGTCATTCGTATCTATCTCGGCGGTCCCGTTGCCGGGCGCTCCCACGGCGGTGATCGCGAAGGCGTCGCCCTCGGTCGCCTGGTCGTTGGCCAGCACGTCGATGACCACTTCCGTGCCCATGACGGTCGATGCGCTGTCGTCTACGGCCAGCGGCGGCTGGATGACCGGGCCCGTGATGTATTTTTCCTGGAGGTAGCTCTCGACCTGCGCCCGCTCGGTCTCGTCCAGCGCGCGGTCATAGACCAGCACTGCGGCGAACTTCATCTGCCCCTCGCCGGAATCGCTGATGTCGGCGCCGAGGATGATGCGCTGGATGTCGGTCGCGTAGCTGTGGGTCTGGGAGTCGATCAGCGCGCCATTCAGGTAGTGTGAAACGCTGTCTGCCGAGACGATCGCCGACTGGACGAGGAAGCCGCTCGAAACGCCATCGACTCCGGACTTGTAGTCCTGGGTGCCTCCGTAGCCCTGCACGGTCAGCTCATCGTTCGACGAGGCGACCAGCCCGAAGGTCTGGTTCTTCTGGGAATCGCCGTAGGCGAAGCCACCGTTGACGTATTCCGGGTCGATATAGTCGACCACCACAAATACCGTCCGATCCGCCGACCCGGAGGGGAGCCCGGTGATCGGATCCGTCGCATCCACGCGCTCCAGCAGATCCGCGTCGCCGTCGAAGACGATGGCGGATTGCCCGGTTGGCGTCTGGCCAGTCTCTAGCTGGGGGTCTCCAGCGGCCACCAACGTGTTGCCGCTCCCAGAGGTATCCTCCCAGGAGGTGACGGTTGTGCCTTCTAGCCCAAACAGGCCGTCGGCTTCAAGCTCAAGGACAAGACCCGAAGTGACTGGATTACCCGAAGTGACTGGATTCATCGAAATCTCCAGAAGAATATTTTGGCTCAAAAGTATTCAAGTTCGAATTCGTTACGGTCAGCGGGTTTGAGGTAGACCTGCAAGGTTCCTCCCACTCGTCTGAAAAGACATATCGTCGATAAACCTCTTCCTCGGTCGGAAATGCACCTCGCTTCCTGGTTTGATTCTCGAAGTTCAAAGTAGACTTTCGTAACAGGGCCAGGCCCACCAGGAAAATCCCACTTAGAACAACAAGAAATCGAAAGTCATACTTACATAAATAAACATGGAAACGCCCGCACGCAGGCGGGAAATGGGCAAGAAATTACCAAGGAACAGGTTCGAAGTCCTCACACACGAATTCTATAAAGCAAGGCAAGTCAAGGCAAGATCAATTTGTCCAGTTTGATGTCGCCAGAGACAATTTTGTCTGCACATATCGAAGAGGCCGTTTCCGTTTCCACCCAGCTCTGTCCCATCCCCGCACCTCACACATTCGGTGCCACATGACGAATCATGATCTTGTCATTGTCGCCAAGGCCAAGGCTGGTAGCTGAATCAATTCACACCGCACCACTTGTGGGTAACTGCAAGCCTCGCCGGATGCTTACCAAGTGCCGTCAGGAGGGGCTACCCAACCCATCATCAACGCCGTTGGGCGGTCTGCTTCCGGCTCATGCAGTCAGAAGCGACTTGCACTACGGACGGCAACCACAGAAATTTTCAAACGGCGCTTTTGTGGAGATTACGGGCGGCGGTTACAGCGCGAGGCCGCAAGCGCCGCGCCGTAGTGCCTCAACAGCGCCTCGACCCATTGCTCCGGCGTCGTGGAGATCTCGCCAACACCGCTCTGCGCTGCCCTGCTTATGGACTCCATCTCCGCGGGAGGCATGTCGCGCAAGACGCAGATCGCGGCGGCCAGAGACGCGGGGTCGCGGGTGTCGCAGCTTAGGCCGATGCCCTGGCGCACGACCTGTTCGCTCAGCAGCGCGGTCTCGGCGAGGATCACCGGCAAGCCGCTGCGCAGAGCTTCCGCAACGACGAGTCCATAGGGCTCGGGGTAGCGGGACGGCATGATGAGGACGCGCGCCTCGGCGACGATGGGCGCCATCTCTTCGCGGGACATCCAGCCCAGGAAGTCGACCTCCGGAAAGCGCGCCGCGAGGCTTTCGCGCAGGGGGCCGTCGCCCACCACCCGAAGCCGAACCCGAGCCAGCCGCGCCGCGTCGATTGCGTCCTCCACGCCCTTTTCCGCTTCGATCCGCCCGATGAACAGGAAGTCCCGATTGCGCTCGGCCGCGACGCGCCCGGGAACGAGCGCCGACGAAGGGTTGGGCAGGGCGGCGAGCAGGCCCGGCTCTATCCCGGACATCATCAGGTAGGGCGCCATCCCCGCGTGGATCATCAGCACCTCCGCCCATGCCGCTCCCTTCAACCGTGACCGTAGGATGCCCTGCCGCGCGACACGCCAGAGCTTCTGTCCATAGGAGCGCTTGTCGCAATTGGTCGCCAGGCAGTCCGCCCCGAGCGGCACGAGTTTGCAGGGCAGGCCGCTGCGATAGTCCATGAAGCCGCCGTTGGGGCAGGCAAGGAAGAAGTCATGCGCATGGATGAGGGTCCGGGTCGCCACGGGCCGCAGCCCGTCGAGCACCGCCGGCGACAGGATTTTCGACCAGCCGTGAAGGTGATAGACCACCTCGGGGCCGTCGTGACGGGCGATCCACTCGGCGAGGGCGCGGCGGGCGCGGCGGTGATAGAGACCGCGCGCGGCCGCCGTGACGGGCTTCTCGGCCACCAGCCCCTTGTCTCCGAGCGCGATGACCTCGACGCCGGACGCGCGCAGGCGTTCGGCCACGCCGTCGTCGCCCGCGATGAAGGTCACCGGGATGCCCCGCGCGGTCAGAAGCTCGGCCGAAAGGATCGCAAGGCCGGTCGCGCCGCCCCGCGCCGTGCTGGCATCGTTGACGATCACCACCCGGCCGGGCCGCAGGTGGGCATGCGCGGACTCGGCCCGTACCGGCTCGACGCGGGTCACGCCGCGCTCCCGGGGACGAGCCGGAGCGCCGTCACCGGCTGGGGAAGCGCCTTGACCATGATCCCTTCCTCCTACTGCGCTAGATCTCCGACGATGTCCCAAAGGCGGGCACCGGCCTTTTCCCAGGTGAACATCCGGGTGCGCTCCGCGGCGCTCGGCGCATAGGCCTGTCGGGCCTCGGGCGCCCGGAAGCGCACGACGGCCTCGCGCCATGCGTCGGCGTCCTCGGGATCGACCAGCAGGGCGCCGTCCCCGCAGACCTCGGGCATCGCTCCGGCCGCGGCGGCGATCACCGCGCAATCGCAGGTCATCGCCTCGAGCGGCGGCAGGCCGAATCCCTCTGTCTTCGAAGGAAAGAGGAACATCGCCGCGTGGCTGTAGAGCGCGCGCAGCTCCGCGTCGCTGACCCGGCCGATGAACCGTACGGAGGCCGGGGGACGCGCGTCGGCGGCAAGGTAGTCCTCGGCCGGCGGGCCGCCGGCGATCACCAAAGGCAGGTCGGCGAGGTCCGGGTGATCGAAGGCCTTGAAGAGACAGGCGATGTTCTTGTAGGACTTGGTCGACCCGAGCGCGAGCGCGAAGCCGCCGGGAACGAGGCCATGCCGTTCCACCACCGTGTCGTCCGCCGACGTCCGAAGAAGATGGTCGCCGCCGTTGTGGACCACGGAGATCTTCTCGAGCGGGGCGACGTCATGTTCGGCGAGCGATTGCCGCGCGAATTCCGAAACCGTTAGGATCCGCCGCGCCCTGCGCGCGATCAGAGGCAGTAGGAACCGGTAGGCCTTGGCCTGCCTTCCCGTGTAGTCCTGCGGGTACAGGAAGGTCTGTGCATCATGGATCATGACAACGAAATCGGGATGCGCCAGCGGCGCGAGGTTGCAGAAGTTGACCAGCATCCGGCGCCGGGTGTCATAGGGCAGCGCGAGCATTTCCCAGCCCTGTCCGCTGCCCACCGGGCTGTTCAGAACCCTTGGCGTCAGCTCCGCAAAGACCGGGTCCTCGGCAAGCCTGCGCGGCGAGACGACTTCCACGTCAGCCTCGCGCTCGTGGTGGGCCAGCAAGGCGCCCGCGTAGAGAGCCGCAGTACGATGCACGCCATTCAGCGGCGCCCCGATGAATTTTCCGTTGACCGAGATACCCTTCATTTTCGCTCTACCCACTCCTGAAAAGTCGCGCCGCCTCCCGGCGCGGATCGCAAGCGCTGCCTGCTTGCCTGTCCGAGCCGCGCCGCGCCCGCCGAAAGCCCGGTGATCGCCCCCGCCATGGCAAAGAAGGCGATCCCGAGGTTGGGCGTCGGCGTGGTGATCAGCGCGCCGAGCAGCAGGGCAAGGCAGCCACTCTTCAGCGAGCGGATGACAATCGCAGTCTCGCGCCAATCCTCGGGCACCGGTGCCCGCGCCAGCGAATAGAGAACGGCCAGAAACAGGAATGTTCCCACGGCCCCGAGACTGGCGAGGCAGGCGACCAGCCAGTTGGAGGCGCGCACACTTCCCAGTCCGGCGCCGATCATCCATGTGTCCGTGAAGTTCTGAAAGGCCTGCCGGTTCCAGCTCATGCGTTCGACGCCGGAGTCAGAGGACAGCTTGTTGAACAACATGCGGTCGAAATAGGCGGTGACATCCGGGATCGCCTGGTAGGCGACCACCAAGGCGGCGCAGGCGATCGGCAGTAAGGTCAGCCCCCCCGCCAAGATCCATGCGATATGGGTCTTTACGTTGCTGGTAATGACGCGCCTGTAGTTGGCCGCGGCGAAGGCGCAGAGAAAGAAGGCGCTGGCGAGGTAGGCCGACGTCGAGGTCGACAGGATGAGCACGATGAACGCACCGAGCAACATCCATTGGGCGTGCCTGTAGCTTCCCCTGTCGAACCAGTATTGCATCCAGAAGCCGAAGAGACCCAGCGTGTGGTAACCGAAGGAGGACGCCTCGGGAAAGCCGCCCACCATGCGTTTCATCCCGGCCATCAGGTGGTTTGTCGCCATCGCGTAGTTGGCCGTGCGTATAAAGTCGAAAATCTGCGACTGGCCTATGGTGAACAGGATCACCTCGGAAAAGCCGAGGCTGACGTGCACCACGGCGTCGATCACTAGCGCTTTCAAGACCGCGTTCGGATCGGGGGTCCGGCCGAAGGCGGTGGCGAGCGTCAGGAAGATCATCACTCCGAGGGTGAAGCGGAACAGCTGCGTGACGTTCCCTGCCGACGGTGTGAGCGGTGTGCTGACGATCCCGATCTGCCCTGCGGTCCGGGCGATGCCGAAAACCTCGATCGATCCGGCGAAGATACGGGGAAAGAACAGCGTCGCGAAGATCGCATAGAGAAAGAGCAGCAGCATCAGAAAGGCGGGTGAGGGGACGCGGAGCGTCCTGAGCACCCGCCCCATGGCCCCTCGCTGCAGCAGCAGGACCCCGACAAGCGTCACGGTGACGGCATCCGCAAGGACGATCGACGCCCCGCCCAAGGCAGGCAGGTTGATCGCCGCGGCGACGCCCAGCGGAAGCGAGGCGAACAGGACCCACAGCCCGCGGACAGGACCCAGACGCAGCACGAACAGAGCCGCGAGAACCGCGATCAATGTTGTCGGGACGATCTGCACTAGCCGGGCTCCTGTCGCTAAAAACCGGCGCCCTCCGGAGGGAGCGCATCAACAAAATGAATTTCGAAACAATCTCATGCCATCTTGCATGAAGTTCTGCAGCCGGGCCAGCTTCAAACGCCGAAAATACGCCGCTCTGAGTGCCGAGGATGGAAAAATCGGCAGGGTGCCCGGATGCTGTGTGAGCCGTTTCGGCATTGTCCTTTCCCGTCTTTCGCGTGGCCCGGTATCGGGTTTTGCCAAAGAGGTGCCCCCAATGGCTGCCCCCCATGCCCCTGGGCGACCGGCAACCCTAACGCGGGCGGCGATCCTCGACAGGACCGCAGGCGCCATCGCGGAAGCCGCTCAAATCGCCTCCGACGCGCCGCGGCGCACCGCGCCCGGGCGCGCGTTCCATCCGATAGCCTGGGGCTGCGGTCTGGCGCGACTCGCCTGAAAATCGTCGACTACCGCGCGGAATTTCTCGCGGAAGGCCGCCTGCGAGAAGGTCTGCGCACGCGCCGCGACCACATGGCGATCGAAGGTGGACATCTCGAATCGCTCGACCGCGTCGCACAGCGACTCGACGGTCGCATCCCTGAAGAAGAGGCCTGACCGGCCTTCCTGCACGCTGTCGAGGGCGCCGCCCGATCCGTAGGCGATCACCGGCAGCCCGGAGGCCATGGCCTCTACCGGCACGATGCCGAAATCCTCTTCGCCGGGGAAGACCAGGGCCTTCGCCTTCCGGTAGAGCGCCTTGAGTTCGTCGTTCGAGACACGACCGCGGAATTCGACGTTCGGCGGCGCGTCCCGGGTCAGCGCGGCGCGCTCATCGCCGTCCCCCACGACGATCAGGCGGCGGCCAAAGTCCCTGAAGGCATCAATGGCGAGGTCGATCCGCTTGTAGCGCACGAGCTCGGACACGGCGAGGTAGTAGTCGCCAGGCTCCTCGGTGCCGGGGGAGTAGGTCTGAAGATCGACGGGCGGGTGGACGATCGACGACTCGCGTCCCCAGAACCTCTTGATCCGGCTCGCGGTGAAGCTCGAGTTGGCGATGAACGTGTCGATCCTCGCCGCCGCGGAAAGGTCCCACTGGCGCAGCGAATGGCTGAGGTAGGAAAAATAGGTGCGCTTGAGCGGCCCGAGGCTGTCCCGGTATTGCGTGTAGTGATCGTAAAGATAGCGCATCGGCGTGTGGCAGTAGCACACGTGCAGCGCCCTTGGCGGAACCAGCACTCCCTTCGCGGGCCCGGACTCGGATGAAATCACCAGGTCATAGCTCGAGAGGTCAAGCTCCTCCAGCGCCCGGGGCATCAGGCCGAGGTAGTACTTGTAGTGCTTCCGCGCGCCCGGCAGCTTCGCGATGAAGCTCTCGGTGATCTGATGCGAGAGAATGCGGTCGGAGACATTGGACGGGTCGAGGACGTGGGTGAAGATATCGGCTTGAGGGTAGCACTCAAGGATTTGCTCAACGACACGTTCACCGCCTCGCATTCCAACGAGCCAATAGTGAATAACGGCGACTTTCATAGAGGGCCTCCCGAAAAATCAATTTGTAAAAAGTTTCTATTTACTGACAATTATTTAATCTGGTTTGATCAGCTGGAATCTGTATTCCACCAAGTCGCCCTCGGCGGTCGCGCCGGGGCCAACGACGAAATCCAGATAGTCCCCTTTTTTGAGCGCGACCTTCGGAAGCGTCAGCTTCTGCGCTACCCGGACTTCCTCCTGGTGGGCCAGCGGGCTGTCGTTGAGAAGGATCGCCACGTCGACCCCGTCAGCACTGCGCTCGGAGGGCGCCCAATTGGCCACGACGGTGAGCGCCTGATCGCTCTCGGCACGATATCTGTGCACGACGTTCATGGGCCCTTCGGAATTTCTGCCGGGGATCAGCATGTCGGCGGTCACCCGCATGGGCTTAATGTAGCGATTGCCCAGATAGGGGGTCCAGGGGGTCCCCGCCGCTTCCTGTCCGGGCATGGTGACGAGGCGCACGTCCTTGTCGCCGCGCTGCACATGGCGCTCGAAGCCGTCGCTTTGCGCGTATTTCGCATCCTCTTCGGGGTAGGAGAACTGGTGGAAGCTGTCGGCAACAATCCGGTTCTCGGCAAGGCGGACGGTCTTGCGCATCTCGAGCGGCGCCTCGCTCGAGATCACCAGGGGCGCGGCCATCGACAGGCTCAGCGCATCGCGGGGAAGCGGATTGCCTTCTGCGTCGGTCACTGTGACGCCCTCGGACAGGGTGACCTCGCGCGGCTCCCCCCAGATCACCAAGTGACGCTCGTCGAAGAGGCAGGCGTAGGTGAAGGGATCGGGGCTGACATTCCGCACCGGCTTTCCGGCGAACTTCGTTTGGGCAAGGCGGAAGCTGCGCGCGATGGCGGTCTCTTCTCCGGTGTCGATGTCGACAAGCGGCGCGTGCCCGTCGCCGCGCTTGCTCAACGGGTACCACGCGGCCCGGCTCACTCCTGAAAGCGCCATGGCGCAATACATGCGGAGGAAGTAGCCCGGCGCGGCGCGCGCGTCGGTGTCGCCGAACTCGGTCACCTGCAGCGGCAGATCCCGCGCCGCGGGGGTGCGGCGAAGAACCCCAATCTGGCGCACCAGCTGTTCCGGCGAGGTGGTGTAGGGGTGCAGCACCAACTCGTCCATGTAGTCCGCGGCGCCCATTTCCCACAGCGCCTGCAGATAGCCGACCGGCACGGAATGGGCCGCGCCGCCAAGCACTTGAACGTCCGGCCGGTCGACCTTCACCTCTTGGTAGACGGTTTTCAGCAGCTCGAAATATTCTCTCGCGCGATCTTCCCGCACCGTCTCCCGGACCGGGCCAGTCACGAAGTTCTGGCCGTTGAATTCGTTGCCGACCTCGACCGAAGTGATCGCCGAAGAACTCCGGAGTGCTGCGGCGACGAAATCCGCAAGCGCCGCCCGGCCTTCGAGGCTATGGGGTGTAAACCCTTCGTCGTAAAGATCGTTTCCCCAATTAACGGTCAGGCTCATCTCGGCACCCGCCGCGGCGATCTCCAGTGGATAATTCGCCGAGGGATCGGCAAAGGAATAGTGCCCTTTCTCGGTTTCGACTATATTCCAGTAGATGATGTCGCGAAAATCCTTAATGGCGAACTGCAAGGCTTGGTTGAATATATCCTCGTTCCACCCGTGGCCGAAGTTGGACGCGATGGCGAGTGATGGACCGCGGAGCCCTCCTTTGACGGGAAAAGTCTGCGTGTGGTCGGCAAGCGCAAATGTACTGGACGCAAAAAAGGATGCCAAAATTGCTGGAAAACCTCGTTCGAACATGCGAAAGAGACCTCAAAGGTTGCTGAATGGTATAGATTTATTTAGGCAGGCCGACGAAAAGAATACCGGCAAAAGAATGAAATACCACGCACTAACTCAATGAATATCGCACGATCGATTTGCTTTGAGAAGCGCAAAAGAGTCGCTTCACATGTTTCTGCCAATGCAAATCCATTTGAAACAGCGCGTGCTGCTTCTTGTTTCACCATTTCGGGGCGCAGGCCCCCGGAGCGGCCGCGCCGACTCGCGCCTCCCGCCCGCCGCGGTCAATCCCGGGCCGGGTCGCGGCGGGCAGGGGAATCGCGCAGGGCTGAGCCGAGGTTACGGCGCGCGTTGTCCGCCCGCGGATCAGGGATGTCATCGAAGGGGCGCTGGTGATGGGTTGGGTAGCCCCTCCTGACGGCACTTGTGCCAAGGTGGGATCGCAACAATCCAAATTGGGAGGCGGTCATGTCAGAGATTATCACGGTCGGGCTCGATCTGGCGAAGAATGTGTTCCAAGTCCTTGGCGCCGACGCCAGGGGCGCTGCAGTTCTGCGCAGGAAGCTCCGACGGGCCGAGGTGCTGGAGTTCTTCGCCAGGCTGCCGCCCTGACGCATGCCTCGACCACCGATCCGGACGCGCGGCTCTACCGGAAGTCGCCCGGCACATGCGCGATTCTGTGTTTCATGGGGCATGCTGTCATGGAGAACCGCAGCGGGCTTGCGGTCCAGGGCGACCTGACCCGGGCCGACGGCCGTGCCG
>NZ_JAATVU010000102.1 GCF_013184745.1 Mangrovicoccus sp. HB161399
CTCCGAAGGCAGAGGTCTGAGGTTCGAATCCTCATGGGTGCGCCAATCAAATCAAGTACTTAGACAGCATGAACATAGCGCTCACTGTGACGTAGTGAGCGTATAGTGAGCAGTCGGCGGCGATTGAAATCTACTCCACGCCATCAGACAGAAAGCGCTTCAGACCTTCTGTCTCGGCATTCTCAGTCGCGATTGCGTGCTTCAACTGGATGCGGCGGCTAGCAGCGGCAGAATTTTCCGCGCGGCGCTCGAGGTCGTCAGGATCATGCGGCATCCACTCGCCATCAGTGCCGCCCAGCGCTCGATAAGCGTCCTGGGCACAGCGGACTAGTTCCTTTCGCAGATGCTCAGATTGCACTTCGACGGCGCAGCGCTCAGCGTTTGAGCCTGTCAGCTTCGGCGGCCAGACGGTCAGTCCATTGCGCGGGGTGCGCACGAAGGCACAGCCGTGAAGGATGAAACCACTAGCCTCGCAATCGAAAAATGCAAGGATGCGATATCCAGCTCGGTTCGGCTTGGGACGGGAGACGCGGGTGAGGCCGGTGATCGTGACTTCGTGCATGGATGCTCTCCTAGATGAACAGAAAGCCGCCCTCGCGGGTTTCATATGGCGACGGGGCGGTTTCGTTTGCGAGGATGCGACCGATAGCCATTGCAGCGCCGACTGCGCCGTCGATGCGGCCACGGGCCTTTTCCTTCGTGAACTTCTCGTTCTCGGCGGCGTCCTTTTCGGCGACGACGTTGCCGAAGCACATGCGCAGAAGGGGGCTGCCTCCATGCCGGAAGTGCCTGCTCAGGATGGCGCGCTTCAGTTCCTTCACTGGCGCGGCCATCGACGCGAAGCCCTGCCCGAACTGGTTGATCGTGAAGCCCTCTTCCTGAAGTGCCGTGTTGACCGCCGTCGAGTTCCAGCGGTCGATGGCAATCTCCTGCACGCCATAGGTCTCGCCAAGGCGGATGACGTGATCCACGATGGCGGAATGATCGACGACATTGCCCGGTGTCAGCATCAGAAAACCGGCCTCGGCCCACCGGAGATAGTCGGCTCGGTCCTTCTCGCTCTTCGTTGCGATGCCGTCTTCCGGAAGGAAGAACATCGGCAGCACATCGTAGCGGCGGTCTTCGCCCGAGCCATCCGGGAAGACAGCGACGACGGCCGTGAGGTCTTCCACGCTGGACAGGTCAACGCCGACCCAGCACGGGCGGCCTGTCAGGCTGTCGATCGGCGTCATCTGGTCAGCCGTGTCGTAGAATTCAAGCGATAGCCAAGGCTCGGCTGCGCCTTCCTGCCACTGATTCAGGTGAAAGCGTCGGAAGTCGGCAATCTCGGCAGGGAAGTGCTCGATCCGCCGGGCCTTGATCCGCAGTTCTTCCAAGGAACAGAAGCCAGCCTCAATGGCCGGGTTGGCGGCGTGCCAGGCAGCTTCATCCCGCCAATCGGCATCGGCCGGGGCCGCGAAGATGATCGGAGCGAAGGTCGGGTCATCGATCTCCCCCGCTGCGACTTTGTGGGAGTAGCTCCAGAGGTCGGATGCCAAGCCCCCTTGGCCATCCCCGGCTGTCGAAATGATGACGGTCAGCGGATGCGATCGCTTCACCATTGAGTCTGTGACGGTCTTGAACAGCTTGCGCCCTTCGCCGGTCGGCCAGGCATGGATTTCGTCGGCCAGGAAGAACGACACGTTGAGACCGTGCTTGGAATAGGCTTCGGACGAAATCGCCTTGAGTGTGCTTTTGGTCTTTGGGTGCCCGAGCGTCTTGCGGCTTTCGACGGCGCGGACGCGGGCATCAAGGGTGTCGTCCTGTTGCACGAACTGGTGCGCGCTATTGAAGGCGATGCTGGCGTTTTCCCGATCGGCAGCGGCCATCACGACCTGGCCACCGGCTTCCGCCTCGGGGCCTAGGAAGTGGGCCAGCCCCAGAGCGGAAGCCAGCGTGGTCTTGGCATTGCCGCGCGGAATCCAGATGCAGGCGATGCGAACGATGCGGTTTCCATCATCATCGACCGGGCCATAGATCCGGCGGATAACAGCCTCTTGGAACGGATGCAGGTGAAAGGGTTGCCCGGCGAAATCGCCTTCCCAGAGCCGCAGTCGGCGAACGAAGCGACAGATTTTGTCGGCCCTGCCTGTCGTGTCTTCGTACAGCGCAGGATCAGGCGAGAAGATCGGCGTCCCAGCCATCGGCGGATTTCCCTTCGTCCTTGCCCTTGCCGATGCGCCGGTGAGGGGTAAGCCCCAGCTCGGCGGCCAGAAGGCGGGCTTCGCGCATCGCGGCGCTTTGCATTTTGAAGGCGGGGTGAGGGACCATGCCCTTTTCCGTCTCCACCATACGGCCATCTCGGCCCATGATTTCCTCGGTCTCACGGACCAAGCCAGCGGCCACACAGTAGCTTTCGAGCATCGCCAGCGTGTCAGGCGTCAGGATGCTGCGGTTGAACATTTCCGGTGCTGCACGGGTCCATTCTGCCTTGGCCTGCTTGGTGAGCCAGGTCGGTGCAGACGGACATTTTCCGCGCACGGTGCCGCCGTCGATCGTGGTGAGCTTCGGCTTGCGGCCTTTCATCCCCAAAACTCCCATTTTTCGAAAGATTGCGCGCAAGTAGGGAGCGCCGGTCCCGGGTCTTGGGGCTGAAATTCCGATGCCCCCCCGGCCTGTCTGATCGGGTTGCCGAATGCACCTTCCTCGCGGATCGCCTTCCGGCTATTGCAGCTACGGTTCATCGGCTGCCAGTTGGACCGGTCCCAAAACAGGCGCTTGTCGCCCTTGTGAGCTACCTTGTGATCCACCATGTCGGCTTCCCTTCCGCATCCACAGGCGCAGCGGCGGTTCTCTGGCTTGGCAAGGAAGGCTTTGCTCTCGCGCTGCCACTTGCTGTCATAGCCTCTCGCCCGAGCCGAAGGGCGGGCGGCGTCGGCTCTGGCCTTGGCTGCTGCGGCACATACAGGGCAGCGTCTGCCGGTGAACGGCGGGTGGCCAGCGGGGCAGTGACGTGGCGCGGCGACGGGCATCAGAAGCTCCACGTCCTGTAGTTGCGGATCAGGTCGTCCTCGCCAAGCGGTAGGCCCGTCGCGGTTTCTCCGATGACGACGCTTTCGCGATGTTCGTAGAGGTGGGCCACGCGCAGCATGATGGCCGCGATGATTGGTTCCGGTGTGCGGGTGTATCCGGCGGTGAAGGTGATGCTGGCGCTATTCGTACTTGGCCACGATGCTACTGGCGCGATGCGGGCGGTGCCGCCGATACCGCTTACCCGGTAGCTGTCAGGTGGCAGCGTCTGGGATGCTCCGGTCGTATCGATGTAGGTGATGGACGATACGGCCTGGCAGGGCGGCAGGGGCAAGGTGATCTCGCCGTCCAGGCTTCCGAGGTCGAGTTGCCAGACTTGGGGGCGCAGGCACCTGCCAAGATAGCCGTCCGGGCCGTCGAGGCGTTCGAATGCAGCTCTCATATAGCTGAAAATCAGAAAGTCATCGTCCCTGAACTCAACGCGCAGGTGCTGCTTCACCTCTCTCAGCGTCACAGGCAGTTCCGTTTCCGTGGTGATCCGGTGCAGCATGGCTTTCCGCTTTCTGTCAGTGTCCATCAGTTTACGCGTGCTACAAGGGATACAAGTGCTACGCCTTTGATTTTGCTTTTGTATCCCTGTATCACTCTGGTTGGGATACGGTGATACACGTGATACAGGCCCGGCCAGCCAAAGCGAGCCGGGCCAGAATGATCAGCCGACCGGACGATCCAGGGTGCTGCCAAGCACCGCGACAGCACCAGCGGCGATCGATGTGCCGCCAGCCATGGTCAGCGACAGCCGGACGAACCGCTTGTCACCGAGGTAGCCCAGGCGATAGGCGCCGGATTCTTCCAGCGTGGCGGGCGCGTTGGTTTGCAGGTCGGCAGCAGCCACATCCGCCCAGCCGGTGGAGCCGTCGTCGCTGTCCTGAAGGGTCACGCCGAAGTCGCCACTGCCGACGATGGCTCCCGTGCTGACGGCGAAGGCGATCCGCCCAGCGCCCTGAAGGTCGATGGCAGGGCCAGTGGCGGCAGCGGTTTGCACGGCAGGCGCCATGGCCAGATTGGTTCCGATGTTGTTGAAGAGGTCGCGCATGATCTTGTCTCCTTACGAGGTTGCGCAGCGCAGCTTGCGGATGGCCTCGGGCAGCACGACGCCAGCACCGAGGCGACGACGGGCATGGAACCGGACAAGGCCGCTCGTTGCCTGGCTGTAGGGGTCGCGCATCAGCGACAGCGACACGCGGTCGTAGATGCGATAGGCGCGGGCGAAGTCACCGAACGCGATCGGCTCGGCGGCGGTGCCGATGTCGGGCATGTCCGGCGCTTCGATGACCGGGCGGCCAAGGATGGTTTCGGGTTCGCCGTCGCGGAAGCTGGGCTGCCACAGGAAGGTGCCGTCGCCCGACTTCAGCTTGCGGATCGCGGCCAGCGTGGTGCCGTTCATCATCCAGGTGCCGGCGTTCCGATAGAAGGCGGGCATGGCATAGATGAAGTCGATCAGCGTGTCGGCCGGGGCCGCGCCCAGGGTCGAGGCATTTCCGGTGGGTGTGTAGCTGACCGCCGCATCCTGAAGGAAGCCGAGCGGCTTCTTCACGCCGTTTCCGTTGACCAGCGCTGCGCCCTCGAGGCGGCCGAACTCTTCGGCAAGGTCGCTGGAGACTTCCGCTTCGACGTTGACCGCAGCATCTTCCAACAGGCGCAGGGACACATCGACGTAGCACGCCATTTCATGAACAGGGATCTCCACCTGTCCATAGGACGCGCCGGTTTCGGGTCGTGCTTCCGTTTCGCCGACCCACGACGCGGTGGGCTGGCCGGTGCGCTTCGGCAGGATCACCGAACCGGCGGCCGTCGAGCCAACGCGGGCAGCCTGGCGTACCGGCGAGATTTCGACGATGCCCTTGATCACCTCGGCGACGAACTGATCCGGTGCGAGGTAGCCGCCGGTCGTGTCATCGGCCACACGCAGCGCCTTGACCTCATCGACGGGCAGAGCCTCGCGGCCATGCCGGAGGAAGCCAGCAAATGCCTTGACCTCGGTCTTCTCCGGGGCAGCCTTGGTTTCGACGCCAGCGCCGGGGCGGTTGAGCTTCTGTTCGATACGCTCTGCGGATTTCGCGACGTTGCCGACGCTTTTCTCCAACTCGGTCAGGCGGGTGTCCACTTCGGTGACGGTTTCTTCCAGGGTGCCGATGCGATCGGCCTCCGCCTCAGGGGCGGCAGTCTCTTGGTCAGCCATCTTGCTGGTCCTCTTGATTGCCACCTGCGTGGCGGTGTTGTCGGCTGATGCCGATTTGACGCTGGTGATCCGCGCGGCCGGGGCGGCCGGGATCGACACCAGGCTGATTTCGATAAGCTCGATCTGCTTCAGCAGTCGGCCACCGCCGGGCTGGCGATCGAAGTCGATGACGCGGTAGCCGATCGACAGGCCATTGAGGGCCTTGCCCTTCAGCAGCGCGTGGGCCTCGCGACCCTTTTCCGCTTCCAGGATCAGTTGCCCGGACACGTGCAGCCCGTGGGCGTCTTCCTTCAGGTCGAGCCAGCGGCCGACAGGCTGGGCAGGATCGTGCTGCCACAGAAGCAGGGGCATCGTGCCAGCTTCGCGGTGCGCCTTCAGGCTGGCGGCATATGCGCCGGGCGCGATCACGTCGCCGTAGCTGTCGGGCAGGCCACCGAATACGGAAGCGTAGCCGGACACAAGCCCGGCCTCGGCGGTTTGGAACTTCACTTCAAGGTCAAGCCGCTCCATCGGTGGCCCTCGCGTCTTCGGTGTTCAGGGGAAGGCGGAACTGGTCGCCGCCGGGGTATGGCGCGCGGTTCTCGGCCGATCGGACTTCGTTCGGCGACAGCAGCCCGTTCGTCACTGCCTTGGCATAGGCATCGAAGCGGGCCGCCAGATCGGCACGGGCCAGATCGTCGGTCAGGAACTCGGCGTGATACTCTGGCCGCTCTTCAGGGGTCAGCAGCGCGCGCCGGATGGCGCCCTCCCAGAGCTTCAGCCAGGGCAGCAAGGTGAGGGCGAGGAACTGTTGCCCCATGCTCTCGGCGTTGTTGTGGGTGGCGCGCTCAAGCTCCTGAAGCAGATGCAGCGGGATGCGGAAGACGCGGGCGATCTCGGCGACCTGGTGGCGGCGCATTTCGAGGAACTGAAGATCGACGCTGTTGAATTGCAGCGGCTCGAAATCCATGCCGTCTTCCAGGATCAGGGTCTTGCCAGCATTCTCGCCACCGGCATGGCCAGCGTTGAAACTGTCGCGCAGGCGCTTCATGGCGTCCGGCCCCAGCGTCTTCGCGTATTTGAAGACACCGCCAGGCCGCGCTCCGGCACTGAAGATGCGCGCGCCGTGCTCTTCCATCACCAGCGAAAGGCCGATGGCTTCCTTTGCCTGCATAACCGGCGACAGCCCGACGTAGGGCGACGTCCCGAGGGTCTTCAGGTGGAATATCTCGCTGCGGTCGTAAACGCGTGGCGCGGCATTTCCGACCGAAACCTTGTAGACCGGCTCCATCGTGGCCGTGTCGATTTCGACCGTGACGCTCGGCGACGGGATCGGGATCAGTTCCGTGACCTTTCCGGCGCTGCGGTTGATGAAGGCGAAGGCGTTGCCATGGAGGCAGAGCGCGGTCTGCATGAAGAGGCGGAACTCGGCGGCGCTGGTCCAGTCGTTCGCCTGGTCGTTCAGGAGGGACGCCAGCGGATGATCGACGGCGCGCTCCTTTCCGCCGTCAGCGGATCTGCGGTAGAGGTGGAGGGGAAGCTGCGCCACGCTTTCGGCCAGCACCTTCACCGACGCAAAGACGGTCGGACAGCGCATTGCCGTATCGGGCGTGACAGCTACACCGGAGGCAGATTGGGTTGCTCCGAACAAGGCGATAAACTCCGGTGCCGGTGCCGCCAGAGTTGATTTCGTTTCCGAGCCGATCAGCTTTTTGAAGCGTTCGAGCATCCATCACCCGCGCAGTTTGTTTGGGAACAGATTGGGGTGTTCGACGCGCTTGAAAAGGAAAAGCCGCCACGTGGACGGCATTAGAAGTGACTGAAAAGTAATGGAAATTCATTCCATTCCGTTGCTTGGAATGGTCACCGCCACGCGTCAGGATTCATCGGGTCGTCGAGAGCATGGTATTCCCGGAATGCCTCTTCTACCCGTTCACGCATCCTGCCTTCGTTTCCGCCCGTGCTGTTTTCGCGTGCTACAGGTGATACATGGGATACGCCATTGGTATCATTGGTATATTCCTGTATCACGGTGGCCGGTGCTACAGGACTACACGTGATACAGGCCGGTGCTACAGCGCCGACCCTTTTGGCGAACTCGCTGAAGCGGCTGAAATCAGGCATCGGCACCGCCAAGGATCTCGGGCGACAGGAGATAGCACCGGATCGGGTTCGGCGAGCCAGGCACGCGCTGGAAGTTCTGGGGCTTGCCGCCGCTGCCCGGCACCAGGAGGCCGCGCGCGATCAGCGTCTTCGCCACGCGGGTGGCATCCATCCCGGCGCAGATCTCCGACTTCCACACCTCGGGCATCACGATGTATTCGACGCCACCGCCTTCCGACATGCGCCGGAAGCCAGCCCGGTTATTGATGCGCACGTCGATCGGATCGCCGTTTCCGGTTGTCGGGATCAGGCTGCCCATCGGCTCAAAGCGGGCCGTGCCGTGCAATTCGATGAAGCGCCGGACGGCTGATATGGCTTCCCGTTCCTCGGCCGGTTCCGTGCCGCCGCGTGCATCGAGCCAGTCTTGGAATAGGCGGCGGCTGGCCTCGGTTGCGGCGCCTTCCGGCCATGGCACGATGCCGAAGGCCGTCGCCATCTCACCGGCTGCGGCCACCAAGGCGAACCGGGCGGCGACACGGCTGATCTGGCCATCAACCTTGCCCGGCAGCAACTCGGCCAGAAACTCTTCACGATAGCCGTTCACGGTCGGCGCAATGCCGTCGAAGTCCTTCACCAGATACTCGAGGAAGGCGCGGCAGGCGGCGCCGTGGTAGCGGGCTGATGCGCTCTTCAGGTGGCGTGCGAAGGCGTCGGGGCTGTCGAAATGGTGGATGTTTTCGAAGATGCCGAAGCCTGCACCGGCATCGGCGGGAATGTCGATGACGCGGACTTCCTGCCCGGCGGCCGACCGGCGGCCACGACCATCTTCTGCGATTTTGTCGGCGAGACCCGCTTCCCCAGTGGAAAGGAAGATCGTGCGCCAGCGCAGGGCCTTTCGGGCCTCGCCGCTGCGACCGGCGCGGGTCTTGCCGGTGCCATTCGCGACCATGTAGGCGATCTGGCCGACCTCTCGGCTTTCAACCTGGCCCATTTCGTCGAGTAGCAGGAGGTTGTCGTTGTGCAGAGCAGCGATGGATTCCAAGCCGTTCGAAGTTGCCCGCCACGATCGTATGAAGTCGCGATTGCCCCAGACCGATGCCGCGATCTGAAGCGTCGTGGTCTTTCCGATCGACGATCCGCCCCGGAAGTGGAAGCCGCCGGATTCGTCTTCGGTCGGATACAGCAGAGGCCCAGCGAAGGCGGCGGACAAGGCGAAGGTGAGCCGCGAATTGCCCACGACATGGGCCGCGACGTTGTTTTGCCAAACATCCAGCGTGCCCGCCACCTGGAAGGGATCGTCGAATACGCCGTCACTCTGAAAGATGATCCGTTCACGCATTGCCGTCATCTCCGATGCTGGTGTTGGGAAGTGCGAAGGTCGAGCCGCCCCAGCCGATGCGATTTACGCAGCGAGCCTTCACGCCGGGCCGGGCGGTCGAGATGTATTCGTGCAGGGCCTCGCGGGCGAAGCGCGATGGAGCCATGATCAGGCCAAGGGACAGCAGGCGTTCCCGGTAGCCGGTGCCGTCGCCTGCCATCATCATCATCGGCATGGCCCACTCCTTGTCGCGGCCGTCGCGATCGGTTACGCGCAGCAGCCGTCCCCAGTCCTCTCCGGTCGCGCTGCGGGTCTCGGCGGCAATATCCAGCGGCGAGCAGAACCACTTCCATTCGGCCGTGACGGTTCCGGTCTCCTTGTCGGTGCGCTCAATCCGCTTTTCGACACCGGCCTTCACCAGTCGGAAGGGCCACCGGGCCAGTTCCTCGGGTTCACCGGTGTCGCGGCGGCGCTGCGTCTCGCGGGCCTCCTGGTCGAGATACGGGCAGAAGAAGGCCGGGTCGCTGATCGCGCTGGCGACTGTCTCCGGCGTCCATCCGTCTTCGATCGCGTCGGCAATGTCCCAGCCTTTCGGGATCTCGCCCTCGCGGCGGGCCTTCACGCCAGCCTTCCAGATCCAGGAGCCGAGCCGATCGGGCCGGAGATGCATGACCGTGGCGGCTCCGGCTTCTCTGGCCAGGGCGAACACGCTGTCGCCGAAGTCCTGCCCGGCGACATCGTTGTCGGTGGCGATGATGACGTTGCGCCCGGCCAGCGCCGACCAGTTGGCCTTGTGCGGGGATTTCGCGCCGTGCGGCGGTGTCGTGGCAACCAGATCGGGGAACAGGATGGCTGCGGCTTCGGCCGCCTTCTCGCCTTCGGCCACGATGATCGACGCGTCGGGGCTGGCGGCGATGCGGGGCAGGTTGTAGAGCGGGCGGGGGTCTGGAATGCCCTTCGCCCGCCACCCGGCCTTGCCGCCGGTCAGGGCGCAATAGGTGATCGGCAGGTAATCCTTGCAAGCGGCGCCTTCCTGGTCGCGGTAGTCGAAGCGGGCGACGTAGCCGACCAGTTCGCCGGCAGCATAGTGGTACGGCCAGACATTCGAAGGCTCGCCAAATTTTGGGTGTCGGAAAGTCATCCTCGGGGCGTCGCTCGGGACTGGCACGATCGGCTTCTTGTCGTCGGGTTTGGGCGTGGCGTTCGCGGCCGCCTGTTCATCCGGCGTGAGGGGAGCAAACATCGCGTTGTCTTTCACTTCGAAACTCCCAGCATTTCGGCCAGAGCGCGGGCGGCGTCGGCCTGCCCGATGCCGGACAGGTAGGCTGCGAGGCTGATAGGATCGCCGCCCTTGTCGCCGGTGGCGAAATCGGCCCACCGGCCGCTGTGCATGTTCACGCGGAACGACCCGGCTTTGCGGTCGGCGCGGGTAGGGTTTCGGGCCACCCATTCGTGGCCCATGCGGCGGCCATCCGGCAGCCACCGCGACAGCAGCGCGGGCAGGGCGCCGATGGCGGCATCGTTGATGCGGGGGAAGTCGATCAAATGGCACCTCCGTTCTTCGCATAGAGGTCGGCCAGATACTCCTTCTGGCGGGGCGTCAGGCTGCGGCCGGTTCCAGTCTGCGTCACCATCGACAGCACGAATGACCGGCTTTTGGCACTGAGGCTCGACAGGGCGTGATCGCGCAGCCAGCGCGCCATGTGCTGGTAGCGTCCGGTCTCGTGGCCGCCGGTCTGGTAGCGCTGGCGGGCCTGCGGGGCGTCGGCGGCCTGGTAGTGGATCTGGTCCGGCTTCGCCTTCAGGGCGGCAGCCAGATCGTGCCAGTCATTGCCGTTCGACTTGAGGGCGCGTTCGATCGCCCGGACAGTTGCAATGGCTTCCGCGTCCGAATCCGTGCCCAGACGCGGTATCAGCTTCTCGAGCTTGGTGGTGATCGAGACGAGGTTGCCCATGTGCTAGCCTTTCGTCACCGCAGCCACTGCGGGCGCGACGGCGGCAGCGAAGCTGGACGGGAAGTCGTGCTCGTAGATGTAGAGCGGATCACCGGGCTTCCGGCCTTCCAGCGCCCAGGACGTTGCTATGGCGGCCTCGAGCGTCGGGTAGGTGCCGTGCTTCATGATCCCGCCGCGCACGCGCAGGAGGACGTCGAAGCCCTTGGACGGGTCCGGGTTCGGATAGATGCGGATGTGGCCGATCGCCTTCGCCATCTGTCAGCCCTCCGAGGTCGAGCAGCGCAGGTCACCGAGTGCTTCTTCGGCCCAGGCGTCGAGTTCGGTCGTCGGGTAGAGCGGGGTGCGGTTCACTTTGTGAAAGCGCGGGCCGATGCCCATCACCGCCCATTTTGCCAGCGTGGCGACCGAGCGAACGATGCCGTGCTTCAGGTTCAGGTATTCGACCGCTTCGTCGCGGCGCAGGCGGGGCTTCCGCAGGTGCGGCGGAAGGCAAAGCTCCGCCATGCCCGCGACTGCGGGTTTGTTTTCGTCTTGCATTTTCGGTCTCCTATTTGGCTTAGGGGTTGGGCGGGCTGATCAGCCCGAGTGCGACACGCTTCATGTCCCGGACGGCGACAGTCGCGTTGACGTCGAGTTTGGTCTTGGGTTGCTGCCAGGCGAGGTTGGCCATGCTTTCCTTCTCCTGATCGCCTCGGATGTAGGTGGACGCGCGCTTCGAAACTTCGATTTCGGCGATGGGTTCGAAGTCGAACGTCACCGAGTTATGGTCGAAGCGGCTTTCCAGACGCAGTTCCATCCACTGAAACGAATCGAGAGCAAATTCCCTGGGGGCCGGATTGGAATGCCGGACGAACACCCACCGGCCATCCACCACGAAGAAGTGGACGTCCATGGCGTCGTGGACGTCCGGGCTATTGTTGCCGTACTCGAGGAGTCCGAACGGGTCGATTTCGGGCCGGTAGATCGGCTCTCCGAAAGCGCGGAACCCGAGAGGCAGTTTGCCACCGGTTCCCTGTTCCAAATACTCGGGAAACCACGCGATATCACCGATCGAAACACGATCACCGGCGTCTATTTTGACTGTCGGTCGGCACCGGCGACGGAAAATGTGATCGGGAACGATATCGGTCGGCAGCCAACCACCTTTGGGCTGCACTTCAGACAACATGACCAGGCCTCCGATCGGGAGGGGCACAGATTCCAATGTGCTCGGGCTGAAGTCGATCGTCTCGGTCGGAAACCCTGCCAGCACGGGGACGGTGTTCAGCAGGTCGGTGGCGGCTTCGATCGACATACCGGCGCGGCGTAGGGCAGCGATGATGGCAACGGCGTTGCGTGCCGTGCGCGAGACGCGGCGCGTCGTTTTGCTGCCGCGCCCGCCCCCCTGGATTTCTCGGCGCATGAAGGGAGTGTCGAGGATCAGGCGGATATCGCGCTCGGTCTGGCCGGTCCACGCTGCGAACTCGGCGTTGGAAATCCGGCCGGTCCACCAGTTCAGAACTTTGGTCTGGTCGAATGCCAAGTCGCTCGTATTCATCTCGTCTCTCGCGTGTCCTTCGGTGGGGCCTTAAATGACAATTACCCGGCGTTTGGAGGCTTCGCAAGATTAAATGACGGCTCGTTGTCGTTTGCGGTGGCGTGAGATGGCGCGAAGTGGGTGCCAGCAAACACAACGGCGTCGCATCAGGGTGCAGGAAGGTTCCGGCCGCAGCCGCTACGTCCCGCGCCATGATGCGGCGCCGCTGATCTGATCCAGTGTGCTCAGTCTGCCCGGCGCGCAATCTCCGCCATCTCCAGCGCCTCGCCGACCAGCCGGTCGATAAGCTCGAACTGGCCTTCAAGGGCGCGCTTGCTGTTGGGGTCGGACAGGATCTCGGTGTCGCTGACACAGGCGAGACGCCCGACGTTCGCGAGGTGGCCGATATCGCAGAGCAGGTCGGTCAGGGTGCGGGCGGTCATGCTGCGTCCCCCTGGTCGGCTAGAATATCCATCGCCTCGCCGGAGAGCGCCAGCATGCGGGCGAACTGGTTCTCCAGCGAGGGCAGAAGTTCACCGGGCGCCATCTGGCTTGCCGTGTCGCTGGCAGCGATGCCCATGCGCGCCAGATGGTTGAGGTCATAGATGATGTTTAGCAGGCGCGAGGTATCGTTCGCGCTGGCGCGGTCTTCTGTCATTGTCATGTGCTCCGGTTGTGGTATCAACAGTTTATGTTGCTACCCTCGACTCTCTCCGCCGGTCAACAGGAAATGTTGAAATGACGCCTGCACAGTGCCGTGCCGCCCGCGCACTTCTTGAGATGACACAACCGAAGCTTGCCGAGGCCGCGGGCCTTGGGCTTTCGACGGTAGTTGACTTGGAGAAGAGTCGTAGGGTCGTTTCAGATCAGGCCATCGCCGCCCTCCGCGCGGCCCTCGAAGCTGCCGGGGTCGAGTTCATCCCGGAGAATGGCGGCGGGGCTGGGGTTCGGTTGCGGAAGCATAACGGTTAATAATGTTGAGAACTGAAATGTTGTTAACCGATATGTGGATGCATGGAAAAATGGCTTAGCGATCAGCAACGTGAGATATTGGAGGTTCTCAGGGGAGCCAAGATGCCTATTCCGACCGGTGATATAACCAAGCAACTGAATCTTACTCCGACCCCAGCGGTTAGGGGCGTCCATGTCTCGCGCGTTGAGCAGGTTGGAGCGTCGGGGCCTAGTGGTACGATACTCCACGGAATTGGCGAGACCCGGCAGAGGCTATCTTTGGTCGATTGCCTCAGACTGATAAAGTCAAAGGATTAGGATGGCATCCTTTAGTCGCGAAGGGGTAGCTGAGGCGCGACCAAACGAACCCAAAAATCTGCCGCTTCAAAAAATACTGATGCCACAGAGGTTGTTTGGTCGCGCTGACACCGAGGATGAACACACTTTCTGGAGCGCACGGAGGACACCACACAACTCCAGAGTGTATTTGGTATATCGGCACAGATTTTCCAATGCAAGGAAAGTTCGCCCGGCGGGTCGCGCGCGCCTTGATGCGGGCCGCCATCTTGCAGGCGCGCATGCCGATCCATGGCCGGTCGAAGCAACCACAAGTAGATTGACGCTTGGTAAATTTCGTTCTTAGATGGTCGGCACCGATGGCTGTGCTCCCAAGGCGGCTTTTTCGGTCTCGTAAGTAGACTGTGCCGTCACGCTCGGTAGTGGCGGCACATTTTTTGGCGGTCTGCATCTTATCCGCGTCGAACTCATCCGCCAGCAGCAGCCACGATGAAAGAAAATTCCATCTGTAGCGCTACACAACCATACGTTGAGTTGACTCACGCAAAAGACATGCAGAAGGTTATCGTCATTGACCGAAAGCATTTCCATTGTGATATTTGCAAGCAAGAAACTGTGCCGCCATTTCCGGCTGGCGGCACAGTTTTTTCTTTGAAGACGACATTGCAGGTCCTTCCCGGGCGCCCACATGCAATGTGCCGCCACGGGGGACCATGACGGCACATCTCTCCTTGGGAAGGAGCGAACACAAAACCATTCTGGAAAATGGCTTATGTCCGTAAATTTCATTCAACTTCCCGAATTAACGATTCGTCAACTCTCGCTCTAGCTGTGTAGCGCAATAATTTCTTAATGTTAACAAAGCAATAAGTGACACACGACCGCCTAAGGCAGGTCCACCGGCCGGGCCACGCGAGCCAGGCCAGACCGTCATCCCGCCATGTCCTGTACCGTGGTCTCGCTCAGTTCCTGCAGGCACTCGTAGACAGCATCACGCACGATGGCCTCGCAGTGGGCCGGGTCGTTCTTCGCGGCCACCAGCGGCGCCAGAAAACCCATGCGTGCGCCCGTGCCATAGAGGATTTTGCCTGCCGTAGCACCAGCCTGTATCACGTGTATCACCGTAGCACCCACCGACGTGATACAGGGATACGCCAACGATACCAATGACGTAGCACCTGTATCACGTGTATCACGCCAGAAGTGCGACATTCTGCATGAACGTCAGCTTTCGCCTTGGGATACAGCCGGGCTGTCGAAGCCCATGATCCGCGCAATCTCGGCGCTCATCGCGGTGGCAGCTTCGATCAGGAAGTCTGGCGCGAAGTGGGTGTAGTTCCGGCCGGTGACGGTGAAGCTCTTCTTGTGCCCGACGACGGCACCGGCGATCGCCTCGGCTATGCCAAGCTGTTCTTGGGCCTTCGTGACAAGCGTGTGCCGTGCGGTATGCGGCGACACATCACCGACGCCAGCCCTTTCGCAGAGACGCAGGAAGACCTTGTAGCCTCCTGCGAAGTGATCGCCTCCACGGATGGAGGGCAGCACGAAATCGCCGCGACGGGGCAGGGCATCCAGCAGGCTGACCACAGTCGCGCCCAGCGGCCGCACCGATCGGCCTTCCTTGCTGTCTTCCAATCTGGCGGTGCTGTGGTCGAGGTCGAGGGCATCCCAGCGCAGGCTTTCGATTTCGGCTTTTCGCCATCCGGTGAGGAACGCCAGCTTCGTAAAGGCTAGGGCTTGAGGATACTGGTCGTCGGCAATCGCGATCTGTTCGCCTATCGCCTGAAGTTCTGCATCGGTGAACCGCCGGTGCCGAACGCTGTCGGAGGCAGTGCGCACGCCGGTGGCAGGGTTCAGTTCGATGATGCCGCGTTCAACGGCATAGGTGAGGATGGCGCCCAGCAGGCCCTTCGTCCTGGCAGCAGTGCCCTTGCCGCCGGTGACATTCACGACGCCGCGCGGCTTCCCGCTCTTGCCGGTGGTGGCGGTCTTGCCCTCGGTCACGTCGCGCACCACGCCAGCAACGTCGGCGCGGGTCAGGTCGATGACCAGCTTCCTGCCGATAAGCGGTTTGATGTGCCGGTCAATCCGGCCGCGATCGGTGGCCAGCGTCGAGACCTTCTTTGGCCCGCCACCTTTGCCGAAGATCAGGCCCTTTTCCGCAGCGTTGAAGTAGTCGTCGCAGAGTTCGGCGACGGTGATCGACTTCCTGCGGGTCAGCTTCTCTTCCTGCGGGTCTTCGCCTCTGGCCACATCGCCAAGTTTGATCTGGGCTTCTCGCCTTGCCTGGTCAGCGGTCACCGGGCCATGCTCGCCGATCTTGAAAAAGCGCTGTCGGCCGCCTTGGCGATACCGGACTTGATAGACCTTCTTCCCGCTCGGCCAGACGCGAACGCCGAAGCCGGTCAGGTCGTCATCCCATTCCGTGTAGTCCTTTTCGGTCGCCAGCAGGGCATCGACCGTCCGTTTGCTGATCTTCATTTCCGCACCGTTATGCGCTCATTTCTTGCTCACTGTGCGACGCGAATCTGAAGGCAGTTGTCGGCACAGTGAGCGTATAGTGAGCAGTTGAACGCCATTCGGAGCAAGCCGAATATTTCAAAGGAAAACTCAGGAAGCCCGCAATCGTCTGTTTTTTATTAGAAAATCGTCATCGCGCCATTTCGCGCTATGTCCGGAAATCTGCTTGCACGAATTCTCCGAAGGCAGAGGTCTGAGGTTCGAATCCTCATGGGTGCGCCA
>NZ_JAATVU010000103.1 GCF_013184745.1 Mangrovicoccus sp. HB161399
CCCTCTCTCAGCCCCTCGAGCCGATGTCCCTTGACCTCGCCGCCTGAACGGAGCCTATTTCACGTGCCCGGAGCATGTCGCTCGGCAATTTCCGCCACATTCGCGACTCGACCGGCGCGGCATTGCAGGATTTCCAGTTGGTGGTGCGGTTGCGGGCAGGTTCCGGCTTCGTCACGTTGGGGCTTAACCCACGAGATTCAGATCGTGAATCTCCAAGACGGTCAGCTTTGCAACAATGCCTACGTACGCTCGCATGTGCCTGGGCTCTGCCCAAGCGAGGATGCCCGGCATGGCGATGCGGGGGGCGGGACCGACGGAAGCTGCTGCCTGTGGCGCAGGTCGGGACTGTCCGGAGCCGGCCAATCCGGTGCGACCGGACGGAGCGGGCTCGCCATTGTCCCTGCTGTCTGGCCGGGCTGCGCTCGACCGGCCCTTCGGCGGGCCAGGCAGAACGGGAGCGCGGCTATCCTCAGATGCGGGGGCTCGTCCAGTCCGGCCCGGTCGGCATTGCCGCGCAATTTCCCGGAGCCCGATCTTGGCCGGGCCGGCACATCTTGCGGCAGAGGTTGAGCGGAGGCCTGCTCCCGAACCTTGTCCGGCCGAATGGGGTCCGGACGTGGCTTCTCTTGACGCCCCCCGGTTGCACGGCCCTGAGGCCCCCGCGCGGCCATGGTTGCGGCATGCCGCCCGGTGTCAGGTGCCGCGGGGCTTGGCGCGCAGGGTCGGGTCGGCTTGGGTCGGGTCCTCGGGCCAGGGATGGCGCGGATAGCGGCCGCGCATGTCCTTGCGCACATCCGAATAGGACGAGGCCCAGAAGCCCGGCAGATCCATCGTCGTCTGCACCGGCCGCCCGGCGGGGGACAGCAGCGTGACGCGCAGCGGCCGGCCGCCGACCATCGGATGGCGGGTCTCGCCGAACATTTCCTGCAGCCGCAGCGAGATTTCCGGCGCTTCGGCACCGTAGTCGATGGCGATCCTGCGTCCCAGCGGGGTCGTGTAATGCGGCGGCGCGAAGCGGTCGAGCGCCTGCGCCTCGTCCCAGCCCAGCCGCGCGGCCAGTGCCGGGCCTGGGTCGAGCGACTTGAAGTCCGCCGCCGAGCGCACCTTGCCCAGATAGGGCAGAAGCCAGTCCTCCGCCTCGGCCAGGAGCGCCTCTTCCGACGGATCGGGCAGGCCGGGCATCTCGCCCCGCGCCAGCGCCAGCCGCGCGCGCAGAAGGTCGAAGGCGGCCGAGGGCTTCAGCGCCTGCAGGCCGAGATCGCGCAGCCCTTCCAGCGCCGCGGCGGCGACGGCCGCCTCGGGGGCGTCCTTCCAGTGGCGGTCGGTCAGGACCAGCGCGCCGAAGCGGTCCTGCTGGCGTGCCTCGACCCGGCGGTCCCGCTTCGACCACTGGCAGACCGCGACCTCGGCGATTCGGCTGCCGTAGAGGCCGCGCAGCCCGCTTTCCGACAGCGCGGCGCCGAGCCGGACCTTCGCCTCGCGCGCGTCGCCGTCGAGATCGAGCGCGACGATCATCCGCTGGCCGGCCAGAGGGTCGCCCGGGTCCATCGCCGCGCCCTTGCCGCCCGACAGCAGCCAGCGCGGATCGTCGCCCTTGCGGCGAAGCCCGATCCGGTCCGGATAGGCCAGCGCTGCCATCTCCGCCGCGGACAGGCCGCTGTCCCTGCCGGGGGCTGCGCGGCGCAGCCGCTTGGCCTCGGTGCGGATGCGTTCCAGGCCGGCGCGGCTGGCAATGTCGCCATGTTCGGCGGCGAAGCGGCGCGGATCCTTCAGCGCCTCGAGCCGCAGCCTGAGGTCGCTGCCCGCGCCGCGCAGCGGATCGCGGTCGGCCAGCAGCGCCGCCAGCTCCGCCGCCTGCGGCCCGGCCAGCGCCAGCATGTGGCCCAGCCGCGGATGCACCGGCAGCCTGGCCAGGGCGGCGCCGTGATCCGTCATCCGCCCGGCCCCGTCGAGCGCGCCCAGGTCGCGCAGCAGCGCCCGCGCTTCGGCCAGCGCGCCCTCGGGCGGCGGCGTGAGAAAGGCCAGCTCCTCCGGTTCCGCGCCCCATTGCGCCAGGTCGAGCGCCAGGCCCGTCAGATCGGCGGCGGCGATCTCGGGCGGCGGGAAGGCAGCGAGCCCGCCTTCCTCGCCCCTGGTCCAGGCGCGGTAGCAGGTGCCCGGCGCGACCCGGCCCGCACGGCCGCGGCGCTGTTCGGCCTCGGCGCGGGTGACGCGTTCCGTCACCAGCCGCGACATGCCGGAATTCGGATCGAAGCGCGCCCGCCGCGCCAGCCCGGCATCGACCACGACGCGCACATCCTCGATGGTCAGCGAGGTTTCGGCGATCGACGTTGCCAGAACGACCTTGCGGCGGCCTGCGGGCGAGGGGGCGATGGCAGCGCGCTGCGCCTTCAGCTCCATCGCGCCGAAAAGCGGCAGGATATCGGCATCTGCGGGCAGGCGGCCCTTCAGCTGCGCTTCGGTGCGGCGGATCTCGCCCTCGCCGGGCAGGAAGACGAGGACGCCGCCCTCGGTCTCGCCATAGGCGCGGGCGACGAGGTCGGCGGTGACCGCCTCGATCCGGTCGCGCGGGCCTTTCGGGCGGTCGAGATGGCGGGTCTCCACCGGGAAGGCGCGGCCCTCGGAGGTGACCATCGGCGCATCGCCGAGCAGCGCCGCCACCGGCGCGGCGTCGAGCGTCGCGGACATGACGACGATCTGCAGGTCGTCGCGCAGCGCGCCGCGCACCTCCCAGGCCAGCGCCAGCCCCAGATCGGCCTGCAGCGAACGTTCGTGGAATTCGTCGAAGATCACCAGGCCGATGCCGGGCAGGTCGGGATCGGCCTGCAGCTGCCGGGTCAGGATGCCTTCGGTGACGACCTCGATCCGGGTGGACTTGCCCGTCTTGCTGTCGCCGCGGATGCGGTAGCCGACGGTCTGGCCGACCTCTTCGCCCAGCGTTGCCGCCATCCGCTCGGCCGCGGCGCGGGCGGCAAGGCGGCGGGGTTCCAGCATCAGGATGCGGCCCTCGACCAGCCCGGAGGCCAGAAGGTCCAGCGGCACGCGGGTGGTCTTGCCGGCGCCCGGCGGGGCCTGCAGCACGGCGCGGCGATGCGTGGCCAGCGCCTCCCGCAGGGCGGGCAGGGCGTCGTCGATCGGAAGCGGAAAGGCCAAGGTCAGCGCCGCACCATGCGGAAATTGCCGAACGTCGTGGGGATGCGCAGCTCGGTCACGCGCATCGCGCCGTCCGCGGCCGCGTAGACGACCGTGAAGGGCCAGACCGGCTTCTCGGCCAGCTCCTTCGGCGAGAACCCGGCGACGCGGCGGTATTCGCCGCTGCATTCCAGCCCGCCGCCCGGGGTCTCCTTGCCGCCCACGAGGCGGATATCGGCGCGCCTTCGCCCGTCATAGAGGTCGATCTTCAGGTCGCAGGCCAGATCCGCCGGCCGGTCGCGCAGGATGGCGAAGGCGGCGGTCATCGGGTCGACGGTGCCGGATTGCTCTGCGGCCGGGGCGGCGTGCTTCGGCGCCTTCCTGCGCTCCGGATCGCGGGAGACCGCGGGCGTGCCGCCGGAATAGCGGAAGGAGAGCGCCTCGGTCTCGCCGTCCTCCGTGGTGGCGGAGGAGAAGCTCTCGGGCCGGTAGCGGTTGCCGTCGACCCGGCCGCGCGACTTCGCGTCGACCGAGGAATCGAGGAACAGCCCTGCCAGCCCGCCCGAGCGCATGGCGCCCGCGGCGGCATAGCGCCCGCCGCGCTCCTCGGCGGAGTATTGCAGCGTCCCGGCGCGGACGGGGCCGAGCCGCAGGTCGAACGTCCCGGTTTCGGCCGCTGCCGCACCGGCCAGCGCGAGCCCGGCCAGAAGCCCGGCAAATCCCGCATGTGACATTGGTCGCGCCCTCCCGCTCTTGCCATCGGTCCCCGGCACAAGGCAGAAAACCGCGGTGATCGTCAACCGGCCCGGCCACGGGCGCCAGATGAAGCGGAGACCCGCCATGGACCGTTCCGACCTCGCCCGCCGCATCCTCGACGGCGAGCGCCGTGCGCTGGCCCGTGCCATCACGCTGGTGGAAAGCGGCCGCGCCGATCATCGCGAAGAGGCCGTGGCACTGGTCGAGGAGCTGCGCAAATCCGGGCGCAAGGCGCTCCGCATCGGGCTGTCGGGCACGCCGGGCGTCGGCAAGTCGACCTTCATCGAGGCCTTCGGCATGATGCTGACCGCCAAGGGGCTGCGCGTCGCCGTTCTGGCGGTCGATCCGTCCTCGGCACGCTCGGGCGGCTCGATCCTCGGCGACAAGACCCGGATGGAGCGGCTCAGCCGCGATCCGATGGCCTTCATCCGGCCCTCGCCCTCGCAGACCCAGCTGGGCGGCGTGGCGCGGCGCACCCGCGAGGCGGTGGCGCTCTGCGAGGCGGCAGGCTTCGACGTGGTGCTGATCGAGACGGTGGGCGTCGGCCAGTCGGAAACGATGGTCGCCGAGATGTGCGACCTGTTCCTGCTGCTGATGGCGCCCGCGGGCGGCGACGAGCTGCAGGGAGTGAAGCGCGGCATCATGGAGATCGCCGACATCATCCTGGTCAACAAGGCCGATGGCGACCTGAAGCCGGTGGCGACGCGGACCTGCGCGGACTATGCCGGGGCGCTGCGCCTGTTGCGCAAGCGGCCGCAGGACCCGCCGGGCTTCCCCAAGGCGCTGATGGTCTCGGCGATGGCGGAAACCGGGCTGGAGGAGGCCTGGGCCGAAATGCAGGCGCTCGATGCCTGGCGGCGGGAGACGGGACATTGGGAGGCCCGCCGCGCCGAGCAGGCCCGCCACTGGTTCCGCGAGGAGCTGCAGCACGGGCTGCTGGCCCGGCTCACGGCGGATCCCGAGCTGGTGCAGCTCCAGGCAGCGCTGTCGGATGCGGTGGCGGACGGGCGGCGGACGGCCGAATCGGCTGCGCGCGAAGTGCTGGACACGCTCGGGCGCTGAGCGCGCTCCTGCGCCCTTGCCGGGCGCGGCTGCCTGCCAATGCGGCTTTCGGCGCGAAAGGCATCAGCCCGGAGGGCTGCAGCCTGCCCCCAGGTTCACACGGGCAAGCCGACTGGTGCTTATCTGTGACAGGGGGCGGCGTCCCGGTGGTACCGGTGTCGCAATCGGACCCTATATGTTAGCGCACGGCCTGATCCGCAAACTAGGGGCGCCGCAGCAGCGGCGGAACATACCAATGGACCAACTTTCTCAGCATGGATCCGCGGTGGCGGCGGATCTCAGCCAGCGTTACGGCATCAGCCAGGACGCGGTGCGCGCCATGATGGACGCGGTCAGCCGCGGCGGCGGCACCCAGGCCCAATTCTCGGTGCCGGAACTCGGCGGCATGGGCCAGTGGTCGTCCGGAGGGATGACCATGGTCGGCGACATGTTCAACTCGAACCTGCAGGCGCTGGTGTCGAATCTCTGCGGAGAGATCTCGAATGCCTATTTCAACGGCAGCTTCTACGCGCCGCGCCCGGTTCAGAGGCAGGCGCAGGGCGGCCAGCAGCAATTCCAGGGCGGCGGCCAGTACCAGAGCCAAGGCAACGGCGTATCGATGAGCTTCTCGGGCGGCGGCGGCAACTGGTGGCCGCAGGAACTGGGCTTTCCGTCTTCCTCGGGCTCGCAGAACAACCTCAGCTACGCGATCTTCCCCGACAGCCGCCGTCTCGCGGTGAACCTGAACGGGCAGGTGACGGTCTACGACACGCTCGACCACATGATCGGCGGCGTCGGCCAGCAGCAGTCGGGCGACGCCAGCTGGACCTTCACCAGCCAGTACGGGACCGTCTACCTCAACCAGCTTCCCGTCGTCTCCGGCCAGGGGCAGGGCCAGCAGCCGGTGCAGCAGGAGCCGTCCTGGACGAACGCGCCCCAGCCCGAACCGGCGCCCGCCCCCCAGCCCGAACCGGTGCAGGCGGCCCAGCCGATGCAGCAGCAGGCGGGGTCCGGCGACGTCTTCGGCGCGCTGGAAAAGCTCGGCCAGCTGCGCGACATGGGCGTGCTGACCGAGGACGAGTTCCAGTCGAAGAAATCCGAGCTGCTAGCGCGGCTCTGACGGCGCGCCGACCCAGCCGAACCTTTCGGCTGGGTCGAAGACGCTTGAGACCAGCAGGTCCAGGGCACCGTCATGGACCTGCATCAATGGCGTGCCGAGGCTGAGTTCCGATACGGCCCAATAGCCCGTGCCCAACGCCAGCACCGTGATGATGGCGACCCAGCCGGTCAGGCCGAGGCTGACCCAGATCCGCGCCCAGGCGACCTCGCCTGCGCCGCGGGCGGGGTCGAACCCGCGGATCGCCATATTGCGGAGCCGTGGCCCGAAGGGCGCGACCAGCAGCCCGAGCCAGGCAATCAGCAAGTGCACGAGGCTCGGCACGAAGGTCGAGACCAGCGTCGCATAGAGCCAGCGCAGCGATGCATCGCCCGTCTCGATGTCCCGGCGCAGATCGGCGAGGTTCAGCAGGTCGCCGCCTTGGGACAGATGGTTGAACCAGGCGACGGCGGCCACCAGCGCAAAGCACAGCCCCCAGAGCAGCAGCGCGGCGCCGATCACGTCCGCACTCCCCAGCGCCACGCGTTTCAGCACGCGCGGCCATCTCGGCCAGATGGCGGGGGACAGGCCGAGCCGCAGCAGCCAGCGGGTCAGGCCGAGCGAGGCGAAATCGAACAGCGCATTGACCAGCGGCAGCAGGCCGAAGAACAGGGTCGCGCTGGCAAAGTCCGGGTCATAGCCATCCGTGGAAACGCTCAGCGCCAGCAGCAGGAAAGCGCCCAATGTCAGCCCGGCATACAGCGTGGATATCCGCTTTCCGCCACTCGCCGCTCGTTTGAAGAGGCGGCTGACGGCAAATCCGGACATGGCGGGCAAAGCAACAAAAAAGATCGCAATTGTGAGGTAAATTGAAGGCTCATCACCGATGAGCGCGCTCAGCCAGCGATACGCCTCGTCTATTGCGACTGCGACTGCGCCTGCGACTGCGACTGCGAGGATCAGCCCCCCGAACTAGGGTATGACCTCGTTCGGGGGGGCTGCGCACCAAGGCTGGACCGCGTTGAACAGCCTGACAAGCCCGCCGATCGTCACGGCGTGGATCGCGCGCGGAATCGGCCGGTTCCATCGCAGGACCGCCATCGCGGCCAGCAGGATTGCGGCGGCTTGCAGCCGGTCCGACAGGCCGGATGGCGAGAGTTGCAGCAGCCCGCCGATGTCGCCGGGCCAGTTGAACAGCATCCAGAACAGCATCGGCAGCGCGAAGGGATAGATCACCGCCAGAAGCAGCATCCGGTCATAGGCTTTCCAGTTCCAAGCCCGCCGCCGCCAGGACCAGCCGCGGCCCTCCAGCGCCTCCGGCGGGCAGAGCCACAGGTCCAGCCGGTGCAGCATCCGCCGCAGCATTGCCGAATAGGCGCTGCCCAGCCCGTCCTTGCGGACCGTGTTCTGGATCAGGAAGGAACTTTCCCGGCTGATCTCGGCATGGATCACCCAGTAGACGAAGCCGAGCAGCATTGCCGCCACTGTCAGAAAGTTGGTCAGATCTCCCAGATCGAAATGCGTTGCGGGGTCTGCCAAATGCCCGGACCTTCCTGAAAATACTTGCTCCAAGGTAAACGGCGGCACCCGAGGCAGGCAACTGCCCGGCAAGGCCTGCGACAGCTTTCCGCTTCCGATCCCGGCACACACGAAAAAACCGGGCCGCCGCGTGGCGGGCCCGGTCCGGGGAAGCGGCTGGGGGCGGGATCAGCTGCCGGCGAGCTGCTTCTTCAGCTTGTCGACCGCCGTCGCCGTGACCTTGACCACGTTCTTGGTCGCGGTGATCCGGTCGGTCGTGGCCTGCTCGGCCACCGCCTGCTGCGCCTTGCGCAGCTCGGTGCCCAGCACTTGCTCCTTGTTCTTCGAGCCGCGCGACGAGCCGAACTCGAAATCGAAGGCCGAGCCGATGTTGCGCGCGAACATGCCGCCGATGCCGATCACCGTCTGGTTCAGGTCGGGCATCAGCATCTCCAGCGCCACGATCAGCACGATCGCCACGAAGGCCGAGATCAGGATGATGTTGCCGCGCGTCTCGCCGCGCGCCTCCTGCGAGCGGCAGGCATCCTGGACGTCCTGCGGGAAGGCGCGGTGGTGCTCCAGGTCGATCCGGGCAAGCTCCGCGTCGAGCTGCGCCAGCGAGGTCCGCAGCTGCGCCATCAGTTCGGGATCGGCGGCCAGGACCGCGCGGGCCTCCTGGACCTGGGGGGCTGGATCGGCATGCCGACGACCTTCGACACTGCGGTGGCGATGCTTTCGGCGGCCTCGGCCGTGTGCTTGACGGCATGGGCCTGCTTGTCGCCGACCAGAAAGCGGACCATCGGCGGCAGCACGTCCGCGACCAGCGGCATCAGGGCGGTGGCAAGGAAGGGAAGGGGCATTGTCTAGGCCTCCGCCTGCGCCGTTTCGAACTGGCGCATCATGTGATAGGCGGCCTGCACCGCGGCGCGGACCTCCAGCGTGAACTGCCCGGTCGGCGGCATCTTGGCGAAGCGCTGGAACTTGGCGATGGCGGCGGCGGTCTTCGGCCCCATCTTGTTGTCGACGATGCCGGGATCGATCGAGAGATGCTGCAGCGCCCGCTGCAGGTCGCGCACCGTGCGGATTTCTAACGTGTCCGGGGCCGGCGCTGCCTTGGGCTTGGCCGGGGCGGAGGGCTCGGCCGCGTATTTCTCGTAGGCGGCGGCCATCTTCCGGTCATAGCGGTTCTGGCGGTAGTTCTGGCCGTTGTAGCCGAGCGCGAACTTTCGCCAGTTGAGCGCGCGCAGATGCGGGTCCAGGTCGCAGGCCAGGACGAAATCAACGAAGGCGTCGAGATGGTTGTCGACATCGGAGCCAGCGCCTCGACGAAATCCTCTACATCGGAATAGCCGGCCAGCTCGTGGTTGAACCCCATGATCTGGAACTGTCCCCAGGAGGCGGATTTCAGCGCGGCCTCCCCGTCGAGCTTCAGCGCCTCCGCCATCTTCGGCCATTGCTCCGAGAACGTGCCGTAATTCCCGGGCTTCCCGCTCAGCTCGGGATGGCTCTGGCTGAATCGGCCGCCGGTGAACTTGCGGAACTTGTGGCGCTCGAACAGGATGGTCGGGCGGCCTTCCTGGTCGAAGGGGGCGCGGCTGGATTCGACCTCGGCCACGGTGTTGATCGCAGCGATGTCGCAGCCCAGCTCGTCGGCGGCCTTCTGGTAGGCCTCCTCGGAAATCGCCTTGTTCGGGTCCGGGCAGGAAAAATTCATGGCAGTCCTCCTCCGGCGACAATGTTTACTATGGGTTAACATTCCGTGGGGGCATCGCATGCCCGAAATTGGATGCGGTAGGGTCTACCGGAAACCGGGCAGTCCTCCGGGCGTCAGCTGCGGCCTGAGCAGCGCCATGGGATGGGCGCGGAGGCTGAGGCGCAGATGCACGTAGTCTTCCACCACCTCCTCGCCGAGGCTCATCCGCGGCAGCGCGACGGCTGGTTCGGCAATGCCCTCGCCTTCCAGGCCGCGGGCGAAAAGCGGCAGCGGCCCCGGCCCGGCCAGCGCGCGGGCCTGCCACAGCGCCTCGCGCCTGCCGAGGGGCGGATCTCCCTCTCCCCCGCGGGGAGAGGGCCGGGGAGAGGGGGCAGGGCCGGACAGCACGTGGAACGCATCCGCCTCGGCCAGCCGCGCTGCCATGGCGGGCGCGATCCCGGCGCGTCGCCAGACATCCTCCACCGTGACATAGCCGTTGCCGCGCGCGGCGGTGATCCAGGCGGCCTCTTCCTCGGGGAGTCCGCGGATCTGGCGGAAACCCAGCCGCAGCGCCAGCCCGCCCTCGCCGTCGGGCTCCAGCGTGCAGTCCCAGAAGCTGTGGTTGACGGAAACGGGGCGCACCTCCACCCCGTGCTCGCGCGCGTCGCGGACGATCTGGGCGGGGGCGTAGAATCCCATCGGCTGCGAATTCAGCAGGGCGCAGGCGAAGACCGCCGGATGGCGGCATTTCAGCCAGGCCGAGGCATAGACCAGCAGCGCGAAGCTGGCCGCATGGCTTTCGGGGAAGCCGTAGGAGCCGAAGCCCTCGATCTGCGAAAAGCAGCGTTCGGCGAAGTCCCGGTCATAGCCGTTGCGCGCCATGCCCGCGAGAAAGCGGTGGCGGAACTCGCTGACATTGCCGTGCTTCTTGAAGGTGGCGAGGCTGCGGCGCAGCCGGTCGGCCTCTTCCGGGGTGAAGCCCGCGCCGGTGATGGCGATCTGCATCGCCTGTTCCTGGAAGAGCGGCACGCCCATCGTCTTGCCGAGCACCGCGCCGAGCGCGTCGGAGGGGAGCGTGACGGGTTCCTCGCCGTTGCGGCGCCGCAGGTAGGGATGGACCATGTCGCCCTGGATCGGCCCGGGGCGGATGATCGCCACCTCGATCACCAGGTCGTAGAAGTTGCGCGGCCGCATCCGCGGCAGGAAGTTCATCTGGGCGCGGCTCTCCACTTGGAAGACGCCCAGGCTGTCGGCGCGGCACAGCATGTCGTAGACTGCCGGATCCTCGGGCGGCAGGGTGGCCAGGTCGTAGTCCAGCCGGTGGTGCTGGCGCAGCAGGCCGAAGGCGCGGCGGATGCAGCTGAGCATGCCGAGCGCGAGGATGTCGACCTTGAGGATGCCCAGCGTGTCGATGTCGTCCTTGTCCCAGCAGATGACGGTGCGGTCCTCCATCGCCGCGTTCTCGACCGGCACCAGCTCGTCGAGGCGGCCCTCGGTGATGACGAAGCCGCCGACATGCTGGCTCAGGTGGCGCGGGAAGCCCTGGATCTCGCGGACCAGATCCAAGGTCTGGCGCAGCCGCCGGTCGGCGGGATCGAGCCCGATCTCGCGCAGCCGGGCATCCTCCAGCCCCGAGGTGGCGAAGAAGCCCCAGAGCTGCGAGCTGAGCGCGGATATGGTGTCCTCGGTCAGTCCCATGGCACGGCCGACCTCGCGGATGGCGCGCTTGCCGCGGTAATGGATGACGGTGGCGCAGAGCCCGGCGCGGTGGCGGCCGTAGCGGGCGTAGATGTGCTGGATCACCTCCTCGCGGCGCTCGTGCTCGAAATCGACGTCGATGTCCGGGGGCTCGTCGCGGGCCTCGGAGACGAAGCGCTCGAAGACCATGGTGCCGATCTCGGGCGAGACCGAGGTGACGCCCAGGCAGTAGCAGGTGATGGAGTTCGCCGCCGAGCCGCGGCCCTGGCAGAGGATGCCGCGGGAGCGGGCGAAATCGACGATGTCATGGACGGTGAGGAAATAGGGCGCGTAGCCGAGCTTGGCGATCAGCGCGAGTTCGTGGGCGAGCAGCGCCCCGACCTTTTCCGGCGCGCCCGAAGGATAGCGCCGGCGCAGCCCCTCGGCCGCCAGCCGCGCGAGGCGCTGGTCGGCAGTCTCGCAGCCGGAGGCTTCCGAAGGGTATTCGTAGCGCAGCTCGTCGAGCGAGAACGTGCAGGCGTCGGCAATCTCCCCGGCGCGGGCCAGCGCGTCTTCGTGGCCCGCGAAGATGCGGGCAAGCTCGGCGGGGGTGCGCAGGCGGCGCTCGGCATTGGCCTGGGCGGCGCGGCCGATCTCCTCGACCCGGCAGCCCTCGCGGATGGCGGTCAGCACGTCGGCGAGGCGGCGGCGGCGGGCGGCATGCATCACCGGCGCGGCCGAGGCGGCCGTGGCGATGCCGAGCCGCTGGGCGAGGCGGGAGAGCGCGGCGAAGCGGGCCGGGTCCTGGCCGTCATAGGCGGGGGCCAGCAGCAGGAAGACCTGGCCGGGGAGGCGGCGCGACAGTTGTTCCGCCCGTGACGCCCATCCGCCCGCGCCGCTGTCCGGCGGCAGCGCCCGTGGCGGGCGCAGCAGGAGCACAAGCCCCTCCGCCTGCGCGAGAAGATCGTCGAAGCCCAAGCGGCAGGCGCCCTTCTCCGCGCGCAGCCGCCCCGTCGACAGCAGCCGGCAGAGCCGTCCCCAGGCCGCCCGGTCGCGCGGCAGCGCGATGGCGGCGAAGCCGTCCTCCAGCACCAGCTGCGCGGCCGGGAGCAGCCGGGGCGCCGTCTCCAGGACCGGCGCGGGACGGTGGGGCAGATGTGCAGGGCAGGGCGGCCCGATCGCGCCGTCGCGGGCGATGGCCGCTGCGCGGGCGCGCAGCTCGCGGGCGATCTCGCGGGCCCGCTGATGGGCGCGGACGATGCCCGCCACCGAGTTCCGGTCGGCGATGGCGATCGCCTGCAGCCCGGCCTCGGCGGCCTGCTCCATGTATTCCTCCGGATGGCTCGCCCCGCGGAGGAAGCTGAAATTCGAGGTGATGCAGAGTTCGACCGCCATGGCCGCCAGTATATTCCCCTTTTGTTCCATCCGGGAGTCCGCTTCTTTGGGGCATTCCGGAGCGCTGGGGAGGGCGGGTGGCGGGTTGATTCGCTTCGGCGAGCCGCGCATGGAGGAAGCTCCGTTCGACTGGGCGCTGTCGATGGGGAAAGTGGGCGCGCCCTGGCCGCTGCGGCGGCGATCGGCGCGTCCGGCTGGGGTCGGGGGCGGTTCCGCCTCGCGGCATGGCTTGCCCGCGCATGAAGACGGCACGCCGATCTCCTGATGCCCGGGACAGGACCGGCGGACGGAAGTGGCAAGGTACGGGCATCTCGTCATGCGGCCTGCTCCGGTGGCGGCGCGCGGGCGCGGGACCTGTCCCCGACCCCAGCCGGACGCGCCGATCGCCGCCGCAGCAGGGCCACGGCTCGCGGAGCGTGAAGGGGCTCGGCAACCTGTGCCGGTGCAGTCGGGCAGCCGGTGTCTGGAGTACCCGGAGGACGGGCGCTTCATCATGCGCTCATGCCTGTCGCTGCCCCGCTCCTGGCGAAGCAGGCCCCTGCGGGCGCTGCTCGCGAGGAAGCTGTCCTGGCGGATGCGGTGGAACCCGTCCGGCAAGACACGAATCAGGAAGTGGCGGATGACCGCGCTGGCCGCGGACCGCATCGCTGTCATCCTGTCGCCGGACTTGATCCGGCAGTCCTTCCAGCGGACCGCAACGGTGGTGCTGTCTGCGCTGGCCATGCGGCTGTTCGGGATGGCGACGCGATGGGTGGGGCGGCCGGGACGGGCGGGCATCGCCTCCCGATTGCCGGAGGCGGCCATGCATGGACCGGCCGGTCCGCCTTCCACAGCCGCGCCGGCCAGGCAGCGAAGGTCCCGGCAAGTTCCAGACCGGAGCGGCATCCGGGGAACGGCAGGTGCCTGGCACCGTGGAGGGCGGCCAACCCCTCGATGGACAATCGCTGTCGACCGAGCGCAGGGCGGATGGAGCGGGGGACCGTCCGCGGCGATGATTCCGTGGCAGGCCTTCATCGGAAGAAGGAATCCGGGACGGAACTGGATGCGCCACGCCCCGTCTGGCGACAGGCCGCCGCCTGCTGCCTGGGAGGGGAACCGCCATGTGTATGGGGTGACGGGCCTGCGCCAATCCCCGGGCGTGCAGCACCGCGGTCATGCCCGCCGCACCATCAAACCGTGGGATCAAACACCTAGGAAAACTAGGAGAACTAGGCGGAAGCATTCCACCGGCAGCAGGCCCTCCGCCCGGGCCGCGATCCGGTCCCGCCTAGCCGTCCCCTGGCTTCTGGGCATGCCTCCCCCTCGGCAGGCTGGACTTTGCCAAATTGCCTGCCGAAAGTTGGTACTTGCAGGAATTGCGCCAGGCATGCCGCAGCCATCGCAGGCCGCCACATGCCCGGCGAGCGCGTCCGCTCGACGGCCGATCCGCTGGGTCGGTCGCTTCACGCTCGACTTCCGGTAGGCCTCCATGCCCGGCATTGGCCAGGCGTCAATCCGCGCCGTTCTGCCGGAAGATGCCAGCGGCCTTTAGCCCCGGCAGGAGCACGCCTTGCCACGCGGCCAAGCTGGCCACAGCGCTGCGGCTCCTCCTCCGCGGGCAGGGCAATCTGCGTCCGGCGGACATTGCCCAGCTGCGCCGGATCGAGGGCCTGATCGGGTCGCCGTCCTGCGACCAGCCGCCGCCTGCTATCCGGGAAAGCCGGGACCTTCCCGCGCTAATTGCCGGAAACGGAGCGCCGCGCCGCCGAAGGTCGCCCCTCGCGGCGCCTGCAGGCCATGCCTGGCGCCGGGACGCTGCCGCCGCCTGCCATCCTGGCTCTCGCTCCGGGCTCGGGCTGGCGCCCAGGCAGCATGGCTCCGGCGGGGAGGACGGCCCCGGAAGGATGTGGGCGTCGCTTGGACATCCTTGCGATGGCGGGGCCTGCCGGCAGGCGCGGCCCAGAGATCGTGCCGAGGAACCGGACGGGCTGAATGTCCGCGCGCAAGCTGATGCACCTGGCCGGGATCGTGTCGGCCGACCAGTCGGCGCGGCAAATCTGGGCCATGCCGGCCCGCAGCGAGGATGGCGGGGACGAGGCGGCAGCGGCATGCTCCGCCCCGCTGACCTGCCGCGAAGTCCCGGCCCTGCGGAACATTTCGGGAGGCGGCTCCAGAGCGGCCAAAGCCGTGGCGGTCGGCGGGCCGATGCCGGGGAGTCCGGGCCGCTCCGCGCCGGCGGCAAATCCTCCGGTGGGGTTCGCTCCGGTCCTCCGCAGGAGGCAAACTGTCCGGAGGACAGTTTGAGGAGGGAACGGGCGGAGCCCCTGGAGCCCGGACGGGCGGAGCCCATCAGGCGGCGGGCCACCGCGCCTTTCCCGGCGGGCCGGCCGACCTCGGCATCCGGGGTCCCGATCTGCCCGCCGAGCCGGGCGAGCGTTGCGGCCGGGACCGTCAGGGAGGCCCGCGCCGTTGCCGGCAGGTCCGGCTCCTTGTCCTCCAGCATCGCAACCAGGCGGCGGACATTCGCCGCGCCCTGCGGCACGGCCCAGCCGCATTCGCCCAGGTGACCGCGCAGCGCGCTGATCATCTGGGTGCGCTGCCGGATCGGCAGCTCCCGTATGCGGAAGACGCTGGCCGCCCCCTGCGTTTCCATGCATTTCAGGGGCACGAAGCGCATGTTCGGCCGCTGCGTCTTGCGCCTTGCATCGATCCGGCGGATCGCTGCGCGGGTGGCTTCACCCCCCCCCCCCGCAGGTCGCTTCCGCGGCGGCCGCATCCGTTCGGCGGCGGAACAGTCCCCCGGACTGTTCCGGATCCCGCCCCGCCTGGCCGCTTGACGAAGGGCTCACATGAGGAGGGTCGGATCAAGCAGGTTTAATCAACTCATCGGCTGTCCTTTCCTCTGACGTTTCGGATCCCGGGTCCGGCCCACTGATGGAACGCGTGTCGAAGACCAACGCGCTCAAGCTCACATACGGTCGCCGTTGATTGCGGCTGCACCATCATCCCGCATCCTGCGGTTGGGGCTCGGGAAGACGGGACCATTCTTAACTACGGCTTTTGGGGCCATACCCTTCGCCGGTCCGTCTGCCCGGATCCGCCGAGGCTGATCAGGCCCCGATGGAACGCTGGAAGTCGTTCGTCTTCAATCTGGTCTGGCGCTCACGCAGTCTTCATGGCTGCTCCCTCGATCACGACGCCGCTGGTCACGTATT
>NZ_JAATVU010000104.1 GCF_013184745.1 Mangrovicoccus sp. HB161399
GTCGGCGGAGGGCGACAGCGGCGACAGCACCTGGTCGGTGACCAGGATCAGCCGTGCGCCGCGCGCCTTGGCCTCGCGGCCCCAGTCGATGCTCCGCGCCTGGTAGCGGCGGAAATCGAACACCACCGCCACCGTCCGCGGCCCGCAATCCAGCAGCGAGGCCAGCCGTCCGCCGGTTCCGGCGCTGACCGGCGCCACCCCGGGGCGCAGGATCGACAGGTAATGTGCCAGCTGGTCGGCGAGCACATGGCTGAAGCGGCCGCCGAGCACCAGGATCTCGGCCTCCGGGTCGGCCAGCGCGGCGACCGCGGCGGCAATCTCGTCGCCGGCATTGCCGGCAAAGGTGCCGTGCAGCATCTCCAGATAGGCGGGCAGGGCGCCGCCCGTGCCCTCGGGCGCGGCCGGATAGGTGTCGAGCGGCGAGAAGATCCGCGCCTGCGCCTCGGCGCGCAGCGCGGCCTGGAAGGCGGGGTAGCCGTCGAAGCCGAGCTTGGCGATCATCCGCAGCACGGTCGGCGCGCTGACACCGGCAGCGGCGGCGAGCTGCACGATCGGCACCATGCCGGAGGTCGGGTAGCCCGAGGCCAGGACGTCCGCCACAGCCAGTTCCGCCCGTGCCAGCCGGTTCCGGCACGCCCGGATCCGCGCTGCCACCGTGCCTGCCGCGTCTGCATTCATGTCGGGAGTTGCCATTCCGGATGTCGCCTTCCATCGTCTCCGCCCGATCCTATATGTGGCGCCGGAGCAAGGGAACGGCAGACCTCGGCAGCCTGGTACCGGCAATAGGTCTCGATACCCGAATTCTTGCAGGACTGAGCAGAGCTAATGCCCGGGCGTAAATTTTAAGTGGGCGATCCTTGCTGTTGAATCCCGGGCTTTTCCTGGAAAACTCGCAGTATATCTGCTCTTGGAAATCGCATGAACCTCAATATCCAATAAGCCGGGATTACCGGACATAAAATGAGCCGCAAAAGTCGGCGAAAAAGATCACATATTTGACCCAAAAGCGCCGCACGAATTCTGGCAGAATTGCGGGTGAACCTTGCGATCAGGGTGCATTCTACGCCGGGCAACGAACGGGGATGGCGCTCCGCCCCGCCTTCCGGCGGGGCGGGACCGAGTGAGGGCGTCAGCCCGGATCCGCGGCCCTGGCAGCCTCGGCAATGGCGATGCAGAACGCCGCGAGCCGCAGCGTAGCGAACGAGCGCCGCGTTTTCCGCGAATTTACGTCGGCGCGAAGCGCCACCGTGCCGGGGGCTGACGCCGAACGGGAGGTGGCGTGCCTGGTGCAGACGGTGCGGTAGTCGGGGTCTGCACCAAGTTCCTTGCGCCATGCGGCGAGAGCCTTCTCGGGATCGATGTCCCGAGGACAGCAAATCGTCACGATCAGCGCGTCGGCGGGGATCGCTGCGGGAAACAGGCGGAGCCATGCGGCTGCATCTCCGGCGCTGGCAAACCGCAAGTACTTGCGATGGCGGTCGGAGCGGGCGAGCACCGTTTCCAACCAGGTGCGCCGATCGGCGGCGGGCAGGTCTCCGGCGTTGCGCAGCAGGTGATCGAAGAACGCCCTTTCCTCCCGGAAGAAACGCGCCGCGGGCATCAGTCCGCCACGGCCACGCGGCGCGGGCATGCGCGCGCTACGCTTGGCGGTCACCGCTGTCATGCGGTCCCGGGCCGCCGCGATCACGGCGGCCACCTGTGCCGTCGAGACTCGGAGAGTGTCGGCGATCATGTCCTCTCCCTCGTCTCTCTCAACAGCGAGCAGGATTTCGTGCACCAGCTTGGCGTCGATCTTCCCTGGCGATGGCGGCGGCAGCGCGGCGCCCGCCTCGCCGGGGCTGCGGGGGCGCCGCCGGGAAATCCGCATCCGGGCCAGGACGAGCGCCCGGAGGTCCTCCAGCCGCACCGTGCCGTCGGGAGCGGCGACGGGCTGGACCGTGGTCTTGCGGAAGCCCAGATGATGGGCGGCCTGTTCGACAGGCATCCGTTCGCCGGCCTCGCGGATCATCACGCCGAGAGCGAGGTCGGTGAGGTGGCAATAGGTGCTGCCGCTGACCGGGCTCAGCTCCTGATGGCCGGCCAGGGCCGATATCTGGCGCGGCGCGCGGCCGGGATCGGGCACGGGGCCAAGCAGCGCGTGCAGGATGCGCTCCTGCTGCTCCGGCGGCCAGCCCGTGACGGCTTCGGTCACGTCCTGGCCGGTCTCCCGCAGCTGGAACAGCAGATGCACGGCGCTGATCAGCGAGTGCCGGAAGGCATGCGGCGTGACCTTGAGGTCGAGCATGTGGCCCAAGCTGCGGTCAATGAGGAGACGGAATGTCGCCATGCCGAAGGACTTCCCCGGCATCAGGCTGCCCGGGTCGAGCAGCCTGTCGCGCGCCGGGTCGGGCGCATGGCGGCGGCGCGCGGCATAGTCCCGGACGCGTGCAGCGATGTCCGGCGGGGCGAAGAGGCCCACCGGAACGAGCCGCCTCGCCGCCTCGCTTTTCAATCCGTGCCCATCGGTGACATGGATGAACACGGTAAGATCCGGCGCGAGATCGTCGACCACGCGCCCTTCCGCCTCGTCGATGCGCAGGCCGCCCCAGGCGATCAGGGCAAAGGCAATGGCGTAGCATTCGGCCAGTTCGGGAGGGATGTCGGCTGCGGTCCGGATGGCCTCGAAGACCTCCGGATAGACGGTCATCGGCGGCATTGCGGTGCGGACGAATTTTGCCTGGTCCTTGGCGCGCCCATCCCCGAGATCTACGAGATCGGCATCCGGCCAGTCCATGACGCGATGCGCATGGGAGGCGAAATGCGCGAGACGCTGGAGCGGAGAGGTCGGGTCCGTGTATCCCGACCGGGCCAGGACCTGCTCGAGCAGCGCGCGCAGGGCGGCAGGCTCCAGCGCGCAGGGATCGGTGGTGCCCATGACGTCGAGCAGGTGCTTGCCGATCTGGCTGTGATAGTCCGCGATGGTCCTGGGCTTGTCATTGGTCGCGAGCAGGGACCGGTACCAGCTGAGCAGGGCGGCGAAGGCGGGCCAGTCGGCGCCCTGCTCCCGCTGCAGGCGGCGGAGCCCGTCGGCAAAGGCCTTGGTGCCCTTGCGCGAGGACGTTGCCGCATAAGCGAGCCGGAGCTTGTGGAAGACGCCGAGCGCGGCGCGGCGGTGGTCTTCGGAGCCTGCGGCCCGGCGCGCGGACGATTTCCGGGGCGGTCCGACCTTGTCCTGGTGACTGGCCGAGGCCGCGGAAATCGGCAGTTTGGGGGCGCTGCCGCGTGTCGCAAGGGCATGCCAGGCATCCGTCGTCACGCTGAGCCCCGGGGACTGGCCGCTGGCGACGCCCTCGATCGCGGCGGACAGATCGGCGCCGGAGATGCGCTCGAGGGCAGCCGGAGCGGCGGCGGCGAAACGGGCGAAGGGCGGAGCATCCGCTGCAGGCGTCCGGAGGAAGTCCAGCATGCCGGCGAACATGCGCGTTGCCGTCGTTGGCGCCGTCCAGGGCATCGGGCCCCGGCGCATCCATCGGTCGATCAGCGACAGCGTCGTCACGTCCGGAAACCAGCGCAGCAGTTCGCGGCCGGCGACGGTGTTGGTCTGGGCCTGGCGTTTCGGATCGATGGTCAAGTTCAGATCGACAGCGGCGAGATCGTGAAAGGCATCGGCCAGCTCCAGCGGCACGCGGCCTTCGGCGAGGCAGCGCGCCAGCGCCAGCAGCGCCTCGGGCCGCCAGAGCCCGCCGCGCAAGGCCGCGGAAAGGAGGATCAGCCAGGGCAGGTCCTCCGCGGAGGGGGATCGGCCGAATTCCGGCAGCCGCAGGTCCAGCGCGTGCCGCAGCGCGATGGCCCGGGCAGCATCGGCGGACCAGCGTTTGTCGCGCAATGGCTCGATCGCGGCCGGCGGCTGGTGGAGCGTCCGCTTGGGAAGGCCGAGATCCAGCCGGTCGTTGAGCCTGGCCACGACCCGGTTCGCCAGGCCGACCATGTCCCGCGGTGCCAGATCCGGGCAGCGGTCGGCCACAGTTGCGTCGATCTCGGCGATCCAGTCCTCCGGCGGCGGGGTGCCGGGCGCCGCCAGGAGATCGGCAATCTCGCGGGCGGTGTCGGCGAGCGGGGCAGGGGAGTCCGTCATTGTGGTAGCCTCCGGGCAAGGGGGGACGTGATGGACAGGGAGCGGAGCCTGGCCTCGATCGCCGCGCGAAGCGGTGCCAGGTCGGAGGCGCGGTAGGCGCCGAGCGGGAGATACTGGGCGCCCTGCCAGCGGCCGTGGCCGAGGAAGAAGTCGATCTGCCAGCCGGGCATCCCTTTGGCGACGAAGGCCGTCCGCCACCAATGGCGGACCATGTTGCGCGCTTGGCCGCGCGGGCAGTGTGCTTTCCAGAACGTGGCCCATGTGAGCGGTTCCGGCAATTTGCCCACTGGGGGCAGGGCAAAGAGAGGCGAGGTCTCTCCGGCCAGGGCCAGGTCGATGTGCCGGACGAGGTCCGGCGAGGTCGGCAAGGCCCAGGCGCGGAGCTCCCCCAGATGGATGCGGAGCTGGCGGAATGCCTCCATCTGCGCGTCGCAGACCGGCAGCCAGCGGGCGTCATCGACCTGCCGGTTGCCCTTGTCCCGGATGCGAATGACCGGGTTGTAGCCGATGAGCTGCATCTGGGCGAAGGGCGGGCAGGCCTCGAGATGCGGGCGCGCTGCCGTGGTGCAGGCCAGGAGGCCGGCCTGCATCGCGACAAAGGCCGCGTGATAGCCGGGAACGGCACCGATCTCCCGGCGTGCCATCCGGTCTGCCGCGGCGTCCAGATTGCCGCTGAGCCCGGCGAAGAAGTCGATGACGACCTTGTCGGCCGGGACGAGCACCGACCCGATCATCGGGTGGCTGCGGGAAAGCGGGAGGACACGGAGGGTCTCGTGCTCCGTCCCGAGCCAGTCCCGCGCGAAGCGGCGGCAGGTCTCCTGCAGGACGCTGGTTGACACGCGTGTATAGTAAAGTTGCGGCGTAGTCCGGATGTCGGCGTTGCAAAGCAGGCCTGCCACGGCAGCATCCACGCCGTCCGCAGCCAGGGCGGCGGGCAGGCATTGCGTGACCCGGCTCAGCCGCTGCGTCCGTCCCGGCCTGCGGGCGAGCCATGCCCGGGCCTGCTCCTCCAGTTCGGCGGCTGTCAGGCCGGAGGCCAGCGCGGCGCGGACCGCGGATGCAATCGGGCCAGGCAGCAGGACGACGAAGGCCCCCCGCGGCAGGCGCGCGGCCGCGGTCACCTCCGGCGCGGAGCCCAGCCCGAGTCCCTCCGGCCCGTCATGCAGCCATGCCGTGCCGGCAGTCCCGGGCATTTCTCGCGGCAGGGCCATCAGCTCCGCGATCGAGATGTTGAGGATCTGGCTCGCCGCCAGCATGGCAACGCCGTGTCCGGCACCGGCCATGACCGCCCGGCGGGCATCCTGTGCGAGCTGCTGTGCCTCCGGGGCCGTCAGATGGCGGCTGTGCAGCACCGAGGCGACCGGGTCCGCCTCATGCATCTCCTCGATGACTTCGCCCAGATCGTCTGTCTCCGAGATGATCTCCCCGGGCGCCGCGGCATCGACGGCTTCTTCGACCGAATGGAAGGGATCGGCCTCGTGATCGTGCCCCTCCCAGCTGAGGATGACGGTGCTGCGCGGCCGTGCCCCCGCGCCTGCACTGCGCCGAAAGCTGCCGGCCGCGCTGGCGACGAAGCTCCGGCTCTTGTCCGTCCGCTGCCGCTTGGCGGTTGTCGGCTGCCGGCGCTGCGCCCCCGCCAGCTGGTCGAGGGCCCGGCGGATATGTTCGAGCTGCCCGGCATGGGGGGTTTCTGCTTGGATCTCGGCCTTGATCCAGCCTGCGAGGCGCTGCCGCATGTCGACCAGCGGCAGCCCGGTCAGGTCCGGCAACCTCAGCCGGAGATCCTGCCAGTCGTCATCGGTGCAGAGCTGCCGGGCAATGCGCGCCGCGAACCGCCAAGCCGTGTGATCTGCCTCGCCCTTGGCCGCGGCGTCGAGCGCCGATGCCAGGAGCCATGCCCGGAGACAGTGCAGGGATGCGGAATTGGGCGCGACCGCCGTCGGCGGAAAGGCGAGGAGGCCGCCGAGCGGGTACTGGCTCAGTCTGCGATGCAAGGCCGCCCGCGCGGTCTCGGGGGACGGCGCTCCCTCTCCGCGCGGACCGAGGAGAGGGGCGAGCTGGTCCAGGGCGGCCTCGCTCTCCGCTCCGGGTGGCAGCGAGTCAATCAGGCGGTATGCTTCGGCCGTCAGTGCCGCGCGCGCGGCTGTGTCCGGCGGAAGGAGGGTGGCGGAAGAACCGGTCACGTGCGCTCCTCCCGAAACCGGCTGACATCGCAGCAAAGATGTCGCGCGAGGTCGCGATTGCTGCCGGCGCCGAGCACCGGGTCTCGAACCTCCTGCGGCAAACGTGTAATGGCCCGGGCCAGATCACGGAAGCCAGTGCGCGGATGGAGCTGCCCGTGACACAAGAGGAGAGTCTCAGCCCAGGCGCAGCGGGCGATCTCGTCATCGGGCAGCGCGTCCAGCATCAGGACTGGCACGATGGTTTCGCCTAGATAGGCAAGGCGCGACTGGAAGGCTCCGAAGAACCAGGCCGCCCCGCGCGGCATGCGGACCGCGAGGACGGGATCGGCCAGCGGCGTCGCCAGACGGGCGGAAACTCGGATCGAGCGAAAAACCTCGAACGCAGATTCGGCCGCAGGATGTATTCTGAGTTTTTCGGCGGGCACGAGGCGGGTGCCGGGGATCAGCGGGCGAAAGCATAGCTCCGCCGCGCCGCCAAGGCGGGTGTGGTCAGTCACGTGACGACTCCGTCGCATGGGCCCTATGCGAACCCGGTATCAGGGGGGCTCGAACCGTCGGACCTATGCGAGGCCGAGCCGGGTTAATTCGGGGGTGGGGGGTAGTATGACGGAGTCGCCAGTGACATAATTTGCATGCCTGCTGCCGCCTACGTGGAAGGCGGGAATCAGACATCTAGCGTCGGATCAGGTCCGACTGTTGCACCCTGCCTATGCGCACATGGCGGGGGCGATCGGCATTGCCGATCATGCGGGCGGGATGGAATTGCATCGCCCTAGTTGAGACGCCCACGATCATAAGATCGCCGACGTTTGGCGGCGCTGGCCGCGTTGGGTCACCCGCTCATTGTGCGCGGTCGCCGAGCCTCGCGCAAGAGCAAAAATGCGGATTCCGGTCGTTGGTCCGCATTTTGTCTCCGGCTAACACATTGCCATGGTGCGAATTTTCGCACAGGCCTCTCGGAGGAAGCCAACATTCCGGGCGGGACGTGCGCGTCGGGCCGCCGGTGTTTCCTCTTCGCCATGTCTGAGCAGCGCCGCATTTCATCGGCGGAACGGCTCTGCGGGCGGGGGACCGCTTGCGGGGAAAATAGCGAGGCAGAGCGCATGGCCGCCGCCGAAGTCAGCGCATGGGATCGAAGAGGTCCCGCGGATCGGCTTCGAGCGCGATGGCAATGTCGAGGATCATCTTGAGGGACGGGTTGCGGTCGCCGCGTTCGACGCCGCCGACATAGGATCTGTCGATGCCCGAGGCGAGCGCGAAGCCTTCCTGGGAATAGCCCCGTGCCTTCCGCAGCCTGCGCAGGTTGCGGCCGAAATCGCGGGGCGTGAAGGGCTCGTTCGGGTCCATGCTGCCATGGGCCATAATGGTGCTTGACTAGCCACGGACTAATCGTACCATTTTGGAGCGGCCAAGCATGGGGCCGCGGCCGGCGTGTCCGGCGGACATCGGGGAGCATTTGCACATGACCGGGAACGTCCCACCGCCGAAGCGCCTTGCGGGGATGCCGGACGAGGATCTGCTTGCCCTCGCACGGGCGACCGGTGCGGCTGACAGGATGGCGCTGTGGGGCAGGCACCAGGCGCTCGCCCGGGAGCTCTGCCGGCGGGACCTGATGGACGACTTCGCGCCGATGGACCGGCGCGATCCGCGCACGGCCGAGCTCGAGGACATGAGCGGACCGGAGCTGCTCGAGGAAGCGTGCCGGCAGATCGACGCAAAAGGCTGGCAGTGCATGGCGGAGCTGAAGGCGGCTGACTGGAAGCTCGCAGACCGCCTGCAAGAAATGAATCTGACCAGGAAGCTTGCGGACCTCTACGGCTGGCGCACGCGGCGCCGGACCGGCGAGGCCGCGCGGCAGGAGGATCCGAGGCAGATGGGCAGCGAGGAGCTTGCGGCTGCCGCGCTCGCCATGGGCCCGTCCGGCTTCGACGATCTCCACGGAAAGGACAGCGTTCTCTACCATGCGCTCCGCAGCGATCCCCTTGCCCGGGAGATTTTCCGGAAGGCTCTGGGGCTGCGCCGGGCACCGGTGGACTGGAAGGCAATGGGCGACGCGGACTGGATTGCCCTCGCGCGCAATTTCGGCAGCGCCGCGGAGATGCGGGAGCAGTACCAGGCTGCCTGGATGAATGCTGCCAAGCTTGGAAAGAAGCAGATGATCACCGATGCCATGCTGGGCGAGGGCGCCTGGACCGAGGGGCTCTACGATCAGGCCGGGTGCAGCTGCGAAAGCGGCGCCGAAATGATCGTCTTCAACCTGATGCTGCTGGCGGGGGCCGATTTCGTCCGGCATCCCGCCCTGCCATTCCTGGGGGACCGCCGGGCCGCGCGGGCAGATGCCTTCCTGCCCGGATGCAATGTGCATGTCGAGATCTGGATGTGTTCGGAGGCCGGGCTTGCCGGACGGCAGGACGATGTCCCGGACTGGTTCGTCGGCTATGTGATCAGACGGCGCGAAAAGCTCGCGGCTTACGAGGCGGCGGGTCTCACGGTCATCTCGATCGAGGCCGAGATAGCGCGGCTTGCGAGCACGAAGGCCTTTGTCGAGCATGTGGTGGAGGTCCTGGGCCCGGTCTGCGGTGTCCAGTGGCACGATCCCTGGAAGCTGCGCATCAACGGGTCCTGCGCGGCGCTTCGCTGGACCATCGGCGACTTCCTCGGTTACGCGCGGGCGCACGGCGTCACGCGGCTGTCCGAGCTGAACGCGCATCCGCATACGGAGATCTACAATGTGTTGCGGTCCCGGGGACTGAATGCCGAATTCAAGGCGGCTCTTGATCGCGAGCATGGCAGGCAGAGATGATGTCCTGATCTCCCGGGCCGCATCTTGTGTCGTTCCCTCGGCGTGATTTCAATGACTTGGGAACGCGTGCGATGCACCGGCATAAAGAAGGCTGCACATGCAGGGGCCGGAGACGCATGGGTTCCCACCGCGTTGTCTGCGCGCCGGGCCGCATTTCGGGCGGATTGCTTGAGCGACGGCGTTGCTGGGAAGGGCCAGCCGCCCGCGCGCGCCGTCGGCAGCCGATGGCTCCGGCAGGGATTCTCGTCACGTTCCATCTTCCGAGCGGCGCCCGGATGGACCGCACCTCGTTTCCGGCCAGCAGGGAGGTGAGCTGCAAGCGTCCACACCGCCGCGCGCTACCGCTACCGTGGCGCGCGCGGCTGCCATGTCGCAGGAGGTGGAATACTTGACCGATGCCGCCTTTGGCGACGGCAGGGTGAGGAAGATGATGTCTGTCGTATTGGACCCGCATTTCCGGAAGAATTTTGAGAAACATTTCAGTCGGATGCGGATTCAGGGTTGCAGCGCGCGCCGGGACAGGCGCAGGATCTGCGCTTGGCGCGCCCCGGTTTTCCGTCCGTATTCCCGCGCGCGCGGCCGCATTCAGAAATGCGCCAGCAAAGCCGGGCCCGAGTTGGGCGGCCGCCAGAAGCCATCAGCCAGTCACGCTGGACCTGTCAGAAAGTTCGGATGTCGCCAGGATTCAGCGCGGGCTTCTCCGAATTGAGACTTCCGGCCCGGGAAGATGATGTCTTGATCCATGTGGCCGCATTTGGGTCGCCAGTAATGACAATATTTCAGTGCCTTGCGGGAGGGTCAGCGCTGGGCTCTCCCGGCCCGGCGCAGGATGTTCGTGTCAAAGGGCACGGTTTGCCGTCGGACTTCGCTCGCGCGGCACCGCATTCCGGGGTGGCAGGGCCGACGCGGAGCGCAATTGCGAATGACATCCGGTTGCCGGTGCGGGGCGGAGAACTCGGTGCCTGAGCCGCCTGGCCTGGCCGCGATTTGGCGCGATACCGGCTTGCTGTGCAATATGCTGACGCAGCTTCGCCAGAACGAGTTTCCGGCCTGCCGCGGCCGCGAGACAATGTTTCGGATGCCCGATGTCCGTCCCTCAGGAAGGAAGATCACGTTTGCATCCATGCGGCCGCATTTCTCCGAGGCTATCATGTTGGATAACAATGGGTTGCAGGATCGCGCGGCGCGGCTCTCGGAGAGTGCGGTGTACATGTGCCGACAACCGGTCGTGGTTTCCCCCGCTCGTCGATCGGCGCGGGGCCGCATTTCGGCAAGCAGCGCTGATGGCCAGCTCGCGCTGGCTCGCGCGCAGCCGCACTCTGCCCATGTAGGGACCGGCGATGCTGTTGGGCATGCCGGTCGTGCTGCAGGCGAGGTAGAAGCTGCTCCCGGTGCCGTACTTGCCGTCCTGATTAGCCGGGATCAGCCGGGCCAGTGCGGCCTTTGGCAGACCCGCGTGGCGCTGCAGCGTAGGCCTGCCGGCAAGGACGATCGCGGCTGCGTCGGTCATGGACGCCATCATGGCGGCAGCGCCATGCAGACGCAACCGGTCGCCGTCAGCTTGACAGGCAGGAAGACGGGTTGGCGCGGCAACCCCAGCCCGTTGCGCGCAGCTTGCGCAGCGGCCTGGCGTGCGTCGATCGGAAGGTGTTCCCGGGTCAGGGAAGATCACGTTCATGTCCCTGGGGCCGCATTTCCCGGAGGCTATATCCCTATAAAACAAAGACTTGAAGATGAATGCGGCGCAGCTTCCCGTGGGCGGGGCGCCCAGGTTCAGGAAATCTGCGGTGGTTTCCCGCCCGCGTTGCCACGCGCGGCGCCGCATTTCCATCGGCGGCGGCTGTGACGGCTTCCGGCCGCGCCCCGAGCACCGGGTGTGGCGATCATTGGCGGATAGCCGTGCTCCGAACTTCGGCATTTCGTCCATGGCGACTGCGCGTCCCGACGGGATGCGCTTCCGGCCGGGCAGGGGCGGCGCGGCGCCGTCTCCTCGCGCATGATGCTGCGCGACGACAGGGCGGTCTTCCGGGGCCTGGCCGACACGGAGGAGCGTCGCCGCGGGAATGACGTTCGAGACCACGCGGACATGGGTCCGATGATCGGCACCACGGCGCCGAGTTCGGGACGCCAGTCCGTGCCGGTGGAGTCGACCGCGCGCCACCAGCGAGTGGCCGTGGCAGGTTCACGTCCTTGCCCGGTGCCCGGGTTGCCACCGGCTCCTCGTGCAGGTCAGGCAGGGCAGAGATCTTGGCGGGCCGTTCCGCTGAGCGCCGCGTCGCCCTTCTCCGCTGAGGCCGCCCATGACCCCTGTCCTGAAGATATCGAACCTGCACAAGAGCTTCGGCGTGCGCGAAGTCCTCAAGGGCATTGAACTGGCGATGGCCAAGGGCGATGTCGTCTCGCTGATCGGCTCCTCGGGCTCCAGCAGGTTGACGCTCTTGCGCTGCGTCAACCTGCTGGAGGAATTCGAGTTAGGCAGCATCGATATCGCGGGCGAGAAGATGATTTCTTGCCCCCTGCGGCCACATTTTTGGCGACAGTAACGACGCTATTTCAGTACCTTGCGGGAGGGTCGGCGCTGGGCCTTCCTAAGCCGGTGCAGGATGTGCATGTCGCAGGGCGCGCTTTTCCATCGGACTTTTCCCGCGCGGCACCGCATCCCGGAGCGCGGCTACGCATGACATCGGGCTGCGCGTGCGGGGCGGAGCGTGCGATGCAGATTCCGCCTCGCGGTGCCGCGATACGGCGCGACAGCGGCGGCAGCGCAATTGCTGCCGCGCCGCCACTGGAAGATCATGTTCGCATCCATGCGGCCGCATTTTCTCGGGGCCATCATGTTTTAGAATAGTGGGTTGCCAGATCGTGCGGCGTGGCTTTGGGAGAGCCGGGCGCATAAGTACCGGCAATCGGTCGTGGTTTCCCTCGCTTGTCGACCGGCGCGGGGCCGCATTTCGGAAGGTGGCGTTGTCGGCGACGTAGTGCCGGGTCCCGCGCAGCCGCACTCTGCCCGGGGAGAGCCTGGAGTTGCCACTGGGCATGGCAGTCGTGCTGCGGGCGAGGCCGGAGCGGATCCCGGTGATGGGAGAGCGCTTGAAATGTCGATTGCCCGGATCGGCCGATCCGGTACGGCCGTTGGAGGACCAGCCTGGCGCCGGAGCCCGCGCCCGTCGCCAGGGACGATAATGGCCTCGTCGATCGCGGGGGCCGTCACGGCATCAATGAAGATGCTTGAATAAATCGATTGCCGTCCGCTTGCCCGATGCCGCCTCTGGCGACGGCAGGGAGAGGAAGATGATGTCTGTGATCCTGGCCCCGCATTTCCGGAAGAATTTATCTTCTTATTTCAGTTGCATGCGGATTTTCTGGCACGGGGTGCACCTCGACGGACGCAGGATCTGCGGCTGGCGTGGCCCGGTTTTCCGTGCGCTCGCCCGCGCGCGCGGCCGCATTCCGGACTGCGTCAGCGAAGCTGGGCCGGAGCGGGGTGGTCCTCAGGGGGCGACCAGATTGGTCCTGTCCGCGAGTTCGGATGCCACCGGGGTTTGGCGCGGGTTCCGCCAAATGGTGGCGTCTGGCCCGGGGAGATGATGTCCTGACCGCTGCGGCCGCATTTGCCGCATCAATCATAATTACATTTCAGTATCTTGCCGGGAAGCCGGTGCCGCGCCCTCCCGGCCCGGTGCAGGATGTGCGCGTCGAGGGGCGCGGTTTTCCGTCGGCGGTCTTCCGCGCGGCACCGCATTTCGGAGTTCGGTGGCGCGGTTGCGCGTGGCTCCGGTTGATCGCGGGCAGTGAACGCGGGGCCGAGTTCGTCTTTCCCTGCCATGATGTGGCGCGATAGCGGAGGCAGCGCGATTGCAGGTAGCGCAGGCACAGAAGTTCCTCGCCTCGCATTTGCAGATCAACACGATCTTCCGGCCCCGCCGCTGTCGCATCTCCGCTACATCCTGCCGCAAAGCCAGATTCGAAGCCCATGACCTGTGGGCCGAATACGCCCTTGAGATGACTGCCCGCAAGACGCTGCTCAGGCCGAATTCGTCCGCATCAAAACAAGTTGGCAAACTCCGGGCCGGACGCGAGCCGGTTTGTCCCGCTTTTGAACGTATCGCGGGAGGCGGACCTGTCCCGTCTCACTCCCGGCGCCGGTTGCGGCCCTGCAGCGCGGCGGCTAGAACCTCCGCGCAGTCCGGGAGACATAGAATGAGCCAGTCAGATCAGGACCTCGACCGCCTCGACGCGCTGCTGAATGCGCTGCCTGCCGAGAACGTGCCGATGTCGCTCAGCGAGCTTGACGGTTACGTGACCGGCCTCCTTGCCTGCAGCGAGATGATTGCGCCATCGGAATGGCTGCCCGAGGTCTGGGGCGAGACCGGCCAGCCGGGCTTCCGCGACCAGTCGGCCGCCGAGGAGACGGTCGGCGCGGTGCTCGCGCATTACAACGCGGTCGCCGGGGCGATGATCCGCTCGCCCTGGATCGCGCCGATCTACGAGGCCGACCCGAATAGCGGCGACGTGATGTGGGAGCCCTGGGTCGACGGGTTCATGCGCGGCCTCCGCCTGCGGCCGGAGGCATGGCAGCGGCTGCTCGGGGAGGCCGACGAAGCGACCCTCGTCTCGATGAACTTCCTGATGCTGCTGCAGGACATCTACACCGGCCAGGCGGACCTCACGGAAGACGAGGAGGACCGGTACGACCAAGAGGCTCCGGACATGATCCCGAACTGCGTGGCCGCGATCCTGCAGCAGTCCCGCCCCGAGCTCGCCCGGCCGGAAGCGGCGAACCTGCCCGGCATGCCGTTCAGGGCCGGTCCGCGGCCGGGCCGGAACGATCCCTGCCCCTGCGGCTCGGGCCGGAAATACAAGCAGTGCTGCGGTCGCAACTGATCTTCCGCCCCGTATCGAGCGGATGGGCCATCTGCGGAGGACGGTCGTGACAGCCATAGAAGAGCAGAAGCCCCCGGAGATCTCGCGTCTCTACCTGGACTTCGACAGCTTCTTCGCCTCGGCTGAGCAGCATTTCAACCCGTCGCTCCGCGGCAGGCCCGTCGGCGTCGTGCCGCTCGACTCGGCCCATACCAGCTGCATCGCCGTCAGCCGCGAGGCCAAGGCGCAGGGCGTGAAGTCCGGCTTTTCGGTCCGGGCGGCGCGGCAGGTTCTCCCGGACATGGTCTTCGTCATCGCCCGCCACGACGTCTATGTCCGCCTCCACAAGCGCATCCTCGCCGTCATCGACACCATCCTGCCGGTCGCCGAGGTCCGCTCGATCGACGAGATGGTCTGCGCGCTGCTGCCCGAGGAGGCACGGCAGGGCGAGGCGCTGGCGCTGCGGATCAAGGCGGCGCTGGCCGAGGGCTTCAGCCCGGTCCTGACCTGCTCGATCGGCATGGCCCCGACCGAGCTCTTGGCCAAGATCGGCGCGGAGATGCACAAGCCCGACGGCATCGCGGTGATCCGGAGCACCGACCTGCCGGAGCGGCTGGCCGGGCTGGATCTCGCCGCGCTGCCCGGCATCTCGAAGGGCATGCAGGCCCGGCTCGCCGCCGCCGGGGTCACGGATTTCCCCGCGCTCTGGCGGCTGGCGCCGAAGCAGGCCCGCGCAATCTGGGGCAATGTCGAGGGCGAACGGTTCTGGAACGGGCTGCACGGCCACCATTCCGAGCGCCCGGAGGCGGCGAAAAGCATGTTCGGCCACAGCCGCAACCTGCCGCGGGACTGGCGCACGCCCGAGCGGATCGCGGCCTGCGCCCGGCAGCTGGCGCTGAGCGCTGCCCGCCGTTTGCGGCGGGAGGGTCTGCGCGCAACACGGCTGACCCTGTCGCTGCGCGGCGAGGTTCAGCGCGCGCCGCGCGGCCGCGATCCGGGCGGCCAGAGCTGGAGCTGGGAGGGCACCTTCCCGCCCGCCCGCGACGACCGCACCTTCCTGCTGTCGCTGTCCGACGGGCTGTCGGCGGCGCGCGCGGCCGTGCGGTTCCCGCCGCGCGCCGTCAGCGTCGCGATCCACGGGCTGAAGGGCGAGGACGAGATCACCGGCGACCTCTTCGGCGGCGCGCTGGACCCGATGGGCGCAGGCGAAAACGACGCGACGCGGGCGAAATGTAAGCGGTGTTCCCGGCTCACGGGATCTCAGGTTGACGGCTTGAAACTCCATGGCAGAAGTTCGTCGATGCGCTTCTGCGGATGCCCGGCG
>NZ_JAATVU010000105.1 GCF_013184745.1 Mangrovicoccus sp. HB161399
GTGCGGCTCAGGCGGCGGCGCTGCGGCCGGTCATCCAGCGTTCGAAGGAATCCGTGTCCATCGGCCGGGCGAAATGGAAGCCCTGCATGCGGCCCCATGGCCGGGACGGGAGAGTGCGCAGCCTGAAAATAGACACCGGTGACAACAACCTTGAAAACCACCGGATGCGCCTGGCGCCTTGAGCGCCTCAAGCCAGCCCTTTCCTGCCGGTCGCGACAGCGCGGGTCGCGAGAGGCGCGGTGCGACCGGTCAGGCGAAGCGGACATGCGGCGGCGCGGCGGAGCCCAGGCAGTGAAACCGCAAAAGCGGCCGGTCCCGACGACGAGGATGATGCTCGCACTGCCGCGGCCGGGCCTCCCCAAGTCCTGCTGTTCATCTTCATCTGCGGTACTGGGGAAGAGCCCAGAAAGCGGTCGGTCAAAAACCATGGGACGGCGCATCCCGTATCGGCGCCTCTCTCCAGACCGGTCATTCGCGACCTGAAGATGCTGCCTTGCAGCGCGCAGGAGAACGGCCGTTCGTCCCTCTCTGCGGCATCCTCCTGCAGCCGAGCTCATCCTTCGCGCACGAAACGGTCCTTCAACCGTGCAACATTTTCTTGCTGTTGACGCTAAGTGGCCGACGGACGCTGGACGGAGAGGGTTTCCGCACCGCTGCTGTTTTCCCCGTAGCAGACACGCGCAGCTATCTGCCGATCGCTGTCGTGACGACCAGAAAACCCGACACGTAAAAAGCCGGCTTCCTTCGATGAAGCCAAAGCCTAGTACGGCCTCCTGCACCACCCGACGGAGCACGATCCCCCACGATCGGCGTCGTGCGGGAGCCAGTTGGCTCGAAAGGACCGACGCCTCTATCTCACGCCGGAAACCAGCGTTCTCACGCAGCCAAGCGGTGTTTTTCCCTATGCTCGGCTTCGGCGCGGATCCAGTCGCGCAATGTCTCGGCGAAATCCTGGGCCTGTTCCGCAAGGGAAAACCGTACCGAACCGAGCGATTCGTACTCTCCGTCGAAATTCCTGACGAGGAAGGCGCTGCCGTCCCGAATGATGTCGACCGTCATGTGTCTGCTCCGGTTCCGCTTGGGACGCTGCGTTTTCCTGCCAAGCCCGTCTGCCACGCTCCGGTTCCCGGTTCAGGACGGGAAAACACGCCCCGCGACAGAATGGCCGCTCCTTCAAGCCTGCAGCAGGAAATCTGCGAATTCGCGGACTAGCGGGCGCTCTGCGGAGGCGGCGTTGAGCTTCAGGTAGTAGCCGCGGTCGAGGCGCAGAGTCCCGCCCTGCGCCGGTACCAGCAGCTCCTGCTCCAGATGCCGTCCGACGAGATGGTCCCAGCCGAGGAGCACGCCCTCGCCGCGCAGTCCGGCCTCGACCAGCACCGGATAGCTGTTGCTGACCAGCCGGAACGGGCGCTCCGGCGCGGGCGCGCCCTGTGCGCGGAACCAGTCCTTCCAGCTCAGCGGCGTCCAGCCGATCGCCTCGGAGCTCCAGTGCATCGGGTGCAGTTCCAGCAGGTCCATTTCGGCAAGCCGGGCAGTGCTGTCGAGCGGGCCATGGCGGCCGAGGAAGTCCGGGCTGCAGACCGGGCGCACGGTCTCGTCGAAGAGATAGACCAGCCGCTCGCCGGGATCGCAGCGCTCGTTGCCGCAGATCACCGACAGGTCGACCTCGGCAAAGTTGCGCAGCCGGTCGTTCTCGTCGGAAGCGAGCAGCACGAAGCGGACCTCCGGGTGCAGCGCCCGGAAGGCGTCGAGACGCGGCGCCAGCCAGTAGGCGATGACGGCCTGGGTGCCGGAGATGGTGATCGCGGCCTCCGTCTCCTCCGGGTCGATCCCGGCAATCGCTTCGCAGATGCCGTCGAGGCCCGACGTTACAGCGCCAAGCAGCCGCGTGCCTTCGCCGGTCAGCTCCAGCGCATTGTGCAGCCGCCGGAACAGCGTGCAGCCGAGCGCCTTCTCCAGCCCGCGGATCTGCTGGCTGACCGCCGCCTGGGTGACGTTCAGCTCGGTGGCGGCGAGGGTGAAGCTCAGGTGCTTCGCCGCGACCTCGAAGGTGGCGAAGGCTTGCAGCGACGGCAGGTAGCGGCGGCGCGGGGTCATGGCTGCATCCTATCGGCAGGCGGGCGGGCGGCTCAAGCGGCGATCACTCGGCCCGCGCGCGCCATTCCTTCCAGCGCAGCGTGGCGGTCGCGCCGATCTGCGCGAAGGGCGCGGGCGGCAGGCGCGAGGGCAGCGGCTCGGCGGCGAAGCCGGGCGCGATGCCTTCGGTGACGCCCATCGCCATCTCGGCGGCGGCGATCCCGGTCAGCGTGCCGCGCACCGTGCCCAGCCCGTTCTGCACGCAGGCGGAGTAGAGGCCCGGTTCCAGTTCGCGGCAGACCGAGACATGGTTCATCGACAGGCACAGATGCCCGGCCCAGCGATGCGCCATGCGGGTTCCCGCGAGCATCGGGAAGCGGTCGTCGAACTTGCGCTGCATGATGCGGGCCGCGCGCGCCATCTGGGCTTCGGTCGTCTCCATGCCGGGGCGGAACTCGGCGGCGGCGCGGATGACGATGCGATGGCCGCCCTGGCCGGGATCGATGCGCCGCACGGTCGTGCCCATCGGGTCCGAGGGCGTCAGCGCCCAGCGGGGCGCGCCGCGGAGCTCGGCCCGCGCCTCCGGTCCCAGCTCCTCCGTCATCGCGGCAAAGAGGAAGATATGCATCAGCCGCCCGCGCATCAGCCCGAAGCTTTCCAGATGGCCGTTGGTGGCGAGGATCACCGACCGGCAGGAGACCGCGCCCTTCGGCGTTTCCACCTGCCAGCCATTGCCTTGGCGGGCGAAGCCGGTCACCGGGCTGCCTTCGTGGATCGCCGCCCTCCCGGACAGCCCGGCGGCCAGGCCGCGGACATAGCCTGCGGGCTGTATCATCACCGTGCCGGGCGTCCAGAGCCCCGAGACGTAGTGGCGGCTGCCGGTCAGCGCACGCATGGCTTGCGCGTCCAGCATCTCGTGGCCCTCTCCCAGCGAGGCAAGGTGGGCCGCATAGCTGCGGTTCCGCGCATCGGCGGCCGCGCAGGCGGCGCCGTTCACCTTGCCCGAGGTCTCGAAATATCCCGGATCGATCCCGCATTCCGCGACCGCCTCGCGGGCAAAGCCGATGGCCTGGCGGTTCAGCGCGATCTGCGCCCGGTCGTCGCCGCCGCCGGCATAGTCGTCCGAGGTCAGCTCATGCGGCAGGTCGATCATGAAGCCCGAATTGCGCCCTGCGGAGCCTTCGCCGATCTGGCCCGCCTCCAGCAGGACGACCTGCAGCGACGGATCGAGCTGCAGCAGGCGCCTCAGGGCGGATAGCCCGGCAAAGCCGCCGCCGATCACGACGATATCGGCCGTCCGGTCCGCCTCCAGCGGCGGAAAGGGCACCCGGACGGGCAGGATCGCGTTCCAGCCGGCAGGCCCGGCAAGTTTCGGCAGACGTCTGGCAGAGAAGCGCGTCGTCACGGGCGGGGTCCTTCCGAAAGGAGAGCGGTGGAGGAAGGTCCGGCGGCGGCAAGGGACTGGACCGCCGCCGGTTGGGACCGGCTCAGCCGATGGCGGAGCCGTAGGGATCGGAAAGGTCGACCCAGATGGTCTTCAGCTGGGTATACTGGTCATGGGCATGGATGCCGTTGTCGCGGCCGCTGAAGCCCGACTGCTTGTAGCCGCCGAAGGGCGTGGAGATGTCGCCCTCGCCGAAGCTGTTCACCGTCACCGTGCCCGCGCGCAGCATCCGCGCGCCGCGGATCGCGCGGCGGGCATTGGCGGTGAAGATCGAGGCGGCCAGACCGTATTCCGTGTCATTGGCGACCGCGATGGCCTCTTCGAAGCTCGCGACCGTGATGACGGTCAGGACCGGGCCGAAGATCTCCTCGCGCGCCAACGGATGGGCGTTGTCCGGCACCTCGACGATGGTGGGCTCAACGAAGGCGCCATCGACGGTCTTGCCGCCCATCAGCACGCGGCCCTCGCCGACCTGTTCCAGATAGCCCGCGACCTTGGCGAAATGCGCCTGCGAGACCAGCGCGCCGACGCGGACCGACGGGTCGAGCGGCGCGCCGATATTCCAGTGCCGCGCCTCGGCCTCGATCCGCGCCATCAGCGTGTCGCAGATGTCGCGATGGACGATCAGGCGCGAGGCGGCGGAGCAGTTCTCGCCCATGTTCCAGAAGGCGCCGTTGACGACATGGCGCGCGACCTCGTCCAAGTGCTCGGCATCGTCCATGACGATGCAGGGGTTCTTGCCGCCCAGCTCCAGAACGACTTCCTTGAGGTTCGAGTCGGCCGAATAGTGCAGGAAGCGGCGGCCGGTGGCGGTCGAGCCGGTGAAGCTGACCATGTCGACATCTGCATGGCGTCCGAGCGGCTCGCCCACGGCGCTGCCGGAGCCGGTCACGACGTTCAGAACGCCTGCCGGGATGCCCGCCTGATGTGCCAGTTCCGCGACGCGCAGCGCGGTCAGCGTGGTCTCGGCGGCGGGCTTCACCACCACCGAGCAGCCCGCGGCCAGCGCCGGGCCGATCTTCCAAGCCAGCATCAGCAGCGGGAAGTTCCAGGGCAGGACCAGCCCGACGACGCCCACCGGCTCGCGCAGCACCATGGCGATATGGTCGTCGGAGGCAGGCGCGACCTGATCGTAGATCTTGTCGATCAGCTCGGCATGCCATTTCAGCACGTGGATCGTCTCGGGCACGTCCACGGTGGCGCAGTCATAGATGGTCTTGCCGGAATCGAGGCTCTCCATCACCGCCAGCTCATGGGCCTCGCGCTCCATCAGGCGGCAGAGCTTCAGCATCGCCTCCTTGCGCTCGGCCGGATGCAGCCGCGACCAGCGCCCGTCCTCGAAGGCTTCGCGCGCCTTCGCGACGGCCAGGTCGACATCTTCCGCCCCGCAGGCCGCGATCTCGGCCAGCTTGACGCCAGTGGCAGGGTTCACCGTCGCGAAGGTTGCGCCCGAGGCGGCGGGCCGGAAGTTGCCGCCGATGAAGGCGTTGCAGGGCAGCACCAGCGATGCGGCGATGGCTTCGTATTCTTCCCTTGTCAGCAGGTCGCTCATGGATCAGTTCTCCGCCTTGATGGCTGCAATCGTGGTCTTCAGCGTCCGGATGACCTGCTCCAGTTCGCGCTTCTCGTCCTTGTCGAGGCCCCGGAGCGGCGGGCGCATCGCGCCTGTCGGATGGCCGAGGAATTCGGTGCCGTGCTTCACGGCCTGGATGAACTTGCCGCCTTGTTCGAGCACGCGCATCAGCGGCATCATCGCCGACATGATCCGGCGGCCCTTGGCGAAATCGCCATGCACGGCGCAGGTCTCGTAGAGGAAGACATGTTCTTCCGGCAGGAAGTTCGAGCCTGCACATATCCAGCTGCGCGCGCCCCAGGCGAAGAATTCCAGCGCCTGGTCGTCCATCCCGCAGGACATCTGGATATGCGGGTAGTCGCGGGCCAGCAGGTGGACCCGGTTGATGTCGCCCGAGCTTTCCTTGATGCCGACGATGTTGCGCGAGCGGCAGACGAGGTCGAGGAACTCGGTCCCCATCTCCACGCCCATCCGGCCCGGGTAGTTGTAGAGGATCACCGGCAGGTCGGCGGCGCGGTCGATGGCGAGTGCGTTCATCGCGTTCTCGCGCTCGGTCGGCACCGAATAGGGCGGCGTGCCGAGGAGCAGCGCATCGGCGCCCATTTCCCGCGCGCCCATGGCCAGCGCGATGCTGTCAGGCGTGCGCATCGCCCCGGTGCCGACGATCAGCGGCAGGCGACCGTTCAGCCGCTCATTGATGAAGCGGGCGAGGGTCAGCCGCTCCTCGACGGTCTGGGCATAGTTCTCGCCGGTCGAGCCGCCCGAGATGACACCATGGACGCCGGAGGCGACGAGATGCTCGACGATATCGGCCAGCCGGTCGAAATCCGGCTCGAGGTCGGTGCCATAGGGGGTGACGATGGGGGTGTAGATCCCCTCGAGGACAAATCTGTGCGTCATGCGCGGGTCTCCGGTTCTTGGGGAGCGGTTCATTGGAGGAAGCCCATCAGCCGCGGCAGGAAGAGCGCGAGCGGCGGCCAGTAGGTGGTGACGAGCATCACCGGCAGCGCGGCGAGGCCCATGAAGTAGAGGGCGGGGCGCATCACCTCGGACATCCCGACCTTGCCGACCCGGCAGGCCATGAAGAGGATCGGCGCCATCGGCGGGCTGTTCGCGCCGATCACCACCGAGGTGCCGATGATGGCGGCGAAATGGACGGCATCGACGCCGATCTCGGCCATGACCGGGACCATCAGCGGGCTGATGATGGCGATCACGCTGACATCGTCCATGATCATGCCGAGCAGGATCAGGAAGATGTTGACCATCAGCAGGATGACCAGCGGACTGTCGAAGGTGCCCAGCAGCAGGTCGGTCAGTTCCTGCGGCACGCGCTCCAGCGTGAAGATGCGGCTGGCGACGAAGGAGAAGACGAGGATGATCATGATCACGCCGGTCGTGGTCCCGGCCTGGATAACCGCCTGGGCGATGCCCTTCAGCGACAGCTCGCGGTAGACGAAGAGGCCCACGGGGATCGCATAGACCACCGAGATCGCCGCGGCTTCGGTCGGCGTAAAGATGCCGCCATAGATGCCGCCGAGGATGATGACCGGCAGCATCAGCGCGGGGATCGCCGCACGTCCGGTGGAGAGGCTCTCCGACAGGCGCTGGCGTGCCGGGATTTTGGCGTCGTCGCCGCCCATGTGGCGGACGACATGGATGCGGTTCAGCACCGAGAGCACGATCATCAGCAGGATCCCCGGCCCGACGGTGGCGAGGAAGCAGGCGGCGATCGACTGCCGCGTGACGACCGCATAGAGGATCATCGTGATGGAGGGCGGGATCAGGAGGCCCAGCAGCGACGAGACGCCGAGGAGCGCCGAGGTGTAGCCGCGGGCATAGCCGTGGCGTTCCATCGGATCGAGCATGATCGAGCCGATCGAGGCCACTGCCGCCGAGGCCGTGCCCGAGATCGCACCGAAGATGCCGCAGGCCACCACCATCGAGGTGCCCATCCCGGTCTTCGAGCGTCCGACGACGGCTTCGACGAAGTCCACCAGCCGCCGCGCGATGCCGCCCGACTGCATCAGGTAGCCGGTCATCACGAACAGGGGCAGCGCCACCAGGATCACCGAGTTCACCGCCCAGAAGCCGGTGGTCATCAGCGAGGAGATGTCGATGTCGTAGACCACCGACAGGATCAGCGTCATGGCGGCGAAGGAGAACACCACCGGGACGCCCGCCATCATCAGCACGATGACCGCGAGGATTGCGAGAAGCGCGCCCATCAATTCACCTCCGCTTCCGGGTTGCCGGAATGGACGTCGCGGCCGCGGATCTCCTGCACGAGATCGCGCAAGAGGTAGGCGACGAACAGCACGGCCGCGACCAGCAATGCGGCCTGCGACACCCACCACGGAATGCCGAAAACCGGCGTGGATTGCCCCCGCTCCAGCCCGAAGGAGACGAGCGACCAGGACCAGGTGACGAAGGCCAGGGCCACGACCAGCGAGACGGCGGTGGAGAAGATGTCCGCGGCGCGGTGGATGCGGGGATTGCGGGTCATGACCCGGACGAAGTCGGCGCTGAGATGCGAGCGCTCGCGCGAGGCCATCACCGCCCCCAGCATGTAGAACCACATGACGCCGATCAGCATCAGCTCCTCCAGTCCGAAGACTGGAGTGCCGAGCACGGCGCGGCTGAAGATGCCCCAGGCCAGCAGCACGGCGACCGCGAGCCCGAGCACGACCAGCACGGGCTGGATGATCCAGACCAGCGCCCGGTCAAGGAATTTCAGGATGTTCATGGCAGGTCCTCCCTGTGCCGCGGCCCTTGCGGGCCGCGGCGGACAGGATTACTCGGCAGCGGGAACGGAGGCGTTGGCGCGGACCTGGTCCATGATCTCGGCGCCCAGGGCCTCCTCGGCCTGCGGCCAGACCTCGGCGCGGACCTTCTCCACCCAGGCGGCCTTCTCGGCCGGGGTCGGCACGATGTACTCCATCCCGGCCTCCTGCGCCTTGGCGATCCACTTCTCGTCCTCGGCCCGGGCATTGGCGAATTGCGCGTCCATCACCGCCTGCGCGGCCTCTGCCACGACGGCCTGGTCCTCGGGCGCGAGCCCGTCCCATGTGGCCTCGTTCATCAGCAGCGAGTAGGAGGAGAAGTTGTGCGAGCTCTGGACGAAATAGTCGAGCTGGTCGCGGAAGTACTCGTAGTCCCAGTAGATCACGTTGGAGCTGTCGCCGTCGACCACGCCAGTCTGGATCGAGGTATAGACCTCGTTCCAATCGATCGGCACCGCCTGGAAGCCCATCGCCTGCACGGTCTGCGGCAGCGGGAAGATCGGCTGCGAGCGGACTCGGATGCCCTGGGCCGCCTCGGCGCTGGTGGCATGGCGCCCCTTGGTGGCGATGCCGCCGAAGCCTTCCGGGAAGGGGCCGAAATACTTCAGGCCGAGATCCTCGTAGACCGGGCCGATCACCTTGCGGATCCAGCCATCGGGGCCGAAGGAGGCAATCGCGTCCTCCCAGCCCAGCACCATGTAGGGGATGTAGTTGACGCCAATGCGCTGGTCATAGGAGGTCTGCGGCCAGGTGATCATCATCTGGATGTTGCCCTGCACGAGCTGGTCGAACAGCTCCTGCTGGCCGCCGAGCTCGCCCTGGTAGAAGACGTCGACGCGCAGGCGGCCGTCGGAGTTTTCCTCGATCTGCTTCGCCCAATCCTGCATGGCATGGCCGAGCACGGAGTCGCGGTCGCCCGCCTCGCTGGTCAGGACGAGCCGCTCGGCGGCATGGGCAGGCACCGCCAGGACGGCGGCAAGGGCAAGGGCGGTGAAGGCAGTCATTCCGGTCATCATGGTCTCCCGTTGGCGATCTCGGTCGCGGCGCTTGGGCGCCTTGTGATTGGGAGGTGGTCCGCCGGAAGACCCTGCTTCGGCAAACGAGAATTGGCATGCCCGAGGCATAAGGCCCGGCTTATGTCGCCGCGCGGTTCAGAATAACTCCTTGTTCAGGCAAGGTTTCCATTCCGGGATAGCCTATCGGCAGCCGTTTAGGCCTGGCAGCCGATGGATAAAGTCTTTTGTGGCAATGCAACGACGCCGGGAAAATCGGATGGTGGCATGCCTGTGCAGGAAGAAGTATGAACGACCGGTACTCTCGCTGCATTGCAGAACTGCAAAACGAATCGCCCTCAGGGAGCGATGCTGCGCACGTTAGAGCGGCAAGGGAGCGACCGACTGCAGTGGGGCTCGAACCCGACTTGCGGCGGCGCAGCGAGCCGCGCACCTGGCGCGTCGCAGCCATCGTCACTCACGGCCCAGGGACGAAGCCGCTCGCGCGGCATTGGCGCGCTTGGCAGCGGAGCGTGCTGATCGACCTCCTGTGCATTTGGGAATGCGGGCAACTGCCTGACGATTGAGGCCTCTCAATCGACAGACAGGAGGTTCCCATGACGGAGGAGAGAATATCGCCGCTGCGGGCGCGGATGATCGAGGACATGCGCATCCGGGGGATTGGCGAGAAGGCCCAGAAGTCCCACATCCGGGCGATCAAGGATTTCGCCCAGTTCCTCGGGCGTTCGCCGGATACCGCCACCCCTGAGGAGTTGCGGGCTTACCAGCTGCACATGACCGACACCGGGGTCACGGCCAGCACGTTCAACGTGCGGATCGTGGCGCTCCGGTTCTTCTTCGGGATGACCTGCGGGCGCGATGAGCTGAAGCGGTACATGCAGTTCCGCACGCTGCCGAGGAAGCTGCCCGTCGTGTTCAGCGTCGAGGAAGTCTCCGATATCCTGATGGCGGCGCCGGGGCCCGGGCTCAAGTACCGCGCCGCGCTCAGCATTTCCTACGGCGCCGGACTGCGTGCGGCCGAGGTCTGCAACCTCAAGATCGGCGACATCGACAGCGAGCGGATGCTGATCCATGTCGACCAGGGCAAGGGGCGGAAGGATCGAAAGGTGATGCTGTCGCCGGGATTGCTGGACTTGCTGCGCGACTACTGGCGCGAAGCCCGTCCCGAGGGCTGGCTGTTCCCTGGAAAGCCGAAGATCAATCCGCTCTCGCCGCGGCAGCTGAACCGGGCATTCACGTCGGCCAAGACCATGGCCGGGATCAAGAAGGCAGCCACGTTGCACACCCTGCGGCACAGCTTCGCGACGCATCTGCTGGAAGCGAACACCGATGTGCGGGTCATCCAGGTGCTGCTCGGGCACGCGAAGCTGACCACCACGGCACAGTACGCGCATGTCGCGACCAAGACGATCCGCGGCACGGTCAGCCCCTTCGAGATGCTGGCGAAGCTGCAGGACCGGACCGCGAAAGGAAGCCCCGGGTGATCAGGGGCCGGGGTGCCCCGGCCAAGGCTGGAGATCGCTGACATCTTCCGTGCTCATGGTCCTGCGTGGCGGCGGACCAATGCCGGGCATGTCAGCCTGAGCCAGCTCAAGGTGATGTCGGCGATCGAAGCCTGCCGGACGGAGGCGCTCGGCGGGCATGTGGCCGCGTGTGGCAAGTGCGGCCACCACCACATCGCGTACAATTCCTGCAAGAACCGGCACTGTCCGAAGTGCCAGGGGCCGGCGGCGCGCGACTGGATGGCCGCGCGAGCCGAAGACCTTCTGCCCGTGGCAAACTTCCACGTCGTCTTCACCCTACCGGCGGAAATCGCGCAGATCGCGTTCTGGAACAAGAAGGCCGTCTATGGCCTGCTGTTCCGGACGTCTGCCGAAACCCTGGCCACCATCGCTGCCGATCCCCGGCATCTCGGCGCGCGGGTCGGCATGACGAGCGTGCTTCACACCTGGGGATCCGCGCTGGCCCACCACCCCCACATCCACATGATCGTGCCCGGCGGCGGCCTGTCGCCGGACGGGTCGCGGTGGATTCCGTGCCGTCCCGGGTTCCTCCTGCCGGTGAAGGTCCTGTCCCGGGTTCTTCGCTACGGATGATCCCCCGGATCATCCGCTTGACGCTCGAACTCCGGCGGCTGTTCCTGGAAGGGCTGCTCGGACTGCATCAGGCCGGGAAACTCGCCTTCTTCGGCGATCTCGCGGGGCTGGCGGATGCCGGTGCCTTCGCCGCCTGGCTGGCGCCGCTGCGGAAGAAGGACTGGGTGATCTATGCCAAGCCGCCCTTCGGCGGGCCGGAAGCGGTGCTGGCCTATTTTGGCCGCTACACCCACCGCGTGGCCATCTCGAACAGCCGCCTCGTCAGCGCCGACAGCACGGCGGTGGCGTTCCGCTGGAAGGATTACCGCATCAAGCGCGGAGACCGGCAGAAGGTGATGCGGCTCGAAACCGGCGAGTTCATCCGCCGCTTCCTCCGGCACGTCCTGCCCGACGGGTTCCACCGCATCCGGCATTACGGCTTCCTCGCCAGCGGGCTCCGAAAGGCCAGCGTCGCGAAGATCAGGGCCTTGATCGTAGCGGTTCCGGCACCGCCCGCCGACCCGCCGCCGGAGGAAGCGCCGCGCCCCTTCGCGCTGCGCGAGCCGTGCCCGTGCTGCGGCGGCCCGATGCGGATCATCGAGATCTTCCGGCGCGGACAGGTGCCGCGATCGCGCGCGCCGCCGCGGGAGCAGGCCGCATGACGAGATGCCCGTTCTCATCGCGAAGATCGTCCTGGCGCGCGATTTCCGGCGGGATAGCTCCATTCGTGCCTGGAGGTCATCTCGGCTTCCCGGAGGTGGATCGACGACGTTCCTGCGGTCTGGACTGCATGATCTCGCCAGGTTCCAGTTCACCGCGTGGCCCGCATGGCCGTCCCGACGGACGTGAGGTGATAGCCGTCGGCACTGGCCGCAGCACGCTTTCCCCATAGACATCCACCGGCGGCCCGCGGCTTCCACCTTGGGAGGATTTCCAACGCGGGCCGCCAAGGCACCAAGCCGCACCCTCACGCTCCGGCCCGCATCGAAAATCCTTCACCAAAGCTGCCCTTCGTGGCTGACGCGGCGAATGACACTCTGAGCGTTTCCCGACATTCGCTCTACCCGCCGCGGGGATCCGCACCAAGCCATAAAACGGAGCCCCTTCAAGATGTTGAGGACCAGCGCAGCGAGCTGCAGCGTTGGTCCGACGTGACCGAATGCGCGGGGCGTATCGATCATGGTCTTGGCGTTTGCGCGAACAGCCGCTCAGATCCGGCAATCCTCCTATCGAAGCAGGTTCAATACATCAGAAATCATCTCCGCAAACCGTTCCGGACTGCGCATCGGAATGCCGTGGTTCGCGCCCGGGACGATGAGCGTCAATGCATTGTCCAGGCACTCGGATACCCGGTCTGCCATCATGACCGTGTCGATATGGCTGTCGCCTCCCTCTACAATGATCGTGGGCGCCGTGATTGCGCCAAGGTCTTCGCAACCGACGGGCAACGGCGCCATCGCGCCATAAGCCGGAATGGTCCTGCTGTTGTTCCGCCAGATCGTGGGCCAGGGCATCTTGGCTTCTGCGGCCGATCCTTCGGGCATCTGGAACACGCCCTCAATGAACCGCAGCGCAGCGCCATCGAGGTTGCCTTGTTTTGCCAGCCCCACGGCCGGGGCGAAAACGGTGCGTACCTTCTCCTGCATGGCACGCCTCCCGCCCGGGAGATCCGACAGCAACGGGTAAAGGATGGGCTCGTAGTGGATCGCCGCACCAAAGAGTTCGGGTCTGCGCATCATCGCGTGCAGGCCGATTTCACCTCCATAGGACCAGGTCACCAGGGTTGCGGGTGTCCCGTTCCCCACCGTCTCCGCAACGCGGATCAGGTCCGAGACATGGGTGTCGCGGCTGAAATCCTCCGGCAGCCCGATCGGCGCGTCGCCTGGGCCGAAATGCCGCTGGGTGTAAGAAACCAGCCGACGATCCGGGGCATTCTTGGCCAGCGCATCGATCACCCCGTCCCAGACCCTGAGATCGGACAGGGCTCCATGAACGAAGATGACCGGCGTGCCCTCCCCCTCGAAGCGGACCTCGACCGTGCGGCCATCGATTTCGAAGACGTCCGCATGGAGGGATGTGGTCGTCAGGGCGATCCCCGCAGCGACAAGGCCGCGCGTGATATTGGATGTCGTGGACATGCGTTCCTCCTGTTTCTGGTCCCAAGAACGTGCGGGGGAGCCGACTTTCATGTCCTGAAAGTTCAATGAAATCGGCCCGATATTAACCAATTCCCCTTCTGCCGATGGCCGGGATCGGATTAGGATGGTCGCACAGGCTGAAAGAGTGAGCCGCATGGAACCTGGCCGGATCAGGATCGGAGCGTTTGCATTCGACGTCGCCACAGGTGTGCTGACATCCGAGGATGGTCGGTCGGTGGCCTTGCGTTCGCAGACAGCGGCGGTTCTGCGGGACCTGCTGGCGCATCGCGGCGAGGTCGTGAGCCGCGAAGAGATCATGTCCCGTATCTGGCCGACGACCACGGTGACCGAAGACAGCGTGACCCAATGCATCCGTGAGATCCGTGCCGGTCTCGGCGAGGATGGGCACCGCCTGCTGAGGACTTTTCCCAAGCGCGGCTACATGCTGGAGACGTTCGAGATCCACGTCATGGAAGAGGCAGAACAGGCTGGCAGGACGCGGTGGGCGCGGTTTGCAGTGCTCACCGGCCTGGCGGCGCTCGCTATCATGGCGAGCGTTTTTCTGTGGCCCCGCGAAGCGCACCGGGGCGAACGTCCGGTGATCGTCATCGCCTCATTTCTCGATCTCTATGAAACCGAAAAGTGGTCACGGATTGGCACCGGATTGGCGAACGAACTCTCGGCCTCGCTTGCGCGCAACGACTGGCTCGATGTGCGGCATCCCCGACTGTTCGATGACAGCGCGCCGCGGGGCGCCTACATGCTCACCGGAACGATCAGCGCTGCGCCTGAAACGCTGCGCCTCACCGCCCGCTTGACGGAAGGAACCGAGGGGCGGATCGTGTGGTCCGAAGTCTGGGAAGGCCCCATTGACGAGGTCTTTGCCATGCAAGCCAGCCTGCTGGAGAAAGTGGAAGCCACGATTGCCCCGGCATGGACCGGTGTAGTCGCCCGCGACACGCTCGAGAAAACGGATGCGTCTCCGGGCAATCTCGGGGCATTCGACCTCTATTTGCGCGCGATCGAGCAGAAGCACCTGTTCACGCCCAAAGGTCTCGCGCGGTCGCAGACATTCCTCGAGCAGGCGCTGACTCTGGATCCAGACTACGCGCGCGCATGGACTGCGCTTGCCGTCGTTCACCTGTTGCAGATGGAGGGCGCGCGCACGGTCGAGCGGTTCGAGGATCACCTGTCGCGCCGGATCACCGCCACGCAAAACGCCTACCGGTTGTCGCCAAATGACCCGGAAACGCTGGTTCAGGCCACGTTCCTGATGGGCCGCGCCGGGGATCATGCCGCCGCCGAGGCTGCCCTGCGGAAGGCGGCAAAGCTTGGGCACAACAACCCGGACATCCTGGCACAGGCGGCTTGGGGCGGCGCACGTCGTGTCCCCGTCGGAGCGGATGCAATCCAGTGGGCCCAGCGTGCATATGAGCTGAACCCCGCACCGCCGCCATGGTACAGCGCTGCACTTGCGACAGCCGCTTTCTATGCCGAGGATTACGACCTTGCCGCGAGCGCCTATGCAAAGGCTCCCCCGGTCACCGAAATCCTCTATCGGCACGCGGCGACCATGGCAGCCCTTGGTGACTTCGCATCTGCCACCTCCTTGGTGGCTCGAGCGAGATCACGCCTGCCCGAGGGGCTGAGCATTCGCGAACTGGAGGCCGCCGACGGCGCCACCTTTCCACCCTACGTCTCCCGTCTGAACGATCTGCTCGAAAAGATAGACAGCTTTCGTTGAAGTCGGCAGTCCCCATGCCGCCGCGATCGAACCAGCGGTTGCAGAATATTCAAACAAAAAGGCTCGTGTCGCTGGCACTGTCGTGAACCGGTTTCACGGAGACGTTGCGGAATGTCAGTCATAAAGTGCGTAGTTGGCGTTGGTGTTCGGAGCAGCGAACGGCCGCTATCCTGAAGGTTTTTCGATGCGGGCCGCGGCGCGACGTGGGCGGCCGGGAGGTGGCGGCCCGCGTTGACAAACCTCGGAAGGAGGAAGCCGCGGG
>NZ_JAATVU010000106.1 GCF_013184745.1 Mangrovicoccus sp. HB161399
CGGCGATCCCGGCGATCCCGGCGATCCTCCGGCACGGGAGGCCGCCCCGCAAGACCCGCCCCGCCCGCCGCAATGCCGAAGCGGATTTCCGAGGCGGGAAGCGCTCCAGCGCCACGCATGCCCCGGCCGCCGGTCCGCAGGCGCGGCTCTGCCGGACGCCGCCCGGCACCGGCGCGATGCCGTGCTTCACGGGGCAGGCGCTGACGGATGCGAGGCGTGTTCCGCCACAGGTCCGAGGACCGCGCCGGTTGCGCAGCGGCCCGGCCGTCCGGGGCGGCCCAAGCCAGGCGTCCGGCCGGGCCGGACGCAAGGCGGCGCTGGACATGATGCACCGGCAGCCGCCGGGTTCGACGGGACGGCTGGCGCCGGGCGCCGGCTTGCCGGCGGATGCGCCGCCGCCCATCGGGCTCGGACCGGTGGCGCCGCGACGGGCAATTCCGGGCACCGCTGGCGGCGCGCATGGTGCCTCCGGGTTCGCGGCAGATTGCAGGCAGGCCTGCATCGCGCCGCATGCCGCGCAGGAGGCGCGGCACCCGGCCATTGACGGGCGGACCACGCGGCACAAGGGCCATGCGCTGTCGCAGCGGCACGGGAAGCGCATCGGGGAGCTCTTCGGCCGGTCCAGGACCGTCGGCGGGGCGGTCCAGACGGTCCATCGCGGGATCGGGCGGGTGCGGTCGCGCTTCGTTCTCACGCTGGCGGCGGCAAGCCTTGCCCGGCTGCCGCGGCTGCTGGCCATCTGAAGCCGGCGGGCGCCGCGCCCCCCCCCCACGCCGGGAGGCAAGGAACGGCCGGAAGGTCGCGCCCCTGCGCCAACCAAGGCAGAAAACCATTCGGCCTGCCGGACTGTTTCAGCAGCCTGTTAAGCAGCCGCGGGTCGCTGCTCGTCTGGCTGGACCGGGACATGGCCCGGCTCTCGCCGGAGGACGACCGTCTGGGGTGTCCGCCCGTGATCTCCGAATGAGGAGGATCAGCAGACGGTCCGGGGAAGTCCTGACCGGTCCGCGCCAGGGGCAAATCCTCAAGGGGAGGATTTGGGGGCCGGCCGGGCGGAACCCTGCCCGGCGACTGCCTTCCAGATCTGCCTGATGGCGAAATTGCTCTTCGGCCTGCCGCTCCGGCCGATCGGGCCATTGAACGCCGCTGGTCCGAGCGACCATGGCGCGGCGGCATGGTCTCCAGCATCCTCCGTTTGGCGGGCCTAGGCCGGCCGGTGCCCGGTTTCTCCACGCTCAGCCGCAGCCAGAGTGAGACGGGACCGCGGGGCGGCGAAAGCCCGTCGGACGATCGCCGTCCGGCTTCCGTCCCGCTGGATTGCGGACCCGTCCAACCGACTGGTGGACAGCACCGGTATCAAGCTCCTTGACGAATGAAGAGGGACCGTGGCACCGGTGGGGCCGCGAAAGCCCGATGAATGAGTGGCTTGCCAGGAAGTGCGCCCCCCATCGCCGCCCCCAGTGCCGCTAGGTCCGTCTGGCGGCGGGCGGCATCCGGGCGGTGGAATCCAACTCCAGCCGCGACGGTGACAGCCCAGTGCTGCCTGACCTTCTGGACCAGATCCCGCAGGACGGGGAGATCGGCACCCCCGCCGGAAAATTGCCGGCGGATGCGCCATCCGTCCGAGCGCCGCTGGCGACTACAGTCATGCCCTCGCTCCCATCCGCAGGAACAGACGCCTCCGGAAAGAGGACTGCTCCGCCGCGCTCGCCTGCAACGACATCCTGCGGGCGGCCCGGCCCCTGGCCTGCGTTCGCCGGACCTTCGCGGCGCCACTGGCGCCACGGTTCCTGCTCGCTCTGGAAACGTTGGTCGGGCTGTCATGTCCGGAGCAGGATCGAGGCTGGGATCGGGAAACCTCAGGGCCTCCGGCGGAAGAATCGCTTCGAGGGACCCCGGCCGCCAGACCCCCGAAATCCACATGCGTGTCATCCGCGGCTGCGTTCGGAGCAATGGCGCTTGCCGCTCATTCATGAACCGCTTCGGCGCCCTCGGCACCGCCGGGACCAAACGCATGGCCTGACCTCATCTGGCGAAAGCGGCATCTTGTCCCGACGCAGACTTCTGCAACAGTGCCGCCTTGGTGCCATTCGGCATCGTCCTCAGACCGATTGCGGTCAATGCATCAATGTCCAACGCGGGCGAACCACGCCCTTGGAGCCGCGATATGGAGTGGTCGCGTCCATTATCCGACGGGCTTTCGCGGCGCCACCGGCGCCCCGGTCCCGTCTCGTTCTGGCGGTCTCACAGGAAGTTTAACTGAGGTGGACAGGAAATCCGCCTCGGGGACGGATTGCCCGGCTCAGGGCACTGACCGGCCGAGCCCGGACAGTTCCGGCATGTTCGCCACGACCCCTGATCGCCGTCACCCATCGGGCTCAGACCGATGGCGCCGCGATGTGCACCTCGCTTGGATCTGCGACGTTCCCATGGCTCGACCCGGCGGAACGGCAGGCCCTGTCGAATTTTGGGGCAAACCAGGCCCAGATCGCATTCTCCGGGGAAATCGTCCCCCGGACGATTTCCCGGGCCTCCCCATTCACCATGGGACTGCTGGCAGCCATGGCACCCTAACAGCACCGCGTCCCATTGAATCGACGGATCGAACCAGACGGTCAGAGACCCTCGCCTCCCCAGCGCCTGATTGCAGGCATGCCAGCTGGCGGTCTTGCAGGCCGGCCTCAGCGGTACCGTCATTCCCGCCGGCGATCATGCCGGAGTCGCTCCGTGAATCCTCGCCCGCATTTGCGCGGCAAGGCCCCCGCGCAGCGCAGATCGCCGCGGTGCGGACCGGGGCAGCCCGCCATGGCGTGCCCTCCGGTGCCATCCGGCGCGGCGAGTCCGGCAGGTCCTTCGGCCGGCACGGGCCGGGCTGCCCTGCGCAGCGACGGCTGCGCACTCGATGCGTTGCCTGGCCGGGACGCGCGAAATGGCCGAGCGGTCCGGCGTGCTGCCTCAATCCGCGGTCCGGGAAGGGAACGGCGGCGCAACCGCGGCGGGTTCCGGGCGCGGGCCGCCAGCCTGCGGGGCCCCTTCCATGCCGCGGCCGGCCTTGCCGGGCTCGCACCGGCCACCCGGCCCCTACCGCAGAACGGCGGGGGCGGTGAACGCGTAGCCGACGCCGTACATCGTCTGGATCGGGGCCTCCAGTCCGGTCTGCATCTCGATCTTGCGGCGCAGGCGCGCGACCGTCGTGTCGAGGTGGCGGCTTTCGAACTGCGCCCGGGGACGCGCGAGAAGGCGGGACAGGTCCTCGCGGCTGCAGGCCCGGCTGCCGGAGGCGAACAGGGATCCCAGGAAGGCATATTCCGTGGCCGTGAGCTTGACGGAGACCGAGTCCGGCGAGACCAGCACCCAGGCGCTGCTTTCCAGGACCCAGGCTGCCGGAACGTCGTCGGCGGACGGGCCGCCGGCAGAAGTCCGGCGCAGCAGCGCGCGGACACCGGCCTCGATTTCGCGCAGCGTGCTGTCCTTGACGAAATAGATGTCGGCGCCGCTTTCGAAGCCGCGGATCCGGTCGCCGCTGCCTCCGAGCGCAGTCAGCATGATGATGCCGCAGGCATGGGTCCTGCGGATCTCCGCCGCCAGCTCGAATCCATTGCCGTCGGGCAGGCCGACATCGAGGATGGCGACCTCGATCGCGGCATCTGCGGCCAGCACGCCGCGCGCGGCCGCGGCAGTCCCGGCACCCTGCGCCTCGAAGCCGCAAAGGCCGAGGAAGTCCACCAGATCGGAGCGCAGCCGCGCCTCGTCCTCGATCACCAGGATGCGCGTCATGCCAGCTCCTCCGCCCGCGGCCGGGGCGCCCCGCCGTCCTGCGGCAGCGGCAGGCGGACCGTCGCGACCGTGCCGCCTCCGGCCGCCGCGGCGATCCCGACCGAGCCGTGGTGATAGGCCATCAGCCGGCGCGCCGCATAGAGCCCCAGGCCGGTGCCCGGGCACCGCGCGGCATTGGATGCGCGGAAGAAGCGGCGGCCGATCTTGGCAAGCTCGCCTTCGGGCACGCCGATGCCCCGGTCGCGCACCTCGATCACCGCGTGGCCGCGCTCCGCATGGGCCGAGACCGACACCGGATCGTCCCCGGGCGAGAATTTCAGCGCGTTGTCGATCAGGTTGATCATCACCGTCTCGAGCATGTCCGGATCCGCGAAAAGCTGCATCTCCGCATCCCTGCACCGGAAATCCAGCCGCGAGCCGCGGCCGGTCATCCTGAAATGGAACTCGACATCGGCCAGCAGGCAGTCGATCTGCACCGGTTCCGGCTGGAAGCCGGCGTCGCGGTCTGCGGCCATGAACCGGTCGATCAGGCCGAAGAGCCGGTTCAGGGCCTCGTCGATCCCGGCGAGGCGTTCGGCCGTGCTCCCGGCCGGCGGCCCGCCCGTCAGCCGGATCATCTCGACGCCGTTGCGGATGATCGCCAGCGGGGTCCGGAATTCGTGGCTGACCACGCGCATGAAATCCGCCTGTTCCTCGCGCAGGCCGCGTTCGGCATCCAGGCTCCGGCTCAGATCCCCCTCCAGCTGCCGTCGCCGGACCACTTCCCGGGACAGCACGGCATTGCGCTTGCGCAGGTCGTCGTAGAGCCGGAAGCTGACCATCACCAGCAGGCAGGCGAACAGCGCGGTCAGGAAGAGGTTGCCCTCCAGCAGGTACCAGGCATTCCGGTCCCCGAGGAGCTGCGCGCTCCCGGCATTTGCCGGCCGGCGGAATTCGAGGACGCTGAAGACCACGTTGGCGCCCATGTGGACGGACAGGATGGCTATCATCAGCCAGCGCAGGAACTGCGGCTGCGTCCGGTCGCGCAGCAGCGAAACGCACATCAGCGAGACCACCGAGATCGCGAACAGGGCCGAGCTGTGGATCCGGATCGCGAGATTGCCGGGGTCGGCCTCGAACCCGACGGTCCAGACCAGCGCCAGCAGCGCCAGCAGCGTGATCCCGGTGCGGAACCGGCTCGGCTGTCCGAGGAAGCGCGACAGGCCCTCGGCGATCAGCACGAGGCCGAGCTTGATCACCAGGTTGTGCAGCAGGATGGACCAGCCCGCGGGCGCGTCGCCGCGCAGCATCATCAGCAGGATGCCGAGGGCAATCGCGGCAAAGCCGGAGGCCAGGAAGGCCAACTCGTAGATATGGCGCCAGGCCAGCCAGACGAAGATCCAGATGACGGCCAGCAGGCTGCTGGTCGCGAGCAGAACGACGAGGACAGTCTTGAGGTCGAGCATTGGGGCCAGGGCTTCTGGAAAGGGACGTGCGCCGCTCCGGGCCGGGCGCCCGCGGACCTGGCAGATCATATGCAGCCGGGGCGGTCCGTCAAAGACATTCAGCAAAGCAAAGCAACTCGCGCCGGGCGGCCTCCCGCGGGAGGCTGCCGGAACGGCTCGGGGCCGGGTTCCGCGCGGATCTTCAGCTCCTTGCGCGTCCGGCGCTCCGGGCCGGGCACGGGCTTGCGCCGCAGGACCGGAGCCTGGCCGCCGCGCCGTCCCGGCGCCCGGAAGCTCCGGGCGCCGGCGGTCCCTTGTCAGAACCTGTAGCTGACGCTCAGGCTGCCGGCGTGGCTGGTCAGGCCGCTGCCGAAGGCGCCGTCATAGCGCAGGTCGAGCGACAGGTTGCCGGAGCCCGCCACCCGGGCGCCGGCGCTGAACCGGCCGACGACATCGGGCACGGCCACGTCGCTGTCGAAGGATCCTGCGGACGGGTCGGTGCCGGAGAAATGCGCGCTCGTCCGGTAGTGGTCGAGCGAGGACAGGCTGACACCTGCACGGCCGTAGACCTGCAGCACGGCCCCGCCGTCCAGCGCGAAGCCGTGCCCCGCCTCCAGCGCAGGCGTCGCGACCAGCGCGGTCTCCTCGCTGCCGTCCACGTCCAGCGCCAGTTCGCCCGCCCCCTTTTCGGAATAGCCGTCCGACCGGGTCCAGATCATGTCGAGATCCATCATCGGCGTCAGGTAGGACGACGCCCCGAAGTCCCGGCGGTAGCTTGCCCGCAGGCGCGCCGCCGCGCTGGTCAGGTCATGGCTGCCGCGGGCCTCGCCGCTCCCGGCCGTCAGGCCCGGCCGGCGCGTCGTGTCGAAGCTGCCCCGGCTGACGACCCCGGCCGCGGCAAGGGTCACCGGCCCGAAGCCGCGCATTGCCGAAATGCCGGCGAAGAGCGTTTCGCCCTCGGAGTCGCCATGGCCGTCCTCGCCGTCATAGCCGGCGGTCTCCCAGCCGAGGGCACCGCCGATCCGCCAGTCCGGGGTCATCATGGCCGACCCGGCGATGCCGATGGTGTAGACATTGCCGTCATAGCCGAAGGCATCGCCTTCGCCGTCCTGCTCGATGCGCTGGCCCGCGCCCAGAAGCTGCAGGCAGCGCTCGCCGTCCGACCACGCCGCCGCGCTGGCGGAACAGTCGAGCACCGCCGAGAACCGGCCGCGCGCAAGCTCGAAGCTCGCGGCCTCCGCCGCCAGGCTCGCCCCCGGAGACAGCCGCAGCAGCGCCTCGCCATAGCCGCCGTCGCGCGCGGCGGCATCCAGTTCGGCCAGCGCCTCGGCCAGGGTGTCGTCGCCGGAGCGGAACACCCGGCTCAGATAGGCGGCAACGCTGTCCTGCCGCCCGTCCAGGCCGTGGCTGGCATCGCTGAACGTGTCGCCCGAGACCGTGAGCGCGAGTCCGCTCCCGGCGACCGACTGGTCGAAGGTGAAGAGGGCGGAGTCGATCGTGTCGAAGCTCCCGCTGATGCCGCCATCGGCGCTGAGCACCGTCATTTCGGCGCCGTAGAGGATGGACATCGGATCCAGCGACAGCGTTCCGCCCAGCGTCGCCGTGCCGTCCACCTGCAGGACATCCGCATTGCCGGACAGGAAATCGGCGTCGGCATGCATGCTGCCGGTGGCGGCCTGCACGAAGTTCCCGGCAACCGACAGCGTCCCGGCGCGGCCGGAATCGCCGATGTCGAGCCGCCCCTCGTTGAGCACATCCGCCTGGTAGAGCGTCGCTCCGGTCAGCCGTCCGCCTGCCTGGTTGTGCACCGTCACCGGATGGGCCGCAGCTGCAGGCGCGACCGCCGCCGCGGCGGCCGCAGCGCCGCCGGTGCCCGAGTAGAGCAGGTCGCCGTCGGCGTCATACGCCTCGATGCTGCCCTGGATCTGGGCGAGGCTCCCGTTGGTGATGTCCAGGCCACCGCCGTTCAAGTTTCCGCTCGCCCGGTAGATCACCGCGACGCCGGACGCGGCGCTGACCGAGCCGCCGCTGCCGACCGTCAGCGCATTGAACTCCGTCCCCTCGTTCGTGCCGCCGGCGATGATGATCCCCGCCCCCAGCTCGCCCGTGCCGCCGGTCACGGTGCCGTCGACCGTCACCTGCACCGCGCCATTGGTCTGCAGCGAGTCGCTCTGGGCGAAGATGGCGGCCGAGTTGGCGCCCTTCGCCAGGATGTGCGCGCCGCTCTGGATGTCGACGGCCACCGTGCCGCTATGTCCCAAGCCCGCATCGGTGTTCCCGTTCGAGCCGATGAAGGCGGCGGCCCCGTCGCCGCCGAACCCGCCGCCGCCGCCGATCGACTGCGCGATGATCGCGAAGGAGTCGTCGCCGTCGGTGCGGACCAGCGCATCGTCGATCGTCACGCTGACATCGCCGCCGTTGCCCTCGCTGCCGTCGGACAGGCCCTTGAAGGACAGCGGCGCGCCGGCGGCCGAGCCGCCGATGCCGCCGCCGCCGCCGATCGACTGCGCGATGAGGGCATGGGCCGCCGCGCCATGGGCGTAGACCGTGCTCCCATACTTGATCTCGACCGACACGGTGCCGCCGTCGACCGTGCCGCCGCCCGCCCCCCCGACGACCAGGGAGGCCAGGCTTTCCGCCTCGCCCGCGCCGCCGATGCCGCCGCCGCCGCCGATCGACTGCGCGACCACGCCGAAGGCGCGCTTGCCGTAGGTGTTCAGCGTGGTGCCGAACCTGAGATCGACCGTGCCGCCGATGCCGCCGGCGCTGCCGGCCCCGCCGACGACCAGCTCGATCTGGTGGCTGCCGCTGTCCTCCGCGGCCGCGGAGCTGCCGGCGCCGCCGGTGCCGCCGCCGCCGCCGATCGACTGCGCCACGATGCCATGCGCGTCGGCCCCGTGGGTGGACAGGTTGATCCAGCCGGCGGCCGTCACCGTGCCGCCGGATCCGCCGGACCCGCCCGAACCGCCTGCGGCCGCGCCGACGGTGATCTTGCCCGCGGCGCTGTCGGAGCCGTCTCCGCCCTGGCCGCCGCCGCCGCCGACCGACTGCAGCAGGACGCCGTAGGCGCTGTATCCGGAGGTCGCGACGCCGTTGCCGGTGTTGTCGTTGAAGGTGATGCCGACCGTGCCGCCGCTGCCGCCGGCCCCGCCCTTGCCGCCGACCCCGACGGTGATGTTGGCCGTGCCCTGGCTGCCGGCCGCGGTGGAGGTGCCGCCCGCGCCGCCGCCGCCGCCGATCGACTGCGCCACGATGCCGTCGGCCCAGTCGCCATGGGTGGTGACATGCCCGGAATGGACCAGCGTGACCGCCTTGCCGTCCGCCGCCGTGCCGCCGCTGCCGCCGTCGTCGATCGAAGCGCCGATGCTGACGTTGAAGCAGTAGCCGCTGTCGTCATCGCTGTCGTCTTCCGAACAGTCGCTGTCGCCGCTGTCGTCGAGCGGTTCGGAATCGCCGGAGGAGGCCTGGCCCACCGACCCGCCGAGCCCGCCGCCGCCGCCGATCGACTGCGCCAGCACCCCGTCGGCATCCGCGCCCGCGGTCACGATGTTGCCGCCCGTCGTCACGTCGACCGCGCCCGCGCTGCCGCCGCTGCCGCCCGAGCGGCCGACCGCGACGCCGACGGAGGCTGCGAATGCGCTGCTGCCGCCGCTCTCCTCGTCCTCCCCGCCGCCGGCCAGGCTGTCGCTGGCCGACAGGCCGACGCTGACGCCCTGCGAGGTGCCGCCGCCGCCGCCGATCGACTGCACCAGCACGCCGCGGGCGCCCGAGCCGCCGGTCTGCAGCAGCGTGCTGCGGCCGAGCGTGACGCTGGCCGTCCCGCCTGCCGCGCCGCCGCTGCCGGAGCCGCCGACGCCGACATTGGCGGCCAGCTTGAAGCCGCCGCCGATCTGCTTGCTGTTGACGCTGCCGACGCCGCCATTGCCGCCGCCGCCGCCGATGGTCTGGGCCACGAGCGCGTTGGCATAGTCGTCCGCGGTGACGATCGAGGCCGTGTCCGCCAGCGACACGGTCACGGCGCCGCCGTTGCCGCCGCCGCTGCCGGAGCCGCCGACGGACACGCCGATATCCGCGCTGACGGTATTCTCGATCCCGGCGGTCGCGGACATCGAGGAGGCGGACCCGCCATTGCCGCCGCCGCCGCCGATCGATTGCGCGACGAGGCCATGGGAGGAGACGCCCCTGGTGGAAACCTGCGTGCTGCCGTCCAGGGTCAGGGTGACGGCATCGGCATCTTTCGCCGACCCCCCGCTGCCGCCGATGGCGGTGGAGACGCTCATGGCCAGCGAGACGTCCTCGCCGGTCGGCACCGCCGCGGTCAGCGCATCGGCCACCGAGGACCCGCCGCTGCCGCCGCCGCCGCTGACCGACTGCGCCAGGATGCCGATGGCATCGGTCACGCCGACGCCCGCCTGGCCGGTGCTGACCGTGCTGTCGGTCAGCTCCACGATCACCTCGCCGCCCGCGCCGCCGTTGGCGCCGCTGCCGCCCACCGCGACCGAGGCGGTGAAGCCGACATCCGCGGAATAGGAGCTGGCCGAGCCGCCGGTGCCGCCGCCGCCGCCGATCGACTGCGCGACGATCCCGGCCGCATGCGAGCCCTGGGTCGTCATGTCGAGGCCGTCGAAGGCGACGGTCACGGTATTGGCGTAGCCGCCGCCGCCGCCGCCGCCGCCGATCTGGAAGCTGCCCAGCCCGGCATCGCCGCCGGTGGCATTGCCGCCGTTGCCGCCGCCGCCACCCACCGACTGCGCCAGGATGCCGAGCGCGCCGGAGCCGGCCGTCGAGATGGCGACCGCCTGCGGCGTGCCGTCGCCGGCCGTGCAATCGTTGCTGGCGTCGAGATTGGTGACGCAGGCCCAGCCGCCGCTGCTGCCGCCCGAGGCCGTTCCGCCGACCCCGACCGCCGGAACGCCGACGGACAGGTCGATGACATTGCCGCCATTGCCGCCGCCGCCGCCGATCGACTGCGCCATGATCCCGTGGGACATCTCTCCCTGGGTGGTGACCGAGCCGCCGGTCAGCAGCGCGCGGGCATGGAGGCCGTAGCCGCCGCTGCCGCCCGAGCCGCCGACCGTCGCGATGCCTGCCGACCCGGCCCCGGAACCGCCGCCGCCGCCGATCGACTGCACGACGATGCCGACCGCGGCGTCGCCCGCGGTGCTGACATCGCCCGAATTGTCGACTTCCGCATCCCCGGCATACTGGCTGCCGCCGCCGGAGCCGCCGATCGACAGCACGCCGCCGGCCATCCCGGCATTGCCGCCGCCGCCGCTGATCGACTGGGCGACGATGCCGTGCGCGCCGTAGCCCGCGGTGGCCACCTGGCCGCCATTGCCTGCGGTGGCCTCCCCGGCCGAGCCGCCGCTGCCGCCGTCTCCGCCCAGCTCCAGCGTGAGCCCGGCGGCGATGCCGCCGGTGCCGCCGCTGCCGCCGATCGACTGCACCAGGATCCCCAGCGAATGGTCGCCGCTGGTGGTGATCGTCCCGCCATCGTTGCTGAACATGGCGTAGTCGCCGTCCCCGCCGTTGCCGCCATTGCCGGCCCCGCCGCCGAGCACGTCGGTGAAATCGCCGCCGGTGCCGCCGCCGCCGCCGATCGAGTGCAGCGTGACCGCGCTCGAGAAATCGCCGAGCGTGGTGATGGAACCGCTCATGGTGCCCTGCGCGGTATCGGCATTGCCGCCATAGCCGCCGCCGCCGCTCTGGCCCAGAAGCGCCGTGTCGCTGCCGCCGTTGCCGCCCTGGCCGCCGATGCTCTGGCCGAGCAGGCCGTAGGCGTTGGTGCCGTCGGTCTCGATGTCGCCGTCTATGGTCAGGTAGACCCAGCCGCCATAGCCGCCGTTGCCGCCGGAACTGGCGCTCTCGCCATCCTTGCCGTTGCCGCCGGTGCCGCCGCGGGCAAGACCGACGACGCCCATGACCTCGTCGCCCTGGGCCGAGACGGTGGCGCCCGCATTGACCGTGATGCCGAGATTCTTGCCGGTGGTGACGCCGGCGCCGCCAATGCCGCCCTTCGACGAATTGTAGCCGGTGCCGCCGTCGCCGCCCTGGTTGAGCGCCACGATGCCGCCGGAGATCTGGCCGACCCCGCCGGTCCCGATGACGGTGATGTCGGAATGGGTGCTGATGCTCACGTCAAGCGCCAGGGCCCCGGCCCCGCCATCGTCGGTGCTGTCGTAGGAGGCCGTGCCGTCGGCGCCCTCGCTGAGCGTGAAGATCCCGCGGACGCTGCCGGTCGTGGTGGAGTTGACATAGATCGGCGCGTCGCCGGTCTTTCCGTTGTTGACGCTGATATAGCCCGACTCCCCGCCCCCGCCGTTGTCGGTGCCGCCCTTGCCGCCGACCGACTGGGCGCTGATGCCCCAGGCATAGGCGAGATCGCCGAGCGGATCGGACTCGCTGCCGAGCGTGATGCTGCCGTTGTTGTTGACGAAGATCGACCAGCCAGGTCCGCCCGTGCCGCCCGACTGGTCGCCGGTCAGACCGCCGTTCTGGTTGCCCCCGACCCCGCCCCGGCTCTCGGCCAAGATGGCGGAGAAGCCGCGGCTCGAAAGGGCATTCAGCGAAACGACGTCCAGCGTGCCGGAATTGTCGAGGTTCACGTTGTTGCCGGTGCCGCCCGGGCCGCCGTTCGAGCGGTAGTTGTCGTTGTCGTTGTCGCCGTTCCCGCCGTAGCTGTAGCCCAGCAGCAGGCTGGTCAGGAAATTCCCGTCCTGGGCGCTGGACAGGCTGACATGTCCGCCATTGGTGAGGTTCACGTAGCCGGCGGCTCCGCCGCTGCCCTCGTCGACGCCGGTGCCGCCAGCCGAGCCCGCCGCCAGGATCCCGTAGCCCGCTGCGGAGCCGGGAAGGTAGCCGAACGGCGACGAGGTGGAACCCACATAGGTGCCGGAGTCGTTGGTGACAGTGGCTGCATCGCCGCTATGCCCGTCCTTTTCGTCCTTGCTGTCCGTGCCGTCGCTGCCCTGGCACAGCTGCCACAGGAAGCCGCCGGAATTGGCATTGCTGCACGACGCGGCGGCCGGTCCGGCCATGCCCAGGCTGCCGAGTCCCGCCGCCAGGGCGAGGGGCACGGGCGATGCGAAGACGGGCCGCGCGGTCCTGCGGAAAGGGCCCTGCCCGGCGCTGCCGTGCCGCAGGGCCGGCCACCCGGTCAGCCCCCGCAGGATGCCCCGCAGCAGATTTTCCCGGACGGCCGCGGCGGCACCGATGGCCAGCACGGAGGTGGCCGCGCGCAGCCTTGCCTGCCGCAGGAGCAGGAAACGGAAATTCTGGCTCTGGGAAATCATCACTCAACTCCTGGCGCATGGCGCTCGATGTTCTCTGGCGGGACTGTCTCTGGAAATTCGGGAAGGGACCGGAGCGCGCAGCTCCGCACGCCCCCTGTCCTGCCTGACGGGCCGTGCAGGCGCAGCGGGCGCGACGGGCCGCTCCGCCGGAATCGCGGCATGCGCATCACGGCCGTGCCGCGGCGCGGGATCGGATTGGATCGCGCAAGTTCCGCCGTCCCCCCAGACAGGCTCGGATTGGAACTCCGCCTCCCAGGCGGAGCTGTCAGGCCTGCTCCGGCGCCCCCAAAGCCCCGCGCACGCCCAATGACACCCCAAGCTAACGTCGGGTCGCCCTGCGGACAAACTACCAATTCTATTCAATTCTGGCGAAATCTGTCACTTCTGCCAACCATCCGCCGCCGGCCGCGGCGCGCTCGGCAGCACAGGCAGGCCGACCCGGCCGGATCCTTGCGGCGGCGGCCGCGGCCGATCCGGCGCAGGCCCGGTCCGCTCCGCCCGTCAGCCGGCGCTCACTTGGGGAACAGGAAGACCATGTTCAGCCGCGCTCCCCAGCCCTCGGGACCGCTGTCGGGCGACTCCGCCCAGTAGCGCAGCCCGCCGCCGATCTGGACGCGCTGCGCGCCGATCTTCACCAGCTGGTTGACGCCGAAATTGATCGGCACCGACCAGGCTTCGCCCTCCCAGTCATAGGTGCTTTCGGTGTTCGCGAAGAAGGACGTGGCCGAGGCCGTCGTGTAGTTTACGAAAGGCTGCAGGAAGGTCTGGTCGATGTCGCTGCGGTCGGAGTCGCCGGCCACCGACCAGATGTGGTTGCCCAGCCCGCCGACCGTCCACGGCCCCGACTGCCAGAGCGCCACGCCGGTCACGCCGGCGCCCCATTTCCCGGTGCCCAGCGTCCGCTCGGTGGCGGTCGGCAGCAGGAAGACCGGGCCGACGCCCCAGGTCAGGGCACTGCCTGTCTTCGGCGAGAAGAACAGGCTCTGGACGGTGTCGCCCAGGCCGACCTGGATGTTCTCGCCCGGCACCACGTCGTCCTGCCAGGTCACCGGCAGGATCGTGCGCGAGATCATCAGCCAGTCCGCGCCCAGGTCGATCGGCACCACCGGCTGGAAATTCATGAGCCAGCGGCTCCCGCGGTCGTCCGGGCCGAAATTGTCGTCGTAGTTGAACTGGAACGGGACGCTGACCAGGTTTGCAATCGGGTTGGCCAGCTGCTTGGCCAGGTCGGCATCGGACTTGGCCTGCGCCGACGCGGCGGCCGGATACAGCGACAGGACCAGGGCGGCGGTCCCCGCAATTCGCGAATGCATGCCTCGAAACTCCCTTCGACGGCCCGGCCGGAAGGACGGGGCCACGGCCGGACGCTAGCACCTTCGCATTCGGAAATCACCATTCTTTCCCGCCCCGACCAGCCGCGCTCCGCCTCCCGCCAAAGGCAGGGGCGCGGAGGCCTTCTTCCCTTCCGGCACGGGGTCGCGCCCTTCCGGCCATGGGGCGCCGCGGCGGATCGACCGGGCGCCCGCCCGGATGCCCGCACCCGCAGGTCGCCGGCCCCTGCGGAGCATCGCCCCGGCGGCGGCCGCGGCGATGTCGGCCAAGACGCCGGGGCTGTCCTCGTCCTTGCCGACGCCCGTCCCGCCGAGGGCCTGTCGCACTATCAGGATGCTGAAATAGTCGGGCCTCGACGTCGTCTGCGGAACATGATTCATCCGCCGCGGATCAACGGCGGAGACAGGCATGCGCGGTGCGGACGAGACGAGCGGATCGCTGTTCAGCTATGTCGATCTGGAGGCGCGCATCCCGGCGCGGCATCCGCTGCGGAAGATCCGGCAGGTGGTGAATGACGCACTCGCCAGCCTCGATGGCGACTTCGACGTGCTCTACGCCGACTTTGGCCGTCCCTCGATTGCGCCGGAACGCCTGATCCGGGCCAGCCTGCTGCAAATCCTGTTCTCGGTTCGCTCCGAACGGCAGCTGATGGAGCAGCTGGACTACAACCTGCTGTTCCGCTGGTTCGTGGGGCTCGGCATCGATGACGCCATTTGGGTCCCGACCGTGTTCAGCAAGAACCGCGACCGGCTGCTGACCACGGACATGTCGCGCAAGGTGATGGCCGCCATCCTGGCCCACCGCGAGGTCGCCCCGCTGCTCTCGGATGACCACTTCTCCGTCGATGGCACGCTGGTGAAGGCCTGGGCGTCGATGAAGAGCTTCCGGCCGAAGGAGAACGGTGATCCCGGTGATCCCGGTGATCCCGGTGATCC
>NZ_JAATVU010000107.1 GCF_013184745.1 Mangrovicoccus sp. HB161399
GTGCGGCTCAGGCGGCGGCGCTGCGGCCGGTCATCCAGCGTTCGAAGGAATCCGTGTCCATCGGCCGGGCGAAATGGAAGCCCTGCATGCGGCTGCAGCCGAGGGAGAGCAGCATCTGCCGTTCGGCATCTGTCTCGACGCCTTCGGCAAGCACCTTAATGTTGAGCGCCCGCCCGATCCCGATCATCGCCTGCACGATCGCCTGGCGCGAGCGGTCGCTGTCGAGGCCGGAGATGAAGCTCCGGTCGATCTTCAGCTGCTCGACCGAGAGCCGCACCAGGTTCGCAAGTCCCGAATTTCCGGTTCCGAAATCGTCCAGCTCCAGCGGATGGCCCGCCGCGCGGAGCGCCGAGATGGTGCGCTCCATCTCCGTGTCGTTTTCGCGGATCACCACGTCTTCGAGCACTTCGATGGAAACCTTGCGGGCGGAAAGCCCCCGCATGGTGAGTTCCCAGTCCAGGTCGCTGGCGCAGTCGACCCGCGTGAGTTCCGTCGACGACAGGTTGATGCTGATCGTGGGGGGGCGGCCGACGTCGCCACGGCTCATCCAGTCGAGTGCGGCCGCGCGGACCGCATAGGTTATGCGTTCCTCCAACTCGGGATTGCGCAGCGACTGCAGGAAGGCACCGGGCGTGAGCAGGCCGCGCGACGGGCTGCGCCAGCGGGCCAGCACCTCGGCGCCGATCACCTCGCCGGTCAGGGCGTCGACCTGCGGCTGCAGGAAGGGTATGAATTCGCCGTATTCCAGGCCGAGCGCCAGCTCGAATTCCAGGTCTGCCTGCCGTTCCAGCGTGTCGCGGGCCTCGCCGTCGAACAGGGCGACGCGGCCGCGGCCGGCCTCCTTCGCCTGGTAGAGCGCGATATCGGCATCCGCCAGGAGGCGGTCGGCATCCTGTCCCTGGCTCTGCGCCGGAAGATGCGCGATCCCGACGCTTGCGCCGACGGCGAGCTTCATGCCGTGGAACTCGATCGGGCGGCTGGCGGCCTCGATGCAGGCTTCGGCCAGTTCGGCGGCGCGCTCCCCCAGCCGTTCCTCTTCGATGATCATCGCGAATTCGTCGCCGCCGATCCGGGCGACCAGGGCGTCCCCAGGCGCGACATGGCGCAGCCGCGAGGCGACGGATTGCAGGACGGCGTCGCCGGCGCCATGGCCTCGCGTGTCGTTGATCAGCTTGAAACGGTCCAGGTCGATATGCAGCGCGCTCATGCCCCGGCCGCCCTTGGCCATCTTGCGGAAGGCGCGGGCGAGGCCGACCCTGTTGAGAAGGCCGCTGAGCGAGTCGGTGCGGGCCTGCTGTTCCAGCGCCTCGCGTTCGCGCAGGAGCGCATCGGCCATGCGGTTGACGGTATGGGCAGTGCGCGAAATCTCGTCGGCGCCGCGCAGTTCCAGCCGGTGCTCGAAATTTCCGTCGGCGATCCGTGCCGCGCCTTCGTCGAGATCCCGCAGCCGGTCGACCAGCCCGGAGGCGGCGAGCCAGCCGAGCACGACCAGAACGGCGAAGGTGGTCGCGGCCATCAGCAGGAGCACGGCCATGTCTCGGTGGAGCTCGGATTCCAGCCGAAGCAGGTCGGGGGCGACCAGCACAGCGCCGACGATGCTCCCGTCGATGAGGACAGGGCGGCGGACCACGTAGCCGAGCAGCGGATCCAGCTTCAGCCCGTGGAAGTCATCGTCCATCCGCATGTACCAGGGCATGTCCATCGGCCCCAGGAAGCGGTCGGTATCTAGGATGACGCGATCGCCCGGACCGATGAAGCGGACGGCTGCGATCTCCCGCGTGGAGCCGGCCCGCTTGGCCATGCGGGAAAGATTGTCCCACTCGTTGTCGACGATGAAATGCTCCAGCGTGCCGGCCAGCATGTCCGCCTGGATGCCGGCCTGCTCAATGAAGCGGTCCTGCGCCCGGTTTGCCGTGAAGACGGCCGAGGACAGGAACATCAGCAGGTGGGTCACCAGCCCGAGCAGCGCGAAGATCAGCGTCACGCGGAGCTTGAAGGATATACCGCTCATCGCGGCACGGCCCGCCGGACAGCATCTGTCCGGGTGTCCTCCATGGGCGGCCTGCTATGGCAGCAAGAGTTCACTCTTCACCTCGACATCAAGCGCTGTCAGCGGCCGCAGGCCGGAGCCCGCGGCGCTTTCACCGTTCCGCAGTAGCAGACCGCAGGTAACCAGCGACTTAACCGGCGCGGGCAAAGCCGGCCCCGCGCGGCGGATGTCAGGCGGCGGCGGAGGCGTCCATCTTTTCGGCGAAGCTCTGGAAGAACTTGGCCGCGAGCTTCTTCGAGGTGCTCTGGATCAGGCGGTTGCCGAGCTGCGCCAGCTTGCCGCCGATTTCGGCCTTGGCATCATAGGTCAGCAGCGTCCCACCGTCCTTCTCTGCCAGGGTGACTTCGGCCCCGCCCTTGGCGAAGCCCGCCGCGCCGCCCGATCCCTGGCCCGAGAGCGAGAAGCGTTCCGGCGGATTTTCGGGGTTGAGGGTAACATTGCCGCCGAATTTCGCCTTCACCGGGCCGATCTTCAGCACGACCTTGGCCTCGAGCTCGGTGTCCGAATGCTTGATCAGCTCCTCGCAGCCCGGAATGCATTCCTTCAGAATCTCGGGATCGTTCAGGGCGGCATAGACCTTGTCGCGGGGTGCGGCGATGAAGACCTCTTCCTTCAGTTCCATGTCACTGTCTCCTCTGCAGTGGCGATCGGACCGGCCGGGATCGGTGCCCGGCTCTTTCCGGCCATGTCACGCGGTTGCCCGGGCGAGGTCAAGGAGACGAAAGTCGGTCCGGAAACGGAAAACCCCGCGCCGGGGAGGCGCGGGGTGGATGTCGCGGATGCCGGGGGCTGGGGTCAGAAGCCCAGGATATGCGGCAGCCAGGTCGAGAAGGCCGGGACGAAGGTCAGGATGACCAGCACCAGCAGCTCCACCAGGAAGAACGGGATGATCGCCCGGACCAGCCGCGTCATGCCGACATTGGCCACGCCCTCCGCCACGAAGAGGCACAGGCCCAGCGGCGGGGTGATCAGGCCGATCATCAGGTTGAAGATCACGATGATGCCGAAATGGGTCGGATCGACGCCGAAGGCAACTGCGATCGGATGCATGATCGGCACCAGGACCAGCATCGCCGCGATGCCTTCGAGGAACAGGCCGACGACCAGGAACAGCAGCATCTGCGCGATCAGGAAGGCGGTCTTGCTGTCCACGTTCGCCAGCGTCCACTCGGTCAGCATGTTCGGCACGCGGTTGTAGGTCAGCACCCAGTTCGCGGCTCCGACGGCGGCCATGATGATCAGGATGATCGAGCTGTCGACCATCGCGTTGGCGAAGATCCGCGGCAGGTTGTGGAAGCCGAGCTTGCGGTAGACGAACAGCCCGACGACCATCGCGTAGCCCACGGCCAGCGCGGCGGCCTCGGTCGGCGTCACGATGCCGAAGAGGATGGCGCCCACGACGAAGACCGGCATCAGCAGCGGGACGATGCCGCCCAGCAGGGCCTGGCCGTTCGACTGGCCCTCCATGATGTCGACGCCCGGCTCGGGATCGGCGACCTTCACGGTGAGCAGCACGTAGACCGACAGGAACACCGCCAGCAGCAGGCCCGGACCGATCCCGGCCATGAACAGCGCCGGAACCGACACGCCCGAGACGATCAGCGCGTAGATGATCACCGGGATGGACGGCGGAATGATCGGACCGATCACCGAGGAGGCGGCGGTCAGCGCGGCGGCAAAGCCGCGGTCATAGCCGTGCTTCGCCATTTCCGGGATGAAGACCCGGCCGATGGCGGAGGTGTCGGCGATCGCCGAACCCGAGAGACCCGCGAAGATCACCGAGGCCCAGATGTTCACCAGCGCGAGCCCCGCGCGGAACTTGCCCACCAGCACCACGCAGAAGCGGATGATCCGCTTGGTGATGCCGCTTTCGTTCATCAGCTCGCCGGCAAGCACGAAGAGCGGGATGGCGAGAAGCGGGAAGGAGCTGAGCGCCTTGAACATTTCGGAGGTGACGAGGCGCGGGTGGTAGGGCGCGTCTCCGGTGATCATGAAGTACATCATCGCGGCGATGATGGCGAAGGCAATGGGCAGCCCGGCGAGGGTGCCGACGAGAACGATCATGAAGCTCATGGCGGGTTCCTCAGTCGAGCGAGGCCTGGCCCTTGGCCCGCATCCGGACCACGTCCGAAGCGGTGGGGGCATCCTCATGGGAAGGATTGCGCAGATCCTCGAGGCGCTCGAGGAAGCGGATCGACGCGGCGATGGCGAGAAGTCCGCCGCCGATGCACATGGCGAACTGCCAGGTGCCCATGCGGCCGATCCAGACCAGCCAGTCGATGCCGGTCGTCTGCACGAGGTCGTTGGCGCTGGCGATCAGGCCGGAGGCTTCGATGGTGCCGCGCCGCGTGGCGAAGAGATAGCCCGACCAGCTGAGCAGCACGCCGCAGATGATGGTCACGACATCCATGGCGAGGAACAGGACCTCGCGCACCGCGGGCTTCAGGAAGTCCGTGACGATGGTGAAGCGCATGTGCCGGTCCTGCATGTAGCTCAGCGCGACGCCGAACATCACGCCGTAGATCGACAGGTAGACCGGCAGTTCCTCGCCCCAGGTCAGCGACAGGCCGAGCGTGTAGCGGCGCAGCGCGTTGACGAGGATGATCCCGGTGACGGCGGCCATGATCAGGCCGCAGCCGATCGCGAGTATGCGCCGGACGATATAGGACAGGGTCGCCATCGCGGCCTCCGCTCTTGTTGGGAAAGGGAAAAGCCGGGACCCCGGAGGATCTTTTCAGACCGGGGTCCCGGAAATCGCGCTCAGTTCGTCGCGTCGGCGACGGCAGCGTCGAGCTTCTCGATCCAGGCGGCATCCGCGCCCAGGTCGCCGGCCAGCCATTCCTTGACCGCGGGCTGCGCGGCCTCGCGGAACTGGGCCAGCTCGTCGGCGGTGGGGACATAGACTTCCATGCCTTCGGCCTGAACGGCATTCACGCCGTTGGCGGTGTTCCATTCCTGGATGCCGCGGCCGAAATTGCCGGCGATGACGGCGGCGCGGTCGATCACGGCCTGCTGCTCGGGGGTCAGCATGTCATAGAACTCGGAGGACATGACCATGAAGTCCACGGCATAGACATGGCCGTCGAGGGTCATGTATTTCTGCAGCTTGTGCAGGCCGTTGTTGTAGATCACGCCGACCGGGTTCTCCTGGCCGTCGACCACGCCGGTGGCCAGCGCGTTCGGCAGTTCGGTCCATGCGATCGGGGTCGGCTCGCCGCCGAGGCCCTTGACCATCTCCAGGTAGAGCGGGATCGGCTGCACGCGGAACTTCAGTCCTTCCATGTCGGCCGGGGTCTTGATCGGGCGGGTGTTGTTGGTGAAGTTGCGGAAGCCGGTCTCGCCGTAGGCCAGCGTCTTCATCCCGGTCTTGGCCTCGCAGGCCTCGGCCAGCTCGTCGCCGAAGGGCCCGTCGAGCACTTTCCACGCCACGGTGGCATCCGAGAAGGTGTAGGGGATGTCGAGCACGGCGGCGGGCTTGCACACCTTCGACATCGCGCCGGAGACCATGCCGACCTGCACCAGGCCTTCCTGGACCTGGGAGACGATCTCATCCTCGTTGCCGAGCGCGCCGGCCGGGAAGATCTCGACCTTCATGTCCGACTCGCCTTCGACGATCTGCTTGAACATGTGGGCGGCCGCGCCCTTCTTGGAGGACTGCCAGTCATCCGGGTCGACATGCGCGAACCGCAGCGTGACCTCGGCCGATGCGGCGGTTCCCATCAATGCGACCAGGCCTGCCGCGGTGAATTTCAGAAACGTGTCGCGCATGACTGTCCTCCCGTACTGCGCTTCCCAATCCGGGAAAACGTTAACGGATTCCCGGGGATACCCCTCGGAATGCCGCAATCGCCTCCCTCGATCTGCCCTTGTTTTGTACCAGACGGTTAAAATACGTCAATGGGTTTGTAACGCCCGGTACATTTGTGCTTTAATCCCAGCCGACGGAGGAGGGCCAGTGTGTTGACGGATCAGGAAAAAGCCCCGGCGAAGCGGGCAGGGTGGAAACGCGACCCGGCGAAGGTGCAGCAGGACATCCTGCAGGCGGCGACCCGCGAATTCGCCGACAACGGCTTCAACGGCGGGCGAATCGAGCGGATCGTCCAGCTGACGGCGACCTCGAAGCGGATGATCTACTACTACTTCGGTGACAAGGAGGGGCTGTGGCGCGCCGTTCTGGAAGATGCCTATACCTCGGTCCGCGCCCAGGAGGCGGAGCTGGATCTGGCCGACCTGCCGCCGCTGGAGGCGCTGCGGAAGCTCTTCGTCTTCACTTTCGACCATCACCGGCGCAATGCCGATTTCATCCGGCTGGTGATGATCGAGAACATCCGCGGCGGGCATGTGCTGGCCTCCTCGACCAAGATCCGCGACTTGAACCGCCCGGTCGTGGCGATGCTGGAGGACATCTGCCGCCGCGGCGCCGCGGATGGCAGCCTGCGTCCCGGACTGTGTCCGCTGCAGCTGCACTGGGAGCTGAGCGCGCTGAGCTTCTTCAACATGTCGAACCGCGCGACCTTCTCGGGCATCTTCGGCGCCGGGCTGCATGACGAGGCCGGGCAGGTCCGGCTGCGCGACAGCCTTGCCGACCAGCTGATCCGCGCCGTACGGGCCTGATCCCGCCCGGGCAAGCCCCCTCACCCTGTCCCTCTCCCCGCGGGGGAGAGGGAACCCGCGCCGGGCCCTGGCCGGGTTTCCGCTTGGCTTCCGGGTATTTAACCGGCCGGTTCAAAACTCTTGCAGATTTTTAACCGCGTGGTACATTTCTGGAAGAATTGCGAGTCCCGCGCCCCGGTGCCGGACCGATGGAGGAGACAGCATGACCAAGCAGGACACCGCCGAAGTCTTCGGGCGGGACAAGAGCATTGCCCTGGGCCTGATCGGCCGCGGCATCCAGAAATCCCGCACCCCCGCGATGCACGAGGCCGAGGCCCAGCGTCAGGGGCTGCGCTGCGTCTACAAGCTGCTCGATCCCGACGCGATGCCGGGCGATCCCGCGCTGGCGGAGCTGCTGCGCGCCGCCGAGCTCTGCGGATTCGCCGGCTGCAACGTCACCTTCCCCTACAAGATCGAGGTGATGGACCTGCTCGACGAGCTCGACGACAGCGCCTCTGCCGTCGGCGCCGTCAACACGGTCGTGTTCCGCGATGGCCGCAAGATCGGCTACAACACCGACTATTCCGGCTATGCCGAGGCCTTCCGGCTGGGCATGGAGGGTGCGCCGCGCGCCCGCGTGCTGCAGATCGGCACCGGCGGGGCCGGGGTCGCGGTGTCCCACGGCCTGGCCGACAACGGCATCGGCACGCTTGTGCTGGTCGATGCCGACCGCGCCCGCGCCGAGGACCTGGCCGGGCTTCTCGGACGCACCCGCCCCGGACTGCGGACCGAGGTCTGCGACAGCGTCGAGGCGGCCGCGGCAGAGGGGCTGGACGGCGTCGTCAACTGCACGCCGATGGGCATGGCGAAGCTGCCCGGCTCGGCCTTCCCGGCGGAGCTGCTGGCCCCGGAGATGTGGGTGTCGGACATCGTCTATTTCCCGCTCGAGACCCAGTTGCTGGCCGATGCGCGCGCGAAGGGTTGCCGGGTGCTGCCCGGATCGGGCATGGCTGTCTGGCAGGCCGTGCGGGCCTTCGGCCATTTCACCGGCCTCGCGGCCGACCCGGCAGCGATGGAAGCCACCTTCCGCGCGCTTGGCGCGGAATAAGCGGAGAGACCCCATGAAGACCGCCATTGCCACCGTCTCCATCTCGGGCGACCTGCGCCGCAAGCTGAAGGCCATCGCCAAGGCGGGCTTCGACGGCGTCGAGATCTTCGAACAGGACTTCATCGCGCAGGAAATGAGCCCGCGCGATGTCGGCAACATGATCCGCGACCACGGGCTGGAGATACCGCTGTTCCAGCCCTTCCGCGACTTCGAGACCCTGCCCGAGCCCTGGCGCAGCCGCGCCTTCGACCGGGCGGAACGGAAATTCGACCTGATGCAGGAAATGGGCACCGACCTGGTGCTGGTCTGCTCCTCCGTCCACCCGAAGGCGGTGGGCGGCATCGACCGCGCAGCCGAGGATTTCCGCGAACTGGGCGAGCGCGCCGCCAAGCGCGGCATCCGCGTCGGCTTCGAGGCGCTGGCCTGGGGCCGCCATTTCTGGGACCACCGCGACGTCTGGGAGGTCGTGCGCCGCGCCGACCACCCGAATGTCGGCATCATCCTCGACAGCTTCCACACGCTCAGCCGCAAGATCGACCCGAATTCGATCCGCTCGATCCCGGGCGACAAGATCTTCTTCGTGCAGCTCGCCGATGCGCCGCTGATCGACATGGACCTGCTCTACTGGTCGCGGCACTACCGCAACATGCCGGGCGAGGGCGATCTCGACGTCACCGGCTTCATGCGCGCGGTCTGCGCCACCGGCTATGCCGGGCCTATCAGCCTGGAGATCTTCAACGACCAGTTCCGGGCCGGCAAGACCGAGGCGCTGGCCCGCGACGGCCACCGCTCGCTGATCCACCTGATGGACGAGGTGCGCCGCACCGAGCCGGCCGTGGCCGAGAGCCTGGACCTGCCGGTGCTGCCCGACCGCGCCGAGGTCTCGGACATCGCCTTCGTCGAGTTCAGCACCTCCGAGGCGGAGCGGCCGCAGCTCAACGAGCTGCTGAAGTCCCTGGGCTTTTCCAAGGTCGGCCAGCACATCGCCAAGCAGGTGACGCTCTGGCAGCAGGGCGATGTCCGCATCGTGGTCAATACCGAGGAGACCGGCTTCGCCCATGCCGCCTTCCTGACCCATGGCACCGGTGTCTGCGACATCGGCCTGAAGGTCGATGACGCCCGCAAGGCGCAGAAGCGCGCGGTGGGCCTCGGCGCCGTGAAGTTCACCCAGCCGGTGGGCGAGGGCGAGCTCGACATCCCGGCGATCCGGGGCGCCGGCGGCTCGCTGATGCATTTCCTCGACGAGAGCGACGACCTGTCGAAGGTCTGGAGCAAGGAATTCAACCGCTGCGGCGCAGGCGAGTCGCGCGACGCCGGGCTGACCCGGGTCGATCACATCGCCCAGACCACCGATTACGACGAGATGCTCAGCTGGTCGCTGTTCTACACCTCGATCTTCCGCATGGGCCGCGCGCCGATGGTGGACGTGGTCGATCCCGACGGGCTGGTGCGTTCCCAGGCGCTGCAATCCGCCGACGGGCAGTTCCGGGTGACGTTGAACGGCGCCGAGACCCACCGCACGCTGGCGGGACATTTCCTGGCCGACAGCTTCGGCTCCTCGGTGCAGCACGTCGCCTTCGCGACTGACGACATCTTCGCCACCGCGGAGAAGCTCGCCAGCCTCGGATTCGAGCCGCTGCCGATCTCGCCGAACTACTACGAGGATCTCGCCGCGCGCTTCGGGCTCGACGAGGCGGAGGCCGCGCGGATGAAGCAGTTCAACATCCTCTATGACGAGGACGAGATGGGCGGCTTCTACCAGTTCTACAGCCGTCCCTGGGGCGATGGGCTGTTCTTCGAGATCGTCGAGCGCCGGAACGGTTACGACGGCTACGGCGCGCCGAACGCGCCCTTCCGCATCGCCGCGCAGAAGCGGCTCCTCGGTTCGGAGCCCGCGCTGGAGCCGTGACCGGCGGTATTTGCCTTGCCCGGGGCGAGGGCGTATGACGGGTCAGCCGTCCTGACCCTTGCCCCGGAGCCGACCATGTCCATCGCCGCCGCCCGCGACCGTTTCCTTGCCGACCTGGCGGACCGCCCGCTGGTGATGGGCATCCTCAACGTCACGCCCGACAGCTTCTCGGACGGCGGGCAGCATGACGCGCCAGAGGCCGCGATGGCCCATGCGCGGGCGATGATCGCCGACGGGGCCGACGTGATCGACCTGGGCGGAGAATCCACCCGGCCGGGATCGCAGCCGGTCGGCACCGAAGACGAGATTGCCCGGGTCGTGCCGGTGCTGGAACGGCTGCGCGCCGAAACCGAGGTGCCGGTCTCCATCGACACCTACAAGGCCGCGACCGCCCGCGCCGCCGTCGCAGCCGGGGCCTGCATCGTCAACGATGTCTGGGGCCTGCAGCACGATCCGGAAATGGCCGATGCCGTGGCTGAGACCGGCGCCGCCGTCATCATCATGCACAACCGCGGCACCACCGATCCGGAGATCGACATCCTTGCGGATCTGGAGCGGTTCTTCGGGCATTCCCTGGACCTGGCGCGGCGCGCGGGCATCCCGGCCGGGCATATCCTGCTCGATCCCGGCATCGGCTTCGGCAAGACGCTGGAGCAGAACATCGCCTGCCTGAACGGGCTGGACTGGCTGGGGAGCTACGGCCATCCGGTCCTGCTGGGCCTGTCGCGCAAGCGGATGTTCGGCGACCTGCTGGGCCGCCCGGTGGACCGGCGGCTGGCCGGGACGCTGGCGGCGAACCTCGCGGGCATTGCCCGCGGCGTGCGGGTGATCCGGGTGCATGACGTCGCCGAGCATGCCGACGCGCTGAAGGTGCTGCGCGCCCTGGGCGCCTGAACCGCAGTTGACAGCCGCGTCCCCCGCGCCAAGTCTGGCGGCCATGCAGGCAAGGAGGCAGGCGGATGTGGGCGGAAATCGTCGTTCTTGGCTTGATTGCCATCCATGCAACCGCGGTGGCCTGCGCCTGGCGGGCCGTGCGCAAGTCGCGCACCCCGGAGGGATCGGTGGGCTGGGCGGTCTTCCTGATCTCCGAACCGTTTCTGGGCGTGCCGCTCTACCTGATCTTCGGCCACCACAAATACGGCCGCTATTTCGTCACCCGGCGCGAGAGCAAGGTGGTGATCGCCGCGCTGCAGGACCATGCCAAGGCGCACCGGCCCGCGGTCCGTCCCGATCCCGACCCGGCGCCCTTCGAGACGCTGGCGGGCCTTCCGGCGGTGCGCGGCAATGACCTGCGTCCGCTGATCGACGGCAAGGCGGCCTTCGACGCGATCTTCGCGGCCATCGACTCCGCGCAGTCCTATCTGCTGGTGCAGTTCTTCATCGTCCATGACGACGAGCTGGGCCGCGACTTCCGCGACCGGCTGGTGGCGGCGGCGCGGCGCGGGGTGAAGATCCGCTTCCTTGCCGATCCGGTGGGCAGCCACGCGCTCTCCGCCGGCTACCTGTCCTCCCTGCGCGAGGCGGGCATCCAGGTGGCGGAGCGGCAGGAAGGCTGGCGCCCGCGGACCCGTTTCCGCATCAACTACCGCAACCACCGCAAGACCGTGATCGCCGACGGGCGGGTCGGCTTCATCGGCGGGCTGAACGTGGGCGACGAATACATGGGCCGCTCGGAGCGCTTCGGTCCCTGGCGCGACACCCATCTGGAGATGCACGGGCCCGTCGTCGCCCAGGCGCAGCTGATGTTCGCCGAGGACTGGCTCTGGGTGCGCGGCGAGATGATCCTCGAGGAACTCGCCTGGGGCCTGCCCGAGGCGGAGCGCGGCATGACCGCGATGCTGCTGCCCGCGGGGCCGGCGGACGACCTGGAAACCGGGGCGCTGTTCTTCTTCAGCGCCATCGCCGCCGCGAAGGAGCGGATCTGGATCGCCTCGCCCTATTGCGTGCCCGACAGCGACCTGATGTCGGCGCTGAAGCATGCCGCGCTGCGCGGGGTGGAGGTGCGGCTGCTGATCCCCGACGCGATCGACCACCGCATGCCCTGGCTGGCCGCCTTCGCCTGTTTCGATGCGCTGCGCGCCGTCGGGGTGCAGATCTGGCGCTATACCGAGGGGTTCATGCACCAGAAGGTCGTGCTGGTCGACGGACGGCTGGCCGCGATCGGCACCGCGAATTTCGACAACCGCTCCTTCCGGCTGAATTTCGAGGCGATGGTGCTGGGTTTCGACGCCGGCTTTGCCGCCGAGGTGGCGGAAATGCTGGAAGCGGACTTCAAGCGTGCCTATCTGCTGGAGAAGCCGCTCGGCGAACAGCCTTTGCATGTCCGGATCGGCGCGCCGGTCGCCCGTCTGTTCGCGCCCCTGCTGTGAGGATCCCGCGCTTGCGCATCGTCAGCTACAACATCCGCAAGGCCGTCGGCACCGACCGCCGCCGCGCGCCGGGACGGATCCTCGACATCCTCAACCGGCTGGAGCCCGACATCGTGCTCCTGCAGGAGGCCGACAAGCGGCTGGGCGCGCGGCCCTCGGCGCTGCCGCAGGGCCTGATCGAGAGCGCCACGGATTTCCAGGTCGCGCCGCTGGCGGTCAACGATGTCAGCATCGGCTGGCACGGCAACGCCATCCTGGTGCGCAAGGGGCTGGAGATCGCCCGGACCGAGCGGATCGACCTGCCCGCGCTGGAGCCGCGCGGCGCGGTGCTGGCCGAGGTGGAGGGCGTGACGCTGGTCGGCGCGCATCTGGCGCTGCTGCGCCGCTGGCGCCGGCAGCAGGTCCGCGCGCTGGCCGACCGGCTGGGGCGGGACGGCAGCGCCTCGCTGATCGCGGGAGATTTCAACGAATGGTCGCCCGAGAAGGGGCTGGAGCCGCTGGCGGAAAGCCACGAGATCCTGGCCCCCGGCCGCAGCTTCCATGCCCGCCGCCCGGTCACGGCGCTGGACCGTTTCGCGATCGGGCCGGGGCTGCGGATCACTGCCGCGGGGGTCGACCAGTCGCCGCTGGCCAAGCGCGGCTCCGACCACCTGCCGATCTGGGCGGAGATCGCCCGGCGCTGACCTGCCGCGCCCCCCGGACTTGCCTGCAAGCGGTTTTGCGCTATCAATCGGTCAAGTTCCGGAGACCGACCCCTGAAAGATACCTCCCCCTTCGCCCCGTTCCGCCACCGGGCCTTCCTCAGCTACTGGCTGGTGGGGCTCGCGGCCAATTTCGGCTGGCTGATCCAGAATGTCGGCGCGTCCTGGTCGATGACCCAGATGCACGGCTCGCCCGAGATGGTGGCGCTGGTGCAGACCTCGGTCGCGCTGCCGCTGATGCTGTTTTCGCTGCCCGCCGGTGCCATCGCCGACACGTTCGGGCGGCGGCGCACCGTGATCGTGTCGCAGGGCATCCTCTGCGCGATCTCGGCGCTCCTGGCGCTCGCCTCCTTCCTCGGCATGCTCTCGCCCTGGGGGCTCCTGGCCTTCACCTTCCTCGTCGGCTGCGCCAAGGCGCTGAACAACCCGGCCTGGCAGACCATGGTCAGCGAGCTGGTGCCGAAAAGCGACCTGCCCTCGGCGGTGGCGCTGAATTCCATCGGCTTCAACCTCGCCCGCTCGGTCGGCCCGGCGATCGGCGGCATCCTGGTGGCCGCGGTCGGCGCCTTCTCGGCCTTCATGGTCAATGCCGCGGCGAACCTCTTCGTTCTGGTCTCGGCCTCGCACTGGAAGAGCCCGGAGGAGGAAGACCGGCTGCCGCCCGAGGGCATCGGCAGCGCGATCATGGCCGGACTGCGCTATGTCGGGCTGTCGCCGATCCACCTGACGGTCTTCGCCCGCGGGTTCCTCTTCAACGTGGCGGGCATTGCGGTCATGGCGCTGATGCCGCTCGTCGCGCGCGACCAGCTTCAGGGCGGCCCGCTGACCTACGGCCTGCTGCTCGGCGGCTTCGGGGTCGGCGCGATCCTCGGCGCGCTTGGCGCGGCGCGGCTGCGCGCCATGGTCACGCTGGAAATGAACGTGAGGATCTGCACTCTGGCCTATGCGGGAGGCACCGCGCTCCTTGGCTCCAGCACGTTTTTCCCGCTCAGCATCCTCGCGGTCATGATCACCGGCGCCGCCTGGCCGGTGCTGCTGTCGAGCCTCAACACCACGATCCAGCTGAGCTCGCCCCGCTGGGTGCTGAGCCGCTGCCTGGCGATCTACCAGAGCTGCAATTTCGGCGGCTTCGCGCTCGGCGGCTGGGTCTGGGGCATGACGGCAGGGCAGGTCGGCACCGGCGAGGCGCTGGGGATTTCCGCCATTGCCCTGGTCGTCTTCGCGGCTGTGGGTCTGGTCCTGCCGCTGAGGCAGCTGGACACAAGTTCGCTCGATCCGCATTCGCGCTGGAAGAAGCCCGAAACCTCCATCGACATGGTGCCGAAGAGCGGCCCGATCATCACCTCGATCGAGTACCGCATCGCCGAGGAGGATACCGAAGAGTTCCTGGCGCTGATGGCCGAGCGACGCCGCGGCCGGATCCGCGACGGGGCGCGGCGCTGGACGCTCAGCCGGGACCTGGTCGATCCGGAACTCTGGCACGAGCGCTTCAAGACCCCGACCTGGATCGAGACGCAGCGCCACCATGCCCGCCGCACCGTCGCAGGCGCCGAGATCGCCGAGCGGCTGAAGGCGCTGCATCGCGGGCCCGATGCCGGGCGGGTGCATTACGAGCTGGTCCGTCCGGCGGCGCCGCAGCGGCCGCACAGCCCGGTCGTCGCCCAGACGCCGGAATAGGCGTCAGCAGGTGTCGGGCTTGACCTCGTGGGGGGTGGCGGCGCGCAGGCGGCTGCGGATGGCGCGGGACAGCGCATCTACCGCCGCCGTCATCA
>NZ_JAATVU010000108.1 GCF_013184745.1 Mangrovicoccus sp. HB161399
GCCGCAAGCTTGTCGCCCGACGTCCAGCCTTCCACATTCGCGTCGGCTTCGGGCATCAGCTTGCCCTTCGCCCGCGCCTCCGCGCGCCATTTCGCAAGCGTTGCCCGCGAGATCCCTTCCTCCTCGCCAAGACGGCTGAGAGGGATATTGTTCGGCGGCAGCATTTTCGCGAGAACCGCCGCCTTTCGTTCCGGTGAATAAGCCACTTGTCATCCTGTCCCGCCCGCCTCGCTGCATAGTTTCAGATCGAAGGACGGTGACAACTACCCTGAACGAGGGGGCAAGCCATCGGTGCGACTGACATGACCGGGGCCGGAGCCTCCGCGTGCAGGTGGCCAGCGATCGCTGCGGGACCGGCCGGGCGCCGGATTCAGGGAAAGCCGCGGGCGCCGGTCGCTGCCATCGGCCGCCGAAGGCTGGCTGGAGATCGGCCGGGCGGGCGGCGCCGCCCAGCACGCCGCGATCTGCTTGCATCGAACGCGAAGGGCCCGTCGCCGGAGGCGTGCAGTACCGTTCCGGAGCCGCACGGCCTCCGCAGGCCGCCTGCGGCAGGCTGCGGGTCCGAATGCTGCTTGGAGCCGGGGGGCCGGCAAGCCCGGCCATTTACCAGAACCGCGACATGGACTTGGCAGCATGCCACCGGTCGACACATGGTGCGCGGCGGGGCTTCCGGAGTCCGGTCGGAGGGAACACGAACCATGCAGGCACTCAGCATCGCCGCGAACGGCATGATGGCGCAAACGCGCCGCGTGAACACGATCGCCCAGAATATCGCGAATGCGCAGACCGCAGGGTACAAGGCGCAGACGACAGGAAGCCAGGGCCTCACATCCCAAGTCGCGCTGGCACCGTCCGGGACAGCGGGATGGGAGACCCTCATGCAAGGCCATGCCGGAGGCAGCCCCGTCGATCCAGTGAACGAGATCACGTCTCTCATCCTGGCCCAGAGGGCGTATGAAGCCAACGCCAAGGTGCTGACGTCCGCCGACCGGATGATGAAGACGCTCACGCTGTCAAAGTAGGCCGAGATGTGCGCCCCCCTCCGGCGAAGAAGCCGACAGGCAGCGCTTTGGTGGGCCGGGTCTGCATGTCGTCTTCCAACATTCCGCAGGGCGGGTGGAACCGGTGCACGGGGGCTGGATATGACATGGTGCTCCGGAAGCTTTCGCTGCGAGCCTGCCAAGGCGCCCGCATGATCCGCGGGCGGCACCTGGAGTCGCGGTGTCACGCAGCTGTCAATCGCCCGGCGGAGGGGACTGCGGCTCGATCTCCGGCGGACGGTGCGCCCTCACATCGGGCACGGGTCCCTTGAACAGCTCCACGTCGACAAGGCAGGTCATGGCCGCCGGGCCCTGGGCGATCTTCGAGGTCGGCAGGTCGGAGGTCAGCACATTCGGGTTGCCGTGCCTGCAGAGCGTCGGGTCCCCTCCCAGGTCGGGGTCATGCCAAGCGCCGGTCGGCAGGCTGATCACTCCCGGACGGATGTCGCGGCACAGCCGTGCGACACTCAGGCAGGCGCCCCGGTGGTTGAACACCCGCACCATGTCGCCTTCGCAGATGCCGCGCGCCGCCGCGTCCTCCGGGTTGAGGCGGCACGGCTCCCGGCCGCGGCGCTTGCCCGCCTGGCTTGCTGCGCCATGATCAAGCTGGCTGTGCAAGCGCCCCTCCGGCTGGTGGGAGATCAGATGCAGCGGCAGTGCTGCGGAAAGCGCGCTGCCCAGCCATTCCCGCGGCGCGCGCCAGACCGGGTGGCCGGGCAGATCCCCGGCGCCGAAGCCCGCGACCGTGGCGCTGAATATCTCGATTTTCCCCGAAGGGGTCGGCAAGGGCGCCGCCGACGGATCGGCGCGGAATGCTTCCAGCATCGTCTGCGGCCGATCCGGCGGCGGCAGATCGAGATATCCGCGCGCGCGGAAACGTCCGAAATCGGGCCAGTCCCCGCCTCCGGGCGTCGCCGCGCGCGACTCCTCGTAGAGCCGCTGCAGCCAGCCTGTCTCATCCAGCCCGCCGGTGAAACGCTCGGCGAAGCCGGTCCCGTTGCCGTCCCCGGCCCGCAGGCGGGCGGCGAGACCCGCGAAGATGTCGTGATCGTTCCGCGTCGCGCCATAGGGCTCCGAGACCTGCGAAGAGAACATGACCCGGCTCTCGTTGAAGGTCCCGACGATGTCGCTGCGCTCGGCCGGGAGCGTGGACGGCAGGACGATATCGGCATGCCGCGCCATCGGCGTCCAGAACGGTTCGTGCACGATCACGGTTCCGGCTCGCTGCCAGGCCCGCCGCAGCCGGTTGAGATCCTGGTGGTGGTGGAAGACATTGCCGCCCGCCCAGTAGACCAGATGGATCTCCGGGTAGTGCCGCGTCTGCCCGTCATAGCGGTAGGCCGCGCCCGGCGACAGCAGCATGTCGGAAATCCGCGCCACCGGAATGAAGCTGCCGGCCGGATCCTCGCCCATCGGCAGGGCCGCGAGCGACAGCCGCGGGAAATCGTTGCCGACGCCGTTCACCGCGCCCAGCCCCAGCGCGAAGCCCTCTCCGGGCCGCCCTACCCCGCCGAGCATCGCCGCCAGCACCACCAGCATCCAGTAGATCTGTTCGCCGTTCTGCTGCCGGGTGAGCGACCAGCTGGCATTCAGGATTGCCGGTCCGCTTGCCATGCGCATGGCAAGCCCCTCGATGGCGGAGACCGGAAGGCCGGTGATCTCCGCGGCCCAGGCTGCATCCTTGGGCTGGCCGTCGGCCTCGCCGGTCAGATAGGGCAGGAAGGCGCCGAAGCCGGTGCAATGGCTGTCCAGGAAGGCGCGGTCATGCCGTCCCAGCCGCACCAGTTCATGGGCCAGCCCCAGCATCAGCGCGACATCGGTGCCGGGGCGGACCGGCAGCCAGGCCGCCTCCAGCTCGGGGTCGATGTCCGAGCGGATCGGCGAGACATTGACGAAGCGCGCCCCGGCGCTGCGGGCGCGCATCATTGCGGGATGCTGCGCATGCCGGCCGACCCCGCCTGCATTGACCTGCCCGTTGCGGCGCGCCAGCCCGCCGAAGGCGACAACCAGGGATCCTGCGCCGGCGACCGCTTCCCAGGAGGTATGTTCCGCCAGCAGCGGCATGAAGGGACCGACGACATGCGGCAGGATCACTTCGGCCGAGGAACAGCTGTAGGTGTTCACCGAGACGGTGCTACCGCCGAACATGTTCATGAAGCGGCGCAGCTGGCTCTTGGCATGGTGGAAGCGTCCGGCGCTGGCCCAGCCGTAGGAGCCCGAATAGATCGCCTCGTTGCCATGGTCGCTGCGCACGCGCTCCAGCTCCGCCGCAGCGAGGTCGAGCGCTTGGTCCCAGCCAGTCTCGACGAAACTGTCCGAACCCCGCCGGGCGGTATCGCTGCGATGCCCCTGCTCCAGAAAGCCCTTGCGGATCATCGGGCCGCGGATGCGGCAGGGGCCGGACAGCGTGCCGGCGATGCTCTGACCGATCGGCGAGGGCTCGGGATCGTCCTCCATGCCGCGCAGGGCGACGAGCCTTCCCCCTTCCCGCTCGGCACGGTAGGCGCCCCAGTGCATCGCCACGATCGGCTCCTGCCTGTGCCCATCGGCCATGCCGGCCCGAGCCTGCCCGAGTCTTCCCATGGGACTGTCCTCCCCTGCCCAGTGAAGATGGTCGTGCCGTCAGCTTGCGCCTTCACCCTACCATGAATTGACCCGTTTGTCGCAGGCGCCTCAACCAAGCAGCCCCGGAACCGGCACCTCCGCCAATAGCCATTGCAAAAATTCGGAGGACTCCGGGCTGCATGCAGCCACTTTCCGCGGGCCCAGGGAAGGCAGCCGCAACTGCAGCAGCACGTCGCGGGCGAGCGAAGCACTTCGCATCCGGCTTCCGCCATCTACCGCTTGCAGGGCGCCGAACCTCCCAATGGCTGCCATGGACGGAAATTTGTCCGGCCATTTCCCCAAAATGACCGCATCCCGCAAAAAACGTGCCGCCATGGCATGACCATGGACGGCACAGTTCAACTTGAGGGACCGAAGGCATCAACTCGGGAGAGCTGCACTCGGGCGCTGTCAATCTAAAGTTGCATATTAACCAAGTGTCAACTCTTCTTAAAATTGTCTTTTGTATCCACTTATCATCTTAAGGAAGACTCTCGGACAGCCTGCCCCAAGGCGCGTCCGGCCTGCCAGTCCGGGCACTCGCCTCCGGAAGATCAGCGCGTGGCAGCTTGCGCGAGAAGGCTTGGCCCAGATGGGACAACCTGTGCTTCCGGCCGCCCGCGAACTGCGCATCTCGATCGGTGCCATGAGTGGGCGGCCCGGACGCTGTCCGCGCGCGGGCCATCGACCCGGCTGTGCGGCAACGGGCGACCGATATCTCCGGTTTGCAGGACCGGTGCGCCGTGCCGCCGCAAGGCAGCTGGGCAGGCAAACTTCGAACGCCGGCCGAACCGTCCATGCCCGCACTGACCGGATGTGCCAGCATGCGGAAATGACCGGGAACAGGGAATGGTGCTCGGGGGCCCACGCAAAGCGCCGCCGCCCGCCGCCATTCCGGGCAGATGCCGCCGTTTGGGGCGGGCCGGACCTGCGTGGGATCAGTAGACGCAGACGAAGCGTCCGTCGACCTCGCCCTTCGCCAGCCGCTCCAGGCCCGCGGGATTTCCTGCCAGGAAATCGTTTCGAGCTTGGGCACCAGCTTGCCTTGCGCCATCCAGTCGAGGACCGCGGCGATGTCCTGCTTGCTGCCGCCGATGCTGCCGCGCTGGTCCACCCGCTTGACGATCATGGAATAGGTGTTGATGGTCGCTTCCAGCTTTCCCATGCCGACCAGCACCACGCGCCCGCCGGGCGCCACCGCTTCGATCGCTCCGGCTGCCGTGGTGCCGAAGCCGGCCAGGTCTATGATGAGGCTGAGCCCCTCGTCCTCCAGCTCGGCCACGTCCTTCACCACCTTCTTCGCGCCGAGGCTCCGGGCGTAGTCCCAGTCCTCTTCCTTGATCTCGGCCACGTAGAGTTCGGCTCCGTTCAGCACCGCCAGCTGGGCAGCGAACTGGCCGAGTCCGCCCAACCCCACGATCCCGACCTTTTCTCCCGGCAGGATCCCGCCCCGCATCAGGGCTCCCTGCGAGGTCACGCCCGCCTGCGCGTTCCGGGGCGATCCGGTCAGGCATTCCGACAACATCCGGTCAGTGACTCCGATTTGACCCGGTCACGGATTCCGGGACATCCGGTCACCCCGGATCCCGGTCTGGAGACGCCGCTGGGCGATCGTGTGGCGGGGTAGCCTTGCCGTCCAAGAGGACGTGCGAGGACCCCCAAGGATGAGACGATTGCCGATGCGCGAGATTTCGGAAGCCCTCCGGCTGAAAGCCGCAGGGCTGTCAACGCGGAAGATCGCGTCGAGCCTCGGGCTCGGGCAGTCGACCGTGTCCGACTACCTCAAGCGGGCGGACCGGGCGGGGCTGTCCTGGCCGCTGCCCGAGGGCACCTGCGATGCCGATCTGGAGCAGCGCCTGTACCAGCTGGTGGGGGGCGCGACGCGGCGGGGCCTGGCGCCGCCGGATTGGGCACATGTCCACCGGGAACTCCGCCGCAAGGGTGTGACGCTGTCGCTGCTCCGGAAGGAATGCCGCGCCGCCCCTCCCGGCGACGGCTATGGCTACAGCCGGTTCTGCGACCTCTACCGCCGCTGGGAGGGGCGGCTCGCGCCGAGGCCGCAGCACAGGTGCGCCTCCGGCGCAACGCGCCAGCACCACGCTGCCGACGACCGAGCCTTCGTCGATTTCGCCGACGACACGGTCGAGGCGGTCTGGAGCCAAGCCCTGTCCAACTGGATCGGCGCCCATGTCCGGATGCTCGTTCGGGTCCGCGCTCGGACCGGTGGCGCGCCGGCCCCTCACTCTTCGGCGGCGTGCCCGCGCAGCTGGTCTGCGACAACCTTCGGGCAGGCATCGCCAGAGCCTGCTTCCACGAGCCGAAGGTCAACCGGACCTATGCCGATCTCGCCGCCCGTTGCGACACGGCAGTCATTCCGGCGCGGCCCTACAAGCCAAGGGAGTGAGCCATCAGGTCGCCACGGGTCCGAGACCGATGGCGAACGCGAAGGCCGAGGTCGGGGTCCAGCTGGCGCAGCGCTGGATTGTCGTGCCGGAGGCACGCCTCCGGCGTGACGCGGCTGCGCAACCGCCGGTTCCGCTCGCCGCCCGAGCTGAACGCCGTGATCCGCGAGCTCCTGGAGGGGATCAACGGCAAGGTCACCCGGCACCTCGGCGCCAGCCGCCGGGACCTGTTCGAGACGCTGGATCGCCCAGCCCTGAAGCCCCTGCCTGCAAGCCCCTGCGAATATGCCGAATGGCTCGAGCGCAAGGTCGGCCTCGACTACCATGTCGAGATCGAGCGGCACTACTACTCGGTCCCCCACCAGCTGCTGAAGAAGAAGGTCTGGGGAAGGATCACCGCCCGCACGGTCGTGGTTCGCCGGGGCTTTCGCGGCGCCACTGGCGCCACGGTCCCCTTCGAACTCCATGAAGGCCAGAGGGTTGCCGCCCGTGTCCGAAGCTCCGCCAACCGTCGGCACACGACCGTCGCCGAGCACATGCCCGTCAGGCGAACCATTGATGCGCCATTGGTTCAAGCACAATGGCGAGCGCCGGCATGCGGGCTGGACCCCGGCGCAGACCCGGCGGCATGCAGAACAGGTCGGCCCCAATACCGGCACCCTCGTCGACCTGATCCTGCGCACCAAAACGCATCCCGAGCAGGGCTTCCGCGTTCGCCATTGTCTCTCGGACCAATGGCGTTCCAATGCCCTGGAAGCGGCCTGCCTCCGGACGCTGGAGATCGGCGGCACCTCGTACAGCTCGGTCAACTCGATCCTGAAGAGTGAGCCGTCGAAGGCGCCACCTGTCTCCCATCCCAACATCCGCGGCGCCGAAGATGCGCCTCCGGCGCAACGGCATGGCGGATGCCTTCGCCATGCTGCAGGTCCGCGACGGCGAGCCATCAGGTCGCCATGCGTTCGAGACCGATGGCGAACGGCGACCTCGGCCATGCCGAATGGCTCGGCCCGCTGATCGACCGCGGCAAGCCGGCCACGAAAACGATCCAATGGATCGTTTTCCCGGCGAACGCCAGCCGCAGCACCAAGAAATTCCGGAGCCGGATGCGGGCGGCAAAGCTCCGCCATGTCGGTGCCTGCAACGAGGACGTGGACTTCCGCACTCCGCGCAAGCTCGACAGGACCCTGTTCCAGGAACTCGCCAGCGGCCGCTGGATCGGACAGAAGCAAAACCTGCTGATCACCGGACCCTGCGGCGTCGGCAAGACCTGGCTTGCCTGCGCGCTCGGCCAGGGGGCGTGCCGGGACGGGAAGAGCGTTCTCCACCACCGGCTGCCGCGCCTCTTCGCAGAGCTCGAACTCGCCCATGGCGACGGCGTCGCCAATGTCGCTCGGACCATTGGCGCGAATTGGCGACTTCCCCGGCTGTTCCGCCAGCTCGTCCGGACAGACGTGTTCGCCATCGGTCTCGGACCAGTGGCGACGCGATGGCTCACTCCTCGACGACTGGGGCCCCGACCGCCTGACGGCCGGGCAGCGGCGGGATCTCATGGAAATCGGCGAGGACCGCTACGGCACCGGCTCCACCGTCATCACCAGCCGACTGCCGGCCGAGGCCGGGCACGACGTCATCGACGAGCCCACCTTCGCCGACGCCATCCTCGACCGGGTTCGCCATTGGTCTCGAACACATGGCGACGCAATGGCTCACTTCACAACGCCAACCGCCTGGCGCTCGACGGCCCGCCGCTGCGCAAAGCCCGCAGCGCGGGAGAGGAAGTGGAAACATCGTGACCGGCGCCCAGCCCGCCGCCATGCGCGACGCCGCGCCAGTGTCATGGGGCGCACGGCGACGCGCGCGGCTGCCGTCGCGCAGGAGCCTAAAAGCTTGACCGGTTCCGCCCCAGGCGACATCAAGGAGCGGAGCTCAGCGGCTGTCTTGCGGGGTGACCGGATGTGTCGGAACCGCTGAACGGATGTCGCTGGAACGAGTGACCGGATGCACCGGAATCCGCAACCTGCGTCGGTGGCCACTCATGCGCGTTCGATGGGCATGCCCTCGGGAACGGGAACGAGCGCGTCCTCGCTCGTCACGATCTTCTCGCCGAAGCCTCCGTCGATGGCGAAGCCCGGAGGCTCCAGCATCGGCCAGATTGCCACGAAGTCGCATACCTTGAATTTTTTGACGTCGGGCCCGATCTGCTCGATTTCTCCTGCCACCTCGTGGCCGATGGTGATCGGCAGATGCGCGATATTGGCTAGGAATTTTTCATCCTCGAGCGCACCCACATCGATGTGGCACAGGCCAGCCGCCCTGACCGCGATCTTGACGCGATTGCCGGTAGCGACCGGTTCGGGTTTCTCCATGGCGATCAGGGGATCGTGCGTGCCAGTGAAATTCCAGGCTTTCGTCCGAGGCTCCTTTCCCGCATCCGGTTCGGCTACACGTGCCGCCCGCCCGCACTGGCCGCGTGTCAAATCGCCATGCCGGAATGCAACCCGAAAGAGATATGGGCCGCAATGCCCCCGCAGGCCACCTCCGGGCATATATCTTCCGGGGTCCGCAGGTTGAAATGCCTTCTCGAACGCCGGCGGCCTCCGGAACTCGGGCGCCGGTCCGAATTTCCGCCTTCTGGCACGTCCGCTGGCGCGTGGGCAATCGCATCGGCCGCCGCGCCGCTTCCCGCGGGTGCGATGCCGGCAATTGCAATCGAAAATCGCCTGCGCCGGGAACCCAAGGCCGCCGCATGCCGCGCGATCGGGCGAAGGGCGAAGGGCGAAGGGCGAAGGGCGATTTTCACTGGGTGTATCGCCGGTGTCCAGTTTCAGGCTGTGCATTCTCCCGGACCGGCCGCGGGGCCGCCGCTGGCTGCTTCCCGGGAAGCGCGCAATAGGGGAAGATCGCGCTGGCACTTCGCGCTCCAGAAACGGAAACCGGAGGACACAAGCAAGATCAGCGCGCTCCACGAACCAACGGCGGGCTGCGTCCGTGAGGGCAAGGCCAGCGCGGCGGCGACATGGGACGAGGCTTCGATGTCGGCGCACGCTCCGTTCCGGGACATCGGCATGACGGCCACACGCCCGGTTCGGCCCAGAAACAGGCCGAGGTGCGAACCGGCGGGATGCAGGACCCGGCCGCGGGCCCAAGGTGCGTCGGCGACGGCACTGATCGGCGGCCAGCACCGCGGCGTGACGCCGGGGTTCGCGGCGCATCCGGCGTCCGAGCCAGATCGCACCCGAAATCGGCCCCAGCGAGACCGGAACGCCACGGATCCGGGCGAACGGGCCGAACGACGGCGGGCAGCCGCACGTCCCGCCCGCTGAAACGGATGGACGGCGGCGCGATCCTCGCGGTGCTCTGCCGCGGCGGACGCAATATCGGCAAGATCATCGCCCAGATCCGCCGCATGCGCGAGGTCCGGAGCCATGCCGGCATCCCCAGCTCATGGCGGACGGGCAATTCCGGAACTCCGGCTGCCGATGGCGGCGGGAGCCGCCTCAGGCTGGGAACACTGCCGCGACTCAAGGTGCGGCATGCCGAGGAAGAAGGCATGGCACAATCAGCATGGAACTCCCTTGCGGCACTGCCGGGTCCCGCTCCGCTTGCCGCCAGCCTGCCAAGGATGGCGGCAAGCGGAACCAATTTCCATGTCCCGGCGGCGCGCGCCGCGTCAGCCGGTCACGGCCGCACCACGATCCGCCCGATGGTTGCCGGTTCGGCATCGTCGCAGAAAGCGGGATCGGTGTACCAGTAGACAAGCGGGTCGGAGCCTGCATTGGCGAAGGTGAACGCATGGCTCTCGGGGCGCGGGTCGGCCTGTTCGGGCAGGCCCCAGGACGAATGTCCCCGGCGGCGGCGGATATCGAGGATTTCGGACCATTCCTCCAGTGTCCTGCCCGATCCGCCCGGGTCCAGCACCGGATGGCCGAGCCGCGCGTCCAGCCAGAGGATCTGCTCGTAGACTTCGAGGAACATCCCGTCGGAGTTGCGCTCCAGGTTCACAAGGGCCGCATCGAGTCCCGCCAGCGTCGAGATCACGCCGGTATTCGGCGTCTGCCAGCCGGTATACTGGCCATGGGCGCCCTGGTGGAGAACGAAGCGGTTGGGACAGCCGTTGCCCGCCAGGTCGAACTCGCCCAGAGCGGGCAGCACGCCGTCGCCGGGGCTCGGATCGGCCGGGTGGATGTCCGTCGCCGCACAGGTGTCCGGTCCGGCGCCCAGCCCGTTATGCTGCACGACGAATGCCGCGCCTTGGCGGTCGGCGCCGCGTTTCAGGATCTCCGAGGTCTGCTCGCTCGTTGCCGGCAGGATCGGGGCCAACGGCGGCGCTCCGGCGCAGCCATGCGTGACGCAACCGTCATAGTGCTCGCCATCCGCCACCCGGGGAAAGCCATCCTGGATCAGCATGTAGGACATCGACTTGCCCGGGAAATGCGCGGCAATCTGGGCGAACTGGCCAGTGTAGAAATTGTAGAGCCCTTCCGGCGTGTAGCCTGCGGCCGCCCAGACCTCGGAATTGCAGATCGCGCAGCCCGGCGTGCAGCGCTTGGGCAGCCGGTTCTCATGCGTGAAGAGATTGGCGCCGGAAGGCTTCACATAGGCCAGCGCCCGCCAGCGCGCAGCGTTTTCCCTGAGGTGGTCCGCCACGGCGCGCAGCATCTGGAAGTAGCGCTGCGCATAGACCGGGTCGGTCGGATCCCCGAGGAACATGCCGGCCCCGCAAGTCTCGTCCTGCAGGTTGCTTCCCGCGTCGCGGAACTGGTGGATCGGCAGCTGCAGCTCCGCGCCCAGCCAATCCGGGGTTCCGTGCGACCCGGCCCGGAAGGCGATCGAATAGAGCTTGCCCGCCGCGATCGCCCGGTCGATCTCGGCATCCAGCTCCCGGAAGTCGTAGACGCCCGGCCGGGGCTCGATTTCATTCCAGTCAAACCGCAGGTAGACGCTGCGCACGGCCGGGTGGGTCACGGCCTCCGCCAGCGTCCGGTGCGCCCGGACCCCCGGGTCGGGACAGAGGATCAGCGTGCCGTCATCGACCGGACCCGGCCCGCCGGTGCAACGCTCCGGCGCCTGGGCCAAGGGGACCGCGGCGCGCGAGCCTTCGTGCGGGTTGAGCGCCACGATCCCCGACGCCGCCTGGGGCATCGGACCGGTGAAGGCATTCAGGGCACCTCCGTCCCAGGCGGCCAATGCCGCGCAGGCCGGCCGCGCGCGCGGCCGGGAACCGTCGAGCTGCACGATCGCCCGCCCGCGCTCCGGAAATTGCCAGACGACGGTGTCGCCGGACGAGATCACGAGCCTCCGCCGGTCGAAGCTGCCATCCAAATCGACGGTCACGACATGGGTCGTCTGCGCCGGCGCTGGAGAAGTTGCGAGCCACAGGACGAGAGCGGCCGGAACAAGCGAACGGAAGACCATGGGAACCTCCTCTGCGATAGTGTGCGCCTCCAGCGTAGCACAACCCGGGGACGACTTTCGCCGTCCGGCATCCCTCCACTGCGGACCGGGTTCTGATCACGCAGCACGATCTCCGGAGCCGTCGCGCACCAGTCCTCCTGCAGCGGCTTCGCCCGGCCTCCGGCGGTGCTCCGATCCGGACGGGATGAAAAGATGCGCCTCCAAGGCTTTTGCCTGGATCCGGCACCCGGCTACTGCCTGCGGGACCTTGGCGGGGGCCAACTGCCGTCCGGCAGCGCACCCCGCGTTCAAGGAGGCTTGCGGCCTGCGATCTGAAACCATCCAGCGGGACGGGATGGCAGACTGCCTGTCCACGGGAACGGAGGGTACCGGCCATCGCGCCGCTGCCGCCGCTTCGCGGCCGAGCTTCCGGGCAACGCCCGTCGGCCTGGGCCGCGCGGCACCGGCTGGGCGCGAACCGTCCCGTTTCGTCAGCGAACTGGCAGCCTGGCCATGCGCATTTCATCCAGCACCTCAAGCTGCGTTGGCCGACCCGCATCCCTCGAAGACTGGCTGCCGGTGGTCACCGCAATGAACTTTGCCATCCGGAAGGCATCGGCGAGACGCTCGTTCAGAACGTTGAGCAGGTGGTCCGAGACCTGGCGCTCATGTGCGGTGTGTTTCGGCGCGGAAAACTTTGTCCGACTCGATTCCGATGCAGGCCGCGCATGTGCGGCCCCTATCTTTCTGACGTGAGTTCAGGAAGATAAGCGAGATGCCACGATTGAGCATGAAGACGCTGCTTCCGGCTGGTCTTGTCGCCGGGACAGTCGCCGCCGGTGTCGGCCTCGCCGGAATCTCCGCACGCTCCGCCGCCGTGACGGCGGCGTGTCCTTGCTGCGGAAGACGGTCCCGGCATGTTCACAGCCATTGCGTCCGCCAGCTCGCTGACCTGCCCGCGCACGGGCTGGAAGTCCGTGTTCTCGCCGCAGTCCGGCGCTTCCGGCGTTGCGCGCCGCGATGCCCCCAGGCGATCTTCCCCGAACGGCTTCGGCCTGGAGCCGCCCGACCCTGGGGGCGGCGGACCACGCGGATGCAGGGGCTGGTCCGCCAGCGCGCCCTGGCCTTCGGCGGCCGGCCCGCCCAGGCGCCGGGACGGCGGCTCCTTCTCCGCGTCAGCAAGGACACGTTCCTGCGCAGCCTCGCGGCCGACGGCGCCGGGAACATGGCGGAGCCGCGGGTCATCGGCATGGATGACTGGGCCTGGCGGAAGGGGCAGCGCTACGGGACGCTGATCTGCGACCTCGAACGGCACCGGGCCATTGACCTTCTGCCCGACCGCGAACCGGCAACTGCCGCAGCCTGGCTGGGCGGGCACCCCGGCATCGGGATCGTCGCCCGCGACCGCAATGGAGGCCATTCGGGCGCGGTGCCGCGGGCCCTGCCGGATGCGGTCCGGGTCGCGGACCGCTGGCACCTGCTGGACTGTGCAGGGAGTTCGCCATGATGCCGCCATTGATGGTGTGGATGGCGCCATGGCTCGAAGAGGCCGAGGACAGCATGCTGGGCGCCTTTGCCCGCGGCCTCCGGAAGGACTGCGATGCGGTCGCCGCATCCCCGGCCGAGCCATGGTCCAATGGCCCGACCGAGGGACAGATCAACCGGCTGAAAATCCCTAAGCGTCAGATGCATGGGGGCGGATATCGATACGCTGACGGCGAGGATGACTGCGATGCCATAGGCAAAGCCCTGCACAAAAAATCGAGTCACAGCCAAAATTGCTCGCCGATTGACGCCTGCAGGCCCTGATCCACCGAATTCTCCATCACCCGGGCGCTCTGCGAGTGCATCGCCACCTGGGTGATATCGCCGGGCGCCAGGCTGAGGCTATGGCGCAGAGGACCCAAGGCGGTCCCGGCCCTCGCCCAGATCTGTTCGTGGGTCAAAGCACCCCTTCGGCAGGGGCCTCGGACAGCGTCTTGGCCGGGGCGGCAACGTCCATCGGCCCGCCGACCGGAATGTCCCGGGCATCTTCCGAAAGGGAAACATGGGCGACATGAGCCGATTGGCAATGCCGGACGGAAGAGACCGGCTTGTCGTCGATCGTCGGCATCAGGCAATCGGGCACGCCGTCCATCACGGCTCCTCCGGGGAAAGCCCTCTTGAAGCTACCCACAAGTGCCCGCCTGCGGCGTTGCAAGGCAGGCACCTTCCGCGAGGTCTGCGCGGCGGGAACAGCCCCGCCATGGGACCGCGGTCCCCGGCGGTGCGGCGGACGCGCGGCCGGGATGGCCTCCGGGGCGTGCGGCCGACCCGGTGCAGGATCCGGGATCGCGAGGTGCCTGCCGCTTCCTCGCCGGCGCCGCCCGGTCGGGCGGGTGGCGCCCGTCCTGCGCGGAAACGGCAGCGGGGCCGCCCCCCGGCGTCCCGCGGACGGGCATCGCCAGCCGTGGCCCCCGCCAGGCCATGGCGCGGCAGGGCGCGATGCCGCTGGCCGGGCCATCCACACCGCCAATGGCGGATAGCGGCTCGCACCGCGGCAAGCCGCAGGGAACGGCGGTGCCGGACAGGAAGGCTCCATGCCCCTTGGGCAAGGTGAACCGGCAGTTCAGGGCGCCTGCTCCGAACATGCTCTGCCCTCTCGGCGGTTGCGTGCAATCGCCTGCCGGGTGACAGGTGAAGCCGCCCGCCATCGGGCCCGAACCGATGGCGCCACAATGGCTCGCTGACCGATGCCCGCGCCAGGAAGACCGTCGGCTGGCCCGCGAGCACGGCCGCGCATGCCGTCGGCCATCGGGCCCGGACCGATGGCGCCGCGGCGGGCAGCCGTCCCCGATGCCCCGGAGCAGGCGGTCCGCGATCGCCGTCCGGCAAAGCGGAGGGCGCCGGCCCATCACAGCGGCCGCGGCTCCCAGCACCTGTCCATCAAGCGCACGGAGCGGCTGGCGGAAGCGGGCATCGGGCCTCGGT
>NZ_JAATVU010000109.1 GCF_013184745.1 Mangrovicoccus sp. HB161399
TCCAGCCTTCGACATGCGCGTCAGCCTCGGGCAGCAGCTTGCCCTTCGCCCGCGCCTCCGCGCGCCACTTGGCGAGCGTTGCCCGCGAGATCCCCTCTTCAACCGCCAGCCGGTTCAAGGGGGTGCTGTTCGGCGGCAGCATCTTCGCGAGAACCGCCGCCTTTCGTTCCTGTGAATAGGCCACTCGTCATCCTGTCCCGCCCGCCTCGCTGCATAGTTTCAGATCGAAGGACGGTGACAACAACCCTGCACGAGGGGGCAAGACGCCGCTGCCCGGTTGAAGCGATGAGCCGGACTGCCTGTGCAGCACGCTGGAGACGGCCGCCATTGATTGGGAAATCCTCGCAGTACGTTGGGACACTGACCTTGCCTCCGGATCCCGGACTGGGAGTTAAATTACTCCCAGAGAGAGGGACCCCACATGAACAGACAGCCCCGCCGTAACTTCACCGCCGAGTTCAAGGAACAGGCTGTTGCCCGACTTTCCGAGCCAGGCGTCACCCAGGCTAGCGTCGCCCGGGAAATGTACAATAACTCCCAGTCCGAGATACGGGTCCCGCCGCTGCCTGATCCGCATCCGTCTCGGGCACAGGGATGTTTCGCGCGCGAAACATCCGGAAGGGTCGACGCCTCCGCAGCAGCTGCGCGCCGCGGTCGTGTCGCGAATGTGGTGGAAACTGCCGAGCGGCATGCTCCGGGCATGTGAAATTGGCTCCGCTCAGGCGGCGAGGTCAAGGGACATCGGCTCGAGGGGCTGAGAGAGGGTTTCCCAGCCGTCGACCTTGCGCATCTGGATCTGCCCGGAGGCAAGCAGCGCCCAGAGCAGCATCGGCACCGTCTCGGCGCAGGGCAGCACGGTCTGGGTCTTGATCCTGCGGCGGAACTCCTCGTTCAGTCGCTCTATCGCGTTGGTCGTTCGGGCCGATTTCCATTGCGATGGATCGAGCCGGGTGAAGCTGAAGAGGCGGTCCCCGGCTTCTTCCAGGCTGTCGGCGACGGCCCGGCACTTGAGGCGCCACTTGCGCAGGAACGCCTTGCGCCTGATCTCGATCCCCGCTGCCGTGTCCGCATAGATCATGTCGCGGTAGTCCTCGGTCAGCTCGTCATGCAGGCGCTTGGGCGCGTGGCCGAGCAGGTTTCGATGCTTGTGGACCGTGCAGCGCTGGATCGGCAGGTCCTCGCCCCAGAGCGCAACCAGGGCGGCTTCGAGCCCGGCGCGCCGTCGACGATGGCGAATTCGGGCCGTCGCAGGCCACGGGCATCGAGGTCGGCGAGGAACTGGCCCCAGGCTGCAGTGCTCTCGCCCCCCATGTTCCTGATCGAAAGCAGCACCTTCTGCCCGTCGCGGCGCACCCCGATCGCGGCCAGCACCGAGATGTTCGTGGCCTTCCGGTCCAGCCTGGTCTTGACCACGGTGCCGTCCAGAAGTGAGGCATCGAACGCGATCCGTCCGAGAGAGATGCCGAACCCGCACGATGTCCTCCCCGGCCAGGCTGCGGGCACACCAAGCGTCCCAATCGACCTTCACCTTCCGCCAGGCCCGGCTGCCATTCGCGCCTGCGCTCGGACCGGTGGCGCGCAGGCGCTCATTCCTTGCTGACGGCCCCTTCGAAAAGGCCGAAGAGCGCCCGCTTCACCCGTCGCGTATTGGTCCCCGCCAGATACACCGCAGCGATCAGCGCCTCGGCCTTCTTCGTGAGCCGCCTGTAGCGCGGCAGCGCCTTGGACCGCCACTCGGTGACCTTGCCCGCATTCTCCCTGCGATCGATCCCCCGGATCGATCGCTTGACGGTCGAATTCTTCGATCCGGCACGAGGAACGCGCACCGTCTCGGTGCCAAAGGTGCCCGTGAGCTGCCGCTCGCGGTGCCCGTGGCGGTATCCTTTCTGCGCACCGTCGCCGCGGCCATAGCGGCAGCGCCCGATGAAGGCTTCGAGTTCTTCTTCGAACATCGCCTCGATGGTGGCGCGGACGGTCGCCCGAGGCGATCCTCGATCGGGTCGAACCCGGGCTCGTCTGCCAGTAGCGCAAAGCTCGCAGCGTCGTTATTCTCGGTCATGGCGTGATCTCCCTAGCGGTTGCAGCCGCAGGTTGGGTGGGTGTCAGTTCACCCGGAGATTACGCCGCCATCCAATTTCCACCACTTCCGAGACACGACCCGCGCCGCCTACGCACCGGACTCCTTCCGGGCAGCCCGCTTCACGCAATACGCCACGAAGGCCCGCTTCGGGCTTCTCAGCTTCGGCCTGCCGCTGGCAGCCCAGTAGCCGCGCCAATCCGCCTCGAGCGCATGCACATCCCATCCCGGCGCCACCTCGCGGGCCGCTTCATGCGCTTCAGGCGGCAGCACCGGCCGAGCCGCTCCGCCTTCCAGAACCCCGCGCGGCCGCACCACGGCCAGATCGCCCTCCGCCACGTCCAGCGTGTAGTCGGGCAGCCCGTCCGCCGCCGCAATGTCACGGACCATCTTGCGGAAGACCCTGAGCGGCGAGGCCGATCCGGACTTGGCGCAGAGCACCGCCATCGAGATCTGCCAGCGCGGCTGCTGACCGCAATGCTTGCGCGCCAGTTCGTAGATGCGCCGCTCGAGCGGCTTGCGCAGCGAGAAATACTCCGCGCTCAGCGTCAGCACCGACCGCGCCAGCACTGCCCGGTAGAGCCAGTCCGACAGCGTCACAGACACCGACACCATCCGCCCCGAGCGGGTGCGGCGCACGATCTGCCAGGACTCGATCAGGCCGAAGCCGCTGGTCGTGGTCACCTCGCCGGTCGGGACATTGGTGGTGATGCGGGTGCCCGCCAGCCGCTCGAAGGCATCCCGCAGCCGCCGGTAGCCGTCGCCCGAGGTCTCCCGCCCGCAGGAGATCAGCAGGTCATGCGCGGTCAGCTCCAGCCGTCGGGCCACCGGGCGGCCGGCATTGAGCGCGGCGATCAGCTGGCTCACGCAATAGATCAGGATGTCCTTGTCATGGATCGTGGCCAGCCCCTTCACCGAGGGGGTGATCTCCACGGTCACCGCGCCATGGGCATAGGACAAGATGCGCCGGTCCGGCCGCGTCGACAGCGAGAAGACCGGATGCTCCATCGTCGCCATGTCGTCCTTGGGACTGGCTCCGAAGAAATCGCAGAGAAAGAAATCCGCCTGCAGCGGCATGCTCTGCTCGGCGGACGGGCCACCCGGTAGGGGGCCCGGCGGCGGGTTCTGGCTCATCTGTCGGACTGCTCGGCGGATTCGATGTTTTATTTACGCCCGAGCCTAGAGAGGCCGCCCAGACCCGGCAAGGCCGACTTCGGGGGTTTGGAATCGCAGGATCGGGGGTTTGGAGTCGGAACATCGTGGTTCTGGAATCGCACGGACAGAATTCCGCGTATGCTTTACATTTAAAATCAATATGTTAAACGTGTCATTGCTCCCCTCGTAACTACTGTATTAACTCATATTCTAACAGGAAAAGCTTGCAGCAGCTGCTCCGAGCGTCTGTCGTGCCTACTGCAACATAATGATTTCCAATAAAAAAATAGATTGCATGCCGGTTTTTCTTTGACATGCTGGGTTTTCGTGTATTTTGGAAAAAAAAGAGCATGTGGTTGGATTCCAGCCTTGCCTATTTCAAGCCAGACCATCCCCGGACATGATCCGGACCTCCAGCAGCCAGGAAGGACTCCGCATGCGCGCCGCACGCAAGGCCCCGCCGAAACCGCCCGGCCCCGAGCTTCCCCCCTACATGAACATCTCTCCTGATGCCGCCCTCGAAGAGCTGGGTCCCCCGGTCGGCACCGCCGGGTTCGGGGAAGCCGCGCGGATGGCCGCGCAGGGACGGCAAGACCTGATATCCCGCGGGCTCGACCCGGAAGGCCGCAAGACCCTGCGGCTGTTCTCCACCTGGGAAATCACCAAGTACCTGATTCCGGTTGCCACGCCGCATTTCCGCCGGGTGCTGAGAGCCAATCCCGACCTGCCCCAGGGACGGTCCGAAACCGAGGGCGGCGCCAAGTGGTTCACCCTTGACGAAGTGCTGCGGCTGCGCAGCCATTTCGCGGCCGAAGGCTCCAAGGCGAAGCCCTACCTGCCCTACCGGCCGAAAGGGCTTCCGGCCAAGATCACGGCGGTGGCCAATTTCAAGGGCGGGGTCGGCAAGACCTCGACCGCGGCGCATCTGGCCATGTCGGCCGCGCTCGACGGCTACAAGGTGCTGGTGATCGACCTCGACAGCCAGGGCTCGATGACCTCGATCTTCGGCGGCAAGGTCGAGGATGAATGGCAAACCGTCTTTCCGCTCTTGGCCCGCGGCTATGCCGAGAGCCTCCAGGCCGAGAACCGGATCCGGATGGGCCGCGGTGAGCCCCCCCTGCCGCTGGACGACATGCTGGCCGACGCGCTGAAGATCCGCGCCCCGGATCTGGCGCAGAAGACCCACTGGCCGAATATCGACCTGATCGGCGCGCAGCTGAACCTGTACTGGGCCGAGTTCCAGATCCCGGTCTGGCGGATGGCCCACAAGGGCTGGAAGCTCTGGGACGCGCTGCTGGACCGGCTCGAGGCCGATGGCGTGACCCAGGCCTATGACGTCATCATCCTCGATACCCCCCCTGCCCTCGGCTACCTGACGATCAACGCGCTCGCCGCCGCGGACATCCTGCTGGTGCCGCTTGGTGCGTCCTTCCTGGAGTTCGACTCCACGGGGCGGTTCTTCGACATGCTCCATGCCACATTTGGCTCGATCGAGGAGGGCGAGAACCTTGCGGCCCGGGCGCTGGGAACCCCGGAGCTGCGCTTCGAATGGGATGCGGTGCGCGCCGTGGTCACCCGCTTCGATGCCGCCCAGCAGATGGAGATGGCCAATCTGATGCAGGCCTACATCACCCCGTTCATCTCGCCCTACCGCCAGGATTTCACCGCGCTGGTGGGCCAGGCCGGGGAACAGGTGAACGGCATCTACGAAGCCGATTACCGCGACTTCAACCGCGAGACCTATATCCGCGGGCGGGAAACCTTCGACGCGACCTATGCCGCCTTCAAGCGGCTGCTGGTCGGGGCCTGGCGGCGCGACGAGCTGGCCGCAGAGGCGGAGGCCGCGGAATGACCGTGCCGGACAGGGACATCCCTGCCGCCGCCCTGCCCCCCGCGCGTTTCGCGCGCGAAACAGCCCGTCTCGTTCTTGCAGACATCGAGGCGAAAGGAGACCGCCCATGGCACGTCGCCGCCTGACCCCTGCCCAGCCGGGCCATCTGGCCGCCGCACCTGCGGCAGCGCCCGAAGCCAAGAGCCTGTCCTTCGCCGCCGCCCCGCCGATCGCCAAGGTCTCGGGCCAGTCGGCCGAGGCGGCGGCGCTGCGCGAACTGGCCGAAGGCATAGAGACGGCCCGCGCCGAGGGCCGCATGATCGTCGAGCTGCCGCTGGCCGAGATCGCGGGCGGATACCTGCTGCGCGACCGGGTGCATCTCGACCGCGAGGAACTCGACGCGCTCAAGGCCTCGATCCGCAGCCATGGCCAGCGCAGCCCCGCCGAGGTGACCCCCCTTGCCGCCGGGGATGCCAGCGGCGCCCGCTACGGGCTGATCTCGGGCTGGCGGCGGCTGCGCGCCTTGGGAGAGCTGCACGAGGAGACCGGCGAGGCGCGCTTCGCCCGGCTGCGCGCGCTGATCCGGCCCGCGGGCGAGGCCGGGCAGAGCTATGTCGCCATGATCGAGGAAAACGAGATCAGGGTGGGGCTGAGCTATTACGAGCGCGCCCGGGTGGTTGCCGAAACCGCGGGACGGGGCGTCTTCCCCGACCAGGCCACGGCTCTGCGCAGCCTCTTCGCCACGGCGAGCCGGGCCAAGCGCTCCAAGATCGGCAGCTTCGTGACGCTCTACGAGGAGCTGGGCGATGTGCTGCGCTTCCCGGTCGACATTCCCGAGCGGCTGGGCCTGGCGCTGGTGGCGAAGCTGCGGGAGGGCGGCGGTCCGGCGCTGCGCCGGCACCTTGCCGCGGCCGGCCCCGAGGAGCCTGCGGAAGAGCTGCGGCTTCTCGAGGCGTTCCTGCGTCCCCCTGCCCCTGATGTTTCGCGCGCGAAACAGGAGACGGAGGAGACGCTGCGGGACGGGTTGGAGATGCGCGCCGCCTGCAAGGGGCGGAAGATCACCCTGACGCTCCGCGGCGGCGCGGTCGACGAGGCGCTGCTGGAGAGGGTCCAGGCGCTGCTGCGGGAGGAGCTGGGCGCCTGATCCTGCGGGCGGCGGCCGCTGTCCGGCGCCCGGGCGACGCGGGGCGCCGTGTCTCTTCAGCCCGGTTTGCGCGCGAAGCGCTGGCCGAGCAGCGCCAGCCCGTCGCGGCGGATGCGCGGCATGGCCAGCCCGGCGCCGAAGGACAGCGCCAGGACCCCCATGCCCGGCGCATAGCGCTCGCCGAAGAGCCCCAGGATCAGCGCCGGCCCGAAGACCGCGATCCCGGCCATGGCCATCGCGCCGAGCCAGAGGTTCAGTTCCACCGACAGAAGCGTCAGCCCGGCGAAGCCCGGACCGTCCTCCTGCCGCGCCGAGAGCTTCGGCAGGAACAGCCCCATCGAGGTGTTGATCACGATCCGGGTCGGCGCCGTGGCCAGCAGGAAGGCGGTGGAGAACCAGGCCAGCACCGTCAGGTCGGTCTGGTTGCCGACGATCAGCCGCTCGCCGTTGGTGATCACGAGGAAGGCCAGCCCGTTGAGCAGCAGCGGCCGACCGAACTGCATCGCCCGGCGCAGGTGATCGCGGTTCCAGGCCAGGCCGAAGCGGCGCTTGGCCAGCACATGGCTCAGCACCACCTGCAGCACCTGCTGCGCGATGATCCCCCAGAGCATGGTGCGGTAGTCGGGGCTGACCGTCCAGACCACCAGGATCACCGCCAGGCTCGCCACCGGCGAGACCACCATGGCAATGGCATAGGGCATGAAATCCATCTGCCGCTGCACGCGGTAGATGTCGAGATTGAGGAAGCCGAGCGCCAGCGGGATCAGCGCCAGGCACTGGTAGGCCCAGACGATGTCCGGGGTCTGCATGAAGTGCGCATAGGGATAGGCCACGGCCAGGGTCGCCGCCGCGCCGATCGCGCCGCGGATCAGCTGGACGCTGTGCAGCGTGCCGCAGAACACCGGATCCTCGCCGCGCGGGTCCTGGATGATCAGCTTGTTGAGGGCCATGTTGCCCAGCGTCTCGATCACCGCGAAGGGCACGGCGAAGGTGGAGGCAATGCCGAAATCCTCCACGCTGATCAGCCGGGCGACCAGGATGTTGCGGAAGAAGAGCACCAGCGTCACGGAAAGTTCGCTGGCGAACATGATGCTTGTCGCCTTGAGGATCATTGGTCTGCTCGGGTTGGGGGCCTGCGCGGCCGCCGCCGTTCCGCCGGGCTGTGCTGGGCACGGGCGGCGTGTCCCGGAAATTCGTGCTCGGCCTGCGCGCGGTGCCCGGCCATTCCGCCGTGGCGGCCGCTTCGCGCAGCCCGGAGTCAGCCGCGCGCTTCGCGCGGGATTTCGGCCTCGAGGCCACGGATTACGCCTCTGCCGCTGCCTGGGCGGATGCCGATGCGGTCTATGTCGCCACCCGGCCCTCTGAGCACGAGGCGCATGCGCTGGCGGCGATTGCCGTCGGCAAGCCGGTGCTGGTCGAGAAGCCCTTCGCGCTCGATGTCGCCGCCGCGGCCCGCATCGCGGATGCCGCGCAATCGGCCGGGGTCTTCGCGATGGAGGCGATGTGGACGCGCTTCCTGCCGCTTCTCGGCGAGATCCGCAGGCGCATCGCGGCGGGCGAGCTCGGGGCGCTGCGCGCCTTCGAGGCGAATTTCTTCGGCAATGACCTGCCCGATCCCGCGGCCTCGCTCTTCGATCCCGCCCGTGGCGGCGGAGCGCTGATGCATCGCGGCATCTACGGGCTGTCGCTGGCGCGCCACCTGCTGGGGCCGGTGGCAGAGCTCCAGGCGATGGGCCGGACCGGCGCGACCGGGGAGGACGAGGATTGCGCGCTGACGCTGCGCCACGAAGGTGGCGCGATCTCGACCATCCGCGCCGGGCTGCGCGCGCCGGGGATCAATGCCATGCGGATCTACGGCGAGGCGGCGGCGCTGCTGGTGGAGCCGCCGATCTACCGGCCGTCCGCGGCGCGGCTGATTTCCATGGCGCCGCGCAAGGGCGGCACCAGCGGGGCAGGCGCCAGGCGGTTCGAGAGCCTGAAGGAAGGCGGCCTGGCGCAGGGGCTCAACCAGCGGCTGGCCCGGCTGAAGGCCTTCGCGAAGCCGCCGGGGCAGGGCATCCCGGCGCCCTTCGCGGGCAACGGCTACGGCCACGAGGCAGAAGCCGTCGCGCAGGCGGTGCGCGCGGGGCAGGGGGAGAGAGCGCTCATGCCCCTGTCGGAGAGGGTGGAGATCATGGAGCTGGCCGACCGGGCGCTGCAGCTGATGCGGGACGGGGAGGCGGCGCGATGAAATTCGCCATCATCGGCTGCGGCTATGTCTTCGACCATTACATGTCGACGGTGAAGACCCATCCCTGGCTGGAACTGGCCGGGGTTGCCGACATCGATGCTGGCCGCCTGAAGCGGGCCACCGAATTCTACGGGCTGCATGCCTATGCCAGCGTCGAGGAGCTTCTGGCCGATCCCGAGATGGCGGTGGTCGCCAACTTCACCTCGATCGAGGCGCATTTCGCGGCGCTCGAGGCGGGCAAGCATGTCTATTCGGAAAAGCCCCTGGTCATGGAGATGGCCGAGGCGCGCGAGCTGATGGCGTTCGCTGCGGAACGCGGGCTGCACCTGTCCTCGGCGCCCTCGAACGCGCTGGGGCCGACGAGCCAGACCATGTGGAAGGCCGTCCGGGACGGCGCAGTGGGCGATGTCCGGCTGGTCTATGCCGAATTCGACGACAACCCGATCTACCTGACGTCGCCCGAGGGCTGGCGCTCGCGCTCGGGTGCGCCCTGGCCCTACCTGCACGAATACGAGGTGGGCTGGGAACATGCCGGCTACCACCTGGCCTGGATGTGCGCGATCTTCGGTCCGGTCCGCTCGGTGACGGCCTTCTCCAAGGTCACCGTGCCCGACAAGACCGACCGGCCGCTCCACCCGGCGGACACGCCGGATTTCTCGGTCGCCTGCCTCGATTTCGAAAGCGGCGTCACCGGTCGGCTCACCTGCTCGATCGCGGCCCCCTATGACCACCGGATGCGGATCATCGGCAATGCGGGCATGGTCCATGCCGATACCTACCGCCACTACCACTGTCCGGTGATGATCGAGCCCTTCACCAAGCTCAACCTCAACGCCCGAAAATCCCGTTCGGTGCGCACCATGAGCTGGCTCGGCTGGCTTTTCGGCGTCGGCGGGCGGCGGGTGCCGCTGGCGGTGGCGCCGCCGCTGGGCGGGATGGAGGTGATCGGGCTCGAGGCGAAGCCCTGGCATCCCAAGGCGCTGATCCGCCGCTGGAAGCGTTCCGAACTGGGCCAGCAGGACAAGATGGTCGGCATTGTCGGCCTCTGCGATGCGGTGGCGATAGGGAGGACGCCGTTTCCGGGGCCGGATTTCACGCTGCACCTGACCGAGCTGACCCTGGCCATCCAGGCGGCTGGGCAGGAGGGTGCAAGCCACCGGCTGCAGACCCGTTTCGATCCGCTGGAACTGCCCGCCCGCACGGCAGCGGCAGGACCGGACTATGCCCGCTACGCCCGTCCCGGCTGGCTTGCGCGCAAGGCCGAGGGGCTGCTCGACCGGATGCACCGGCACTGAGTTTTGTGCTCCCGGAGAGTGGCACCGTTTCCGGATGGCGAGGGTGCGGCGCGAGGGGCTGATCGGCCTGCAGTGGCCTAAGCGACAATGTCCCAAACATGAGCCTTCAAAAGGGGGGCGGGGGGATCCTGGAGGCCGAGGACATGCTGGGACAGGTGCTCGCCAAGTCGAGGGTCTGGGATCGCCGCGGACGGCGGCCTGCCAGCAGGACACGGTCACTCGAACTGCCGCGGCAAGTCCCGTGCTCCGTGCAGTACCCTGACAATCTGCACCTCTTCACCGGAATGGAGGAAGAAGATCAGGTAGCGGCCATGGCGCGCTGCCCGCAGGCCTTCGTGTACATCGTTCCGCACAGGGAAGCTCTCCGGGCGTTCGGATACCTGCACCATGAACCGCCGCCGGGTTTGCCGGAGATTCCCAACCTTGAGTTGGTGGAGCCATGACGACATCCAATAGATTTTCATTCGTGATCCGTGCCCGAGCGGTGCGTATTCATTGCGTCCTTCACCCCGAGCATACCCAATTGTTGCACTTTCGACAGCCTTGCGTGTATCGCAATTGAGATACACACTGGTGCGTGAGACAAGGAGATCGCCATGCCAGCACAAACATCCATGATCCACGTCCGTGTTGACGACCACCTGAAAGCTCAGGCGACCGACGCCTTGGCGGGAGTTGGTCTGACCCTCTCTGATGCTGTCCGTATTCTGCTGACCCGGGTGGCTGCCGAGGGTGGAATGCCCGCCGGCTTAACTGCGGACCCGGATGCCTATGACGCGTGGTTCAAGTCCAAGGTCCAGGAGGCTCTGGCCGACACGCGTCCGACCAGGCCACATGACCAGGTCATGCTCGAAGCGCGTGCTCTGATTAACGGGAAGCGCGGTGCCTGAACTTGAATGGACGGCCACAGCGGTCGCCGACCTCATGGCGATTGTCGACTACATTATCGGACGATAACCCAGATGCTGCAACGACCCTCATGGATGAAATTCATGCAAAGGTCGTACAGCTGCCACCGCAGCCTCGCCGCTGTCGTCCTGGACGTGTAAAAGGAACGCGTGAAATGGTCGTTCGACCGAATTACCTTGTGGTTTATGCTGAAAATCCGTCTTTGGTGACAGTACTGCGCGTGCTTCACGCAGCCCAGATGTGGCCTGAGTAGGTTGTAGGTGACTTCTCACGCAGTTTCATCTCGACGGGATCCTCGAAGCGCGCATTCTGGCCACGCACCCGCTGCGCAAGAGCCGACAGGTGGTCAATAGGCGCGCCGAGTCTCATGAATTCCGGCATTTCGACAATGTTCCTGGCCTGAAGACGTCATTGCCGTACAGTTTGCCAATTATGTCAATAATGAGAGATTACATTCTGGCCGCGACGCCGGAAATGACCGGGGAGAAGGCAGCGGAGCTGGAGGCCTCGGCGCGCTGGCCCGGGGCGATGCCGATGTTGCCGCGGACCCGGCGGCGGCGATGCAGGGGCAATGCCGGTCGGGGCGCTGGAGGCGATGTGGCAGGATGTCGAGCTTGGGCTGGAGCTCGGCGGGAGCCTGGCGGAACTGATCGCGGACGAGGCGGATTGGGTCCTCGGGCAGCGCGTGATCCGGGGCGAAGCCCTTGCCGTCGGGGATGTCGCGGGATACATGGCGCCGGAAGCGCTCGAAAGCGTCGCCTCCGGCATGGTCTCCCCCCGCCAACTGATCCGTCCCAAGGCGCAGTGGCAATCAGCCCGGATGGTGGGAGGGTTGCCGCGTGTCAGCCCGCGGCTGCCCGGCTTTCTTCAAAATTCGTCCAGGTCGTTCGCCAGGACGACCTTGCCGTCATAGAGCGCCTCGATCTCGGTCTGAGCCGTCCCGATCGGCGCGCCGTAATGCAGGATATGGGTCAGCACGAGAACGCCGGGGCGCGCCTCGTTGGCGATCTGCGCGAGTTCGCTGGTCAGGGTATGCGAGGAATGGTGATAGGCCTGCCAGTCGGGAGTGAGCGCCTTCCAGCCCTCCTCGCTGATGACCTCGTGCACCAGTACATCCGCGCCCTTCGCCATTTCCGCCAGCGTTGGGGAGTAGGTGGTATCGCCGGAAAACACGACGGTCTTGTCGGGCGTCGTGATCCTGTAGCCGTAGGCCGGGTGGATGTCGCCATGATTGACCGAGAAAGCCTCCACCTTGACGCCGTCCCCGTCGAAGATCACGCCGTCATCGCCGATCTCGTGGACATCGACCTGGTAGAGCGTCGGATCCTTCACCGGCTGGTTGCCGCTGGTGCGCAAGTTGATGTCGATCGCCTGCATCTCGTAGTAGCCGTCGGTCATCGCCTGCAGCCCCTCCGGGCCGTAGGCGTTCAGCTTCTCGGTGCGGCGCCACCAGTAGGTCGCCGCAAGCTCGGGATAGTCGAGCGTGTGGTCGCTGTGCAGGTGCGACAGGAACAGGTGCTTCACCTTGGTCGGATAGAGTTCCTCCGCCCCCATCGTCTGCCACGCCTGGATCATCCGCTGGACCATGCCGCCGCCGGCATCGAACAGGTAGGCCTCGCCTCCGGAAATCACCGCGAGACCGGGACCGGCGCGGTCCGCATCCGGAACGGGAGTGCCGGTGCCCAGCACGATCACGCGGGTTTCCGCGAGCGCGGGCGCGGCCGCCAGCAGGCCGCCGAGCGCGGCCGTCGCCGCGAGCGTTCCCAGGATTTTCTTCATGCCTCTTTCCTCCCCAAGACTGTGGGCAATCGGCCGTCCTCCTCCCGGACGGCCGTCGCCCATCCCGATCATAGTTCACCATGGCTGCATGGAAACACGCTTTCGAAGCCGCCTGCACAGAGACCTCGTCCGGCGCTCCGTCTCTGCCGCCTTGACATGATGGTTCCCGATTGCCGGAAATCCCGAATGGCACGAGATCGTCCTGACTTCATGGGGAAACTTGCTGCCGACCCGACCTCGCCTGTTGATGCCGGACTGCCAACTCGCCGAGGAACGCAGGCAAAACCTATAGCGCTTACGCTATGAGTCACTCCATGGAAACAATTTGTCCCTGCGTCACTATGGGCGCATGTAGGGTCCGCATGCGGCCCGCCATTCCGCCGGGCCTGATTTCGGGAGGATCAAAACCATGCGTACAGCAATCCTTGCAGCCGCCATCGGTCTGGCCGCGAGTGCCGCGACGGCGGAGAATTTCAAGTTCGCCAGCTTTTTCGCGCCGACCCACCCCTATGTGACGGGCGCGTTCGAGCCCTTCGCCAAGATGGTCGCGGAGAAATCCGGCGGCGACCTGACCGTCACCATCTACAATGGCGGCGAGCTGGGTCCGGGCCCGGCCGAGCAGTATACCCGCGTGCTTGATGGGGTGGCCGAGCTGGGCGTCTCGCTGGCGGGCTACACCGCCTCGACCTTCCCGCTGACGCTGGTCGCCGAACTGCCCGGCGTAACCGATACCGCGACGGGCACCCAGGACATCTGGGACCATATCGAGCTGTTCCAGCCGGAATACCGCCGCGCGATCCTCGTGTCGCTATGGTCTTCGGCACCGAACGTCCTCTACACCCGTGACAAGGCGGTGCGCTCTCCCGAGGACATCAAGGGCATGAAAATCCGCGTGCCGTCGCGCAATACCGGCCTCCTCGTCGAGGCCTGGGGCGCGACCCCGGTCTCGATGCCGGTTTCCGAGATCTACAACTCGCTGCAGACCGGCGTGATCGACGGCGCGATGATCGACACCACCGCGACCCGCGCCTTCCGCCTGGGCGAGGTGGCGAACTATCTGACCGTGGGCATGGACACGACCAACTCGCCCTTCTTCATCCTCGCCAACCGCCAGGCCTTCAACGATCTCTCCGACGCCAATCAGGCCGCGCTGCTCGAGGCCGGCAAGGAAGCTTCCTTTCTCGCCAACGAGACCCAGCTGAAGGTCGCCGCCGACGGGCTAACCGCCTTCGCCGAGATGGACGGGCACGAGCTGATCGAGCTGACCGCGGAAGAGGCCGCCGCCTTCGACGAGGCCGCCGCGGAAGTCACCGCGCAGGTCGTGGCCGAGACGGGCGGCAGCGCCCAGGCCATCGTCGACGCGCTGAAACACTGAGATGGTGCGCAAGGCTGCCTCCGCCCTGTCGGCCGTTACCGGCAGGGCCACGGCGGTCCTGGCCGTGATCGGCGGGATCGCCCTTCTCTCCCTCGTCGTGCTGATCGTCGCGGGCGTCATCATGCGCTATGCTCTCGGCCAGCCGATCCTGGGATCGAACGAGATCATCCAGCTGACCGCCGTGGCGCTGGTGATGTCCGCCCTGCCCTACTGCACCTCGCTGAACGGCCATGTCGGCGTCGATGTCTTCGACCGCTTCCTCGGCTATTTCGGCCGCCGCGCGGGCGACGTGCTGGCGCGCTGCCTGTCGGGCTGGGTGCTGGGCGTGCTGTGCCACCGCGCGGTGCTCAAGGCGCTCGATGCCGCCGAATTCGGCGACGCCACCAACATGCTGGGCCTGCCGCTCTGGCCCTTCTACGCGATCCTCGCCGCAGGCACCGGTCTGGTCGTTGTGATTTTCCTGATCCAGTGCCTCGACGTGATCCTGAACGGGGTGGAGCAATGACCGACGTCACCGCAGGCCTCTTCGGCATCCTTGCCCTGTTCCTGC